>NZ_JBKBVD010000082.1:0-8501 GCF_046289755.1 Paracoccus sp. (in: a-proteobacteria) | reverse complement strand
CCCGATGCCACTGTGCCCCTGACGGGCATGGGAAGGTGGGGGAGGTCACGACCCGCGAAGTCAGGAGACCTGCCATCGAAGCATTCGACCACCGGGCGGGGTGTCCCGGAAGGAGACTTCGATGGATGATCTCGCGCGCAGGCCCCTGACCGCGCTGTCTGAACCTGTGCGGCAGCATGGCAGCCCGACCCCGGCGGTCGAGCTGTCCGGTGTCAGCTGGGGGCCGCCCCGTGGCGCCGATATTCTGTCGGAGATCAGCTTTGCCGTGCCTCAGGGCCAGATCATGGCGATCTGCGGGGCCAATGGCGCGGGCAAATCCTCGCTGCTGCGGCTGATCTATCGCCATCATGCGCCGCGCACGGGCAGGGTCCGGCTGATGGGGCGCGACATCTGGCAGAGCAGTGCCGCGCAGACCGCCCGCAGCCTTGCCGCCGTGTTGCAGGAACAGCCCACCGATTTCGCGCTGACCGCGCGGCAGATCGTGGCGCTTGGCCGCCTGCCGCACCGGCGGGGTTGGGCTGCCGGACTGTCGGGGCCCGATCAGGCCGATGCCCGCATCATCGCGGGCGCGCTGGACCGGATGGACCTGACCGGGCTGGCGGATCGCGCCTTTGGCACCCTGTCGGGCGGGGAACGCCAGCGCGTCATGGTCGCCCGCGCGCTGGCGCAGGAGCCGCGCGTGATCGTGCTGGACGAGCCGACCAACCATCTGGACATCCGCCATCAGCTGGAGCTGCTGGCCCTGCTGCGCGGGTTCGGCCTGACCGTCATCACCACCCTGCATGATCTGACGCTGGCGGCGGGCTTTGCCGAACGGGTGCTGGTCCTGCGACAGGGCCGCATTCTGGCCGACGGCCCCCCGGATCAGGCGCTGACCGAGGCCACGCTGGCCCGCGCCTTTGGCGTGCGCGCCCAGATCGACCGCAGCGGCCCGGCGCCGCGCTTTTCCTTTTCCCTGTGACGACCCCGAAAGGACCACCCATGATCCGACTGTCTTTTGCCGCCCTGCTGATGTCGGCGGGTGCCGCGCTGGCCTATCCCGTGACCGTGCAAAGCTGCAACCGTCAGGTGACGTTCGAGGCGCCGCCCGCGCGCGCCGTGTCCAACGATGTGAACCTGACCGAGATGATGCTGGTGCTGGGCCTGCGCGACCGGATGGTGGGCTATACCGGCATTTCGGGCTGGAAGACGCTGGACGAAGAGATGCGCGAGGGCGTGGCCGAACTGCCCGAACTGGCCGAACGATACCCCGGCAAAGAGGTTCTGGCCGGGGCCGAGGCCGATTTCTTCTTTGCCGGCTGGAATTACGGCATGAAGGTCGGCGGCGAGGTCACGCCCGACACGCTGGCCCCCTTTGGCATTCAGGTCTATGAGCTGACCGAAAGCTGCATCCATCTGGGTCCGCGCCCCCGCTCCAGCATGGCGGATATGTATGCCGACATCCTCAATCTGGGCCGCATCTTCGGGGTCGAGGAGCGGGCGCAGGCGCTGGTCGAGGGCTGGCAGGCGCGGCTGGATGAGGTGACCGGGGGCATCGACCACAGCGCCCCCCTGCGGGTCTTTGTCTATGACAGCGGCGAAGAGGCGCCCTTTACCGCAGGCGCCCATGCCATGCCCACCGCGCTGATCGAGGCGGCGGGCGGGCGCAACATCATGGACGATCTGGAGAAAAGCTGGGCCGAGATCAGCTGGGAGCCGGTGGCCGAGCGGAACCCGCAGGTGGTCGTGATCGTGAATTACGGCGATGTGACGGCCGAGCAGAAGATTGATTTCATGAAAACCAACCCGGCATTTGCCGATATCGACGCGGTGCGCAACGACCGCTTTGTCGTGCTGGACTATGTCGAGGCGACGCCGGGGCCGCGCAATATTGCGGCGGTCGAAAAGCTGGTCGCCGGTTTTCGGGGGAACTGAGCGATGGCCGACATTGCCGCCGTCACGACCAGGCAGCGCCTTGGGCTGAGGCTGGGGCTGGGCGGCGTTCTGGCGGCGGTGCTGGCGCTGGTGATCGGGGTCGCGGTGTCGGTGGGGGCGGTGCCGGTGCCGCTGGCCTCGGTCTGGGGCGTGGTGCTGGACCGGCTGCTGCCCGGCCTGACCGCGCCCGATGTCAGCGCGGGACATGCCAGCATCGTCTGGCAGATCCGCCTGCCGCGGGTGATTCTGGCCGGGCTGGTGGGGGCGGGGCTGGGCATGGTCGGCGCGGCGCTGCAATCGGTGACGCGCAACCCGCTGGCCGATCCGCATCTGCTCGGCATCTCGTCGGGCGGGGCCTTTGGCGCGATCGCGGCGCTGCTGCATACGGGGCTGTTTCTGGGCGCGCTGACCGTGCCGCTGATGGCCTTTGGCGGCGCGCTGATGGCCACGGTTCTGGTGCTGGGCGTGGCGCGGCTGGCCGGGGGCTCCAGTGCCGACCGGCTGGTGCTGACCGGCGTGGCGGTCAGCTTTGTCATCATGGCCGGCGCCAATATCCTGATCTTTCTGGGCGATCCCCGCGCCACCCATACGGTCGTCTTCTGGATGCTGGGCGGGCTTGGCCTTGCGCAATGGTCGCATCTGCTGTGGCCGCTGGCGGTGCTGATCCCCTGCGGGCTGTGGCTGTGGGCACAGGCCGGGCGGCTGAACGCCATGAGCCTGGGCGATGAGACCGCCGCCAGTCTGGGGCTGGAGGTGGGGCGCTTTCGCCTGACCGTCTTTGTCGTGGCGGCGCTGATCACCGGGGTGATGGTGGCGTTTTCCGGGCTGATCGGCTTTGTCGGGCTGATGATGCCGCATCTGGTGCGGATGGTTCTGGGCGGAGACAATGCCCGCGTCCTGCCCGCCTCGGGCTTTGCGGGGGCGGTGTTCCTGATCGGCGCCGATGCGCTGGCCCGCGTGGCGATGGCGCCCGAGGATATTCCCATCGGCGTCGTCACCGGCCTGTGCGGCGGGCTGTTCTTTATCTGGATCATGTCGCGCAGGACCTGAGCCGCGCCCCGCGCAGGCCCATGGCGGAACCGTTCCCGGTCCCGCCATGGGCACAGGCTGGGTGTGGATCAGGCGGCGATCAGGTGGCGCGGACGACCTCGACCGGGCCGTGATCATCACAGTGATCGCCATGCGGATGATGCAGGCGGCCATCGGCCAGACAATCGACGTGATCGCCATGCGGCACCGCCTCGAGCCCGCAATCCGGGCCGTGCTGATGGGGGTGGCCGGGATGGATCTTGCGACCGTCATGCATGGTTTTTTTTAATTATTTTCAGTGGGTTTCGCGGGCGTTTCCGATCGCGTCCGGCACCATGGTCAGCACGTGATGATCGGCCAGTGAATAGATGATCGACTTGCCCTGCCGTCGCCGGGCCACAAGGCGGGCGGCATGCAGAACGCCCAGCCGGGCCGAAACCGTGGTCAGCTTCTCGCCCGTCATCCCGGCCAGGTCCGTGACCGAGGCCGGGCTTTTGGCAAGCCGCAGCAGCAGGCGCAGCCGGGCAGGCTCGGACAGGGCGGCGAACATGGTCGCTGCCGCGTCGAGGCCGGTCTCGTCATGGGGATGGCTCTCACTCATTGCATCATTCTATAGATCAATGGATACAACTGCCTTGATTGCGGGGCTTTCGCAACCGGGAAAGAGCGGTTGCAGGGCTCATTCATGTTATGTAATTACACTTTTGAATTTCGGAGGATGGGAATGGATGACGGGGCGGGGCCTGTCCGGAGTGCGCTGGCCCGATGCGCTGGTCCGATGCGCTGGTCCGATGCGCTGGTCCGATGCGCTGGTCCGATGCGCTGTCGGGGCATGGCGGACCTGCGCCCGCCCGGTTTTCGATGACGCGCCTCAGCGCGCGCGACCTCACGCCCGCGCTGGCCACCGGATGACCCATTTGTCGCAACCATATTGCAACGACCCTCGCCCGCGCATTGCCATGGCACGAAACAAGAGCGTCGTGACCGACCCGAATCCGGGCCTCAATCGCCGGATCAGCGCAGGCGATCCGTCCGAACCGGGCAGGCCCTATGACATCGCGGCCAGGATGTCGGCCTCTGTCACATCCGACACAGGCCGGTGAATGACCAGCATGCGCCGGATCAGATCCAGCCCCAGAATGGTGATCTGCGTCGCCGGGCCGGGGCAGGCGGGGTCATCGCAGGGCAGCTCGGCCACCGGGACGATGACCTGCGCCCCCATCCCCGCCTGCTGGCGTGACCGCCGCCGGATGCGCTGAAAGTGCCACAGTGCCGCCGCCTTGCGCCTCGCCTTGTCCCTGATCTGCGCTGACATTCCCATGCCCCGCCCCGCGTTTTCCCGCCCCCAACCACGCTCCGAAAGGTCCCGCAACCATGTCCGACCGCATCCCCGTGACCCTGCTGACCGGCTTTCTGGGCGCAGGCAAGACGACGCTGCTGAACCGCCTGCTGCATGACAGCACCGGCGGGCGCATCGCCGTGATCGTCAATGAATTCGGCGAGGCCGGGCTGGATCACGATCTGATCGAATCGGTGGCCGAGGATGTCGTGCTGATGGCGTCGGGCTGCATCTGCTGTTCGATCCGCGACGATCTGGCGCGCACGCTGGGGGCGCTTTATGTGCGGCGCATGCGGGGCGGGCTGACCTTTGACCGCGTGGTGATCGAGACGACGGGCCTCGCCGATCCCGGCCCGATCCATCACACGCTGTTGCTGGACCGGCTTGTCGCCGGCGCGTACCGGCTGGACGGGATCGTCACCATCGTGGACGCGGTCCTTGGCACGGACACGCTGGAGCGGCACGCCGAGGCGCAGGCGCAGGTTGCGATGGCCGACCGGATCGTGCTGAGCAAATGCGATCTGGCCAGCCCCGCCCGGATTGCCGGGCTGGACCAGCGGCTGGACCGGCTGAACCCGCATGCGCCGCGCATCCGCGCCGGGCGGGGTCAGGTGCCGCCGGGCGCGCTGTTCGGGCTGACGGAGGGGCGCGACCGGGGCGAGACGGGCGCGGTGCTGGCATGGATGGGCGTGCCCCTGCCTGAATCCGCCGCCGACCCGCTGGCCGGTCTGTCGGGGTTCGGGCAACCGGCGCCCGCGCCCGCCTTTCAGCCCGCAGCCCTGTCCCATCACGCCCGCGACAACCGGATCGCCACGGCCTCGGTCACCATCGACACGCCGATCCCGCCGGGCGTTTTCGATTTCTGGCTGGACATGATCATGGGGCTTCGGGGCGAGGCGATCCTGCGGCTCAAGGCGATCGTGCATCTGGAAGGGGCCGCGCAACCCTTTGTGCTGCATGGGGTGCAGCACCTGTTGGAGCCGCCCGTGCCGCTGGAGGACTGGCCTGCCGGAGACCGGACCAGCCGCGTCGTCCTCATCGCCCGCGACCTGAGCGCCGAGGATCTGGAGGCCAGCCTCGATCTGTTGCGCATGCGTGACGGGCAGGACTCTTCGGCAGCCTCGGTCACGCTGCATTCGCTGGGTGACCTCTGACAGGGGGGGCACTCACCGGCCTTCCAGCACCTGCCGGTTGCTGTGGATGACCGCACGGCAGAACCCGGCCACGGCCTGCACACGGCGCGAGCGGATCAGATCGGATTGCACCGCCAGCCAGATCGCCTGATCCACGCCCAACGCGTCGCGCACGCAGACCAGCCCGCGCGGCAGGGCCAGCAGATGCGGCAGGATGGCGACCCCCATCCCCGCCGCGCAAGCCGCCAGTTGCGTGGCGAGGGTCGAGGTGGTCAGGGCGGGCATCCGGCCGCGCAGGTGGCTTTCCATCCATCTGGCGGCGGGCAGATGGGCCTGCGCCTCGCCCCATGTGATTACCTCATCCTGCGCCGGGCGGCGGTCCAGATAGCTCTGTGCGGCGTAAAGGCCATAGCTCAGGGTGCCGACGCGCTGCAGGGTGACATGGCCGCGTTCGGGCTTGACCATGCGCAGGGCCAGATCGGCGTCGCGGCGATGCAGGTTCACCGTTGCAATATCGGTCACCAGATCCACCGTCAGCGCCGGATATTGCGCGCGCAGGCCGGGCAGCGCGGGGACGATCAGCGCCGTCGCCAGATTTTCCGCCGTGGCCAGCCGCACCCGGCCCGAGACCTCGGGGCCTTGCGCCATGCCGGTGGTCAGGGCGCGGGCGGCGGCCTCCATCTCCTCGGCGCGTTCGACCATCGCGGTGCCGTCCTCGGTCAAAAGATAGCCCGACTGGGTGCGCAGGAACAGCGGCTGGCCCACCGCCGCCTCCAGCCGTTCCATCCGGCGCGAGACGGTGGCCAGACCAAGGCCCAGATCGCGCGCCGCGCCGCTGAGCGTGCCCGCCCGGCTGACGGCCAGAAAGACACGCAGATCGTCCCAGAGGGGTGGGCGGGGCTTTCCGTTCATGGAAATCTGATCCTCATTCCCGTGCCTGTGCTTCGGAAAGGGAAGGTGCCACCTTCTGCGGTATCCGACAAGAAAGGACCGATCATGGAACACAGAACACTGGCGCCGGGCTTTCAGGTCTCGGCCCTCGGCCTCGGCTGTATGGGGATGAGCGAGTTCTATGGCCCGCGCGATGACGACATCTCGATGCAGGTGCTGCATGCTGCGGCGGATCAGGGCGTGACCCTGTTCGACACCGCCGACATGTATGGCCCCCATCACAATGAGGAACTGCTGGGCCGGTTTCTGGCCACGACCCGTGCACCGGTGAAGATCGCGACCAAGTTCGGCATCGTGCGGCAGCCCGGCGATTATGCCCGCACGCTGGACATGAGCCCGGACTATGCGCGGCGGTCCTGCGAGGGATCGCTGCGGCGGCTGGGGATCGAGCGGATCGACCTGTACTATGTCCACCGGGTGAACCCCGCGCAGCCGATCGAGGATACGATGGGCGCCCTGTCGCGGCTGGTGGAGGCGGGCAAGATCGACCGCATCGGCCTGTGCGAGGTCAGCGCCGCCACCCTGCGCCGGGCCCATGCCGTCCACCCGGTGGCGGCGGTGCAGACCGAATATTCGCTGTGGTCGCGTGGTCCCGAGGCCGCGATCCTGCCCGCCTGCCGCGAGCTGGGCGTGGGGTTCGTGCCCTATTCGCCGCTTGGGCGGGGGTTTCTGACCGGGCACTATCAGCAGTCCGCGCAGTTCGGCGCCGGCGACGCGCGGGCCTTTCTGCCGCGCTTTCAGGACGCGGCGTTGCGGGCCAATCTGCGGATCGTGGATCTGGTGCAGGCGATGGCTGCGGCCAGGGGATGCACGCCCGGACAGCTGGCGCTGGCATGGCTGCTGGCGCAGGGGCCGGAGATCGTGCCGATCCCCGGCACCAAGCGGCTGGTCTGGCTGGCCGAGAACCACGCCGCCGTCGATCTGATCCTCTCGGCGGATGAGGTGGCCGCGCTGAACGCGGGTCTGGCCACGGTCCCGGTGGCGGGCGACCGCTACACCGATGAGGGGATGAAGGGGGTGGATGCCTGAGCCCCGGCCTGTGCGGGCTCAGGCGCAGCGTCTGGCCCCGGCCACGCAGGCAATGACCAGCACGGCGACGGCGATCATCGACGGGGCCACCGGCTCGCCCAGCAGCACGCCCGCCAGCGTCAGCCCGAAGAACGGCTGCAACAGCTGCAGCTGCCCGACGCCCGCGATGCCTCCCAAAGCCAGCCCCCGGTTCCAGAAGACGAACCCGATCAGCATGCTGAAGACCGACACATATCCCAGCCCCAGCCAGACCGGCAGGCTGGCCCCCGCCCAGTCCGGCGGCCAGTCCTGCGGCCATGTCAGGACCATCATCGCCGCCATGACCGGCGCCGACAGCACCAGCGCCCAGCAGATCACCTGCCAGCCGCCCAGGCGGCGCGACAGGGTGGCGCCCTCGGCATAGCCCAGCCCGCAGATCACGATCGCGGCCAGCATCAGCAGATCGCCGCTTGCCGTGCCCGGCGCGCTGTCCGCCCAGGCATAGGCGGCCACGATGGCGCTGCCCGCGACCGAGAACAGCCAGAAGGCCGGGCGCGGACGCTCGCCCCCGCGCAGCACGCCGAACAGGGCGGTGGCCAGCGGCAGCAACCCGATGAAGACGATCGAACGCGCCGAGGTGATCTGTTGCAACGCCAGCGCCGTCAGCAGCGGAAAGCCGATGACGACGCCAAGCGCGACGATGGCCAGCGGTGCCAGATCGTGACGCCGGGGCCGCGCCTGCCGCCAGATCAGCAATGCGCTGCATCCCAGGGCCGCCGCGATGACGGCACGGGCCGAGGTCAGGAACAGCGGCGAAAACCCCTCGACCGCGACCCGCGTCGCGGGCAGCGAGCCGCTGAAGATGATCACACCGATCAGGCCGCTGCCCCAGCCCTTATGTGCAGATTGCATGTCGTCCCCTTTGATTTCCGCGCAACCTGGACGAAAGCCTCTGGCCCGGACAGGGACGAAACCCCTACAATCTGAACAGACTGTATTGATGACGGAACCCACACGGCTGGTGCCCATGACCAAGGCGACCCTGACGACACAGGTGATGCAGACGATCCGCCAGCAGATCGCCACGGGGCAGGTGCTGCCGGGCGAACGGCTGCCCTCGATCCGGG
>NZ_JBKBVD010000081.1:0-9118 GCF_046289755.1 Paracoccus sp. (in: a-proteobacteria) | reverse complement strand
TATGGCATGATGCAGGGCGAAATGTCGGTCCTGCATGTCGAGAAAAAGATCAAGTCGCGCGTCAAGACCCAGATGGAAAAGACGCAGCGCGAATATTACCTGAATGAGCAGATGAAGGCCATTCAGAAGGAACTGGGCGACGGCGAGGATGGTCAGAACGAACTGACCGAGCTGGAAGAAAAGATCGCCAACACCAGGTTCAGCAAAGAGGCCCGCGACAAGGCTGACAGCGAGTTGAAAAAGCTGAAATCCATGTCGCCCATGTCCGCCGAGGCGACGGTCAGCCGCAACTATCTGGACTGGCTGCTGGCCCTGCCATGGGGCGTGAAATCGCGCACCCGCAAGGATCTGGGCCGGGCCGAGGCCATTCTGGACGCCGATCATTTCGGGCTGGAAAAGGTCAAGGAACGCATCGTCGAATATCTGGCCGTGCAGGCGCGCAGCACCAAGCTGAAGGGGCCGATCCTGACGCTGGTCGGGCCTCCGGGCGTGGGCAAGACCTCGCTGGGGCGCTCGATCGCCAAGGCGACGGGGCGCGAATTCATCCGCATCAGCCTGGGCGGCGTGCGCGACGAAAGTGAGATCCGGGGCCACCGGCGGACCTATATCGGCTCGATGCCCGGCAAGATCATTCAGGCGCTGAAAAAGGCCAAGACCACCAACCCGCTGATCCTGCTGGATGAAATCGACAAGATGGGTCAGGATTTCCGGGGTGATCCGGCCAGCGCCATGCTGGAGGTGCTGGACCCGGAACAGAACTCGACCTTTGTGGACCACTATCTTGAGGTGGAATACGATCTGTCCAACGTCATGTTCGTGACCACGGCCAACAGCTACAACATGCCCAGCCCGCTGCTGGACCGGATGGAGATCATTCCGCTGTCCGGCTACACCGAGGACGAAAAGCGCGAGATCGCGCGCGGTCACCTGCTGCCCAAGCAGATCGCCGCCAACGGTCTGCGCAAGGGCGAATTCGGCGTCACCGACGAGGCGCTGACCCATATGGTCCGCTACTACACCCGCGAGGCGGGCGTCCGGTCGCTGGAACGCGAGATCGCGAAACTGGCCCGCAAGGCGGTGACCGAGATCCTCAAGGGCAAGGCCAAATCTGTCGATGTCGATGTGGCCAAGGCCGAGGAATATCTGGGCGTGCGCCGCCACCGCTATGGTCTGGCCGAAGAAAAGGATCAGGTCGGTGTCGTGACCGGGCTTGCCTGGACCTCGGTTGGCGGTGATCTGCTGCAGATCGAGGCGCTGCGCCTGCCCGGCAAGGGCCGGATGAAGACGACCGGCAAGCTGGGCGATGTGATGAAGGAATCGATCGACGCGGCGTCCAGCTTCGTGCGCTCGGTCGCGCCGGAAATCGGGGTCCGTCCGCCGGAATTCGACAAGCGCGACATCCATGTCCACGTCCCCGAGGGCGCAACGCCCAAGGACGGGCCGTCGGCAGGCATCGCCATGGTCACCTCGGTCGTGTCGGTGATGACCGGCATTCCGGTGCGCAAGGACGTCGCCATGACCGGCGAGGTCACGCTGCGCGGGCATGTGCTGGCCATCGGCGGCCTCAAGGAGAAACTGCTGGCGGCTTTGCGCGGCGGCATCAAGACGGTGCTGATCCCGCAGGACAACGAAAAGGATCTGGCCGAGATCCCGGACAATGTGAAAGAGGGGCTGACCATCATCCCCGTCAGCAATGTCCGCGAAGTCCTGCGCCACGCGCTGACCCGCATGCCCGAGCCTGTCGAATGGGATGAAGCGGCAGAGGAAGCCGCCGAGGCCGCGCGTCTGGCCTCGCGTCAGACCGATGACGGGCAGGGCAAGTCCGTCGCACATTAGGCCAGTCTGATACGGAACCGGGCCGGAGGCGTCAGATCGCCTCCGGCCATTTCGTATATATCTAACACAATTTGTTGACGTAGCGTTAGGTTACGCTAGGCTGGAACTGTCCGATCAGGGAGGATCAGCAATGAGCGAGAGACCTCGGGACGAGTCAGGGATACATGACGCCAGCTGCGCCGACCCTCGCACGGCAAAGGTCATGCAAAAGCGCGATTTCATAGACTGTGTGCTGGCCGAGACCGGCGCCCGGCGTGCCGAGGCCCGGCCGATCATCGAGGCGACGCTGGCGCAGTTGGGCCGGGTTTTGTCTTCGGGGCAGACCCTTGCTGTGCCGCCTTTGGGTCGCGCGCGGATTGCGACCGAACGCGATGGACGGGGGCGCGAGGTCATCACCCTGCGCCTGCGCCGGCGTGGCGACTGAGCGCTGGTTGTGGCAGTGCGGTCAAATCCGCTGAAACGGCCATCTCAGCCTCTTGCCACGGCGCGCGGCTGCCGCTAGAAGGCGCGTCACCGGGTGATTAGCTCAGTGGTAGAGCGCTTCGTTCACATCGAAGATGTCAGGGGTTCAAATCCCTTATCACCCACCATTTTTCCTTTTTGCGATGCCTGACGCGCCCCTTGTGGGGCGCTGATCGCATGATTCCCGGGCTGTCCTGTGGCTGCGCGGGCGCGGCCATGCCTATGGCCAGCGGCGATGCAGGGCGCGGGCGATGCCGGGGATGAAGGGCACGATCAGGAAAATGCGCACCAGGTGAAACGCCGTGATCAGCGCCACGTCCAGACCCAGATATTTCGCGGTCAGCGCCATTTCCGTGACGCCCCCCGGCGCGGCGCCCAGCACCAGATTTTCCCAGTTCATCTGCAAGACCACGGCCAGCGCGACCGCCACCGTGCTGGTCAGCGCGACAAACAGCAGGGTCGAGACGACAATCGCGCCGATCATCCGCCCCGCCGAGCGGAACAGGCTGCGCCGGAAGGTCGAGCCCAGCCATGTGCCCAGCAGGATCTGCGCCCCGGCCAGCACCACCGGCGCAAAGGGTGCGGGCGCGATCCCCGCCGCCGTCAGGCCCGCCGAGCCGGCCAGGGCACCCAGAAAGAACGGATTCGAGATACCAAGCGCCCGGAAGGTCAGCGCCACGGCGACCGCCACCCCGAACAGCATCGCCGATCCGGGCAGGTTCGGCGTGCCGGTGAGGGCCATGCCGCGATCGGGCCAGCCCTCGACCGCATACATGGCGATGGGCACGATCACCACGATCGAGGCGATGCGCAGCGTCTGGGCAAAGATGATCGGGCCGGTGGTCAGCGAGAACCGCTCGGCGATGACGGCGGCCTCGACCGGGCTGGTGGGGATGGTGGACAGCAGCGCCGGCACCGCGCCCATCCCCGACATCCGCGCCAGCGCCAGCGCGGCCAGCGCGGCGCACAGCCCCGTGGCCAGCGCCATCCCGATCAGCAGCGGCGCCAGATCGAACAGCACCGCCATTGCTGCGGGCGAAAAGGACAGCCCGACCTGTGCGGCCACGATGATCTGCCCCACGGGCCGGGTTCTCACCGGCACGACAAACCGCGTCGCACCGCTGATATACAGCAGCGCGGTGGCGATCAGCGGCCCGATCATCCACGGCAGCGGTGCGCCGATGCTGTTGAACAGCGCCCCCCCTGCGATGGCCCACAGATAGATTGCGGCGGGCTCAGCCAGTTGTCTGGGTTGCATGGGGAGTTCCCGTCAAGAAAAAGCCGGTCAGCGCCGTGTCAAAGGCTGCGGGCGCCTCGATATTGACGGAATGTCCGCCCTCCAGATCGACCACCGCCATGGCGGGCAGGGCGCGGGCGGCGCGGTCGCGGGCGGGCTGAAAGCTGCGCTCGCGCAGGCCGTTGACCAGCAGCGTGGGCACGCGGGTCTGCGCGAAACGGTCCATCACCGACAGCCGGGGCATGGCGTGGCGCATCAGATGCAGGATGCCGGTAATGTCGCAGCCATCGGCATCCGCTGCCAGCGTGGCCCGGATGGCTGCGGGAAATCGGCGGGCATGGGCGGGGTGATAGGGAAATCGCCGCAGGGCCGCGTGCCCGTCCTCGGCGACCGAGGCGATCCGGCGCTCATGCGCGGCCAGCAGATCCGGGGTCCATGCCTCGCGCAGCGCCGCATTGGCGTTGGTGAAACATTGCGCGGTCACCCGGTCCGGATGGCTCAGCGCATAGCGCAGGGTCAGCCCGGCGCCAAAGCTCTGTCCGCAGATGAACCAGCGGTCGATCCCCAGATCCCGGCGCACAGCCTCCAGCGCGCCGACCAGCGCGTCGGGGTGATACAGCGCCGGGTCATCGGGCGCGGGGCTGCGCCCATGGCCCGGCAGATCGACGCGGATGCAGCGGAACGCATCCGACAAGCCGTTGAGCTGCCAGTGATTCCGGCTGGACAGGAACCCGTGGACCAGCAACAGGGGCGGGCGCCCCGGCGGGTCAGCCTGAACATGCAGCGTGATCATGCGTCTTCTCCCTTGGGGGGCAGCATCGTCCTGCCCGGCGCTTGCATCAACTGCAATAAGGCGGGTCCATGCCTGATCAATGGTTATGTTACATTTGCGGGCAGGGGCGCTAAGCCGATAGCAAAAGCGGGGCCGCCATCCGGGGGCGTCCGCGAGAGGAGGACATATGCAGCCGGTCAGCCTGACGATTTCCCAGGGCATTGCCCATCTGCGGATCGACAATCCGCCCGTGAACGCCCTGAACCAGCCCCTGCGCGCCGGTCTGCGCGATGCCGCGATGCAGATCGCCGCCACGCCGGACCTGCGGGCGGTGATCCTGTCCTGCGCGGGCCGCACCTTTGTCGCGGGCGCCGACATCCGCGAGCTGGGCGCGCCGCTGGAGCCCTATCTGCCCGATGTGCTGGACCTGATCGCGGGATCGGATGTGCCGTGGATCGCCGCGCTACATGGCACGGTTCTGGGCGGCGGGCTGGAACTGGCGATGGCCTGTCACGCACGCATTGCCGCGCCGGGCACGAAACTGGGCTTGCCCGAGGTGACGCTGGGGATCATCCCCGGTTCGGGCGGCACCGTGCGGCTGCCGCGTCTGATGCCGATGGTCGATGCGATTGCGATGGTCACGTCGGGCAAGCCCGTCACCGCCGAGGCCGCGCTGGCCTCGGGCCTGATCGACCGTATCGCCGCAGGCGATCTGCTGGCCGAGGCGGCCTCGATGGACGTGCCCGCCGCGCCGTTGCTGGACCGCCCCGTGCGCGGCGCCGAGGCGATCGACTGGCCCGCTCGGGAGCAGGCCCTGCGCCGCAAATCGCGCGGCGCCGAGGCACAGCTGGAGGCGCTGGCCGCGCTGCGCGACGCCGCCGACCTGCCCGCGCGGGATGCGCTGGCCCGCGAACGCGCGCGGTTCCTGCGCCTGTCGGTCTCGGACCAGTCGCGCGCGCTGCGCCACATCTTCTTTGCCGAACGCAATGCGGGCCGCAGCCTGCGCGACATCGACGCAGCCCCCGCCGATCTGGCCCGCGTCGGCGTCATCGGCGGCGGCACCATGGGCGCGGGCATCGCGGCCGCCCTGCTGATCGCCGGGTCCGCCGTGCGTCTGATCGAACGCGACGCCGAGGCCGCAGACAAGGCGCAGGCTCGCGTGGCCGACCTGTTGGCCGCCAGCCACAAGCGCGGGCTGCTGCGCGACCTGTCCGCGTTGCAGCGGCTGACCACGGGGTCGGATTACGCAGCACTGGCCGACTGCCCGCTGGTGATCGAGGCCGTGTTCGAGGACATGGACGTCAAGCGCGAGGTCTTCACCCGTCTGGACGCGGTGATGCCCGCCGATGCGGTACTGGCGACGAACACGTCCTATCTGGACGTGGACACGCTGGCCCTGACCACCCGCGATCCGTCCCGCGTGCTGGGGCTGCATTTCTTCTCGCCCGCCCATGTGATGAAACTGCTGGAGGTCGTGCGCGGCGCCCATACCGGCCCGCGTGCGCTGGCCACGGCGGGCGCGCTGGCGCGGCATCTGCGCAAGACCGCCGTGGTGGCGGGGGTCTGCGACGGCTTCATCGGCAACCGGATCATGAACGCCTATCGCACCGATTGCGAATTCATGCTGGAAGAGGGCGCGCTGCCCGAACAGATCGACCGCGCGATGGAGGGGTTCGGGTTCGCCATGGGCATCTATGCCGTGCAGGACATGAGCGGTCTGGACATCGCATGGGCCGCCCGCAAGGCCCGCGCCGCGACCCGTCCGGCGGACGAACGCTATGCCCATATCGCCGACCGCCTGTGCGAGGCGGGCCGCCTTGGCCGCAAGGCCGCGCGGGGCTGGTATGACTACAGCACCGGCAAGGCACAGCCCGACCGGCAGGTCGCGCAGATCATCGCGGAAGAAAGCGCCCGCGCGGGCCGCGCCCGGCGCGCGTTTTCCGACGCCGAGATCATGGAGCGCATCCTGTCGGTCATGCAGGCCGAGGGCCGCGCCATTCTGGCCGAGGGCGTGGCGGACAGCGCCGACGACATCGACGTGGTGATGGTCACCGGCTATGGCTTTCCACGCCATCGCGGCGGGCCGATGTTCATGGCGGGGTGATGTGACCCGGCCCAGCCGCGCGAGGCCGGGCCAGCCTCATGCGCCCTTGGGCGGGCGCTGCGAAAAGCTGCGGCCAAAGATGCCCTCGGCGATGCGGTTCTTCAGTATCTCGATCGAACCGCCTGCGATCATCCAGCCCCGCGTGCGGCGCAGGGCGTATTGCGCCGTGCTGTCTTCGCTGAAGCCCAGACCGCCCAGGATCTGCACCGCCTCATTGGCGGCGAAATAGCCCGCCTCGTTGCAGGCCAGCTTGGCCAGCGCCGTGTCCTGCGCCGAGGGCAGCCCGTCCCCCGCATTCACCGCCGCGCGCATCAGCATCAGTTGCGCGGATTCCAGCCGCACCGCCATGTCGGCGAATTTCCACTGGATGCCCTGAAACTCGGCCAGCGGGCGCCCGAACTGGCGCCGCCCCGCCGCATGGTCGCGCGCCAGATTGAAGGCGTGCCGCCCCACGGCGACCGCACGCGCGGCATTGCCCAGCCGTTCGACATTGAACCCCGCAATCTGCTTGCGGAACCCCCCCGCGCCCAGCAGCACATTGGCGGCAGGCACGCGGACATTGTCGAAATACAGCTGCGCCCAATCCTCGCCATTCATGAAACCCGAGGGCTGGCCGATGGTGAAACCGGGCGTCCCCTTCTCGATCAGCACCGACCCGATGCCGTCCAGACCGGGGCCAAAGCGCAGATAGACCAGAAACACCTCCGCCTCGGCGCTGTGGGTGCCAAAGATCTTGGTGCCGTTGACCAGATAATCCTCGCCGTCCTTCGTGGCCGAGGTCTGCAATTCGGTCACCGCCGATCCCGCCTCGGGCTCGGTCATGCCAAGCGAGATGACCGCCTCACCGCGCAGGATCGGGCCCAGATAGCGGGTCTTCTGGTCGGGCGTAGCAAATTCGGCGAAGGTCCGCACCGGGCCGAAATTGCCGGCCTGAATCACGTCGGCGCTGCGCGGACAGGCCTCGGCCACGGCCTGAATCGCGATGATCGCATCGACCAGCGTGCCGCCCATGCCGCCATCCGCCTCGGGCAGGGCGATGCCCATCAGGCCCATATCCGCCATCCTGCGCGCCACGTCCCAGGGATAGGCATGGGCGCGGGCGCGTTCGGCGGCGCCCGGCGCCAGTTCGGTCTGGGCAAAGCGGGTGACGCTGTCGTGAAACATCCGCTGTTCGTCGGTCAGGGAAAAATCCATCGCTGTGGTCCTGCATCTTGGGTCTGCCCCCAATCTAGGCTAATGTGGCGGGCGTAAAACATGGCGAATATGGGGCGGGGGTGATTTCAGGTTATGGCAAAGACACGACCCAACCTGCCGCTGAACCCGCTGCGGGCCTTTTCGGTGGCGGTCGGGCACCGCACCTTTACCGCCGCCGCAGCCGAGATGGGGGTCAGTCAGGTCGCCATCAGCCGCCAGATCTCGATTCTGGAAAACTATCTGGGCGTGCAGCTGTTCGAGCGGGGATCACGCTCGGTCCGGCTGACCGAGGTGGGGCGCGCCTTTGGCGCCGACATCGCGGCGGTCTTCGACGAGTTGGAGCGGGTGACGCAGCGCGTGGTGGAACGCGAGACGGATCACACGATCCAGCTGCGCGTCTATCCCAGCGTGGCGCATTTCTGGCTGATGCCGCGCCTGCCGGATTTTCAGGCCCGCCATCCCGATCTGCGGGTGCGGCTGGACACGACCGTCGCGCCGCTGGATTTTCGCGGCACCCATCTGGATGCAGCGATCCAGCTGGGCGGCGGTACATGGCGCGAGGCGCGTTCGCGCAAGCTGTTCGACGAAGAGGTCGATGTGGTCTGCAGCCCCGGCTATCTGGCCCGCCACCCGCTGCGGGCGGCTGCCGATGTCGTGGGCGCCGAACTGCTGCATTCGCGCTATCGCAGGCGCGCCTGGCAGGACTGGGCCGAACATACCGGGATCGACCTGCCGTTCCGCGAGGGGGTGGAGTTCGACAGCTCGCTGCTGACCTACAGCGCGGCGCAGCAGGGGCTGGGGCTGGCGATGGGGCAGGTGCCGATTCTGGGCGATGAGCTGGCGCGCGGCGGGCTGATCCAGCCGTTCCGCGCGCCGGTGCCGACGGGGGCGGGGTTTCACGTGGTCTGGCCGACGACCCTGTCGGTCGCGGCCAAGACCCGGCATTTCATCGACTGGCTGCTGGATCAGGCAGGCGAGCCGCCCGAGTTCTTCCGTCGCCGCCGGTCTGTCTGACCCCCTCAGACCCGCTCGACGGCGATGGCGATGCCCTGGCCCACGCCGATGCACATGGTGGCCAGCGCGCGGCGGCCGCCGGTCAGACGCAGCTCCAGCGCCGCCGTGCCGGTGATGCGCGCGCCCGACATGCCAAGCGGATGGCCAAGCGCAATGGCGCCGCCGTTCGGGTTCACACGCGGGTCATCATCCGCAATCCCCAGCTGGCGCAGCGAGGCCAGACCCTGCGCCGCGAACGCCTCGTTCAGCTCGATCACGTCGAAATCGGCGGGCGACAGGCCCAGCCGGTCCATCAGCTTTTGTGCCGCAGGCGCGGGCCCGATGCCCATCACGCGCGGCGGCACGCCCGCCGCAGCCCCGCCCAGCACCCGCGCGATGGGGGTCAGGCCGTGGCGGCGCGCGCCTGCCTCGGAGGCCAGAACCAGCGCCGCCGCCCCGTCATTGACGCCCGAGGCATTGCCCGCCGTGACCGAGCCGCCGGTGAACAAAGGCCGCAGTT
>NZ_JBKBVD010000023.1:0-59667 GCF_046289755.1 Paracoccus sp. (in: a-proteobacteria) | reverse complement strand
ATGCCGATCAATACCGTCCGCAGCTGGCTGCGCCGCAGCCTGTTGCGCCTGAAGGACTGTGTAAGCCAATGACCGACGACGCCCCCCTGACGCCCCCCGAGCAAGACGAGGCGCTGGCGGCTGAACTGGCGCTTGGCCTGCTGGACGGCCCCGAGGCCGAGGCCGCCGTGGCACGCCTGTCCACCGACCCGGTCTTTGCCCAGTCGGTGCGCGACTGGCAGGAACTGCTGGCCGGTCTGGCGCTGCGGCTGACCCCGGTGATGGCCCCGGCGCGCGCCCGTCAGGCGATCCGCGAGCGGCTTGGCCATTCTGTCGCGCCGCTGTCCACCGACCCCAATGCCCGCACGCCGTGGTGGCGCGGCCCATGGGGCGTGATCGGCGGGCTGCTGGCCGCGGCCGTGCTGGCCGTGGTGCTGATCCTGCCCGGCCTGCCCGACATGCAGGCCACCCCGCCCGACTATCAGGCGCAGCTTGTCTCGGACGATCAGGCGTTGCAGGTCGCAGCCCTTGTCGACGGGCGCGAGATGGAGATCGCGCTGCACAGCGGCGCCGCCCCCTCGGGCCGCGACTGGGAGATCTGGTGGATCGAGCCGGATGGCAGCGCCCCCATCTCGATCGGGCTGGTCCCGCGTGAGGGCAATCTGCGCATGACCCTGCCCGAGGGGCTGGACCCGTCGGACGCGATCCGCCTTGCGCTGTCGGATGAACCCGAGGGCGGCTCGCCCACCGGCCAGGCCACGGGTCCGATCGTGGCGATTGCCGCTCTCACGTCATCGTGAGGGCAGCGGGACCGGCTGCGGGTGCAACTTGCCGGGCGCTGGTCCGTTTCTGGGGGCATCGGGTGCGGTCACGCACCCCGGACAAACCGGAGGAAGACCATGACAACCAGCTTCACCAAGATCAGTGCCTCGATCCTTGCTGCGTCCGTTGCTCTCAGTGGCGCAGCCATCGCCCAGAACACGATGGTCGGCGGCGCCGAGATGCTGCCCACGAACAACATTGTCGAAAACGCCGTCAACTCGGCCGATCACACCACGCTGGTCGCCGCCGTGCAGGCCGCCGGTCTGGCCGAGACGCTGTCGGGCCCCGGTCCGTTCACAGTCTTCGCCCCCACCAACGCCGCCTTTGACAAGCTGCCCGACGGCACCGTCGAGGGTCTGCTGGAGCCGGGCAGTCTGGAAACGCTGCAGACCATCCTGACCTGCCATGTCGTTCCGACCGAGGCGTTTTCGCCTGCCGTCGGCAACATGATCATGCAGGGCGGCGGCAGCGCCGAGCTGGAAACCGTGGGCGGCTGCACGCTGACCGCCTCGATCCGGGCCGAGGACAACGCGCTGCTGATCACCGACGAGAACGGCAATGTGGCGACGGTCAACATCCCCGACGTGGATCAGTCGAACGGCGTCATCCACGTCATCGACACCGTCTTGCTGCCCGCGTCGTAAGGTCGCGCCCTGAACCAGACACGCCCGCCTCTGCATCTGCGGAGGCGGGCTTTTCAATGTCTTGCAGGATGCGCCATGCCCGGAAATCACGCCCCTGTGACCTCGGTTGACCATTACGCGCCGCAACTTTGCATTGCCCCCCTCGTGTCTTGAGGCACCGGGCGCATCAAAGCGCCTGCAACCAAACCGGAGGACATTATGAACATCCGCTTCAAGACACTCGGTGCGTCGATCCTTGCCACCAGCATGATCGCCGCCATCCCCGCGCTGGCCGACAGCCATGCAAACCCGATGGTGGGCGGGGCCGAGATGTTCCCCGACCGCAACATCGTCGAAAACGCCGTGAACTCGGCCGATCACACCACGCTGGTTGCCGCCGTGCAGGCCGCCGATCTGGTTGACACGCTGTCGGGCGAGGGTCCGTTCACCGTCTTTGCCCCGGTCAACACCGCCTTCGAGGCGCTGCCCGAGGGCACCGTCGACACGCTTCTGCAACCCGAGAACCTTGAGCAGCTGCAGACCATCCTGACCTGTCATGTCGTGGCAGGCGAGGTGCCCGCAAGCGCCGTGGTCGAACTGATCGAGGCGGGCGATGGCGAGGCCGCGATCGAGACCGTGGGCGGCTGCACGCTGACCGCCTCGGCAGGCGAGGACGGTTCGGTCATCATCACCGATGAGAACGGCAATGCCGCAACCGTCACCCAGGCCGATGTCGGTCAGTCGAACGGCGTGATCCACGTCATCGACACGGTTCTGCTGCCCGCGTCCTGAGCCGTCGGACACCCTCTGCCATCCGGTCACGGATGGCAGATCCTGCCCGCATCCCTTTCCGGGTGCGGGCTTTTTCTTTGCCTTTTTGCGCGCTTTCCGACACTCAGCCGCCACCTCGCGCCAAACCGCAAAAATGAGGCTCATTCCGAACGTGAACGAAAAATATTGACCGGCAAGTCAATTATTCACATACATGTTACATTGTCTTTGCGTGACTGTCGCAAATCGCCGCTAGGCGGGGTCCAGTCATCGCAACTCCACCGGGAGGAATGAGAAAAATGATCCGTTATACAACCGCATCCGCAGCGGCGCTGATCGCGTCGCTTGGGGCCGCACAGGCCCAGACCACCATCGAATGGTGGCATGCCATGGGCGGCGAGCTTGGCGCCAAACTGGAAGAGATCGTCCAGGGCTTCAACGACAGCCAGGACGAGTACACCGTCACCCCGTCCTACAAGGGCACCTATCCCGAAACGATGACCGCCGCGATCGCCGCTTTCCGCGCGAACCAGCAGCCGACCATCGTGCAGGTCTTCGAGGTCGGCACCGGCACGATGATGGCCGCCGAAGGCGCCATCGTCCCCGTCCATCAGCTGATGGAAGAGCATGGCGAAGGCTTTGATCCGCAGGCCTTCCTGCCGCAGGTCGTCGGCTATTACACCGACACCAATGGCAACATGCTGTCGATGCCGTTCAACAGCTCGACCCCGATCCTGTACTATAACAAGACCGTGTTCGAAGCCGCCGGTCTCGACCCCGAGCAGCCGCCGAAGACCTGGGCCGAGATGGAGCAGTTCTCGAACCAGATCATGGAATCGGGCGCGGCGTCCTGCGGGTTCACCACCGGCTGGATCAGCTGGATCCAGACCGAGAATTTCAGCGCCTGGCACAACCAGCCCATTGGCACGATGGAAAACGGTTTTGGCGGTCTGGACGCGCGTCTGTCGCTGAACGGTCCCGTGCAGGTCAAGCACTGGGAGAACCTCAAGCGTTGGGCTGATGAGGGCGTGTTCAAATATGGCGGCCCGGTCGGCGGCGACAGCGCCCCCCCGATGTTCTACGCGCAGGAATGCGCCATGATCATGAACAGCTCGGCCAGCCGCGCGGGCGTGATCGCCAACACCGAAGCCTTTGATCTGGGCTTTGGCATGCTGCCCTATTACGACGATGTCGAGGGTGCGCCGCAGAACTCGATCATCGGCGGCGCCACGCTGTGGGCACTGTCGGGCAAGTCGGACGAGGAATATGCCGCAGCCGCTGCCTTCTTCGACTATCTGACCCAGCCCGAGGTTCAGGCCGACTGGGCATCCTTTACGGGCTACCTGCCGATCACGGCAGCCGCTCAGGAGGCGATGGCAGGCTTCTACGCCGAAAATCCGGGCGCCGATACGGGGGTCAACCAGATCACCCTGAACGAGCCGACCGAGAACTCCAAGGGTCTGCGCTTTGGCAGCTACGTCCAGATCCGCGGCGTCATCGACGAAGAGTTCGAACAGCTTCTGTCGGGCTCCAAGGATGCCCAGGGCGCGCTGGACAGCGTCGTTGCCCGCGGCGACGACCTGCTGGAACAGTTCCAGGCTCAGAACCAGTAACGGTTCCACATGACGGCCGGGGCCGCGCATCACGCGCGGCCCCGGTCTTTCCCGTTCCCCCCCCCCGCAGGTTTCCGATGAAGCGCACCATCTTCAGCAATCAGCTTCTGCCCTGGCTTCTGCTGGCGCCGCAGCTGATCATCACCTTTGTCTTCTTTCTCTGGCCCGCCGGACAGGCCGTGCGCCAGAGCTTCCTGCGCGAGGATGCCTTTGGCACCCGCACCGCATTTGTCGGGCTGGAGAACTATGCCCGCCTGTGGAGCAGCCCCGAATACCTCAACAGCCTGCAGGTGACCGCGATCTTTGCGATCTCGGTCACGGTGCTGTCGATGGGGCTGTCGCTGCTCTTGGCCATCGCGGTGGACCGGATGATCCGCTCGACCCGCGTCTACACGACGCTGCTGGTCTGGCCCTATGCGGTGGCGCCTGCGGTGGCGGGCATCCTGTGGTATTTCATCTTCAACCCCACGATCGGCATCATGCCCTATCTGCTGGGGGGGCTGGGCTATGACTGGAACCATATCAGCAACAAAAGCGATGCGATGACGCTGGTGGTGATCGCCAGCGCGTGGAAGCAGATCAGCTATAACTTCCTGTTCTTTCTGGCGGGCCTGCAGGCGATCCCGGCGTCCCTGCGCGAGGCTGCGGCCATCGACGGCGCAGGTCCGGTGCGGCGGTTCTTCGACATCACCTTCCCGCTGCTGTCGCCCACCACGTTCTTTCTGCTGGTCGTGAACATCGTCTATGCCATGTTCGACACCTTCGCGGTCATCGACACGACCACCTCGGGCGGGCCGGCGCAGGCCACCAACATCATGGTCTACAAGGTCTATTTCGACGGTTTTGTGGGACAGAACCTGGGCAGCTCGGCGGCGCAGTCGGTCGTGCTGATGGCGCTGGTGGCGGTCCTGACCGTGATCCAGTTCCGCTATGTCGAAAAGAAGGTGGCCTACTGATGATCGAGAACCGTCCCATTCTGAACCTTCTGGCGCATCTGGTGCTGATCCTGGGCGTCTGCATCGTGGCCCTGCCCGTCTGGGTGGCCTTTGTCGCCTCGACCCACGGACCGACCGCCTTCATGTCGGGCACGATCCCGATGTGGCCGGGCGATCAGATGATCGCGAATTACAGCCGGATGCTTGGCGGCGGGTTGTCGACCAGCGGCACGCCCCCGGTGGGTACGATGATGTTCAACAGCCTGATCATGGCGCTGTCGATCGCCGTCGGCAAGATCGTGATCTCGGTCCTGTCGGCCTTCGCGGTGGTCTATTTCCGCTTTCCGTTCCGCATGCTGGCCTTCTGGTGCATCTTCATCACGCTGATGCTGCCGGTCGAGGTGCGCATCGTGCCCACCTTTCAGGTCGTCGCCGATCTGGGCATGCTGAACAGCTATGCGGGCCTGTCGATCCCGCTGATCGCCAGCGCCACGGCCACGTTCCTGTTCCGACAGGTCTTTCTGACCATCCCGGATGAGCTGACCGAGGCCGCGCGCATCGACGGTGCCGGGCCGATGAAATTCTTCCGCGACATCCTGCTGCCGTTGTCGCGCACCAATATCGCCGCCCTGTTCGTGATCCTGTTCATCTATGGCTGGAACCAGTATCTCTGGCCGCTGCTGATCACGACCAGTTCGGATTATTACACCATCGTTGCGGGGATCAAGCGCATGGCCGATGCCGTGGATGGTCTGCCGCAATGGCATCTGGTCATGGCGACGGCCATGCTGGCGATGATTCCGCCCGTTCTGGTGGTCGTCCTCATGCAGCGGCTGTTCGTCAAAGGCCTCGTCGAGACGGAGAAATAAGATGGCGTCCATCACCCTGAACAACATCGGCAAGGTCTATGCCGGAGGCGCCCGCGCCGTGGGCGGCGTCAATATCGACATCGCGGATGGCGAGTTTCTGGTTCTGGTCGGCCCCTCGGGCTGCGGGAAATCCACGCTGCTGCGGATGGTCGCGGGGCTGGAAAGTATCTCGGAGGGCGAGGTCCGCATCGGTGACCGTGTGGTCAACGATGTCGAGCCCGCCGACCGCGACATCGCGATGGTGTTCCAGAACTATGCGCTCTACCCGCATATGTCGGTGCGCCAGAACCTGGCCTATGGCCTGAAAAATCGCGGCACGCCCAAGGCGGAAATCGAGCGTCGCGTGGGCATCGCATCCGACATCCTGCAGATCGGCCCGTTTCTGGACCGCAAGCCCCGCGCCCTGTCGGGCGGCCAGCGCCAGCGCGTCGCCATGGGCCGCGCCATCGTGCGCGAGCCTGCCGCCTTCCTGTTCGATGAGCCGCTGTCGAACCTTGACGCCAAGCTGCGCGTCGCCATGCGGCTGGAGATCAAGGAGCTGCAAAAGCGCCTGCGCACGACCTCGATCTATGTCACCCACGACCAGCTGGAGGCAATGACGCTGGCCGACCGTCTGGTGGTGCTGAACGGCGGGCAGATCGAGCAGATCGGCACCCCGCTTGAGGTCTATCGCCGCCCGGCCTCGGCCTTTGTGGCCAGCTTCATCGGCAGCCCGGCGATGAACCTGATCGACAGCGCGGCCGTCCCGCACCTGCCCGGCACCGCCCATGCGGGCC
Organism: Paracoccus sp. (in: a-proteobacteria); assembly: GCF_046289755.1. GTDB lineage: Bacteria > Pseudomonadota > Alphaproteobacteria > Rhodobacterales > Rhodobacteraceae > Paracoccus. Next base: position 53,279 of record NZ_JBKBVD010000023.1, on the reverse strand, counting down.
AGATCGGCATCCGCCCCGAGGACCTGACCGTCACCGCCGACGGCCCCATCCAGATGCGCGTGCTGGCGGTCGAGGAACTGGGCGCGCAGCGTCTGGTCCACGGCAAGACCGGCGATCAGCGCATCACCATCACGCTGGCCTCGGATGCGGACCTGTCCGACGATCTGCGCCTGTCCTTCCGCCCCGAGGCGCTGCACCTGTTCCACCGTGAGACGGGCAAACGGCTGGACTGAGGCCCGCAGGACTGACAGCAAAAAGGGCGCCCCGTGGGGCGCCCTTTTCGTATCAACATGAATTCCGCTTACTTGTCGCGGAAATAGTCGTCGATCTGCTTGTCGGCTTCGTCTTTGGTCCAGCCGTATTTTTCCTGCAGCTTGCCGGCCAGCTGGTCCTTGTTGCCGTCGATCTGGTCCAGCTCGTCATTGGTCAGTTCGCCCCATTTTTCCTTGGCCGAACCCTTGAGCTGTTTCCATTTACCTTGGATGATATCCCAGTTCATTTCCTGCTCCTTCAATCGTTGATTGGTCTGGCAGGTCAACGACAAAGCCCCGCGCCGGGTTCCCTTTCAGCGCGCGGGCAAAACGCGATCCGGCAGCCCCTGCCCCTCGGCATGGGCCACCAGATTGGCCAGCGCCCGCAGCGCCATATCGGTGCGCACCTCGTCGGTGGCGGTGCCCAGATGCGGCAGCAGCGTGGCATTCGGCGCGTCGATCAGCGCGGGCGGAACATGCGGCTCGGCGGCATAGACGTCGAGGCCCGCGCCCGCGATGGTCCCCGCGTTCAGCGCCGCGATCAGCGCGTCCTCATCCACCACATCGCCGCGCGAAATGTTGATCAGCACCGAATGCGCGCCCAGTGCCGTCAGTTCGGCCACCCCGATCAGCCCCCGCGTGCCCGCCCCGCCCGGCACCGCGATCACCGCGATGTCGCTGGCACGCAGCAGGTCATGCAGGTCGGGCACCTGCTGGGCCGGCACATCCAGCGCCGACACGGGCGAGCGGTTGTAGAACAACACCTGCATCCCGAACCCCAGATGGCAGCGCCGCGCGATGGCCTTGCCGATGCGCCCCATGCCCACGATGCCGACGCTGCGCCCCGTCACATCGCGGCCCAGCAGCTGCGTCGGGTTCCAGCCGCTCCACTGGCCCGCGCGCAGGAGACGTTCGCCCTCCGAGGCGCGGCGCAGCGTCATCAGGATCAGCGTCATCGCCAGATCGGCGGTGGCATTGGTCACCACATCGGGCGTGTTGGTCACCGCCACCCCGGCGGCATCGGCGGCGGCGATGTCGATATGGTTATAGCCCGCGCCGAAATTGGCCAGCAGTGTGCAGCGCAGCGGCCCGGCAAAGGCCCCGGCCGTGAACGCATCGCCAAGCGTCGGCATGATCACGTCATAGTCGCGCATCGCCTGCGCGGCATGACCTTCGGTCAGCGGCGTATTGCCCCGGAAATCGACGTCAAACCGCGCCCGGATCGCCGCCGTGGCGCGGTCGGTCATGGGTCGTGTGACCAGCAGCTTCAATAGAGCCTCCCACCATTCGGCACGTCCAGATCGGGGCGGATCAGCACGACCTCGCCATCGGGGTCCGGCACGCCCAGCACCAGCACCTCGGACCGGACCGGCCCGATCTGGCGCGGCGGAAAGTTCACCACGCACAGCACCTGCTTGCCGATCAGCGCAGCCGGGTCATAGTGCCGGGTGATCTGGGCCGAGGATTTCCGCTCGCCCAACTCGCCCAGATCCAGCCACAGCTTGATGGCGGGCTTGCGCGCCTCGGGGAAGGGTTCGGCGCGGGTGATGGTGGCCACGCGGATGTCGACCTTGAGGAAATCGTCGAAGGTGATGGTCATGCCTCGCCACGCCCCAGCTGGCGGCCCCGCTCGGCGGCGGCGGCAATGGTGCGCGCCATCAGCGGCGGCAGGCCGTGGTCCGCGTCCATCAACTCGCGCAGGCCCGCCGCCGTGGTGCCGCCGGGCGAGGTGACGTTCTCGCGCAGCACCGCCGGGTCGGCATCCTCGTGCACGGCCAGCGCGCCCGCGCCCGCTACGGTCGCGCGCGCCAGATCCAGCGCCAGTTCGGGTGACAGGCCCTGCGCCTCACCCGCCGCCGCCATCGCCTCGATCATGTGGAACACATAGGCCGGGCCGCTGCCCGACAGCGCGGTCACGGCGTCCATCTGATCCTCGGTTTCCAGCCGCACGACGCGGCCCACGGCGGCCATCAGCGCCCCGGCCAGCGCCAGATCCGCATCAGAGGCGCGGGCATTGCCGATCATCGCGGAGATCCCCTGCCCGATCGCGGCGGGGGTATTGGGCATCACCCGCACGATGGGCGCCTGCGGAAAGACCGCCTCGAAGGCCGCAATCGTCGTGCCCGCCGCGACCGAGATCACCAGCGTGTCCGCCAGTTGCGGCACCTGCCCCAGCGCATCCGCCATCATCTGCGGCTTGACCGCCAGCACCAGCACGGCAGGGTTGGCGGGCAGGGCCGCGTTCACCCGCAGCCCCTTGTCCTGCCATTCCGGCGCCAGCCGGGGGTCGATGACGGTCACCGCGCCCGCATCAAGCCCCCGCGCCAGCCAGCCGCGCAGCATCGCGCCGCCCATCCGGCCGCAACCGACCAGCACCAGACCGCGCGCATTCAGTTCGTCGAAATTCTGCATCATGCTCCCCTTTGCCAGCGCAGGGGTCAGGCCCCTTCAGGCGCGTCCGTAGGTCTCGCCCAGGGCGATGTCCAGCGCGGCGGCGGGCGCGGTATCCCCCCAGCCGACCAGCTGGAACGAGGGATAGAACCGCTCGCAGCCCAGCAGGGCGTTGCTGATCATCTGGTCGATCTGCTCGGGCAGCGCGATCGCATCGCCCGCCAGCACCAGCCCATAGCGCCAGACCATCAGCCGCTGCGGCGCCCAGAAGGTGAAGCCGCCATCCCAGACCTGATCATTGGCCAGATTGATCGTCTCGTAGATCAGCGGCAGGCGGTCGGCGGGCGGGTCCATCTCGAAGGTGCAGATCAGCCGCAAGACCTCTTCGCGGGGCGACCATGCCAGCGTCAGCGAATAGCTGCGCCACTGCCCCTCGACCACCATGGCGATCTGGTCGTCTGCAAGGCGGTCAAAGTCCCATGCGTGATGCGTGGCCACGGCCTCGACAATGTCGATGGGGTGGATCTCGTCACTGGCGATGAAATGCTCGGTCTGTGCCATGCCTGCCTCGTGCTTGCCGGGGGCGGTTCTTGCGCCGCTAGTGATGGGTCATCCCTGCTAGATCAGGCAGGGTCGCCCGAATGTTCTTACTACATATCGTGTGCGGCTTTCCGGGGGGTGTAAAGTAAAATTTCGTTAACAGATTGCCTGTGGACGGATGGCGACCTAGCACAGGGCCGGGCACGGGGCGGTGCGGCAAAGGCAGGAAACAACGGATGACGCGCGATCACGGAGGCGATCTGGACCGGGCCAAGGCGCGGTTTGGCGGCGGGGACTGGATCGACTTGTCCACAGGAATCAACCGCAGGCCATGGCCGGTGCCGCCGGTTTCCCTCCGCGCCTGGACCGTCCTGCCCGGCGCGGATGCCGAATCGCATCTGATTCGGGTGGCCGCGCGCTGGTTCGGTTGCCCGCCCGATCAGGTCCTGCCGCTGGCGGGCGCTTCGGCGGCGATCCAGCTGGTGCCGCGCCTGAGGGCGCCGGGGCGGGCGGCGGTGCTGTGGCCCAGCTATAACGAGCACGCGGCCAGTCTGATGGCGGCGGGTTGGCAGGTCGATCAGGCACATGACCCGCAGGCGATGGCGGGCGCCGGTCTGGCGGTGGTGGTGAACCCCAACAACCCCGATGGCCGCGAGTGGTCGCCCGAGGTGCTGGCCGCGCTGGCCGCAACCGTGGGCCTGCTGGTCGTGGATGAAAGTTTCGCGGACCCGCGCCCCGACCTGTCGCTGGCCCCGTCCCTGCCCGACAACGCGATCGTCTTGCGCAGCTTTGGCAAGTTCTGGGGGCTGGCGGGGGTCCGGCTGGGCTTTGCGCTGGCGCATCCGGGCACGCTGGCCCCCCTGCGCGAGGCCGCAGGGCCATGGGCCGTCAGCGGCCCCGCGCTGGAGATCGGGGCGGCGGCGATGGCCGACCATGCCTTTGCCGATGACACGCTGGTCTATCACAGCGAGGCCGGGCTGTGGCTGGACCGGCAGGCGCTGGCCGCAGGCTGGACGCCGGTGGGGGGCACGCATCTGTTCCGCCTCTATCATACAGCCGATGCCGGGGCCGCGCAGAGCCGTCTGGCCCGCGCGCGCATCTGGTCGCGCCGCTTTCCCTATTCGGACCACTGGCTGCGCCTTGGCATCCCCGGCAGCCGCCACGAGCGCGACCGCCTGACGGCGGCATTGCGCGGCTGACATCGCGCCGCTGACGGTGCAGACTGCCCCCAACCCATGAGGCCCCCATGCGCATTCTGCTAGTGACCCTTGCCCTTTGCCTGACGCCCGCCGCCGCTGTGGCAGACGCGGCGCTGATCATCCTCGACCGCACGCAGCTGCCCTTTGATCTGGGGCCGGGCCATCCCGCCAACAGCCCGACGCGGGCGGGCAATGCCCCCCATGCGGCGTGGAACTCGGCCGGGAATACCGCGAACGGATCGTCGGTCTGGCAGAACCGCCCCTCGAACCCGGCCAATGAGAACCGGCTGGTCTTTACCGCCGAGGGCGATGTGCTGGGCTATTACGCGGCCAATGCGGGCGGCGTGCTGAACGTCTTTGACGTGAACGGGCGCCGCATCGCCTATCGCCCGGCACGGGGCACGCAAAGCCTGTTCTCGACCAGCGGCCAGTGGTGCGGCACCGTGGACCGCCCGCGCGGCGGCGGCATGATCCTTGCCCTGACCCCCGAATGCGCAGGTCTGTTTTCCCGCTGACAGCAAACTGACGCATCATCGTTACAATCGCCGATTACGAACGCCCGACACATGACGCCCGGAGACACGCGCGATGGACGATTCCGCCAATGACTGGCTTGCCGCCGAACTTCAGGAAACCCTGGACGAGGATATCGAGATCGAACTCGAGGACGCCGTCCTCTCGTCCGAGATCCGGCGCATCTATAGCAGCCACCATCCCGACCAGATGGACCGCAAGCTGTATTTCACCGAGCTTTTGCGCCTGCAATCCGAACTGATCCGCCTTCAGGACTGGGTCAGCCATCACAAGGAACGCGTGGTCGTTCTGTTCGAGGGCCGCGATTCGGCGGGCAAGGGCGGCGCGATCAAGCGGATCACGCAGCGGCTGAATCCGCGCGTGGCGCGCGTCGTGGCCCTGCCCGCGCCGTCGGACCGTGAAAAGACGCAATGGTACTTCCAGCGCTATGTGCCCCACCTGCCCGCAGGCGGCGAAATGGTGCTGTTCGACCGCAGCTGGTACAACCGCGCGGGCGTCGAACGGGTGATGGGGTTTGCCTCCGAAGATCAGGTCGAACAGTTCTTTCAGGACGTTCCCGAATTCGAGCGCATGCTGGTCCGCTCGGGCATCCGGCTGGTGAAATACTGGTTCTCGGTCACCGATGAGGAACAGCAGATGCGCTTTATGATGCGCATCCACGACCCGCTGAAACAGTGGAAACTGTCGCCCATGGACCTGCAGAGCCGCGTCCGGTGGGAGGCCTATACCAAGGCCAAGGAAGAGATGTTCGAGCGCACGAACATCCCCGAGGCGCCGTGGTATATCGTGCCCGGAAACGACAAGAAGCGCGCGCGCCTGAACTGCATCAGTCACCTGCTGGACCAGATCCCCTACGAGGATGTGCCCCATGACGAGGTGCGCCTGCCCGAGCGGGTGTTCAACCCCGATTACGAACGCGAGGTTCTGCCGCGCGAATTGTATGTGCCGCAGAAATACTGATAGCGCGGCTGTGATGCGCGGGCGGGTGTGACCGCTTGCCTGCGCGCGCAAATGCGGGCAAATCTTGCCGGATGTTCAAAGATCTTCTCAGCCGCCTGATGGGCGAAACCGCCTCGCCCGCCGCTCTGGCGGGGGATGAGGCAGAACTGGCCATTGCCGCGCTGCTGGTCCGGGTGGCCCGCGCCGATGACCATTACGACGAGGCCGAGCGGCAGCGGATCGACCGCATCCTCGCCTGCCGCCGCGGGCTGTCGCCCACCGAAGCCGCCACCCGCCGCGCCGATGCCGAGGTGCTGGAGGCCGAGGCCGCCGACACCGTCCGCTTTACCCGCCAGATCAAGGACCGCATCGCGCTGGAAGATCGCGCGGGCGTTCTGGCCGCCATGTGGGAGGTGGCCTATGCCGATGAGACGCGCGGCCCCGATGAGGAAAGCCTGATCCGTCTGGTGACCGGCCTGCTGGGCATCACCGACCGCGAATCGGCGCAGATCCGCCAGCAGGTGCTGGACCAGATGGGCCTGCCGCGCGGATAGCGCTCAGATCCCCAGCCGGTCGCGCAGCCCGAACCACGCCATCCCCGCCACCAGCAGCGGCTGACGCAGCATCGCACCGCCCGGAAAGGGCCGCGTCGGCACGGCGGCCATGACGTCAAAGCGCTCCGCCTGCCCCGCCACCGCCTCGGCCATCAGCCGCCCCGCCAGCGTCGCCAGCGCGACCCCGTGGCCGGAATACCCGCTGGCCGACAGGCAGTTCGGCGCGGGCCGTGCGAAACAGGGCATCCGGTTCATGGTGATCGCCAGCGTGCCGCCCCATGCATGGGTCAGCTCCACCCCCTCAAGCTGCGGATAGACCGACAGCAGATGCGGGCGCACGACCGCGGCAATGTCGCGCGGAAAGCGATAGGTCACCGTCTCGCCGCCGCCAAAGACCAGCCGCCGTTCATCATCCAGCCGCCAGTAATTCACCACGAATTTGGTATCGGCCACGGCGATCCGCCCCGGCAGGATCTCGGGGAAATCCTCGCCCAAAGGCCGCGTCGCCACGATGTAATTGTTGATCGGCATGACGCGGGCGGCCACGCCCCGGTCAAGGCCCCCCAGATAGCCGTTGCAGGCCAGAATGACATGATCCGCGCGCAGGCTGCCGTGATCGGTGCGGATCAGACTGGCCTCACCCGCGCGCGTGGCATGGGTGATGCCGGTCACCTCGCTGCGTTCGTGAATGACCGCGCCTGCATCCATCGCCAGCCGCGCCATCCCCAGCACCAGCGCCAGCGGCTGCACATGCCCCGCGCCCCGGTCCAGATCGCCGCCCGCATAGGCGGTGCTGCCGATCGCCGCCGCCATCCCGTCACGGTCCAGCGGCGTCACATGGGGATAATCGTAATGCTGCGCCAGATGACCGGCCATCTGCCTCGCGTGGTCGATTTCGGAGGCGGCGCGGCAGGCATGGGCGATGCCATCGCGGACCGGCACGCCCGCCTGCCCCGCCAGATCGCGGGTCAGCGCCTTGGCCTCGCAACCCAGATCCCACAACCGGCGCGCCATGTCGCGGCCCAGATGGCGTTCCAGCCAGTCGACCTCTTGCCGCTGGCCCGACCCGATCTGCCCGCCATTGCGCCCCGAGGCCCCAAAGCCCACACGCTGCGCCTCCAGCACCGTCACAGAATAGCCCCGTCGCGCCAGATGCAAAGCCGCCGACAGGCCAGTATAGCCCGCGCCGATCACCGCCACATCGGCCCGCGCCTCGCCGCGCAGATGCGGCAGCGCCGCACCCTCGCCCGATTGCGCGGCATAGAGGCTGGGCGGATAGGCGCCGGGCCGGTCGTTCAGATGCAGCAGGTTCATACGTTCAGCAGCAGATGCTCGCGTTCCCACGGGCTGATGACCTGCAGGAACTCCTTGTATTCCAGCCGTTTGACGGCCTCGTAGACATCGCAGAAATCGCCGCCCAGAACCTCGCGCACGGGCTGGCTTTCCGACATCACATCCAGCGCATCGCCCAGGTTATAGGGCAGCTCATCCTGCGACATATAGGCATCGCCCAGACATTCGGCGCGCGGGTTCTCGGCCTCGATCAGGCCCAGATAGCCGCAGGCAAGGGATGCCGCGATGCCCAGATAGGGGTTGCAATCCATCCCCGCCAGCCGGTTTTCCAGCCGCCGCCCCTCGGGTTCAGAGATGGGCACCCGCAGACCCGTCGTGCGGTTGTCGCGGCCCCATTCCAGATTGATCGGCGCTGCGAAATCAGGGACATAGCGGCGATAACTGTTCACGTAAGGCGCCAGCAGCGCGATCACGGCGGGCAGGTGCTTCTGCATCCCGGCGATGAAGTGCAGGAATTCCGGCGTCTCGCGGCCCTTGTCGTCAGAAAAGATGTTCCGGCCCGTCGCCAGATCGGTGATCGAGTGGTGCATATGCATGGCGCTGCCCGGCTCGCCCTCGATCGGCTTGGCCATGAAGGTCGCAAAGCAGTCATGGCGCAAAGCCGCCTCGCGGATCAGGCGCTTGAAGTAAAAGATCTCATCGGCCAGCGCCACCGGATCGCCATGGTTCAGGTTGATCTCGACCTGACCGGCGCCGCCTTCCTGCAGGATGCCGTCGATCTCGAACCCCTGCGCCTCGGCGAAATCATAGATGTCGTCGATGACCTTGCCGTATTCGTCCACCGCCGACATGGAATAGGCCTGCCGTGCCGCCGCCCGGCGCCCCGTGCGGCCCATGGGCGGGATGATCGGCTGATTGGGGTCGATATTGCGGGCGACCAGAAAGAACTCCATCTCGGGGGCGACGACGGGTTTCCAGCCGCGATCCTCGTACAGCTTGACCACCCGTTTCAGCACATTGCGCGGCGCGATGGGCACCGGGTTGCCCTGTTGGTCCAGCACGTCGTGGATGACCTGCAACGTCCAGTCGGCGGTCCAGGGTGCTGCGGTCGCGGTGCTGTAATCCGGCGTCAGGATCATGTCCGGCTCGGTGAACGCGCCCGAGGGGTTGTCGGCCCAGCCGCCGGTGATGGATTGCAGAAAGATCGAGTTGGGCAGGTAGAACCGCTGCTGGCGCGCGAATTTCGAGGCGGGCATCGCCTTGCCGCGTGCCACCCCCGCGATGTCGGCCACGATACATTCCACCTCGTCCAGACGGCGCCCGGCCATGAAATCGCGGGCTGCCTGCGGAACCTTGTCTGTCCAGTCGCTCATGCCGCTCCCTCTGCCGGTTGCTGGCCCGCATTGCGCGGCGCCTTGAAAAATGTCTCGATCTGGTCGGCCAGAATATCGGTCGATTTCGGCTGCCCCATGCGTTGCGCCGCGCGGGCCAGCAGACCGTCCGGGACCACGCCACGCGCGCGCGTCTGCATCAGCCCGTCGATGAAGGCGTCGTCAAATTCAGGATGCGCCTGCACGGTATAGGCCCGGTCGCCATAGACCAGCGCCGCATTCTCGCAATGGCTGTTGCGGCCTGCCACCTCGGCGCCGGGCGGCAGTTCGACCACCTGATCCTGATGCCAGGCGTTCAGCGTGACGGGCCGGCCGCCAAAGTCATAATCCTGCAGGCCCACGGCCCAGCCATCGGGATGCTTGATCACCCGCCCGCCAAGCGCCTGCGCAATGATCTGATGCCCGAAACAGATCCCCACCATCGGCACGCCCGCGCCATAGGCGTTGCGGATGAACTCCTCCAGCGGCGGGATGAAGGCGTGATCCTCATAGGCGCCGTGGCGCGATCCGGTCAGCAGCCAGCCATCGGCCTCGTGTACATTGCCGGGAAACTCCATCGCCTCCACATGCCAGGTGCGGAAGTCAAAGCCGCGCCCGTCCAGCAGGCGCACGAACATGTCGGGATAGTCGCCGAGGGTCTCTTTCAACTGCGCGGGGGACTGGCCGCATTGCAGGATGCCGATACGCATGAAAAACCTTGATGTTGCGGGTCCCGCCCAAGGTAGTCACCCGGGCGGGGGGCCTGCAAGGGGGCATTGCCCCCCGCGCGCGCCCTGCGCCCTTTGGCGGTCTGGCCCCGGCCCCGCCCGCAGGTTAGGCTTTGCGGGTCACAACACCAGAGGTCAGCCATGCCCCACCGGAACCCCCATATCGACCCCGAGGGTCTGGACGAGTTCTCGGTCGTCTTCACCGACCGCTCGCTCAATCACATGTCGGCGCGGTTCCAGCAGGTCATGCGCGATCTGTCGGCGGGGCTGGCGCAGGTCTATGGCGCGGATGCGGTGGCCATCGTGCCGGGCGGCGGCAGCTATGCGATGGAATCGGTCGCCCGCCAGTTCGGGCGCGATGCCCATGCGCTGATCATCCGCAACGGCTGGTTCAGCTATCGCTGGACCCAGATCTTCGAGGCAGGCGGGTTCGCGCGCGACACCACGGTCGTCATGGCCCGCCCGCAAGGCAACGACCCGCAGCCCGCCTATGCGCCGCCCCCCATCGACGAGGTGGTGGCCAGGATCCATGAGACGCGCCCCGATGCCGTCTTTGCGCCCCATGTCGAGACCTCGGCGGGGCTGATCCTGCCCGATGACTATATCACCGCCATGGCCGCAGCCGCGCATGAGGTCGGCGCGCTGATGGTGCTGGACTGCATCGCCTCGGGCGCGGTCTGGGTGGATATGGCGGCCACCGGCGTCGATGTGCTGATCTCGGCCCCGCAAAAGGGCTGGTCGGCCTCGCCCTCGGCGGGGCTGGTGATGCTGTCGGACCGGGCAGCGGCGCGGCTGGAGGCCACCACCAGCGACAGTTTCGCGCTGGACCTGAAGAAATGGCGCGCGATCATGCGCGCCTATGAAGATGGCGGCCACGCCTATCACGCCACCATGCCCACCGACGCGCTGCTGGGCCTGCGCGATGCGATGGCGGAAACCCGCGAGATGGGCTTTGACGCCGCCCGCGATGCGCAATGGCAGCTGGGCCGCGCCGTGCGCGCCGATCTGGCCGCGCGCGGCATCCGGTCAGTGGCGGCGCCGGGGTTCGAGGCGCCGGGCGTCGTGGTCAGCTATACCGACGATCCGCAGGTGAAATCGGGCCGCGCCTTCGCCGAGCTGGGCACCCAGATCGCCGCCGGGGTGCCGCTGGCGATCCATGAGGGGGACGCCTTTTCGACCTTTCGCATCGGGCTCTTCGGGTTGGACAAGCTGCGCGATGTGGCGGGCACGATGGACCGGCTGCGCCCGGTTCTGGACCGCGTGCTGACCGGGGCTGGCTGAGGGCAGGCTTGCCCCCGTCGGGACCGGACGCTAACACGGGCGCGACCACCGGCAGAGGGCAGACAAATGACGCTGACAATCCGGCAGGAAGACCCGACCGGGCGCGATCTGGACCTGCTGTTCCAGCGCCATCAGGCGGCGATGCATGCCGACACCCCGCCCGAATCGATCCACATGATGCCGCGCGAGGCGCTGGCCGTGCCCGGCATCGCCTTTTTCGTGCTGCGCGACGGCGACCGCCCGCTGGCCATGGGCGCGGTCAAGGATCTGGGCGACGGTCATGCCGAACTCAAGTCAATGCATGTCCTGTCCGAGGCGCGCGGGCGTGGGCTGTCGCGGCTGTTGCTGGCCCGGATGGTCGATCACGCGCGTGCACAAGGCGCCCGGCGGCTGTCGCTGGAAACCGGCGCACAGGCCAGCTTTGGGGCGGCACGGGCACTTTATTCATCCGAGGGATTCGCCGAATGCCCGCCCTTTGGCGCCTACCGGCCCGACCCGAATTCGACCTATATGACGATGTCGCTGGACTGAACTGTTTCCGCTGCGCCCCAAGACTTGCGATCCGATTTCCGAAGCCTTATGCAAAACCTGATGGCCCCGTAGCTCAACTGGATAGAGCACCTGACTTCTAAGCGGAGGCTCTGGGGCCAGAAAGACGAACGGAAACAACTGGCTAGGAAAATGGGAAGGACTTGCGAACCGTTTTCCGAACCGTTATCAGAAGGATCACGGCCCCGTAGCTCAACTGGATAGAGCACCTGACTTCTAATCAGGATGTTGGGCGTTCGAGTCGTCCCGGGGTCGCCACTTCTCTCTCGCATCTCCCTGAGATACATGCATAATCCCCGACATTGCAGTTGTCGGGAGTCATTCGCTTGAGCACAGGGACGGACGCGCGGGACAGGGTCTTTGGACTGGTGGACGGGTACATTGCTGACCCGGTGTCCGGTGAATCGGCCATCCGCGATGCCCGCGCCGCGCTCGCGCCGGAGGTTCTGGCAGACCTTGACAGCGTCTTGGCTGACCGGCGGATCAGCTACCGGGACGGCGTGTTGATCCAACTCGGGTATGGCGTGGTTGACCCGGCCCTTGACCTGACCCTCCGCCCAGAGGGTGCGCGCGGAATGGCGCAACAGCTCGGGGTGTTCCTTGCTGACCGCCACATCATCGCAGTCAAGGACGCATACCAGAACATCGCCAAGAACACGGACAGGCTCGCGCGCGGCAACGTCCCTGAGTTTGACCGGCTGCTGCTTTGGGCCACCGGCGCGGGGATGCCCGAGCGCGAGGCGGCGCTGCGCCTCGCCTGCGCAGCCGTTGCCGCAACCGCTCGCCCGGTCCTCCCGATGCCCGACCTGAACCGGAGCGCGCTGACCTTCGCCCGGACCACCGGCCTGCTGTTGGACCTGCTGTCTGTGCCCTCCGGCGGGGCCTATGAGCAGTTTGCGTTCGCGGCGCTCCTCCACACCCTTGTTGCCAGCCACGCGGCGGACCAAGTGCGCGTTGAGACCAAGAGCCTGAATGCCTCTGACCGCAGCTCCTTCGCAGCCGGGGACGTGCAGTTGGCGACGGGCAGCCGTGCCATTGAGGCGTTTGAGGTGACGGCGAACAGTTGGCGGACCAAGATGGACGGCGCGTCCAAGACCATCCGCGACAATGACCTGTCCCGGCTGCACATCGTCGCGTCCCGGCCCGAGGGCGAGCGGGCGGCGGTTGCGAAGCGGCTGGCGGAGCTTGCCGAGGACGTGGCAGTGCTGGACGTGCGGCAGGCGGTGGAGGTCCTGACTGCCGTGCTGACGAGGCCCCAGCGGGCAGACGCCCTGACGCGCATGTACGAGTACCTTGACCGCTACCAGCCCGACACAGAGCGGGTGAACGAGCTTGTCCGCCGCCTGATTGCAGCCGGGCTAGTGGAGCGCGCGGGCGACTGACGCCCCAACAACTTCTGCCAGCCGGGGCGGCACCGCGTTGCCAATCTGCGTATACTGGGAGCTGCGCGACCCCTCGAACACCATTTCAGCCGGGAAGGACTGCAACAGCGCGGACTCAAGGACGGTCAGCCGCCGCCCGCCCCGGAGGGCTCCCACCTTGGGCTTGCCGCCGTCCCAGAGGTGCTTGTGGTAGGGCGGGACAAGGTCCAGCTCATCAACAAAGTGCGTCTTGTTGCCCCCGGCGGAGGCGAGGATGGTTGGCGCAGGTTGGTCAAGGTTCAGGGCACGCCCGCCGCCATTGAAAAGTTGCCCTGCGTAGGGGCTCGGGCGCAGGTCTGGCGTCTTGGCGTAAACCACCTTGGAGGGGTTGGGGTTGCCCAAGACCTCCCCGCGCCGGATGACAGTGCCCGCCGTGACGTAACGCCCCGGGCGGTGTGTCGGGGCCGGGAAGTCCACGCCCCCCTTGAGGAAGCCGATCACCATGACCCGGAGCCGCTTCTGCGGCACCCCGTAGTCTGCCGCGTTCACGATCCGGGGCGGCAGGACTGTGTAGCGGTCGCTGATGGTCGCAAGGACGCTGTTGAAGTACTCACGGTTGCGGGGCGCAAGGAGCCCGGCCACGTTCTCCATGATGAACGCCCGGGGCAGCGCCTCGTTCACGGCGCGCACGAACTCGGGCAGCATGTCCCGCACATCGTCAGCCGCCAACCGCTTGCCACCATTGGAGAAGGGCTGACAGGGAGGCCCGCCTGCGATCAGGTCAACGCCCCGCCACTGCCGGAAGTCCACGCCAGTGATTGACTCCTGCTTCACCTCCACCCCGGGGAACGCCCGCCGGTAGGTCGCGCAGGCGTCCTTGTTGAGGTCCAACCCCAGGACTGGCCGGAAACCCGCCCGCTCAAGCCCGAGGCTCAGGCCCCCGGCCCCCGAGAACAGGTCTATGCTGGTCAGCTCCAAGGGTGCCCTCCTGTGAACATTTCAGGAACATATACACCAAGGGTGAATCGCCCGTCAACGGAGCTTACTCGCTACTCAGCCGGTGTGCGAGCCGATTGTTGGGGTGATTCGTGCTTTTGGCACAAGGTGTTGCGGCCCGGTGCCGCCCCGTGTTCGGTGTTGCGCCAGTGGGCCGGGTCGCGGGCGAGGTCCCGGAGCGCCAGCAGGAGCGCCGCCCCTAGGGCGAGCCAGTACGCGGGCAGCAGGAGGGCGAGCCACAGCGGGAGGCCAGCGAGGCGGGCAGCGGCGACATGGAGCGCCAGCGCGGCGGCATAGCCTGCCAGCAGGAGGGCCGCGAGGCCCCCGGACAGGTCCCCGCCCAGCAGGACGGCAAGTCCCAGCGGGTGCGCCGCGATGCACAGCAGGGACGCGGGGAGCAGCAGCGCGGCCCAAACCGGGACCGCGAGGCCCCGCGCGGACAGGTGCGCCGGGACGCTGTGCGATGCCCAGCGCGCCGAGGCGGGCGATGGCCGGTGGCGGATGTGGAATATGGGGAGGACGTGTGCGCCCACCCCGCCTGCGGGATGGTGCATGGCGAGCCTCGGGGATGTAAACAGAACGTGAACTTATCCCCGATCTACCCCGCCGCTGTGCAGCCGGTCTAGGGTTATCCCCGCCCCGCCACGCGAAAAGTATAGCAACACCAGTTGTTTGCTGGGATTGCTGCGGTGCAGCGCTTGCTCAGGGACAAATCGCTGTTGACTCAGGATTGACCAAGGGCTGATGATGATGGGGCCAGCAGACTAAGGCTGGCCGGTGGACCCTTGGGCGGGTCCGAAACCATAGATGCCAGTTGGCTCCCCCGGAGCCGAAAACCGCCAATGGTGCCGACATGACCAAACGCAACCCCGGTTGCGCTGGCTGTCGGCTGTCTGTGTGCCCGCGTGGCCCGATCCGATCTGCCAGCGCTCCAAACCAACGGAGTGACTGACATGTGCGAACCATTCAACAGCGTCCCCGCAATCGTCCCGAGGGAGGCGCTGGCCTACCTCAACGATGCTGCTGACCTACTGGGGAAGGCCCTTCCCTATGCCGTATTTCTCGCCTGCGAGAATTGCGACACCACCATCGAACTTGGCGACATTGGCAGCCTGCCTTTTGAAGTGCGGGAACGAATTGAAGATGCTGTCCAAGAGGTGAACTGGGCGCTGAGCCGCAATAGCCCGCTCGTCATCCGCCCCACCAAGTCGGGCCGCTTGGAAATGTTCGTTCCGGGTTGCTGACACCCCGCGCCGCCCGGCGCGGTGTCGGGCGGCGCGGTGTCGGGCGGCGCTCCACCCTACATCGAAGGAAAATCACCATGGCGACCTACTGGCGCAGCGGCGAAGGCCGCACGATCATCGACAACACCGCCCGATGGGTGCTGGCTGTTGCAGCCCTGAGGGGCCTCACCATCTGGGACTACATCGAAGGGCGCTGCACACTGGCAGAACTCGGGGTGACGGCAGAGGAGGCGGCGCAGACACTCAAGCCGCTGATGCCCGATGCCCACCTGCACTACAACGAGCACGGCGGCAGCCGGGAGAAGTATCAGACCTGGGAGGCGTGGTTCAGCAAGCGGCTGCGCAACCGCATCTTCTACTTCTTCCACCGCCACGGCCCGGAGCGCGGCTTGGTCCGCTGCCTTGCCGAATGGCCGCTGGCGGAGCCGGTGCGCCCGGCCTTCGCCGTAGCTGCCGAGTAGTGCGCCACCCCGAAAACGCCGCGCCGGGTCGCACCGGCGCGGCCCACCTTCTCAGGCGTCCGGGGGCGGCACCAACCGCACCCCGGATATTGCCGTCAGCGGGGTCAGTGCAGAACCGGGCGCGGCATCCAGAGGTCGCGGGCGAACAGGCACCAGCCCAGCGCGACCTGCACGGCGCGGTCGTGCTGGCGGATCAGGTGCGGCGTGGCCCGGGCCGGGTCGCGGATTGCGTCAACCCAAACGTCGCGGGAGGTCCCCGGGTGGCGGCGGCACAGGAGCCCAACGAGGCCCCCCAGCGTGGCGCGGGGGACGCGGTAGAGGCGCGCGAACTTCGCCACCATCGCGGGCGTGGGCCAGCCGTCCGGGCTCGCCTCCTCTGCATGGGCAACCAGCGCGAGGTGCGCGAGGCGGACGCGGCGCGGGAACAGCCGGGCGTGCGCCTCCATGAGCCTGTCCGGGGTCACTTGCCGCGCCCCGGGCCGGTGTAGGACGTGCCCAAGGCATCGCCCTCGAACACGCACGGGGCGAAGCCGCCCGCCGCCGTGGCCGCGACCTGCGTGGTGTCGAAGCCATCGAAGGGGGTGTTGAGGTGCGGCACGAGGGCGTTGGCGGCGGTGATTGCGGCCGCACCGCTGGCAGCGTCCACGAGGGCGGCATGGATGCCCGAGGGGTTGCGCAGGTGGTCAGCGCCCCGGGGGCGGGTCACGAGGAAAAGGGCCATTGGACTACTCCTTGTTACTGTTCAGGGCGAGCTTCACCCGGTCAAGCGGGCGGACCTTCCCGGCCTCCCACTCACGGTTGCGGTTGATGGCGCGCTGCGCCGCGAGCCGAACGGCGGTGATGGCGGCCTGCACGGCCCGCGTCTCCTCGCCTACCAGCTTGTCGGCAAGGTCCTGCGCGCTGAACGGGCGGGACCGGGCGGGCATCCGGTCGATGATGGAGACAAGGGCCGCGCCCAGCACCTTGTTGGTGGTGGCGACGGCCAGCAGTGCGGCGTTTTTCAGCTCCACGATGCCCGAGCCGTCAAGCTGCTGCTGGTAAGCGCTGCGCTCCGGCGTCCCGAGCCCGGCGCGGGCAAGGACGGTCACGGGGCTTGCCCAGAGCTGGGACGTGGTGGCGAGGCTGTCCGCCGCCACATTCAATTCCTTGAGGTGTGCCCAGCGGGCCTCGGAGGAATCAGTGACAACCTCGCGGCGCAAGGTGGCTGCGGCTTTGTCGGCTGCGGCCTGCTGGTCCTTCGGGGTGAAGCCCGCACGGGCGAGGCTCTCCGCCGCCTCGGCAGCCCGGCTGGCAACGCCAGACTCAAGCGTGTCGATCAGCTTGCCGAACTTCTCAGCGCGCCGGGCCGCGACCTCAGCGAGGCTGACCACCTCTGCCGTGGACAGGATGGGCTTGTCGGGTATGTTGAGGGGGAGGGATGGAAGTGGGTCTGCCATGTCGGGCTCCTCTTGCCGGGGCGGCCACCATCGGCCCGCCTTCATGGCCCAGAGCATACCGCGCCGATGGTGCTAGGCAGAGCGCTTTTCGTTGTTGTCAGAGGGGCTTGCGCGCTTCGGGGGACTTCAGGCAGAATGCGGCGACAGGCGGAATGGTGGGACAATGAAATCGTTCAAGCAGTATGTCGGAGACTCAAAGCTTCCTGTTCTGGACCTTGTCATGGTCGCGCATACGGACGGTCGCGTTGAACTCTATGAGGGGCGGAAGTGGATTGCAGGGCGTTTTGACAAAAACATCGGCATTGATCAGCCGACGCATGGCCGTGGCCAACAACATGCCCACGTCTTTGGCCGCAAGGGCGGTGAGATTGTTGTCGTAAATCTAGACGGCACCGGCAGCCACGGAACAAAGGGACGGCTGCATGACGACGATGCATCAGCCCTCCGGGCGCGCGGCTTCAAAGTCAGGGACGACAACATCATTGAATGGACCGTGGTATCAGGTGGCGTTCAACTCTTGTTTGGGTGAACCTACCACCCCGGAAGGGTGCAGCGCGGGCCAGAGGCCGGAGCCCAAGGGGGCTGGCGGCGGCGGGGCGCAGGGGACCAACCCCGGGAGCGTCCGGTTGCAGGGTAACGATAGGCCCGCCGCAGTGTTGTGTGCCCCAAGGCGGGGGTCAGCCACTGCTCAATCCCCGCGCCGCGTCTCTGGGTCAAGCCGCGCCTCTAAAAGGCCAAAGTCCCGGACGGGCGTGGGCGCGGGCGGGATGTCCCGCAGGAAGTCCTCCACACTCTGCCGTTGGGGCACGACGATCACGCCCCCGGTCATCACCGACACGTTCACGTCAATCGCCTCGCCCTCGCGGTACCCGTGGCGAGACTTTAACAGGAAGATGTTGGCGACAATGTTGCCCTCATCGGCGGCGGCACGCAGGTTGCCCACGAGGGCGTCATGCTCCACCGCCCGGCCCTGCTCCAAGGCGTCCTGCACCGCCGGGTCGCGCTCGCGCATGGCCCTGAAGGTGTCCTTGCCGATGCCGAGGGCTCGGGCGATGGTCTGGACGCTGCACCCGCGCGCGGACAACTCTTCCACCATCTGCAAGCCTGTTTCGGTGATGGCAAACTCGCTCTTGCCGAGGTCGTTGACCACCCGGCGCGCGGGAAGGTCTGGCGGGGTCCGTTCGGTCATGTCGTGACCTCCTGTTGCTCACGGTCAAACTCAGTGCAGACGCGCTGCGACAGACCCTTGCCGCAGTGCAGCTCCCGGGCGATGGCATCCATGCCCATCCCCCGGCGGCGCAGGTTGCGGATTGCCAGCACAAGGGCTTCCGATGCCGGGGCACGCCCGATCTGACTGCCCCGGGCGCGGGCGGCGGCCATCCCGGCCTTGGTCCGCTCGATCAGCAACTCGCGCTCAAAGGCCGCGACGGCGGCGATGAAGGTGTACATCATCCTGCCCGCCGCCGTGGTCGTGTCGATAGCCTCGCGGTCAACGTACAGATCGCAGTTGGTCTGCCGCAGCTCATCAAGCAGGTGCATCAGGCCAATGGTGGACCGCCCAGGGCGGGTCAGGTCAACTGCGGCGACAACATCCACCCGGCGACGGCGCACGGCTGTCATCATTCGGTCGAACTCAGGCCGGGTCTTGGCTGCGCCGCTGACAACCTCCACATGCTCAGACGCGATGGACCATCCCGCCCGGGCCGCGACCTCGCGCAGCCGGGCAATCTGGCCGTCTGTGTGCTGTTCTGCCGTGCTGACGCGCGCGTATATCGCGGCGCGGCGGGTCATAGAGTCACCCCCGCCCAAACCTCGACATGTTGCCCGCCGCCGGTCAGGTAGCTGGACGGGCGGGCCGGGTCCGCAGCAACCGGCACCCAGTGGCAATAGTCGCGCCCGCCCGAGCTGTAGGTCAAGCGGACACACTGGCCGTCCCGGATGTCTGCCGGGGGATGGCCGGAGGCCGGGTGTTCAGTCATCCGGCCCGTGAAGATGTTTCGCTCATAGACGGTGATGATCATTCCGCCGCCTCCGCCATCGCAGCCGCCCGCGCGGGGGTGTGCGGGACCGGGGTCCCCATGCCCTCGGGCAGCACGAGGTGGTACACGGGGAAAAGCTCATCGGGGTCGTACTCATTGGCGAGGTTTTCGGCCAACAGCGCCGCCTTGCCCGCCTCGCTCACATCGTCCGGGTGGCTGTCCGCGTGGAAGGTGCCCTGACCGGCATAGTCGGTGGCAAGCCAGCGCTGGTAGCCGTTCTCAAAGGTGGTGCGGATGCCGTAGCCCTTGACGCTGTTCATGTCCCAAGACAAGCCCGACTTGATGGTGGCATCCGACCAGTTGCCCAGCGCCTCGCGCAGCTCCGACATGGACGCACCCCCGGTGCGCCAGAGGAGGTCCACCAGCAACGCCTGCTTGGTCCCCGCGCGACTGGCAACCGCCTCCGCCTTTGGGGCCAGGGCGATGCCCCGGGACCGGCGCGGGGCCTTCGCCTTGGCGCGGGGCTGGGTTTTCTGTGCCTCTGCCTCGGGCTGGGCCTCCGGCTGGGGCGCGACCTCGGGGGCGGCGGCGGGCACAGCCGGGCCAGCGGACAGGGCCACGAGGTTCTGCCAGATGCGGCGGGCGGCGGTAGTGCGGTCAGGGAAACGCTTCACGGGGGCGATGCCCAAGGGGGCGGCGGTCGCGGCAAACAGGGCCGCGCCCTCCTTCATGGTCAGGTCGGACAGGTCAGCCTCAATCAGCACCAAGAGGTGGTCGTGCGCGTCTGCGGCGGCGGCGGCCTCCGCCTCGGTGGCGTGCAGGGCGAAGGCGGCGGCGGCGGGGTCGATGGTGGCGAAGGTGTTCATGTGGTGCTCCATTTCTCAGGGTGGCGACGCAACCCAAGGTTGTATCCAGTGACGGAACATAGAGTGAACATTGGCTGCAAGTAAACCCCGAAAAGGACCGTCTCTGGGGTGGCCTGGACCCTGCCCAGAAGGCCCCAGCGCCGCTGGCCCCGGCCCGTGCGATCCGGCGTTGCCCTTTCGGGGTGGCCCGCGCCTGCCATTGGTGCCGGGGGAGTTTGCGTGGTCCGGGGAGGCACCAACCTTTTTCCGGGACGCAGAGCGCGGGATGCGGTGCATTCCTGCCGCCAGAGCCCATGCAGGCGAGGCCCAGACAGGCGTTCCGGCCGCCGTTCCCCCGGGCGTTCCCCTCTGGCGGGAACGCTCCTGCGCCACCGTAGCTGGCCTTTTCTCCTACCGTTCCCCCGTTCCCCCCCAAAGGTATAGAGTAGGGGAGAAGGCCGCCGGGACCGCTCGCCCTTGGGCTGGGGACACCGCCGCCGGAGGGTCTAGGGAAGTGGGCGGAACGGGGCGGAACGGGGGGAACGTTGGGCATTCCCGCCACCTTGCCAAGGGGTTAGCCGTTCCGCCCCGAAAGGCCCCCGTTCCTGGCCGGGAACGCCTAGAACGGTTCCCCCGGCCCGCCGTCCGTCGCAACCACGCCCTCAAGCTCGCCATCCAGCCCAAATCGGGGCACGAGGCGCGGCACGTTGCCGTCCCCCCGGACATAGCACCATTCCGGGTGTGGCAGGCCGAACCGGCGCTTGGTCCGGTGGAAGTCCAGCCGCCGCATGGCGTCCCCGAGCCGCTCATTGTCGTCCTGCGTGCGCTGCCCGGGGAGCCTGCCGACGATGCGCCAAGCATCCTCTGCCCGGACCCTGCCGCCGCCCTCCTCGCCAAGGGCGTTGTGCAGCCGCTCATAGAATGGCTCCTCCACGCGCCGGGCATCCTGTTCGGCCTCGGCATCGGCCCAAAGGGCAGGGTCCAGCCGGATGGGCACCCCCTCCGCCTCGCGCGCCGCCGCCTCTGCCCAGAGCTGGTCCCGGTCGCGGCGCAGGGCGTCAAGGTTGAAGCCCTCCACGGCCACCGGCCAGAACCGCCGGTTGCCGGTCGTGTCGCGCAGGTACCGGCTGTCATTGGTCGTGCCGACGATCACGCACTGGCGCGGCACCTCGCGCTCGCGCCGGTCGTATGCCATCCGGGCCTTGTCGTGGGTCCGGGACAGGAAGCCCTTGAGGTGGTCCGCGCCGCCCTTTCTCATGCCTTTCAGCTCGCCCGCCTCGACAATCCACTTCCCGGCAAGGGCCTCGATCACGCGCTTGGCCTCGGCATTCAGTGGCACGTCATCGGTGAACCACTCATCGCGGACGGCCAGCACCTTGAGGGCCGTGCTCTTGTTGGTGCCCTGCGGGGACTCAAGCACCAGCATCTCATCGAACTTTACGCCCGGCCTGCGCACCCGGCGGACGGCGGCAACAAGGACAAGCTCGCCCACCGCCCGGGTATAGGGCGTGTCAGCCGCGCCGCCGTACTCCGCAAGCCAGCGCCCGATGCGTGGCACCCCGTCCCACCGGAGCCCGGCAAGGTAGTCCAGGACAGGGTGGAAGGCCCGCTGCCGGGCATGGTCGGACAGGACGCGGTTGAAGAAGTCCACCGTGGGCCGGAACTTGTAGCGCTCGTCAATTGACAGCCAGAGCCGGTTGCAGGCGTCATCGTCAAGGTTGGGGCCGTACCCGTCCAGACCCTCGACAAGTGCCCGCTCGGCAAGCAGGTCGTGGCGCAAGGCCACCCCGAGGCGGCGCAGGGCCACGCGGACGTTGCGCTGCGAGTTGCTGTAGGGGTTGCCCTCCTTGTCGCAGTCAAAGTTGTTGTCCACCTCCTCGCGGGCGTCCTGCACCTGCTTGCGCGCATAGCCCTCCGCCCCCTTCTGGTCGCGGACATGCGCGCTGATGGCATAGTCCGGGTCAAGAAGGATGCCCAACATCACCGCGTCACTGCACCCCGCCCGGGCCATCTCGCAGGCCACCCACCAGACGGCCTTGGAGCGGTCTCCCTGCCAGCGGCCCTGTGGATCCAGCGCACCGCCCCAGCGGCCCGGGTCATCTGGGTCGTGGCCGTTCACGATCACCCGCTTGCAGAGGTCGGACACCGGCACCCCCTCAAGGTCCACCCCCGGGGCGGGCGCTTCCTTGGGCTGGGTCCCCTTTTGGGCAGGCCCGGCGCTCGCCCTCCGGGCGGCGGGGAGGCTGTCCAGCCGGTACCGGCGCTGCCAGTCGGCATCCACGACATGCGCCAGCGCGGGGACCCGGCCCTTGTCGCGCTTCTTCTTGTTGGGCACGTTCACCGTCCCGGGCAGGCGCATGATCCTGTCCGCGTTGTGGCAGGCGTCCGCCTGTAGCGCCGCCTCAACGTGCAGGTTGCGTGCCTCCACATGGTCGAACAGCCGCGCCTCATGCGCCGCGACCTCCGCCCGCTCAGCATCGGTCAGCACCCCCCTCTTGCCCGGGTCCGCAGCCCGCCAGAAGAGCCGCGCCAGCTCGGCAGAGCCGCCCACGGGCACATCCTCGCCCGAGAGCCAGAAGCCCTGAAACCCGCCGCCGCTGTCCACGATCACCGTGGGCGCGGGGGCGTAGCTGCGCAGGAGCCGCAAGGCCCGCTCGCGCTCAGCGTCCAGCGGCTCGCCCGGCCTCGGGTCCACATCGACATGCACCGCCCGGATGGCGAAGATTGCGCCCTTGTTGGGCTTGCTCTCTACCTCGCCAAAGACCGCGTTGACGGTGAAGTAGATGTTTTCACGGCCCTGCCGGGCGTCAATCCAGCGCCGCATTGACGCCACCCCGGCATCGGTGCCCCGGAACGTCTCGGTGGCGGTCTTTCCGTCCGGTATAATGGAGGTCAGCACCCACGGCCCAGACGGGCACCAATGGCGCAGGAAGGCCACGGCTGCATCGGTTTCGCCAGAAGACAACAAGCCTTTTTGGTCGCGTTCCGCCGCATCCGGGGCTACTCTATCCCCGATGATGTTCTGGTGGACTGCCCTGTCTTCCCTAGCGCCCTCCGCTCCCCGGCGGGGGGCGTTTCCATTTTCCCCGATCATTCGCCTGCCTCCACCCAAGCCCGCACATCATCGGCGCGGTAGCGGATGCTGTGCCCGATCTTGAGGAAGGGGGGACCCTGCCGCTTGGCGCGGTACGCCTCCAGCGACTTGGTGGAGAAGCCCGTCATCTGCGCCACTTGGTCAGCGGTCAGGTACTCGGGCGTCATGGGCAGCCGCCCACGCGGCAATTCCCGCAGGAGGCGCTCTGCGACGGCCTCCGCAATAGCATCAATCGTTTTCTGGTCCACGGATGGTCACCATGCCAGACCGCCTGCTGTGGCAGCGGTCGGATTGGTGACAGGCCTGACATTCCGGTTGGCCCGCGCCCCCCGCATGGGGCGCTCCCCGTGCGCGGCATCCCCGGAAGGCCGACACGGTTCCCAACGCCGGGGTTCACCGGCGTCCCCTGTTTCAGGGTAGTCTGCCTCTATATTACCCTTGGCGGCCCGCCTTGGGAAACCCTAATTTCCCCTGTCCAGCCCTCAATCCGTTGTTGTGGAAGGCTCAAGCAGGGCGAGGAGGGCCGCAGTCATGCGCTCCTGCTCCGCAAGCAAGGTGTCGAACAGCGCCCGCTCGTGGATGTACACCCCGTCAATCCCCGGCACGGTGTGGTCCAGCAGGAGCCGGGCGTTCACCCGGTCTATCCCCGCGCGCTGGGCAACGGTGCGGTAGGTGTGGCGGAGGATGTGGCCTGTCTCGCTGGGCAGAGCCTTCTCCTTCCAGACCTGCGTTGCGATCACCTCGCCCGTCTTGCTGGACCGGGACGGGAACAGCCAAGGCGCACCCGGGAACAGCACGTCACTGGCCGCCATCGCGTGGCGCACCACCTCCACCATGTGCCCAGACAGGGGCAGGTCAAAGGACCGGCCCGACTTCATCCGGGGGATGGAGATTGCCCCTTCGCCCAGCCGCACCCAGTCCCGGCGCAGCGCAACGAGGGTCCCGGGGCGCAGGCCCGACAGGAGCCCGAGCTTGTGCATGTCGCGCCGGAGCGGGTTGGGCAGCGCCTGCACCCGCCGCCACCAGTCCGCAAGGTCGTCAGGCATGATGACACGGTTGCTGGCCCGCTCCTTGTTGAACGTGACTGCCGCCACCGGGTTGCCCGGCAGGGCGTCCGGGTCGTCAACAACCTTGAGGGCGAAGTTGTAGGCGGCGCGGAAGTCGCGCATGGCCTTGTTCGCGGTCGTGGCCCCGTGCTTCTCCGTGATCCGGCGGTGTTCGTCCCGGGCGGCGCTCCGCTTCACGTCCGTTATGGGCGTGTCGCCCCACTTGGGCAGGTAGCGGTCCAGCCGTTCCATCATGTCCTCAATGGACCTCTCGACACAGCCCCGGGCGCGCATGTCCGCCCCGTACTCCTCGAACATGCGGCGCACCGTCCATGCGCCCGCGTCTGCCGAGGGGTCAGACGGCGGGGCGTTGGGGTCGATGCCACGCTTGATCTGGTCCAGCACCGCGAGCGCCCGGCTGCGCGCATCGTCCAGCGTCATGTCCTCTGTGGTGCCGAGGGTGTGGCGCACCGTCTTGACCAGCACCTTGCGCCCGCGCGGACCCTGCCAGAGGTCGCGCTGCACCTTGTAGGATTTCCCCGTCTTGTTGACGGCCACGAGGAGCCCAGTCACCTTCGCATCCCGCACCACGGCGGGTTTTCCATCGTACTTGAGGGCCTTCACCCCTGCTTCTGTCAGCTTCTCTGGCATCCCATGCCCCCTTCCGAACCGTGTGGCGGCCTGCCTGCGAACCGTAAACGAACCGGGAGCGGAACGGGCGGGTTAGGGCAGCCTAGGGGAAAGGTACCTCCAAATGCCTGAGAACGCTACTGTTTAGGGTGGACGCGCGGGCGGGAAAGGGTTACAGTCCACCGACTTCTAATCAGGATGTTGGGCGTTCGAGTCGTCCCGGGGTCGCCATCTTTCCCGCCACCACCCGCCAGCGCCGTGCTTTCTCGCGCCCTTGCAACCCGTCCGGCCCTCGTCTAGCTTTCTCCAAACCGTTGGGGTGCCTGGCAACAGGCTGAGAGGCGTCATGCCAACCCATCGAACCTGATCCGGGTCATACCGGCGGAGGGAACGGTGCATCAGAACACGGCCCCCGCGCCGTCCCTGCGTCCGCTTCCTCTGTCCGTGACCCGACCGGCCCGAGGAGACGCGCATGACCACGATTGCCCTGACCATTGCAGGATCGGATTCCGGCGGCGGTGCCGGAATTCAGGCGGATCTGAAGACGTTTTCCGCGCTGGGGGTTTACGGCGCCAGCGTGATTACCGCGCTGACCGCGCAGAACACATGCGCCGTCACCATGGTCGAACCCGCCAGCCCGGCGATGATCGCGGCGCAGATGCGGGCGGTCTTTGACGATCTGGACATCCGCGCGGTCAAGCTGGGTATGCTGGGCGATGCGCAGGCCATCCGCACCGTGGCCGCCGGGCTGGCGGGCCGCGCCCTGCCCGTGGTGCTGGACCCGGTGATGGTGGCGAAATCCGGCGACACCCTGCTGCCCGACGCGGCCATCGCCACCTTGCGCGAGGTGCTGCTGCCGCGCGCGACCCTGCTGACCCCGAACCTGCCCGAAGCCGCCCGCCTGCTGGGCTGCGCCCCCGCCCGCTCCGAGGACCAGATGGCCCGACAGGGGGCCGCGCTGTGTACGCTTGGTGCACAGGCGGTGCTGATGAAGGGCGGCCATGCCGAGGGGGCCGATTGCACCGATCTGCTGGTGACGCCGGGCGGCGTCATCGCCCGCCTGACCGCCCCCCGGCAGGCGACCCGCAACACCCATGGCACCGGCTGCACCCTGTCGGCGGCGATCGCGGCGGGGCTGGCGCAGGGGCTGGCGCTGGCTGATGCCGTGGCGCTGGCGCATCGCTATCTGCAACGCGCGATCGCCGCCGCCGACGACCTGCGCGTGGGCGCGGGGCACGGGCCGGTGCATCATTTCCACGCGGTCTGGTCGCATGGCTGATGTGACCATCATCGGCGCGGGCGTCGCGGGCCTGTTCGCGGCGCATGAACTGGCGCTGCGGGGGCTGGTGCCGCGCATCCTGGACCGCCACGGCCCGCCCGGTCCGCATGGCTGTTCGTGGTGGGCGGGCGGCATGCTGGCGCCCCAATGCGAGGGGGTCACGGCAGAGCCGGTCATCACCCGCCTGGGCGCCGGGGCCGCGCGCGCATGGGCCGCGCTCACACCGGTCGCCCATCGTGGCACGCTGGTGCTGGCCTTGCACCGCGACCGGGCCGAACTGTCGCGCTTTGCCCGCCGCAGCGTGGCGCACCAGCCCTGCACGCCGGGCGATCTTGAACCCGGTCTGGCCCATCACCGCGACGGGCTGTTCTTCGCCTCCGAGGCGCATCTGGACCCCCGCCGCGCGCTGTCCGACCTGCTGGACGCGCTGGCGGCACGCGGCATCACCGTCGAACGCGCCGAGGCCGATCCGCGCGACATCGCAGGCCCGGTGATCGACGCACGCGGCATGGCCGCCGACCTGCCCGAGCTGCGCGGCGTACGCGGCGAGATGGTCGTGCTGCACGCCCCCGAGATCACCCTGCAGCGCCCCGTCCGCCTGCTGCATCCGCGCCATCCCCTCTATATCGTGCCGCGCGAGGGGGGCCTGTTCATGCTGGGCGCGACCCAGATCGAAAGCGCCTCGCGCGCGCCGGTCAGCGCGCGTTCGGCGTTGGAGCTGCTCTCAGCCGCTTATGCGCTGGACCCGCGCTTTGGCGAGGCCAGCATCGTGGAGCTGGGCGCCGATCTGCGCGCGGCCTTCCCCGACAACATCCCCCGCGTCACCGTCCGCGGCAGGGTACTGCACCTTAATGGCTTGTTCCGCCACGGCTATCTCATGGCCCCAGCACTGGCGCAGCAGGCCGCCGACTACCTGATGACCGGAACCAAGGGAGAGCTGATCCATGAAAATTGAGGTCAACGGAGAGCCCCGCGACATCGCCGCCGACACGGTCGCGGGCGCGCTGGCCGAACTGGGCTGGGCCGAGGCGCGCGTGGCCACGGCACTGAACGGCGAATTCCTGCCCTCGGGCGCGCGGGCGGAGCAGAGCCTGCAGAGCGGTGACCGGCTGGAAGTGCTGGCGCCGATGCAGGGGGGCTGAGGGTGGATTTCTATGGCACCACCCTGTCCAGCCCGCTGATGCTGGGCACCGCGCAATACCCCTCGCCCGCAGTGCTGCAGGCTGCGTTCCAGACCAGCGGCGCGTCCGTGGCCACCGTTTCGCTGCGGCGCGAGGCGGGCGCGGGGCAAGGTTTCTGGGACATCGTCCGGGGTCTGGGTGTTCATGTCCTGCCCAACACCGCCGGTTGCCACAGCGCCCGCGAGGCCGTCACCACGGCGCGGATGGCGCGCGAAGTGTTCGAAACGAACTGGATCAAGCTGGAGGTGATCGGCCATGCCGACACGCTGCAACCCGACCCGTTCGGCCTGCTGGACGCCGCCGAGACGCTGGCGGCCGAGGGGTTCGAGGTGTTCCCCTACACGACCGAGGATCAGGTTCTGGCAGGTCGGTTGCTGGAGGCGGGCTGCCGGGTGCTGATGCCATGGGGCGCGCCCATCGGATCGGGTCTGGGGCTGAACAACCGCTATGGCCTGCGGATGCTGCGCGCGGCCTTTCCCGATGTGCCGATGGTGATCGACGCGGGGATTGGCCTGCCCAGCCATGCCACTGATGCGCTGGAGATGGGCTTTGACGCCGTCCTGCTGAACACCGCCGTCGCGCAGGCGGGCGACCCGGCGGCGATGGCGCGGGCCTTCGGGCTGGCGGTCGAGGCCGGGCGTCTGGCCCGCGCCGCCGACCCGATGGAGCCGCGCGACATGGCCCAGCCCTCAACCCCGGTGATCGGAAAGGCGTGGCTATGAGCTTGCCGAAATTCTATCCCATCTTCGATGATGTGACCTGGCTGGAGCGCGCCTTGCCGCTTGGCGTGCGGCTGGTGCAGCTGCGGCTGAAGGACCGCGCGCAGGGCGATCTGCGCGGCCAGATCCGGCGCGGTCTGGCGCTGGCGCGGGTGCATGGCGCGGCGCTGGTGGTCAACGATCACTGGCAGCTGGCCATCGACGAGGGCGCCGACTGGCTGCATCTGGGGCAAGAGGATCTGGACGGGGCCGACCTGCCCGCGATCCGGCGCGCGGGGCTGCGGCTTGGCGTCTCGACCCATGACCGCGCGGAACTGGACCGGGCGCGGGCTTTGGCGCCGGATTATGTGGCGCTGGGGCCGGTCTGGCCGACGATCCTGAAGAAGATGAAATGGCACGAACAGGGGCTGGACCGGGTCACCGAATGGAAGCGGCTGGTGGGGCCGGTGCCGCTGGTGGCCATCGGCGGGCTGACGCCGGATCGCGGCGCGCAGGCGCTGGCGGCGGGGGCGGATGTGGTCGCCGCGGTGACCGACATCACGCTGAACCCCGACCCCGAGGGGCGCATGGCCCATTGGCTGCGGGTGGCGCCGTGAACCGCTACCTGCGCCAGATGGTGCTGCCGCAGATCGGGCCCGAGGGGCAGGACCGGCTGACAGCGGCGCATCTGCTGGTGGTGGGCGCCGGGGGGCTGGGCGTGCCCGCGCTGCAATATCTGGCGGGTGCCGGGGTCGGGCGGATCACGCTGGTCGATGGCGACCGGGTCGAGGCCACGAACCTGCACCGCCAGCCGATCTATGCGATGCGGCAGCTGGGCCAGCCCAAGGCGCAGGCGGCGGCCGCCACGCTGACCGCGATGAACCCCGAGGTGACACTCACGCCGCTTTGCGACTGGCTGACCCCGGCCAATGCGCCCGCGCTGGTGGCGCAGGCCGATCTGGTGCTGGATTGCGCCGACACCTTCGCCGTCAGCCTGACCCTGTCGGATGCCTGCATGGCGGCGGGGCGGCCGCTGATCGCGGGCTCGGCGCTGGCGCTGTCGGGCTATGCGCTGGGGTGCGGCGGCGGCGCGCCCAGCCTGCGGGCGGTGTTCCCCGACCTGCCCCTGCGCGGGGCGACCTGCGCCACGGCGGGGGTGATGGGTCCGGTGGTGGGCATGATCGGCGCGCTTCAGGCGCAGATGGCGCTGGCGGTTCTGCTGGGGCTGGACCCGTCGCCGCTGGGTCGGCTGATCAGCTTTGACGCCGCGCGCTGGCGGATGGGCGGGTTCCGCTTTGACGCAGCACCCGAGCCCGCATCCCCCCTGCCCTTCATCGCCGAAAGCCAGATCGCACCCGGCGATCTGCTGGTCGATCTGCGCATCGAGGCCGCCCCCTTTCGCGACGATGCCCGCCACCTGCCGCCCGGCCAGATCGGGCAGCTGGACCCTCCGCCCGGCGCCCGCGTGGTACTGGCCTGCCGCACCGGGCTGCGCGCCCACAATGCCGGGCAGGCACTGCAATCCATCTGGCCGGGGCAGATCGCCCTTCTGGCCCTGAACGACTGAGGACATATGCGACACATCCTTGCTTTGGCCCTGATGGCCGCGCCCGCCCATGCCGACACCAGCCTGACCGTGATGCTGGACTGGTTCGTGAACCCCGACCACGCGCCTATCGTGCTGGCGCAGGAGCTGGGCTATTTCGCCGATGCCGGGCTGGTGGTCGAGGTGGTGACCCCCTCGGACCCCAACGATCCGCCGCGCATGGTGGCAGCGGGCCGCGTCGATCTGGCGGTCAGCTATCAGCCGCAGCTGCACCTGTCGCGCCATCAGGATCTGCCGGTGATCCGCGTCGGCACGCTGATCGAGACGCCGCTGACCTGCCTTGTGGTGCTGGCGGGCAGCGACATCCGGACCCCCGCCGACCTTGCAGGCCGCAAGGTGGGCTTTGCCGTGGCGGGCGTGCAGGAGGTGATGCTGGACGCGATGCTGGCCGATGGCGGGCTGGCGCCCGGCGATGTGGAGCAGATCAATATCGGCTGGTCGATCTCTCCTGCGCTGATGTCGGGGCAGGTCGATGGCGTCATCGGCGCCTTCCGCAATTTCGAGCTGAACCAACTGCGGCTGGAGGGGCAAGAGGGCCGCTGTCTTTACCCCGAGGCGCATGGCATCCCGGCCTATGACGAGCTGATCTATCTGGCCCATCCCGACCGCATGGACGCGGAGGCGATCAGCGCCTTTCTGGACGCGACCCAACGCGCGACCGATTTCATGAAGAACGACCCGGATGAGGCATGGCGCCTGTTCTCGGCCACCGCATCCGAGTTGCAGACGCCCCTGAACGAGGCCGCATGGGCCGATACATGGCCCCGTTTCGCCAGCCGCCCGGCGGCGGTGGATGCGGGCCGATACCTGCGGTTCGAGGCGTTTCTGCAGGGTCAGGGCGCGACGCCGGGCGGGCTGGCGCTGTCCGATCTGGCCGTTGATGTGAACGCGCCATGAGCGCGCCGGATTATGGCCGCGCCTTTGCGCTGTGGCGGCAGGCGGCGGGGGCGCATTGGGACGCCTATACCGGCCATGATTTCGTGCGCCAGCTGGCCGCGGGCACCCTGCGCCGCGAAAACTTCCTGCACTATCTGCGGCAGGATTACGTCTTTCTGCTGCATTTCGCGCGGTGCTGGGCGCTGGTCGCGGCCAAATCCGACCGCATGGCCGAGATGCAGGCCGCGCTGACCATCGCCCACGGCCTGATCCATGACGAGATGCCGCTGCATGTGACGCTCTGCGCGCGCGAGGGCATCACCGGCGAGACGCTGGCCGACACGCCGGAATCGCCCGCCAACATGGCCTATACCCGCTATGTGCAGGCGACGGGCTATGCCGGCGACATCCTCGATCTGCTGGCGGCGCTGGCGCCCTGCGTGCTGGGCTATGGTGAGATCGGGCGCCGCCATGCGGACAGTGGCGGGCCCTATGGCGAATGGACCGCGACCTATGGCGGCGAGGAGTATCAGGCGCTGTGCCGTCAGACCGGGGCGCTGATCGACCGCGCGATCGAGGCGCGGCTTGGGCCTGACTGGCCGTCACTGCCACGGGCGGTCACGCTGGCGCGGCATTTCACGCAGGCCACGCAGCTGGAGGTCGGGTTCTGGCAGATGGGGCTGGACCGGGCATGAGCGTGCCGCATGGCGAGGGCGGCAGGGGGGCGCTGCCCCCCGTCCTGCGGACTCCCCCCGGGATATTTCCGGACCGCTGCAGGGGCGCGGGGGCCATGGGGATCCGGGGGGAACTGTGGCTGGGCGATACGCCTCTGGCGCGGGGACTGGAGATCGACTGCGTGCCGGGGGGCTGGACCTGTCTGATGGGCGCCTCGGGGGTGGGGAAGTCGACGCTGGGGCGGATCGTGGCGGGGCTGCCGGTGGCGGCGCGGCTGGAGGGGACCGTGAGCGTGCTGGCGGGACAGGTCACGCTGATGGGGCAGGAGGATCAGCTGCTGCCATGGGCCAGCGCGCTGGCGAATGTGACCATCGGCGCGCGGTTGCGGGGCGAGGTGGCTGACACGGCGCGCGCCCGCGATCTGTTGGCCGGTCTGGGGCTGGCGGGGCTGGAGGATCGCCGCCCCGCGGCCCTGTCTGGCGGGCAGCGCCAGCGGGTCGCATTGGCCCGCACCCTGATCGAGGATGCCTCGGTCGTGGTGCTGGACGAGCCGTTCTCGGCGCTGGATGCGGCCACGCGGGCGGCAATGCAGGATCTGGCGGCGGGGCTGCTGGCGGGGCGGACCGTGATCCTGATCACCCATGATCCGCTGGAGGCCGCGCGCCTTGGCGATCGCGCCTTTCTGATCGCGCCGTCGGGCAGCAGGCCGCTGCCCCTGCCCGCCAGCCCCGCCCCGCGCCCGCTGGCCGCCCCCGAGGTGCTGGCCGCGCAGGCAGCGCTGTTCGCCGCCCTGTCGCGCCCATGCGCGGGCTGAGCGCGGGGCTGGTCCTGCTGGCCGGGCTGGCGCTGTGGCAGGCGCTGGTCTGGGCCACGGGTGTCCCGCATTTCATCCTGCCGGGACCGGGCCGCGTGGCTGCGGCGCTGATCGGCAATGCGCCAATGCTGGCGGAACATGCCCGTTTTACGCTGGCCAATCTGGCGGCGGGGCTGCTGGCGGGCGTGGCGCTGGGGATCGTCACCGCGCTGAACCTGGCGCTGTCGCCCTTTGCGCGGGCGATGATGCGGCCGATGCTGGTCGTGGCGCAGGCGGTGCCAGTCTTTGCGCTGGCGCCGGTCCTGACGCTGTGGCTGGGCTATGGCGCGGCCTCCAAGGTGGTGATGGTCGCGCTGGTGGTCTATTTCCCCATAGCCTCGGTCCTGTTTGACGCGCTGATGCGCCCGCCGCCCGCGCTGGACGATCTGGCGCGGGCCATGCGGGCCACGCCGCTGCGGCGGCTGGTGCTGATCCAGATGCCGCATGCCCTGCCTGCGCTGGGGTCCGGGCTGCGGCTGGCGGCGGTCTATGCGCCCTTCGCGGTGATCGTGGGGGAATGGGTCGGATCGAGCCGGGGGCTGGGCTATCTGATGCTGATGGCCAACGGGCGCGGCCAGACCGATCTGATGTTCGCGGCGCTGGTGCTGCTGGCCGCGATGGGGCTGTTGCTGTTCGCAGGCGCGGGGCTGGTCCAGCGCCTGACGGAACGGGGCCGCCTGTAAGGACGGCCCCGCCAGATCACCACGAGGTCAGGACGGCGCCCTCATATTTCTCGTCGATGAAGGCATTCACCTCGGCCGAGTGATAGGCCTCGACCAGAATTTGCACCCATGGCTCGGCCTGACGGCCCTCTTGCACGACGAGGATGTTGACATAGGGGCTGTCGGCCTTTTCCATCGCGATCGCGTCACCCTTGGGCGACAGGCCCGAGGCCAGCGCATAGTTGGTGTTGATGATCGCAATATCCGCATCGGCCAGCGTGCGCGGCAGCTGCGCCGCGTCCAGTTCCAGAAAGCGCAGACCCTTGGGGTTGTCGGCGATGTCCAGCGGGCTGGGGACCAGACCGGTGCCCTCGGTCAGCGTGATGATGCCCAGATCCTGCAGGATCAGCAGCGCGCGGCCGCCGTTGGTGGGGTCGTTGGGGATCGCCACCTGCGCGCCTTCGGGCAGGTCGTCAATGCTGTCCAGACGGTCGGAATAGATGCCCATCGGGGTGGTGATCGTGGTGCCGACCTCGGCCAGCGCAAAGCCGCGATCGTTCATCTGGTTTTCCAGATAGGGCCGGTGCTGAAAGCTGTTGGCATCCAGATCGCCATCGGCCAGCGCCTGATTGGGCACGACGTAATCGGAAAATTCGATCACTTCGATGTTGAGGCCGTGGGGGGCAGCCACTTCGGCCACCTTTTCCATGATCTCGCCATGTTCGCCGGGCGAGACGCCGACGGTGATGTCTTGCGCCATGGCGGCGGTGCCAAGGGCAAGGGCGGAAACGAAGGTTGTCAGTCGCAGCATGGGATTGGTCCTTTCTTGTCTGCGGATAGAGTGGGGAAACTCAGGCGCCGCGATTGCGGGGCGCGCGGCGGTCAACGCGGGCGGCGATCCATTCGCCAAGCGACTGCACCAGCTGCACCATCACGATCAGGATGACGACGACAGCGGCCATCACCTCGGGCATGAAGCGCTGATAGCCGTACCGGATGCCCAGATCGCCCAGACCCTGCCCGCCCACGGCGCCGACCATCGCGGAATAGCCGATCAGGCTGACCACGGCCAGCGTCAGGCCAAGCGTGATGCCCGGCAGCGCCTCGGGGATCAGCACTTTGCGGATGATCTGCAAGGGCGTGGCGCCCATGGCGCGGGCGGCCTCGATCAGCCCGCCATCGACCTCGCGGATGGCATTCTCGACCAGCCGGGCGATGAAGGGGATCGCAGCCAGCGTCAGCGGCACGATGGCGGCGTTGGTGCCGATCGAGGTGCCGACCAGCAACCGGGTAAAGGGGATGATCGCCACCACCAGAATGATGAACGGGACCGAGCGCGTGGCATTGACCACC
This sequence comes from Paracoccus sp. (in: a-proteobacteria), assembly GCF_046289755.1. GTDB lineage: Bacteria > Pseudomonadota > Alphaproteobacteria > Rhodobacterales > Rhodobacteraceae > Paracoccus. The sequence continues at coordinate 19,375 of NZ_JBKBVD010000023.1, read as the reverse complement.
AGCCCCAGAAGCCAGTTCACCCATGGCGCCGACAGCAATTCACCCCGTTGCGAGGTGGCCAGAAAGACGCCCAGAGGCAGCCCGCCAAGCGTGCCGAGAATGGCCGAGATCGCCACCATATACAGCGTCTGCAGCGTCGAATCCCACAGGATCGGGATGAGATTAGCGGACATGGCCCAGCACCTCCGTCAAAAGCCCGTGGCGTTCCAGATAGGCCCGCGCCTCGTCGCCGCGCGCGGCATCGACCGAGATCAGCAGGTTGCCGAAGGGATGCGGGCCGATTTCTTCGATGGCACCCGCAAGGATATTCGCGGTGATGCCGCATTCGGCGGCCAGCATCGACAGCATCGGGTCGGTGGCATGGGTGCCCGCAAAGGTCACGCGGATCACCTGTTGGCTGGCGCCTTCGGGGCGGTCAGGCAGCAGGCGGTGGGCGATGAAACCGGGCAGCGTCGCGCCGGTGACGCCCGACAGAAAGCTGCGGGTGGTCGGATGGGCGGGGCGGGTGAAAATGTCCAGCACCGGGCCGGATTCGACAATGCGCCCGGCCTCGATCACCGCCATATGGCTGGCGATGTCGCGCAGCACGGCCATCTCATGCGTGATCAGCAGCACGGTCAGGCCCAGATCGCGGTTGATGCGGGTCAGCAGCTCCAGCACCGTCTGCGTCGTTTCCGGGTCCAGCGCGCTGGTCGCCTCGTCCGACAGCAGCACCTTGGGGCGGGTGGCCAGCGCACGCGCGATGCCGACGCGCTGTTTCTGGCCGCCCGACAGTTCCGCCGGATAGCGGTCGGCCAGCGCGGTCAGGCCGACCTGCGCGATCAGCTCATCCACGCGCGGGCGGATCTGCGCTGTGGGCAGGCCCGCGATTTCCAGCGGCAGGGCGACATTGCCGCGCACGCTGCGCGAGGCCAGCAGGTTGAAGTGCTGAAAGATCATCCCGACATCGCGCCGGATTGCCCGCAGAGCGCGGCCCCGTGCGGCGCCGACATCGTGGCCTGCGACGATCACGCGGCCTTCGGTCGGGCGCTCCAGCCCGTTGACCATGCGCAGCAGCGTCGATTTGCCCGCGCCGGATCGTCCGATGATGCCGGTGATGCTGCCCTCGGGCACCTCAAGCGTCACATCCTGCAATGCCATGACCCGCCCGCCCTTCTTGGGAAAGGACTTGCCGACCTTGTCAAAGAGGATGGCGGGACCGGCGGCGGCGCTGCCCTGCATGAGGCGTTCCTTTGTGCTGCGCGAGGGCGGTGGGATGCCCCAAACCCGCGCCGGGTGCAAGCCCGGACCGCGCCACCACTGCCGCCCGTCGCGGACATGCTTTCCAGCCCTGCGGCCTGCGGAGGAATGGTGATCTGCGCGACATGCCGGGCCCGAAAGGCGGTTCGGGGCGCGGCGCGTTGACGGGAACGGGCGTTCTTATCGGCCTATTCGGCGGCGCGTTCCAGCATCCGGCTGCGCGCATCCGACAGCATCGCCGTCAGCACCGCGCGCAGGACATCGGGGCGGAACGGTTTTTCGATCAGCGGCGCGTCCTGAAACCCCTGCGGCAGATGTTCGCGCCCATAGCCCGACACGAAACAGAAGGGCACGCCCCGCCCCGTCAGCACCTCGGCCACGCGGTCGACGGGCTGCCCGCCCAGGTTGCCGTCCAGCAGCGCCAGATCAAGGGTCCCGGTCGAGGCAAGATCCAGCGCTTCGGGCAAGGTGCGCGCGATGGTCACGCTGGTGGCGCCTGCATCCTCCAGCTCGAAACGCAGGTCCATGGCGACCAGCGGTTCATCCTCGACCAGCAGGACGCGACAGCCCGACAGGCTGGACGATGCGCCTGCCGCGACGAGTGGCGCCGGATCTGCCGCGACGGCCTTGTCATGCAGGGGCGTGACGCCATCGGCCAGCCGGATCGTCCAGACGACCCCCTCGGGCCGCCAGTCCGCCTGCACCGCCGCCGCATCGCCGCCACCCGCCGCCCCGATCAGCGTCGTGCCGAACCCGCTGCGCGCCGGCGCCGTGACCGGCGGGCCGCCCGCCTCGCGCCAGATCAGCGTCAGCAGACCCCGCTCCAGCGTCCAGTTCAGATGCACCTGCCCCGCAGGCACCGACAGGGCGCCATATTTGGCGGCATTGGTGCCCAGCTCGTGCAGGGTCAGCGCCAGCCGCAGCATGGTCTCGGGCGCCAGATCGACGGGGGGGCCATCGCGGTGCAGCCGGTCGGCATCCAGCGCCCCCGAGCGGATCTGATCGTCGATCAGCTGATCCAGCGGCGCGCTGGCCCAGGTCGCGTCCGACAGGATCGAATGCGCCCGCGCCAGAGCCTGCAAACGGCCGGTAAAGCTGGCCTCGAACCTTTCCAGACTGTCGGACTGGCGCAGGCTTTGACGCGCGATGGACTGCACATTGGCCAGCGTGTTCTTGATGCGGTGGTTCAGCTCGCCGATCAGCAGGGACCGCACCTGCTCGGCCTGCTTGCGTTCGGTGATGTCCAGCACCTGCAGCGACAGCGACATGGCGTCGGCCTCGTCGGGCAGGATCGAGGCGTAGATCTCGCAGTCGATCCGCTGCCCCCTGACATGATGCGCGGCGATGTCGGCGGAAAAGCGCGGCGGCGTCCGGGCGTCGAAATCGAACCAGCCCGCCAGCTGCGCCGCAGCCGCGGCGTCGATCCAGCCCGAGGCACTGACCTTCAGGCCCAGCATCTGCGCGGCGGTGTAGCCGAATATCCGCTCGGCGCCCTCGGACCATGCGCGGATGACCAGTTCGCGGTCGCATTCGATCAGCGCCAGCGGCGAGTTGTCGGCATGCGCCTTGAGCCGCGCCATCGCCCGGTCGCGGTGGCGCGCAATCGCCCGCATCTCATCGCGCTGGCGTTCAAGTTCCTTGGCCTGCTGGCCGATGCGAAAGAACACCTCGGCCTTGGATTGCAGCACCAGCGGGTCGATGGGCTTGAAGATGTAATCGACCGCCCCGGCCTCGTAGCCGCGAAAACGGCGGGCGTCGTCCATCTCGGCGGCGGTGACAAAGATGATCGGCACGCTGCGGGTGCGTTCGGTGCCGCGCATCAGCTCGGCCAGTTCATAGCCATCGGTGCCGGGCATCTGCACATCCAGAAAGGCCAGCGCATATTCATGCACCAGCATCAGCTCCAGCGCCTCGGCGGCCGAGGACGCGCGGTCGATCACCAGCCGGTCGCGGCGCAACAGCGCCTCCAGTGCCATGATGTTCTCGGCGATGTCGTCCACGATCAGAAAGCGGATGGGGTTATGCGGCATTCGGATGGTCCTGACTGGTTCGGCGCCAGATGCGTTGGGTGTCGTCAAAGGCGGAAAAGGCCCCGGCATGGGCGGAAAAGCGCAGCGTTTCGTGCAGGCCCAGCCCCAGAAAACCGCACCGCGCCAAGGCCCCGGCAAACAGACCGATCGCCCGGTCCTGAAGCGTATTGTCGAAATAGATCAGCACGTTGCGGCAGGATATCAGATGCACCTCGGAAAAGACCTGATCGGTGGCCAGATTGTGTTCGGTAAACACCGTGCGCGCCCGCAAGCGGCGGTCAAAGGCCGCGCGCCCGTAGGCCGCCGTGTAGTAATCCGACAGCGAGCCGCGCCCCCCCGCCCGCTGATAGTTCTGCGAGAACAGCGCCAGCCGGTCGATGCCATAGACCCCGGCCTCGGCACGGGCCAGCGCGCGGCGGTTGATCTCGGTCGCGTAGAACAGGGTGCGGTCCAGCAGCCCCTCTTCGTCCAGAAGGATCGCCAGCGAATACAGCTCCTCGCCATCCGCACAGCCCGCCACCCAGACCTTGAGCGAGGGGAAAGTGTGCAGATGCGGGATCACCTCGCGCCGCAGCGCCAGAAAATAGTCGGGATCGCGGAAGAATTCGCTGACCTGCACGGTCATCGCGTCGATGATGTCGGGCAGCACGGACGGGTCATGCAGCAAACGCCCCTGCACCTCGGACAGGGTCGCACAGCCCAGCCTGTCGCGCGCCAGTTCCGCCCGCCGGATCAGCGAGGTGCGGGAATAGGACCGGAAATCATAATGATAGCGCCGGTGCAGCGCATCGAGGAACAGGTCCAGCTCGATTGCCTCGGGCGGGTGCGGCAGAATGGGCTGAATGCTCATTACCGCATCCACACACGGGTCAGCGACAGCAGCTTGTCCACATCCAGCGGCTTGGGCAGATAGTCATTGGCACCTGCGGCCAGGCACTGGTTCTGATCCTCGGCCATGGCCTTGGCGGTGAGCATGATGATCGGCAGCGTTTTCCAGCGGTCGATCTTGCGGATCTCGCGGGTGGCGGTCAGACCGTCCATTTCCGGCATCATCACATCCATCAGCACCAGATCAATCCGCGGTGCGGCGCTGTCATTGACGCGGCCCAACGCCTCCAGCGCCTCGCGGCCGTTGCGGGCGATCTGAACGGTGGCGCCGTGGGGTTCAAACACGCCGGTCAGGGCATAGACGTTGCGGATGTCATCCTCGACCACCAGAATGCGCCGCCCCTCAAGCTGGGCATCGCGATTGAGCGAGGCGGCCAGCATCTGACGCTGCTTTTCGGGCAGATCGCTGACGACCTGATGCAGGAACAGCGTCACCTCGTTGATCAGGCGTTCGGGCGATTTCGCGCCCTTGATGATGATCGACTTGGAGTAGCGCCGCAGGCGCTGTTCCTCGGCCTCGGACAGGGCGCGGGCGGTGTAGACGATCACCGGCGGAAAGGCCGCCATGCCGTCGCCGTCCAGCTGTTCCAGCAGATCAAAGCCCGAGGCATCGGGCAGCGTCATGTCCAGAACGATGCAATCGACCGTCTCGCTGCGGCAGATGCGCAGCGCCTCGGCGGCGGTGCCGGCACCGATGGCCTGCACCTCGTCATTGCCCAGCAGCGCCTTGAGCCCCTCCATCTGCGCCGGATCATCCTCGACGATCAACAGGCGGCGCATGCGCTGTTCAAGGCGGGTTTCCAGATGGCGCAGGGCATGGGCCAGATCGTCGCGCTGCACGGGTTTCAGCATATAGCTGATCGCGCCCTGCGACAGCGCCTGCTGGGTGTAATCCTCGGCGGACACGACATGGACCGGGATATGCCGCGTGGCGGTGTCGCGTTTCAGGCGGTCCAGCACGGACAGACCCGAATGGTCGGGCAGGCCCATATCCAGCACGATGGCATGGGGCAGATAATGCCGCGCGGCGGTGACCGCATCATCGGCCCGGCCCACGCAGACGCAGCGAAAGCCCAGTTCGCGCGACAGATCGCACAGGATGCGGGCAAAGGCCGGGTCATCCTCGACCACCAGCATCACCCGTTCGCCGGGCTGGATCAGGTCGCGGTCATCCTCGACCCCCGCCAGCATGTCCAGCGCCAGAGGCGCGACCGGCGCTGGCACAGGCGCCGGGGCAGACATCACCGTGGGTCTGGCCTGCGCAGGGCGCCCCTGCGCGGGGCGCATCGGCAGGATCAGCGAGAACGTGCTGCCGCGACCCGGCTGGCTGTCCAGCGTCAGCCGCCCGCCCAGCAGATCGGCCAGCTCGCGCGAGATCGACAGCCCCAGCCCGGTGCCGCCATAGCGGCGCGAGATGGTGCCATCGGCCTGCCGGAACGCCTCGAACACGGCCTCTTGCTGGTCGGGGGCGATGCCGATGCCGGTATCCTCGACGGCAAAGGCCACGCCTTGCGGCACCCGCGACACACGCAGCGTCACCCGCCCGCGTTCGGTGAATTTCAGCGCGTTCGAGACGAAATTGCGCAGCACCTGTTCCAGCCGCTGGCTGTCGCTTTCAAAACCGGTCAGACCGGCTGCAACCTCGGCGGTCAGCTCCAGCCCCCGTTCGCGGGCCTGCGCCTCGAAGGCGCGGGTGATGCGGGTCGCGATGTGCCGGGGATCAATCTCGTCGCGGGCCAGTTCGACCTTGCCCGACTCGATCTTGGACAGGTCGAGAATATCGTTGATCAGCGCCAGCAGATCCTGCCCCGAGGACTGGATCGTTTCGGCCCACCGGACCTGTTCGCCGGTCAGCGTGCCGCCCCGGTTCTCGGCCAGCAGCCGCGACATGATCAGCAGCGCATTCAGCGGCGTGCGCAGTTCGTGGCTCATGTTCGCGACGAATTCGGATTTATAGCGGCTTTCGCGGGCCAGCGCCTCGGCCTGATCCTCCAGCATCCGGCGCGAGCGGGCCAGCGCGTCGCGCTGTTCCTCCAGCTCCTGCGTCTGGCTTTCCAGCTGGGCGTTCTGGCTTTCCAGCTCGGCCTGCTGCGCCTCCAGCCTGGTCTGGCTGTCCTGCAGGGCGCGGGTCTGCTCCTCAAGCTCTTCGTTGGTGGCGGCCAGTTCCTCGCCATGGCTGCGCAGTTCTTCGGACTGGCGGCGGGTTTCCTCCAGCAATTCCTGCAACTGTTCGCGATACTGGGCCGAGCGCAGGGCAATGCCCAGCTTGTCCGACACCCGGTCGAACAGGTCCATCATCCGGCCCGAGGGCGGGTCCTGCAGCCCGAATTCCAGCACGCCATTCACAAGCTGACCGTCGCGCAGCGGCACCAGCACTGAATGCGGTGCCCGTCCGCGCGCCAGTCCGGTGGCCCAGCCAAGCGCCTGATCGGGCGACAGCGCCACCGACAGCGGCGCGCCGCCAGAGACAGCGCGGGCCAGATGGCCCTCGCCCTCGTCGATGCGTTCGGCCAGCGCGGCAGTGTCGACGCCCCACCCCGCCAGCCGCACAAAGCCGCGCCCGTTGCGCGTATAGGCAACCGCCGCGCGGGCGCCGATCTGCTCGGCCAGCGCCGCCAGCACCTGCTGCGCCAGCCGCTGTGCCGACAGATCGCCCTGAATGGCGCGCGAGGTGACGACCTGCCCCTGATGCACCCATTCGCTGCGCGCCAGCCGGGCGCGGTTCACGATCAACCCATAGCCCAAAGCCGCCAGCGCCAGATAGACCACCCCCGCCATGGTCCGGTTCGCGGCGGCAATGCCGGGGCTGATGCCCGCCCGGTCCAGCATGAAGCCCGCCACCATCAGCGCGCAGGTCACCACAGCCACCCCGGCAGGCATCAGCGGCTGACGCGACAGAAAGGCCAGCGCCAGCGGCACGACGTAAAGCAGCCAGACCGCTGTGCCCAACGGGTAATACAGGTCCAGCAGGAACACGCCTGCAACAAGGGGGGCGATCAGCATGGCGATCGCCAGATCAGGTCGTTGTGTCACGTCATCTCCTGCGGGGCACCAAAGGCGCAATCTTCGGCGTTCCCCTTGAACGCTGCGGGGCGGCATTTCGTTCAATTCCGACAGCAGAAAAGATGAAAAACATCACGGGGCGGGAAAAATCCGCCCCGTGACGCGACAGTCAGACGCCCGGTCAGCCCCGCAGCACGCCGCCGGTGGCCTTCTGGACCTTGTCGACGACCTTCGCCGCCACGGCCTCGATCTCGGCATCGGTCAGGGTCTTGTCGCCCGCCTGCATCCGCACGGTGATGCCGATGGATTTGCGCCCGTTCTCAAGCCCGGTGAACTGGTCAAACACCGTCACCTGCCGGATCAGCGCCTTGTCGGCGCCGCTGGCCGCATTCACCAGCGTCAGCGCCTCGACCTGAGGATCGACGACAAAGGCAAAGTCACGCTCGACCGCCTGAAACTCGGACAGTTCCAGCGCCGGGCGGGTGGGCGTTTTCGCCTTGGGGAAGGGCACAGCGGCCAGATGGATGGTAAAGCCCACGGCGGGGCCCTTCACATCCATCTCGCGCAGGATTTTGGGGTGGATCTCGCCGAATGTGGCCAGAACCTTGGGGCCAAGTGCGATATTGCCCGACCGGCCCGGATGCCACCAGCCGTCCAGCTTGCGGTTGATCTGAGCCTTTGCGGGGGCGCCGATGGCCTGCAGGATCGCCTCGGCATCAGCCTTGGCGTCATACGGATCCACCTTGCGGCGGCTGCCGAACGGATCGCGCGGCGCGGTCTGGCCGATCAGAATCCCGCTGATGCGCTGGCTCTGCTCTCCCGGCTCACCGCCCTCAAAGACCGCGCCCAGCTCGAACAGGGCGAGATCGGCGAAACCGCGCGCCTGATTACGTGCCGCCGCCGCCAGCAGGCCGGGCAGCAGGTCGGGGCGCAGATGCGTCATCTCGCTGCTGATGGGGTTTTCGACGCGCAGGGCGTCGCTGCCGCCGCCGAACAGCGTGGCCGCCCCCGCGTCAATAAAGCTGTAGGTGACGCATTCGTTGTAGCCGAGCGATGCCGCCATCCGCCGCGCGATCTTTTCGCGGGCCTGCAGGGGGGTCAGGATCGGCAGCGGCACGCCCGCGCGCGGACGCGGCAGCGGCTTGCCCTCCAGCTTTGTCAGGCTGGCGATGCGGGCGATTTCCTCGACCAGATCCGCCTCACCCAGCACATCGGGCCGCCACGAGGGCACATGCGCCATGTCCCCCTCCAGCCGGAAGCCAAGCGCCTCCAGCGTGGCGCGCTGGGTGGGTTCGGGGATGTCCATGCCGACAAGGCTGCTGGTGCGGGTCGGGTCCAGCCGGTAGGCGCGGCTTGTGTCGGGCAGCGCGCCCGCCGTCACCACGTCCGAGGGCTCACCGCCACACAGGTCCAGCACCATCTGCGTGGCCAGATCCAGCCCCGGCAGGGTCGATTGAGGGTCGATGCCACGTTCGAAACGATAGCGCGCATCGCTGTTGATCTTCAGCGCCCGGCCTGCGGCGGCGGTGCTGATCGGGTCGAAATAGGCGGCCTCGATGAACACATCGGTCGTGGCCCCGGACGCGCCCGAGGCTGCGCCGCCCATGATGCCCGCGATGCTTTCGGGGCCATTGTCGTCGCAGATCACCACGGCGCTTTCGGGCAGCGCATAGGTTTTGTCGTCCAGCGCCTCGATCACCTCGCCCGAGAGTGCGGCGCGCAGGGTCAGGTTGCCCGAAACCTTGGCCACATCAAAGACATGCAGCGGACGGTTCAGATCAAAGGTGAAGAAATTGGTGATGTCCACCAGCGCGTTGATCGGGCGCAGACCGATGGCCTTCAGCCGCTTTTGCAGCCAGTCGGGCGAGGCTCCGTTGGTGAGGCCGCGCACCACCCGGCCCGCGAAGAACGGCGCCTTTGCGGCCACCTCGGGCGCGATGGTGACTGCGATCGGGCACGGGAACGCGCCCTCGATCCGGGCCTGCCGCGCGGGTTTCAGCACGCCAAGTCCCCGCGCCGCCAGATCGCGGGCGATGCCGCGCACGCCAAGCGCGTCGGGGCGGTTCGGCGTGATCTTGATATGGACCATCGGGTCGATCTTGTCGGGCGCGTTCTGGGCCAGCCAGTCGACGAAGCGCTGGCCGACCTGCCCCGAGGGCAGCTCGATAATGCCGTCATGTTCCTCGGACAGCTCCAGCTCGCGCTCGGACGCCATCATGCCGTGGCTTTCGACGCCCCGGATGCGGCCCACGCCGAGCGTCACGTCGATGCCGGGCACGTAATCGCCGGGCTTGGCCAGAACCACGGTGATCCCGGCCCGCGCATTGGGGGCGCCGCAGACGATCTGTTTCTCGCCCTCATCCGTCATCACCCGGCAGACGCGCAGGCGGTCGGCATCGGGATGGGGCTCGGCATGGTCGACCCGCGCCAGCGTGAAGGCGCCCAGCTTTGCCGCCGGGTCGCTGATCTCTTCGACCTCAAGGCCAAGATCGGTCAGCGCCTCGGCGATCTGGTCGAGGGTCGCGGTGGTGTCGAGATGCTCCTTGAGCCAGGAGAGGGTGAACTTCATGGCGCTCGCTTTCCGGTTCCGGCCCGCGCGGCGGGCGTGGGCGTGGCTTTTCTGCCTTCAAGCGCGGGCGGGCGCAGGGGTCAAGCACCATCGGCGGAATTTCCTGCGGTGATACTGCTTGCCCGACGGCCCGCAGGGTGCCAGATTGCGCGCGACTCTTTGTGCCAAGGTGCTCGTATGAAACAGTTTCTGACGCTTGCAATCGGCCTTGCCGCCCTGATTCCGCTGCCTGCGGCGGCGGAGGATCCGGGCCCGGTCTGTTCGGGGGTGGCCGCCGACTGGCTGGGCGGAACCTTCGACGGATCGGATATGGCCCGCGCCGCAGACCCCTTGCGACAGGAGGCCGCGACCGGCAGCGGCCAGCATCCTTGGCTGGCCTTTCACATCGCGGAGACCGCGCAGGCCATGCGGATCGAGGCCATGACGATCGGTGACGGCGACCCATCGATCACGCTGTCGACGCCCGATGGCGAGGTGCTGGCCAGCAATGACGATGTGGATGGCACGCTGAATTCGCGGATCGAGACCACGCTGGAGCCGGGCGATTACTGTGTGCAGCTGGTGCCGGTGGGCAATCCGGTGCAGCAGGCGACCGTGCAGGTCAGCCGCATGGATCAGCCGCCGCTGCTGGCGGCGCCGGTCGATCTGACCATCAATGCCTGCACGCCTGACACGCCCGCGCGCGATCTGACCGACGGCCCGCTGGGGGCTGCGCTGGCGCAGGGGCGGGTCGAAGAGACAACCGGCGCCGAGGTCGTGTATCTGCGCTTTACCCTGGATCAGGACGCCTCGATGACCCTGCGTGCGGCCAGCGAAGAGCTTGATCCCTATCTGAAATTGTTCGACGGCACGGGCGCGCTGATCGCCGAGAACGACGATGCCGACGGGCTGAATTCGCGGCTGGATTTCCTGACGCCGCTGGCGGCGGGCGATTACTGCATCGGCATGGCGCCGCTGTCGGCGCGCGAGGGTGACATCACGGTGTCGGCCGAGGCGCTGGACCGCAACAGCTATCTGCGCACCGCATGGCGCAAGGGCGAGATGCCGCCGCCCGCTGATTCGGGCTATCCGGTGCAGGCGCTGGACCTGACGCGCGACCGCGAGACGGTGCTGCTGCATGATGGCAGCGCGCAATGGGTGACATTCGAGATGCCGGCGCCGGGGGTGCTGATCGTGGCCGCGTCCGGGCAGTCGGTGGGCGTGGACACCAAGCTAGCGCTGTTCGGGGCGAATGGCATGCTGGCGGGCGAAAATGACGACGCCAATGGCACCACCGATGCGCAACTGGGGCCGGTCCTGCTGGAGGCAGGACGCTATCGGATGGCGGTGATGGACGTGAACCGGGTGGATCAGCAGGGCGCACCGATCAAACCCATCGGTCTGGTCTTTGACCGGTTCGAGCGCGTCGAATAGCGCGCGGTGCTGTTGCGGCACCGACCGGCGCCGGGCCTGTCGGGGCCAGCAATTGCCGGGTTTTTAGCCTCACAAGGCGCGCACCCCCGCGCGCACAGCATGTGCACAGGGCGTACACCGCTTGCGCGGTGCCGTTGCGCGGTTTTCGGGCCGGGGCGCGTGCCGGGGGCGGGTCTGGATATTTTTATGAAGAAGAAGCTGGGTGGGGGGTGAACTTGCGCGGTGGCTGTGGGTTCTTATCTGAGAGGGCGGGCTTGAGGCCCGTGTCAGGATGAGAGGACGCGGCGAATGGATATGCAGCGCGAATTGCTGATCGAGCAGCGGGTGGCGAATGAGGCGAAATCGCCTCTGGTCGCCTATCTGTTGCTGATTTTCCTGTGGGGCTTTGGCGTTCATCGCATGTATCTGGGGCGCTGGATCTCGGGGCTGCTGATGCTGGCGGTCTGGGCGGTCAGCTGGATGCTGACCGTGGTTCTGGTCGGCTGGATCGGGGTGGGCTTTGTCGCCCTGTGGTGCGTGATCGACCTGTTTCTGATCCCCGCGATGATCCGGGATGACCGCGAGGATATTCGTCGGCGGATGGCGGGCCGGTTCTAGACCGGCGGCCCTGTCTCCGGGGTTGGCCCATGGCCCGGCGGGCGGCGGCCATATCGGGGCGCAGCGTCGCGTCGGGCGGGGTCCTGGCCGCGCATGGCGGCGAGCTGGCGCCAGCGCGGTCAGGATTGGCCATGCGGCCATCACGTTCCATGCGCCTTCGCCTTAGCTGATATGGTCGTCGACCGCGCCCGTTGCCGGTTCGATCGGCGGCAGGGTGATGGCATTGCAGCAGCGGAACATGAGGCCCGCTGCCTCGGTCAGATAGCGCAGCAACTGGGCCCGCCCGGATGCGGGGATGGCACGGGCTAGGCCGATGCCGGTTGCGGCGCGGCAGGGCGGCTGCGATGGCTGGGCCATGGGTGCGGCCGCAGGTCAGGGTCAGGTCCGGCGCCCGGGCGTGGATGATGCCCGGAACCGGCTGGCCGTCCTGGGGACAGGCCGCGCGCAGGCGGGCGGTGGATCAGCACCTCGACGGCGCGGTCGGCAGTCCGGCTGCGCGGCTGGCAGGCGACCGGCGCGATGACGCGGGCATCGCCCCGCTGCCAGACATGGTCCGGGTGGTCGGACCCCGCATGGAGCCGGTCGGGGCAGAGCGCGCGCAGGTGCCTGCCCGCATCGGTCGGCTGGGGCAAGGGGCCGGTCTGGTCGTGGGCGGCGTCGGTCCGGGCAACCGGCGGCTGCGTCACGACCATATTTCGGGCGGATCGTCTGCCGGGTCTGTGGCGGGCAGGTCCCCCACAAGACGCCGCACCTGCGCCCGCATCGTCAGGCAATGCGCCGCCGCGCCCGCGGCACACATGACGTCCGGATCCAGTTGCCGGCAAAGCGCCGAGAGGAAATGCCCCAGCCCCTCGATCCCCTGCCGCGTTGCGTCGACATCCTGCAGCGTCGGCAGCCCCTCGCCGTCGATTTCGCCCAGAGCCCGGCCGATGTCATGTTCGAAGCGCAGCAGGGCCGTGGCGAGAAAGTCGGCCTCGGCGGCCACGCGCGACAAGACCGTGACCAACGGCAGCTCGGTCGCCGCCTGCCCCATCGGCCCGGCGTCCTCCCAGGAGGCCATGTCCGGATATTCGGACATGGCCGGGGGACGGGCCCTGTCCTGCGCCGATTTGCCCCGGCTCATATCAGCTTGCCCGTGACCGTTTCGATGGCCCGCAACAGCGCCTCTTTGGTGAAGGGCTTGGCGATGAAGTTGTTCATGCCGGCGCGCTGGCCGCGCTCGATCAGTTCGCGGTTGGCGGTGCCGGTGATCAGGATGAAGCCGATGCGCTGGGTGCTTTTTGTCTGCCGCAGCGCCTCGAGCAATTGCAGCCCGTCCATGCCGGGCATGTTGTAATCGGAAATCACCAGATGCACGGGCGCCGCCACCAGCTTGCGATAGGCGGCGTCTCCGGCAGCCTCGTACTGCACATTGGAAATCCCGGCCCAGTCGAGCGCCTGTTCGACAAGGGCACGGCTGATGGTCATGTCATCGACCACCATCACATGCAGGTTGGATTTCAGGGGCATGGTCAGGTTCCTTGCGTCGGGACAGTGGGGGCCGCGAGGTCATTGCGGCGATAGCGGGTGGCGCCTGCCAGATCGAACAGCGATGCGGCAGGGCCGTCGATCCGTTCGGAATGCCCGATGAACAGTTCGCCCTGGGGCGGCAAAAGGGCGGCAAAGCGCAGCCACAGCACCCGGCGCGCGTCACCATCGAAATAGATCGCCACATTGCGGCAGAAGATCGCGTCGAAGTGACCCGAAAACGACCACGCCTGATGCAGGTTGATCTCGGCAAAGCGCAGCAATGCGCGCAGTTCGTCACGGGCAAGATAGGCGTCGTCGTCGCGCTGAAAGAACCGCTGCAGGCGGCGGTCGTCCAGCGCCTTGATCTCATCCGGGCCAAAGCGCCCCGCGCGCGCGCGCGCCACGATGACGGGATCAATATCCGAGGCCAGGATAAGGATGTCGTGGCGCGCCGCTTCGGGGAACTGTTCAAGCAGGGTCATGGCCATCGAATAGGGCTCTTCCCCCGAGGAGCAGGCGGCCGACCACAGGCGCACACGCCGACCCTGCCGCGCCGCGGCGATCAGGGGCGGCAGAACCTCGTCTGCGAGGGCCTGAAAATGATGCGCCTCGCGGAAAAAGGCCGTCACGTTCGTGGTGATCGCCGACAGCAGGTGGCGGCGTTCCTCGGCGCCGCCGGTGCCGTCAAGATGGTGGCAATAGGCGCCGTAATCGGGCAGCCGCAGGGCGCGCAGCCGCCGGTTCAGGCGCGCGACCAGCAGGCTTTTCTTGGCCTCGGACAGCACGATTCCGCTGTCGGCATGGATGATTGCCGCCAGCTTGCCGAACTGCGCATGGGTCAGATCTGGACTGGCCGGGGTCACGCCTCGCCTCCCTGCGGTGCGGGCAGAAGCTGGGCGAGGTCGATCTTGCGCAGGATGCGGCCATCGTCAAAGGTGATCATGCCGCTGATGAATTCCCGCGCGGGGTCGGAGGCAATGTCGGGTACGGGCTGCATCGCCTCGTCGTTGACGGTGACGATATCGGACACCAGATCCGCCAGCAGACCCACGACACGGCCCGAATGCATGGCGATGATGACGACATGCCGTGGCGATGGGTCGGCGGCGCCAAAACCGAGGCGGGCGGACAGATCGACCACGGTGACCACCGCGCCGCGCAGATTGATGACGCCCTTCACATAGTCAGGCGCATGCGGCAGAACCGTCGTCGGCGCCCAGCCCCGGATTTCCCGGACAAAGCCGATATCAATGCAGAAATCCTGACCTGCAAGCCTGAAGGCGACGACATCGCCCTTGCCGATTGAATGTTGGGACATGGTCTGAAGCATGCGTCACCCGTTTGCTGCCAGCGCCATCACGGCCCTGCTGTGATCGTTGGAGGAGGACAGCACGATTTCTTCGGAGTCGATGATCAGGGCGATCTTGCCGTCCCCCAGAATCGTGGCCGCCGACACGCCCGGCACGCGGCCGTAGTTCTGTTCGAGGCTTTTGATCACCACCTGCCGCTGATCGAAGATCCCGTCGACGCGCAGCGCGGCGCGCCGCTGGCTGTCGCTTTCGACAACGATCAGCACCCCATCGTCCAGCGACGCCGGCGCGAACCGCAGGCCAAAGATGCAGCCCAGGTCGATGATCGGAATCAGCTCGCCCCGGTTCGACAGCAGCTGGCTGCTTTTGCCGACGCCATGCAGCATGTCGGGCGTCGCCCTGAGGGTTTCCTGAACCGCCGTGATCGGCAGCACCATCGTCTCTCCGCACAGCTCGATCAGCATCCCCTCCAGCACCGCAAGGGTCAGCGGCAGCGCGATCGAGAATGTCGTGCCGGCGCCTTCGACCGAGTGGATCATCACCCGCCCGCCCAGAGACATGATCTCGCGCCGCACGACATCCAGACCGACACCCCGCCCGGACAAAGCCGACACCTCGTTTTTCGAGGAAAAGCCCGGCAGGAACAGCAGCTGGTCAATCTCGGTCGGTGACAGGGTGGCGCCGGGGGGGATCAGGCCGCGATCCTCGGCGATCTGACGGACGCGGGGTCGGTCGATGCCGCCGCCATCATCCGAAACCTCGATCTGGATCCGCCCCGAGCGATGCGCGGCGGACAGGGTGATGGTGCCCTCTTGCGGCTTGCCGCGGCGCTGGCGCGTCACCGAATCCTCGAGCCCGTGGTCGATCGAATTCCGGATCATGTGGGTCAGCGGATCGACCAGCCGCTCGATCACGGTTTTGTCGACCTCGGTATGTTCGCCCACAGTGATCATGCGGACCTGTTTGCCGGTGGCTTCCGCCGTTTCACGCGCGATGCGGTGCATGCGCTGAAAGACCAGCTTGAGGGGCTGGGCGCGGATGGCCATCACGCTTTCCTGAATCTCTCCGGCAAGCTGGCGGATGCCGTCGAGGCCGGCACTGACATCGGGCGAATCGCCCAGACCGGCGGTCTGGATGACCTGCGACAGCATCGCCTCCTTGATGACCATTTCACCGATCATGTTCATCAGGCGATCGACCCGTTCAAGACTGACCCTGATCGTCGCGCCCGCCGCCTCGGCAGGGGCGGATGCGGCGGGCTTTGCCGGTTCCTTCGCCGGTTTCTTCGCCGGTCCGGAGACAGGTGCGGAGGGCGCCGCCGGGACAGGCGCGGGTTCCACCACAGGTTCGACGGTCGCAGGGGGCGCCTCAGGGGTGCCCAGCGGCGCGATCTGCAGCTGACAGCATTCGTCGACGAACTCGAACACGCCGCGGATAACGGCCTCGGACAGATCGCCGGTCAGCCGCACCTCCCAGGCCAGCGAGGGACGATCCGGCGACCAGTCCTCCAGCAGCGGGACCCTGTCGGTGATCAGTGTGACCGCCGCCTCGCCCAGCTTTGCCAGTGCATGCAACAGCGCCGCAGGATCGTTGCCCGAGCGGTAAAGATCAGGTTCCGGCGCAAAACGGATCAGAAATCCTGCCGGGGCCCCGGGGGGGGCGTCGAGATCGAGCGGTTCAAGATCAATCATCATCGGCACGAACTGAAACTCTGCGTCGGAGCTGTCCTCGGGCTGAAGCAACCCGTCCAGCTCGGTCAGCAGCGCCTCGCTGTGGGTGGTGTCGGGCGACTGGCTCTGACGCGCCGCCGACACCAGATCCGAAAGGCAATCGGACGAGCGGTGCATGACCGCCATGACCGCAGCCGATGCATCAAGGCGATCGGAGCGCATCTGGTCCAGGACCGTCTCGAAACGGTGCGCAAAGGTCACGAGGTCGTCCAGCCCGAACGCCGCAGCCCCGCCCTTGATCGAGTGGACGGCCCGGAACACGGCGTGAACCGTTTCCTTGTCGGCATCGGGGCTTTCCATCTGGCGCAGGCCGGTTGCCAGCACCTCCAGCAGTTCGTCGCATTCGACGAAGAACATCTCGCGGAATTCGTCCATATCGTTCACTGAGGCTACCTCCCTAGGACCCTGTCGATCGTCGCGACCAGTTGCGTGTCGTCGAACGGCTTGACGATCCAGCCGGTGGCGCCTGCCGCACGGGCGCGCGCCTTCAGCTCGGCGCCGCTTTCGGTCGTCAGCACGAGGATCGGGACCGTCGCGTAATCGGCGCTGGCGCGGACCGTCTCGATCAGCCCGAACCCGTCAAGATTGGGCATATTGATGTCGGTGATGATCAGGTGCGGGTCGGCGTCAGAGAGGGCGCCGACGCCTTCGACCCCGTCGGCGGCCAGGAACACGTCGAACCCCGCCGGCTTCAATGCCCGGGCGACCAGCGCGCGGATCGTCGGCGAATCGTCGACTGCCAGGATGCGCACGGTCATGCCGGGCCACCGGCGGCGAAGACGGTGCCGTCAGCCCCCAGTCCGGCAAGGTCCGCGCGGGCCTCATCGCCCCAGTCGCGGCTGTCGAATGCCTTGCCATCGGTGGCCCATTGCCGGGCGGCAGAGACCAGCAGTTCAAGGCCGGTCGCAGCGACCCGGCGCACGCCGCCGGCATCCAGCATCACGTCAGAACCGCGATGCGACATGAGGTTTTTCCAAAGCTCGTCCACGGACTTGCGGTCAAGCGTTTCTGGCAAGGTCAGGGCGAGCACGGCGATTACCTCAGGATGGCCACAACCCCCTCTTCCTAGCAGCCAATGCTTAAGAAAGGATTTCCCCCCGCCCTTTCAGATGTCGAATAAATAACTGAAACGCAGACACTTTCTTAACCTTTCTCGGCGACAGTCCAGCCATTGACGTTGGAGGGTCGTGGTGTCCGAGCCGGTAATTCTGATCGCAGACCCGAACGGGCCGCGCCGCAATGCGATCGTGCAGATACAGTCGGGCGCGGGCGCGTTCCGCGTGCTGGCCAGTGCGACGCTGGGCGACACCTACCGCATGGTCGAGGCGCATATGCCCCAGCATCTGCTGGTGGCGGCCGAGCTGGCAGAGCTGCCCGATTTCGACGCGCTTGCGGACATGATCTGCCTGATCGGCGCCGCGCTGTTCATCTATGGCGAAGAACGGCGCCCGCTCTCGGCAAAGGTGGCGGCACTGGCGCAGCGGATCAGCGGCGCCGAATCGGTGGCACCAGCGGCCCGTGCGCGACCCGACGCATCCCTGACGCCGCCGGACAAGGCTGGCCCGTCGAAGGCCCCCACAGGCGGCGTGGCCGCAGTCAGCGTGGCCGCAGACAGGGGCGCCACAGTCAGGGTCGCCACAGTCAGGGCCTCCGCCATGCCCATCCCGGCGCTGGCCGGACGCGGCCCGGTGGACAGCATCATCTGTATCGGTGCCTCGACCGGCGGCATCCCCGCGCTGGAAACGGTTCTGGCGACGTTTCCCCCCGATTGCCCGCCGACACTGATCATCCAGCACATTCGCCCCGGCTTTGCCGAGGGGCTGATCCGCAGGCTGAACGGCGCCTTCGCGCCGCAGGTCGTGGCGGCGACCGACAATCAGCCGCTGGAACGCGGCACGATCTGCCTTGCAGCCTCGACCGAGCATCACCTGGGCCTTGTGCCATCGGGGCTGCCACGCCTGCGCCTGATCGCGGGCGCGCCGGTGTCCGGGCATCGCCCGTCGGTCGATGTCCTGTTCGCGCAGGTGGCGGCACTGGCGGACCGGTTCAGCGTCAGGGCGGCCCTGCTGACCGGCATGGGCGCGGACGGCGCCGAGGGCATGTGCGCGCTGCGGGCCGCCGGGGCGCTGACGATCGCGCAGGATCGCGAGAGTTCGGTCGTCTGGGGCATGCCGCGGGTGGCCGTCGAACGGGGCGGCGCCACCGAGGTTCTGCCGTTGACACGGATCGGCAGCGCACTGCTGCGGGCCGATCCCTGTGGCAAGAGGCAACGGGCATGGGGGTGACAGAGCCAAAGGTCATTCATGTGGTTCAGGGGGAACATGCCGTGTCGGACCGGCCCGAGGCGGTGATCACCACGGTCCTTGGCTCTTGCGTGTCCGCCTGCATCACCGATCCGGTTCGCGGGATCGGCGGGATGAATCATTTCCTGTTGCCCGATGGCGGCGGTGATCCGCGCGACAACCGCTATGCCGCCGCGGCGATGGAAATTCTGGTCAATGCGCTGCTGCGCAAGGGGGCCTCGCGCGCGCGGATGCAGGCCAAGCTGTTCGGCGGCGCGCGGATGATGCCGGGTCTGCCCGATATCGGCGCCCGCAACGCCGAGGCCGCCCGCTGCTTTCTGCGCGATGAGGGCATCGCCCTGATCAGCGGTGATCTGGGCGGGGCACAGGCGCGGCGCATCCGTCTGTGGCCGGTTACGGGACGGGTCCAGCTTCTGGTTCTTGCGCGCACCGAGCCGCCGCCCCGCGAGGCGCCGCTTGCCCCGAGGGTTGGCAATGTCGAACTGTTCTGACGCCCCGGCGCGCCCCTTCCCGACCTTGGCCGGTCGCCCCGGCCGGTGCGGGCGCAGTCGCTGCAAACGGCAGGCTGCGGACCCACGCCCTCCAACCGGAGACATGAATATGGCACCAGCTTTCGCCGCTCTGGCCTTGTCCGGGATCAGACGCCGCGGCCTCTATGCGATTACCGGGATGCTGTGGGTGCTGACGATCATCGTCGCACGGTCGGCACTGACCGGGACCCCGACCGCGCCCGGCATCGCGGGCTGCATGGTCGCGCTGGCCCTGATGTCTGCCGCATGGGTGC
>NZ_JBKBVD010000022.1:0-59706 GCF_046289755.1 Paracoccus sp. (in: a-proteobacteria) | reverse complement strand
AGGGCATGTATTTCTTGACGATCTTGGCATCCGCATCCGACAGGATGGTGGTGCCGCGCGCGTCGCGAATGAACTTGGTCGAGCGCTTGATCATGCCGTGGCGTTTGCCGGCCTGACCTGCCTTGACCTTGCCCGAGGCTGTCATCGAGAACCGCTTTTTGGCAGCGGATTTGGTCTTCATCTTCGGCATTTTCATCTCCTTCATCAGAGTGAACGTGCGGCTCGGCAATGCCATATCGGCCGGCCGCACGGGAACGGAAGCGCGCTTTTATGCGCGCCCCCGCGAAATGACAAGAGGGTTCAGCCCGGAATCTGTCCGATCAGGCGCTGAACCGCATCGCTCATGCCGTCGGTGCTGAACGGCTGCGGCTGCATGGCAAAGGACCAGAACAGCAGCAGGATGCCCGCAACAAAAGCCAGCGCCGCCGCACGCGGGGGCCGGGTCTGCAACAGCTGCACCACCGCCAGAATGACGGACAAAAGGCACAGCCCCAGCCCCGCCAGCAACAAAAGATCGGACATGCCACCTATCCCCGAATGATCCGCCAGACCCGCTTATTCCGGGTCGCTGGCAAAGATCAAGCGCTCGTCGCAGGGCGCGATCCGCAGAATGTTGGTCGAGCCCGCAACGTTGAACGGCACGCCCGCCATCACCACCACCTTGCGCGATTCGTCGGCAAAGCCGAAATGGCGCGCCGCACGGGTGGCGTTCACGACCGCCTCCTTGAAGCGGCTGAGGCGCGGCGTTGCCACGGCATGCACGCCCCAGGTCAGACAGATCCGGCGCAGCACGCCATCCTCGGGCGACAGCGCCAGAATCGGCACGCGCGGACGTTCGCGCGCGATCAGGCTGACGGTCTGGCCCGATTGCGTGAACACACAGATCGCGGCCACATCGGTCGTCTCGGCAATCTCGCGCGCCGCCGTCACGATGGCGTCGGGCACCGACGAAAGGCTGGCCTTGCGCGCCGCCTCGATGATCGAGCGATAGTTCGGATCCGCCTCGACCGAGCGGGCGACGTTATCCATCGTCCGCACAGCCTCGATCGGAAAGCTGCCGGCGGCGCTTTCGGCCGACAGCATGACCGCATCCGCGCCCTCATAGATGGCGTTGGCCACATCGCTGACCTCGGCGCGCGTCGGCATCGGGCTGTCGATCATGCTTTCCAGCATCTGGGTGGCCACGATCACCGGCTTGGCGGCGCTGCGGCACAGGCGGACCAGACGCTTCTGGATCGGCGGCACCGAATGGACCGGCAGTTCCACGCCCAGATCGCCGCGCGCCACCATGATCCCGTCCGAGACCTTGAGGATCTCGTCAAAGGCCCGCACGGCGGCAGGCTTCTCGATCTTGGACAGCACGGCGGCACGGCCACGGGCCAGGGCCTTGGCCTCTTCGACATCCTCGGCGCGCTGCACGAAGGACAGGGCCAGCCAGTCCGCGCCCAGTTCGCAGGCGAATTCCAGATCGGCGCGGTCCTTCTCGGACAAGGCGGCCAGCGGCAGCACCACATCGGGGACGTTCACGCCCTTGCGGTCGCTGATCGCGCCAGCAACGGTCACGGTGCAATCGGCGAAATCAGGCCCGCAGGCATCGACCTTCAGGCGGATCTTGCCGTCATTGACCAGCAACTCGCTGCCCACCACGAGGGCCGCGAAAATCTCGGGATGCGGCAGCTGGACGCGCGTGCCGTCACCGGGCGCATCATTGAGGTCAAAGCGAAAACCGGCGCCCACCTCCAGATCGTGCGGGCCATTGGCAAACGGGCCGACGCGCAGCTTGGGTCCCTGAAGGTCGGCAAGCACGGCAATGGGGCGGCCGGTCTCGGCTTCGATCTCGCGGATCACGTTATAGCGTTCGCGGTGGTCGTCATGGCTGCCATGGCTCATGTTCAGACGGAACACGTCGGCCCCGGCCTCGAACAGCGCCCGGATCATCTCTTTTTCGGACGATGCCGGGCCAAGCGTTGCCACGATCTTTACATTGCGATGTCGTCTCATAATCCCGCCCCTCTCAAGTTTAGCGCTATCTATGCCGCAAATGCTGCGCGGCGGCAACTGGCGTCTGGATCGCATCTGTCGTAAGCAAGCCTGCAACATGAATGATGACCGGGCCATGACGGAACGCGCTTTCTGGATCGAGGGCGAGGATCGCCCCTCGCGATGGCTGATCACCTGCGATCATGCGACAAACCGCGTCCCCGACTGGGTCGGCGGCGGCGATCTGGGCATCGCGCCTGCGGACATGGCGCGCCACATTGCCTATGATGTGGGCGCGGCGGGGCTGGCCTCGGCCCTTGCCGCCCGGATGCAGGCCCCGGCGGTCTTTTCCGACTTCTCGCGGCTGGTGATCGACCCGAACCGGGGCGAGGACGACCCGACACTGCTGATGCGCCTCTATGACGGCACCGTCATCCCGACGAACCGCGACGCTGACACGGCCGAGCGCGCCCGCCGCCTCGACCGGCTGCACCGCCCCTATCACGCCGCCCTGTCGCGGCTGGCCGACCGCCACCCCGCCCGCTGCATCTGCGCCATCCACAGTTTCACGCCACAGCTGCGCGGACGCCCGCCCCGGCCGTGGCAGGTGGGCATCCTCTATTCGCATCGCGACGCACGGCTTGGCCCCGCGATGGTCGCGGCCTGCCGGGACGAGGGCTGGATCACCGGCGAGAACCAGCCCTATGACGGGCATCTTGAGGGCGATTCCATCGACCGCCACGCGCTGGCCCATGACCGCCCGAACCTGCTGATCGAGGTCCGAAACGACCTGATCGCCACCGCCGAAGGCCAGCAGGCCTGGGCTGCCCGGCTGTCCGGGGTGATCGCGCGCGTTCTGACGAAGGCACAGTGCTGAGCCGAGGCCGCGCAAGGGGGCCAGCCCCCCATCGCGTTCCGCGATTCCCCCCGGGATATTTCAACCAAGGCAAATGAAATGAGGGCACCCGCTCCGCATTTTGCCTTGGTTCAAATATCCCGCGGGGGGTCCGGGGGGCGCGAAGCCCCCCGGCTGCCGCGGGACGCAATCAGATGCCGGTCTTGCGGCTTTCCTCCAGATAGATCTCGCGCAGGCGCACCGCCACAGGGCCGACCGTGCCGCCACCGACAGGCGCGCCGTCGATCCGGACCACCGGCATCACGAAGGCCGATGCCGAGGTGACAAAGGCCTCGTCGGCCTCTTGCGCCTCGGCGATGGTGAAGGCGCGTTCCTCGACCTTCATCTGCGCCTCGCGGGCAAAGCGTAAGACGGCCGCGCGGGTGATGCCGTGCAGGATGTCATGGCTCAGCTCGCGGGTGATGATCGTGTTGCCCTTGACGATATAGGCGTTGTTCGAGGTGCCCTCGGTCACGCGGCCATCTTCGACCATCCAAGCATCATCGGCGCCGCGCGCACGCGCCTCCATCTTGGCCATCGAAGGATAGAGCAGTTGCACCGTCTTGATGTCGCGCCGCCCCCAGCGCAGGTCCTCCACGCTGACCACCGACCAGCCCGTTTTCGCGGCGGGCGCGTCGGCAAGGCCGGGTTTGGACTGGGTGAACATCACCACCGTCGGCTGTGTGTCCTCTGGCGGATAGGCGAAATCGCGGTCGCCCGGGTTGCCGCGCGTCACCTGCAGATAGACCAGCCCGTCGGTGATGCCATTGCGCGCCAGCAGTTCGCGATGGGCGCCGAGGTAGTCGTCATCCGACAGCGGGTTGGCGATCGCCAGCTCGGACAGCGATCGCTTGAGCCGCAGCATATGGCCCTGAAAGTCGATCAGCCTGCCCCCCAGCACGCTGACCACCTCATAGACGCCATCGGCCATCAGGAACCCGCGATCAAAGACCGAGACGCGCGCCTCGGTTTCCGGCAGGTAATCGCCGTTCACATAAACTGTCCGCGCCATCATCAATCCCCCTGTCATCCCCTGTGCCATAACGCCCCGGTCCTGCGAGCAAAACCCGCGCGCGTCAAGGACCCTTGCGCGCGCCCTCAGGCACGGCGCAGCTTGCGGAAGGCGGCCGAGGCGCCCCAGCCCGCGATCACCGCCACCGCCAGCGACATCAGCCCGTAGAGCAGCGGCTGATCGAAGGCCAGCCGGTAGAGCCAGCGTTCCAGCCCGACTTTGCGCACCTCGATGGGCGCGCGGTAGACGTCGATCACCTGCCCCTCGCGCAGCAGGAAGATGCGGGTCTTGTATTCGCCCTCGACCAGCGTGGCGGGCATCAGGATGTCGGCGCGGAACAGCGTGTCCTCGACCAGCACCACGCTGCCCTCGTCCAGCCGGAACCGGCCCTCTTCTTCGCGCAGCCGCACCAGCGCCTGCGCGAAGGGCAGGGTGTCCTCGACCTCGATCTCGCCCTCGAAGGCCCGCAGCGCCTGCGGCAGCGAAATGCGATAGCGGCTGTCCCAGCCCGGATCGAGGATCTCGTCCAGCGGCCCGGTGGACGAGACCGCGTAATAGCTGGGCGCCGCGCCGATATCGACCCGGTCGGTGTTGATCCAGATCCCCGCCCGGCGCGCCTTGCGCCAGACGGTCAGGGGCTGCGAGGGCGCCTCGACCGTGACGATGACATCCAGCGGCGTGTCGGGAATCGCGGTTTCGCGGCGGATGGCGCCATAGATCAGGATCTCGGACCCGTCAAAGCTGGCGGTGATGGCCACGGAATCGCTGGACAGCCCGGCCACGACCTGCTCGGGCGGCTGGCCCTGATTTTCGGGGATGGCCACGCGCGGGCGCCCCGGATCGGGATAGAGCGGATGCGCATCGCCCGCCCCCGCCCGCGGCGGCAGGTCCGGGCCGGTGCCCTGCGCGCCCGCCGTCAGTGGCGGCAGCAGCAGCAGGGCAAGGGTCAGGGCCATCTGCCGCATCAGCGCACCCTCACGGCGATCGAGTACAGATCCTCGGGGCGCAGGAACAGATCCAGCGCCAGCTTGGCGCAGACCGCCAGCACCAGCAGCGCCAGCAGGATACGCAGCTGCTCGGCCCGCAGCTTTGCGCCAAGCGTGGTGCCGATCTGCGCGCCCACCACGCCGCCGATGATCAGCAGCACCGCCAGCATCACGTCGACGGTGTTGTAGCTGACCGCGTGCATCAGCGTGGTGAAGGCGGTGACGAAGGTGATCTGGAACAGCGAGGTGCCGACCACGACCTTGGTGGGCATGCCCAGCAGATAGATCATCGCGGGCACCATGATGAAACCGCCGCCCACGCCCATGATCGCGGCCAGCACCCCCACCGCCAGCCCGACCAGCAGCGGCGGGATGATGCTGATATAAAGGCCCGAGGACCGGAACTTGGCCTTCAGCGGCAGGCGATGCACCCACATATGCTGATGCAGCCTGCGGCGCGGCGCTGTCGGGTTGCGGGCGCGGCGGATGGCGCGGATGCTCTCCTGCAGCATCATCCCGCCGATCAGGCCCAGAAACACCACATAGCACAGCTGCACGACCAGCTCGACCTGACCCAGCCTTTGCAGCACGTTGAAGACCAGCACCCCCAGCGCCGATCCGACCATGCCCCCCGCCAGCAGCACGCCGCCCATGCGGAAATCGACCGTGCGCCGCTTCATATGCGCCAGCACGCCCGACACGGACGAGGCGACGACCTGATTGGCGCCGGTGGCCACGGCAATCGCCGGGGGAATGCCGATGAAGAACAGCAGCGGCGTGATCAGAAAGCCGCCGCCGACGCCGAACAGCCCGCTCATGACGCCGACAAGCCCGCCAAGCCCGATCAACGTGAAGGCGTTCACCGAAACCTCGGCGATGGGAAGATAGATCTGCATGCTGCCGCGCCGGTTGCCCCGGGCCAAGGATGCCTCGTTGCCCTCCTGAGGTCAAACCGCTTTCGCCCCTGCCGCAACGGGTTGAAGCAGGCGCGGGCGGCGGCTAATCAGGACTGGTCACGATGGCGTGCGCGCATGGCGCGGGCCGCGGGCCAGCAGGGGGAACCACGGGATGCGCATCCTCATCACCAATGACGACGGCATCAACGCGCCGGGGCTGGAGGTGCTGCACCAGATCGCCACCCAGCTTGCCGGGCCGCGCGGCGAGGTCTGGACCGTCGCCCCCGCCTTTGAACAATCGGGCGTCGCCCATTGCATCAGCTATTCCCACCCCACCATGGTCGCCCGCCTGTCCGAGCGTCGCTATGCCGCCGAGGGCAGCCCCGCCGATTGCGTGCTGGCCGCCGTGGGCGACCTGATGTCCGACGCGCTGCCCGATCTGGTGCTGTCGGGCGTCAATCGCGGCAACAATTCGGGCGAGAACGCGATGTATTCCGGCACCATCGGCGGCGCGATGGAGGCGGCGCTGCAGGGCCTGCCCGCCATCGCCCTGTCGCAATATCTGGGCGCCGGAACCGCCGATCTGGCCGACCCGTTCGAGGGCGCCCGCGCGCATGGCGCCACCGTCATCCGGCAGCTGCTGGATCACGGCGACTGGACCTCGGATGCCGATTTCCGGCTGTTCTACAACGTGAACTTCCCGCCCCTGCCCGCCGCCCGCGTGCGCGGCATCCGCGTGGCGCCGCAGGGCAAACGGCATGGCAGCAGCTTTGGCGTGGTGCCTTATGTGGCGCCCAACGGGCGGCGCTTCATGTGGATCGCGGGCGGCTCGCAGCAGGCCAATGCGCAGCCGGGCAGCGATGTGGCGGTGAACCTTGACGGCTATGTCTCGGTCACGCCGATGCGCGCGGATCTGACCTGCCACGCCTCGTTGCAGGGACTGGCCGCCGCGCTGGACGACAAGCCGTTACAGCTGGCCTGCGCCAGCGCAGAGGACTGAACGGGATGGAGCAGGACGGGCCAGAGGACGACCCCCAGGACGATCCCCAAGACGATCCCCGCGACGATCCCCGCAACGGGCCCCACCCCGAGGACAGTCTGGCCGAGCGCAAGATGCGCTTTCTGTTCCAGCTGCGCTCGCGCGGGGTGACCGATCCCCGCGTGCTGGACGCGATGGAGCGGATCGACCGGGGCCTGTTCGTGCGCGGTCAGTTCGCCGACCGCGCCTATGAGGACACGCCGCTGCCCATTCCCTGCGGCCAGACGATCAGCCAGCCCTCGGTCGTGGGGCTGATGACGCAGGCTCTGGCGCCCGGCCCCCGCGACACCGTGCTGGAGATCGGCACCGGCTCGGGCTATCAGGCCTCGGTCCTGTCGGGCCTGTGCCGCCGGGTCTATACCGTCGACCGCCACCGCAGGCTGGTCCACGAGGCCGAGGCGATCTTTCGCACGCTGGGGCTGTACAACATCACCGCACAGGTGGCCGACGGCTCGCGCGGGCTGCCCGATCAGGCGCCGTTCGACCGCATTCTTGTGACCGCCGCCGCCGAAGATCCGCCCGGACCGCTGTTGGCACAGCTCAAGATCGGCGGTATCATGGTCGTTCCGGTCGGCCAGTCGGACGCGGTTCAGACCCTGATCCGCGTCACAAGGTCCGACACCGGGTTCGATTACGACGAATTGCGGCAAGTAAGATTCGTTCCGCTGGTCGAGGGGTTGGGCCAGACATGACCCCCGCCCGGCACATGGCAGGCTGAGGGCAGTATATAATGAGCAGAGTTTTCACGCAGTTCGCTGCGACAGGCGCCGCGCTGGCCATGCTGGCCTCGTGCGGGCCGAACGGCGCGTTCGACCCGGATCTGCGCGGCTGGATGCCGGGCGGGCTGGCGACCGACAGCGCCGCCGCCAGCGCCCCCCCACGCCCCCAGCCTGACGCGCGCGGCATCATCAGCTTTGCCAACGGACAGGTCGTCGTCGCGCAGGCGGGGGACACGCCCACCACCATCGCCGCGCGCCTCGGGCTTGGCGCCGATGAGCTGGCCCGCCACAACGCCCTGCCCGCCGACACCCAGCTGGGCGCGGGCACGGTTCTGGTGCTGCCCCGCCCGGTCAGCGGCGCGGCAGGCGCGCCTGCCGCAGGCAGCACAGCAGCCGTCACCGACCCGTTTGCAAACGCGCCCGCCACAGGCGCGGCGCGGGCGGCCTCCCCGGCGGCCACCCCTGCCCCGGCAGCGGCCCCCGCAGCCGCCGCAGCCGCCACCCCGCGCGAACATGTCGTCGCCGCCGGCGAAACCGCATGGTCGGTGGCGCGCCGCTATGGCATCTCGGTGCAGGATCTGGCCTCGTGGAACGGCCTGCCCGCCGATATGAACCTGCGCGTGGGCCAGCGCCTGCTGATCCCCCAGCCCGGCCAGCGCCGCGAGGCCGCAGCCACCACCACCACCGCCCCCGGACAGGGCAGCGCGACCCCGCGCCCGCCCTCGGCCGCCCAGCCCCTGCCCGCCGAGACGACCGCCCCGGCCTCAGCCCCCGGCCCGGCGGCGCCCACCACCGATCTGGGCGCCACGCGCACGGCGGCCAGCGGCAGCCGGTTCCGGATGCCGGTCGCAGGCTCGATCATCCGCGTCTATGAAAAGGGCCGCAATGACGGCATCGACATTGCCGCCCCCGCAGGCACGCAGGTCAACGCCGCCGGAACCGGCACCGTGGCCGCGATCACCCGCGACACCTCGGGCTCGCCCATCGTGGTGGTGCGCCATGACGGCGACCTGATGACCGTCTATGCCGGGCTGGACGATGTGGCCGTCGCGCGCGGCGACAGCCTGTCGGGCGGGCAGAGCCTTGGCACCGCAGGCAGCGGCGGCTTTGTGCATTTCGAGGTGCGGCGCGGCTTTGAAAGCCTCGACCCCGAGGGCTTTCTGAACTGACAAAAGGCAGCGACCGGCGCCGGTGGTGGACAAGTCCCGGCGACCCTCCTATGGGGGCCTCAGACGCGACGTTTCAGAGAGCTTTTGCGACATGCCCAGCCCGGTCACGACGACAGCATCCATGGGCCAGACCGTGCCCGCCGAACTGGTCCGCGCCCTTGCCGCGCATCACGACCGGCCCGCGCTGACCGACCGCGACCACCGCCTGAGCTACGCCGATCTGGCCCGCTTCGTGCTGGTGTTCCAAAGCCAGCTGACCGATGACGGCCCCGTCGCCCTCTTTGGCATGCCGGGCACGCTGCTTGCGGCGGCGGCGTCGGCCTGCGTCATCAGCGGGCGCCCCTTCGTGCATCTGGACCCGGCCATGCCGCAGGCGGTGCTGACCAATATCCTGGCCGAGCTGGGCGTCGGCACCATCGTCACCTGCCAGAACCCCAAGCCGGGGCAGCTGCCCGGCCATTGCCGCATCCTCACGGCCCAAAGCTGCCTCGACCGCGACCCGCCCGCAGGCGCGGAACTGCGCGCCGCCGACATCGCCCCCACCGACAGCATCTATCTGGTCGCCACCTCCGGCACCACGGGCCGCCCCAAATGCATCCCAGTCACCCATGACGCGGCGTTCCTGTCCTATCGCTGGCGCGACGCCTACACGCCCTATGCCCCCGGCATGAAGGTCGGCATCTACATCTTTGCCATCTGGGAGATGTTCCGCCCCCTGCGCCACGGCGCCGAGCTGGTCTTTCCCGGCCTGAACGACCTGATGTCGCCGCAGGCGCTGGTCACCTTCCTGTCCTCGCGCGGCATTGACGAGATGCTGTTCACGCCGTCCTTCTTCGAAAAGACCCTCGGCGCGATCGACCCCGCCACCGGCGCCGCCCTGCCGCTGCGCCGCGTGGTGCTGAACGGCGAGGTGGTCCGCGACAGCCTCGTGGCCGAGGCCCGCAACCGCCTGCCGCAGACCGAGCTGTGGAACCTCTACAGCATCTGCGAGACCCATGACATCAGCATCACCCGCCTGACCGGCGCCCCGGATCCCGCGCAGGGCGGCTCGGTCGGCACCGCCATGCCCCATCTGCGCGCCGTGGTGCTGGACGAGGCCGACCGGCCCTGCCCGCCCGGCCAGCCCGGCCTGCTGCATTTCGAGGGGCCGCGCATGCTGGGGCCGGGCTATATCAACCGCCCCGAGGAAACCGCGCAACGCTTCCGCAGGCTGGTCATCGACGGGCAGGACCAGCGGCTCTATGACACCGGCGATCAGGGCTATGTGACGGCGGACGGCCATATCCATGTGCTGGGCCGGGTCGCACATATGCTGAAATTGCGCGGCCACAGCATCCAGACCCGCGAACTGACCGAGACGCTTGGCGCGCGGCTGGGCTTTGCGCAGGCGATCCCATGGGTGCAGCAGATCGAGGGTCAGGGGCAGGTGCTGGTCTTCTACTACACCGCCGATGCCGCGCAACTGGCGCAGAACGCGGACCGGTGGGGGATCAGCGCAGGCTGGCAGCGCATGCCGCAGCCGCTGGCCGAGGCCTTGGGGCAGGGCCTGCCGCGCTATTGCGTGCCGGCATGGCTGGTGCATCTGGACGAGATCCCGATCCATCCGGTCTCCGGCAAATGCGACTTCAAGGCGCTGCCGACAGCCCCCGCACAGCCCACCCCCGACACCCAGACCGACGCGCTGCCGGTGACGCAATTCGCCGCGCGGATTCTGGGCTGCCCGGTCAGCAGCATCGACCCGGCGCTGTCCTTTCACGATCAGGGCGGCGATTCGCTGATGTGCGTCGATCTGCTGCTGTCGCTGGAACGCGCCTATGCGCAGCGGGTGGATTTCGACTGGGCGCTGAACCTGCCCCTGCTGCGCCTGCACGCCTTGCTGACCGAAACCGCCACCCCCGCGCCGCAGCCGGGCGCGTTTGAGCGCAAGGGCATCCTGCTGACCGGCGCCACCGGCTTTCTGGGCGGACATGTGCTGGCCTGCGCCGCCCGCGAACTGCCCGCCGATCAGGTGATCTATTGCCTCGTGCGCCCGCGCAACAACGACCCGGTCACCCGGCTGGCCAACCGCGCCCGCGCGCTTGGCGTCCCCGAAGACCGCTTTGTCGCCGTGACAGGCTCGGTCGAGGATGCGCGTTTCGGGCTGGACCCGGACAGCTACGCGCAACTGGCGGACAAGGTCTCGGGCGTGATCCATTGCGCTGCGATGGTGAACCTCGCGCTGGACCGCACCCTGATGGAGGCATGGTCGCTGGCGGGCATCTCGACCGTCCTGCAGTTCTGCCGCGATGCAGGCGCGTCGCTGGCGTTCTCCAGCTCGACCTCGGCCTTTCCCGACACGGGCGGCCCCTTCCCCGAAGGCCCGACGACGCCCTTTGACGGCATCTCGGGCTATGGCGCGGCCAAGATCGCCGCCGAACAGGCCATCGCCGCCTCGGGCATCGCGGCCAGTATCGTGCGGTTGCCCTCGCTCTATGATCTGGACGCGCCCAACCCCAAGGATATTTACGAGACGATCCTGTCGGCCTGCCAGCGCGCGGGCCAGACACCGCGCGGGATGTGCTTTCACATGACCGATGTGCGGGCGGCGGCGCAGGTCCTTGTGCGCCAGCTCCGGCCCGACGGCCTGCGCTATTGCAACCTGATCGCCGATGACATGGTGCGCGCGCCCGTCGATACCGGACTGCCCATTGCGGCATGGCTGGCCACCGCCCCCCTGACCGAGGCCGAGCGCCGGCTGCTGGCCGAGAACCCGACCATCCTGCGCGCGGATGCCCGCTTTGAAAACGCATCCGCGAAACG
Organism: Paracoccus sp. (in: a-proteobacteria); assembly: GCF_046289755.1. Classification (GTDB taxonomy): domain Bacteria; phylum Pseudomonadota; class Alphaproteobacteria; order Rhodobacterales; family Rhodobacteraceae; genus Paracoccus. The sequence goes on along the minus strand of NZ_JBKBVD010000022.1, from coordinate 48,211 downwards.
GATCTGGGATCAGCCTGGGCAGGGGCCGTTCGCGGCTATATCAGATGTAAAGGCCCTGCTGGCCCACCGCTTCCGGCAGGCCCCGCAGGCCGAAGCTACCACAGCGATCCGGCGTTGACCTGATAATCGGCCATGGTCACGGCGCGGGCTGCATCGCTGGCAAGATAGGCCGCAAGCCCCGCAATCTCATCGGGCTGGACCAGCTTGCCCTGCGGGTTCGAGGCTTCATAGGTCGCCCGCACCTCGGCCAGCGACTTGCCCGATTGCGCCATGTCGTTGGCGATGAACTGCTGCAGCATTTCCGTCTCGACCCATGTCGGGCTGATGCTGTTGCAGGTGACCCCATGAGCCGCGCCTTCCAGAGCGACGCAGCGCCCCAGCCCCAGCAGCCCCGCCTTTGAGGCGCAGTAGGCCGCGTTCCCGGCCATGCCCTGATGCGCCGCGACCGAGGCCATATTGATGATCCGCCCCCCTTTCTGCGCCAGCATCAGCGGCATGACGGCCCGGATCATCTTGAACGTGCCGGTCAGGTTGGTGTCGATCGTGTCATCCCACAGCCCGTCGGAATGGCCGTCCACCGCCGCCTCTTCATAGATCCCCGCCGCGTTCACCAGCACATCGACCCGCCCGTGGCGTTCGACGACGGCAGTCACGAAGGCGGCGACGCTGCCCGTATCCCGCACGTCCAGCGCGCCGACCGTGACCGGGGCACCAAAGGCCGCGCGCAGGTCGCGTTCAAAGCCGGGGTCGTCGCCGCGCCGGGCGCCCACATGAACCGTCATTCCGTCCGCCACGAACCGGCGCGCGATGGCGCGGCCGATCCCGGACAGCCCGCCGGTGACAATCGCGATCTTCGGGGTCTTGGTCATGGTCTCCACCTGCTTGGTCGGGCCTGCGGTCTCAAGGCCACGCGCGCACCGCATGACAGGCAGCGCACGAAAGGCACCGCAGCACCGCATGTCCGGCCCTTATGCCGAGGCCCGCCCCGGTCCTGCAACCCGAAATCCCAAGGTCCGCGCCCTGTGTACACCCTGTGCACCTGCTGTGTACGCCCTGTGCACCTGCTGTGCGCCCCTCCCGGCGCCCCCGCGCCGGACCGCCGGGGCCGCAAAAGGCCCGTTCTGACCGGCCATGCAAAAAATAGACCGATCGACTACTAGACGACTGGTCTATTCCTGCCTATATCCCCCTCCATGGAACAGCCAAGCAAATCGGATCAGACCCGCCAGAGGATTCTTGCCACCGGACGCCGTCTGGTGACGACCGGCGGGTTCAGCGCGGTCGGCCTGTCGGTGCTGCTCAGGGAAAGCGGCGTGCCCAAGGGGTCGTTCTACTATTACTTCCCCTCGAAAGAGGCGTTCGGCCAGGCCCTGCTGGAGGATTACGTGGCCGACTATCAGGCGCGTCTGGATGCGCTGATGGCCCTGAACGGCACCGCCGCCGACAAGCTGATGGCGTTTTGCGGCGCATGGCTGGATCAGGAACGTCAGGCGGGGCTGGTCAGCACCTGCCTTGTCGTCAAGCTGGGCGCCGAGGTGGCCGACCTGTCGGAGGCCATGCGCCGGGTGCTGGACGATGGCGTCAAATCGCTGACCGCGACGCTGGCCGCGCTGCTGCGCGACGGCGCGGCGGATGGCTCACTGGTCGCGCAGACCGATCCCGACGCCGTCGCCCTGTCGCTCTATGCGCAATGGCTGGGCGCCGCGATCCTGTCGAAACTGTCCCATGATCAGATCCCGCTGGAGCGGGCGCTGGCGGATACCAAATCGCGCCTGATAGCGGGCGCACATACCGGAGAAATGCAATGAAAGCCGCAGTCCACGACACGTTTGGCGAACCCAAAGACATCCTCGAAGCGCGCGACGTCGCCCTGCCCGAACCCGGCGCGGGCGAGCTGCGCGTCAGGATGACCCTGTCGCCGATCCACAACCACGACATCTGGACGGTCCGGGGCCAGTATGGCTACAAACCCGACCTGCCCGGCGCCATCGGCGGGTCCGAAGCCACAGGCATCGTTGATGCCACGGGCGCGGGCGTCGATGCCGCTCTGATCGGGCAGCGGGTCGCGGTCGCGGGCGTCCACGGCACCTGGGCCGAGTATTTCATCGCCCCCGCCGCAGGGGTTCTGCCCCTGCCCGACCAGATTTCGGATGAGATGGGCGCGCAGCTGATCTCGATGCCGTTTTCCGCCATTTCGATGCTGGACATGCTCAAGGCCGACAAGGGCGACTGGATCATCCAGACCGCCGCCAATGGCGCCGTCGGCCGCGTCATGGCCATTCTGGCCAAGGCGCGCGGCATCCACCTGCTGAACCTCGTGCGCCGCGACGAGGCCGCCGCCGAACTGCGCGCGGCGGGCATCGACAACGTGCTGTCAACCTCGGCCCCGGACTGGAAGGATCAGGCCCGCGCAATGATCGGTGACGGTCGCGCCATTTCGGCCATCGATTCAGTCGGCGGCGAGATTTCGGCCGATCTGGTCGATCTGCTGGCCTCGGATGGCGAACTGGTGGTGTTCGGCACCGCGACCGGCGCCCCGATGCCGCTGTCCTCGGGCGCGCTGATCCTGAAGCAGATCACGATCAAGGGCTTCTGGGGGTCGCGTGTCAGCGCCGAGATGGCAGCGGACAAGCGCATCGGTCTGCTCACCGAACTGGTCACGCTGGCGGTTCAGGGCACGCTGGCGCTGGACACCGGCGGCACCTACCCGCTGGATCAGGTCCGGCAGGCGATGGAGGCCAGCCTGACGCCGGGCCGTGCGGGCAAGGTCATGCTGAAGCCGTAACCGGACAGAGACGCCTCAGTCGCGCATGTTCTGCCTGCGGAATGCAGGGAAACCGACCCCCGGCGGGCGCTGCAAACGCGGCGCCCGCCGTTTTTGTCCGATCGGGCAACTGAAGGGTTTCGCAGGCGGGCTGCGATGACTAACCTGTCGGTATCGCTGGTATTTACAGAGTATTTTGTCCATGCAAGAGACCGGTGCCGCCAATCTTCTGATCATCGGACAAGCCGGACGGCTTGAGTTCGAGGCGATCATTTTCCTCGCCAGCCTGCGCCATGGGTCGCCTGACTGGCGCGGGCGTGTCATCATCGCCGAACCACAACCCGATGGCGGCTGGACCGGCCACGACACCGCCATGTCCGAGGGTGCGCGCGGCATCCTGACCGAACTGGGCGCCGACATCGTGCCCTTCAGCGCAGAGGTCTTTGGCGCCGCCTACCCGCAAGGCAACAAGATCGAAGCCCTGCCGCTGCTGCCCCCGGACGAGCCGTTCCTCTTTTTCGACAGCGACACGCTGGTCACCGGCCCGATCGACGCGATCCGCACGGATTTTGCGCGCCCTGCGGCCTCGATGCGCAGGCAGGGGACATGGCCGTTGCCGCCGCTCTACGGGCCGGGCTATGGCGCGATCTGGAAATCGCTTTACGACCGGTTCGGACTGGATTTCGCCAGCAGCCTCGATCCGGACCAGCCGGACGAGCATTGGGAAAAATACCTCTATTTCAACGCGGGCTGGTTTCTGGGCAACGATCCGGTCGAATTCGGACGCCGCTATCTGGACTGGGCGCAGCAGCTGCGCGACGCGCCGCATGACGAGCTGGCCTGTCAGGTGATGGACCCGTGGCTGGATCAGGTCGTGCTGCCGCTGGTGATCCACAGCTTTGGCGGCGGACGCCCCGGCCCCGAGCTGGACGGGCTGGATGGCGGCACCACCTTTCACTATCGCAAGCTGCCGCTGCTCTATGCGCTTGGCAGCGAGGCGCAGGTTGCCCACCTTGAGGCGTCGGTGGCCGACAAGGCGATCAAAACGCACCTGCGGGAATGGGAACCGGCGCGAAAGCTGATCTATCAGGACAAGGGGCGCGACAAGGTCCGCGCCCTGTTCGAGGGCCGCCCCCTGCCCCGGCACGAACGCGCGATCCGCAATCAGATCAAGAGCAACGGCTGGTGGCTGGTCTGAGCGGCCCCCGGCACGCCCGCCCTGCTGCCTACTGCCCCGCACCCTCGGAGGAGCGCACCCAGATATTGACCTCACCGCCCGCTGACAGCGCGTCGATCTGCGCCAGCTCGTCGGCGCTGAAATCCGTGTTGGCCAGCGCACCCACGCAATCCTCGACCTGTCCGGGGCGCGAGGCACCGATCAGCGCGCTGGTCACCCGACCGCCGCGCAGCACCCATGCCACCGCCATCTGCGCAAGGCTCTGGCCGCGCGCGGCGGCCAGATCGTTCAGCCCCCGCAGCCGTTCGATCATCTCGTCACTCAGCCAGTCGGGCGCCAGTGACTTGCCCTGTGCCGCGCGGCTGCCCTCGGGGATGCCGCGCAGATACGTGTTCGTCAGCATTCCCTGTGCCAGCGGCGTGAACACGATGCTGCCCATGCCCAGATCGTCCAGCGCATCCAGCAGCCCGTCATTCTCGACCCAGCGGTTCAGCATGTTATAGCTGGGCTGGTGGATCAGGCAGGGCGTGCCCAGATCGCGCAGAATCGCCGCCGCCTCGCGCGTGCGGGCGCTGTTATAGCTGCTGATCCCGACATAGAGCGCCCGCCCCGAGCGCACGATATGATCCAGCGCCCCCATGGTTTCCTCCAGCGGCGTGTCGGGATCGAAGCGGTGCGAATAGAAGATGTCGACGTAATCGACGCCCAGCCGCCGCAGCGACTGGTCGCAGGAGGCAATCAGCGACTTGCGGCTGCCCCAGACCCCATAGGGCCCCGGCCACATGTCATAGCCCGCCTTGCTGCTGATGAGGATCTCATCGCGCAGCCCCTTGAAATCGCTGCGCAGAATCTGCCCGAACGCCTCTTCGGCGCTGCCCGGCGGGGGGCCGTAATTGTTCGCCAGATCGAAATGCGTGATGCCCAGATCAAAGGCCGTGCGGCAGATGTCGCGTTTGGTCTGATGCGGCGTGTCCTCGCCGAAATTGTGCCACAGACCCAGACTGATCGCCGGCAGCTTCAGCCCCGAGCGGCCACAGCGGCGATAGGTCATCCGGTCATAGCGGTCGGGATGGGGCTGATACATGCGGTCCTGCCTTCACATTGTGCAAGACACGATGACCGGCCCCACCCGCCGGGTCAAGCGGGCATCAGACGCCCGCCCGGCCTGCGCAGGGATCACCCCCGCGCAGGCCGGCATCGGTCATCCCAGCACCGCATCGCAGCGCGCGCAGACTCCGGGGTTCTTATGCGTGCCGACATCGGGCAGGATCTTCCAGCAGCGCTGGCATTTGCAGCCCTCGGCCAGTTCGAACACCACGCCCAGACCCGGCGCCTCGGCCATGCGGAACGCCTCGGCCGGTGCAGGATCGGCGGTCAGCACCAGATCCGAGGTGATGCAGACATCCGCAAAGGCCACCGATTTCAGCGCCGTCAGCATCTCGGGATCCTCGACATGGACGACCGGCGCGGCCTCGAGGCTGGCGCCGATGGTCTTGTCGCTGCGCCTGATCTCCAGCGCCGCCGTCACCACCCGGCGCGCGCGGCGCACATGGTCCCATTTCGCGGCCAGGGGTTCGTTCAGCCAGTCGGCAGGCGTCACCGGGAAGTCGTGCAGATGCACGCTGTCATCCCCGGACGGGAAGCGCGACAGCCACACATCCTCCATGGTGAACGGCAGGATCGGCGCCAGCCAGGTCACCAGCCGGTGATACAGAATGTCCAGCACCGTCCGTGCGGCCCGCCTGCGGATGCTGTCGGGGGCGTCGCAATACAGCGCATCCTTGCGCACATCGAAATAATAGGCCGACAGATCGACTGTGCAGAACTGGAACAGGGTCTGGAACACGCCCTGAAAATCGAACTGGTCATAGCCGGTGCGGACCTGATGATCCAATTGCGCCAGCCGGTGCAGCACCCACTGCTCCAGCTCGGGCATCTCGGCGGGCTCGACCCGCTCGGCCTCATCGAACCCATGCAGCGCGCCCAGCAGGAACCGCAGCGTGTTGCGCAACCGGCGATAGCTGTCGGCGGTGCCTTTCAGGATCTCGGGGCCGATGCGCTGGTCGGCGGTGTAATCCGCCTGCGCCACCCACAGGCGCAGGATATCGGCGCCATATTGCGCGATCACCTTTTCGGGGACGATGGTGTTGCCAAGCGATTTGGACATTTTCATGCCCTTTTCGTCCAGCGTGAACCCATGCGTCACCACATTGCGATAGGGCGCCCGGCCCCGCGTGGCGCAGGCCTGCAGCAGCGAGGACTGAAACCAGCCGCGATGCTGGTCGGTCCCCTCCATATAGACATCGGCGATGCCGTCGGGGGTGCCGTCCTCGCGGTCGCGCAGCACGAAGGCATGGGTCGAGCCTGAATCGAACCACACATCCAGCACGTCCATGACCTGCTCATAGGCCTCCGGGTCCGCGATCCCGTCCAGCATCTGCGCCTTGAAATCGGTGCGATACCAGACATCGGCGCCCTCGGCCTCGAAGGCGGCGATGATGCGGTCGTTCACGGCGTCATTGCGCAGCAGGAAATCGGCATCGGTCGGCCGCGCGCCCTTCTTGACGAAACAGGTCAGCGGCACCCCCCAGGCCCGCTGGCGCGACAGCACCCAGTCGGGGCGGTTCTCGACCATGCTGTGAATGCGGTTGCGCCCCGATTGCGGCCACCACTTCACCAGCTTGTCGATCGAGGTCAGCGCCCGCGCCCGGATCGAGGCGCCATACTCCCCCATCCCGTCCTCCAGCGGCGCATCAATCGCGGCAAACCATTGCGGTGTGTTGCGATAGATCAGCGGCGCTTTGGATCGCCAGCTATGCGGATAGCTGTGCTTGATCTTGCCCTTGGCCAGCAGCGCGCCGGCCCATGCCAGCTGCTTGATGACGCTGACATTTGCCGGGCCGTCCTTGCCATCGGGCGCAATGATCGCCTGCCCGCCAAACAGCGGCAGATCCTTGCGATAGCTGCCATCCGGCTCGACATTATAGGTCATCGGCAGCTTGAAGCGCAGACCCAGCTGATAGTCGTCATCGCCATGGCTGGGGGCGGTATGGACAAAGCCCGTGCCCGCCTCGTCGGTGACATGATCGCCGGGCAGCATGGGGACGTCGTAATCCCATTCGCCGTCTGCACCCTCGACGCCTCGGAACGGGTGGGCCAGCACCAGCGCTTCCAGATCGGCGGCGGTCACATCGGCGACACGCGTAAACTCGGTGACCTTCGCGGATGCCATGACGCTGCCCGCCAGCGCATCGGCCAGAACCAGACGCTCGCCCGCCTGCGCCGTCGCGCTTTCTGCAACAGCATTCACCTCGTATAGCCCATAGGAAATTTCTGGATTGAACGCGACCGCTCGGTTCTGCGGAATAGTCCAAGGCGTCGTAGTCCAGATGACAATGCACGCGTCCACTAGACTGTCCGGAACTCTCACTGATGGCTTAATGTCGTATGCGCCCCCGACTACCACCCTAAACCGCACCCAGATCGTATGGCTGGTATGATCCTTATACTCGACCTCAGCCTCGGCCAGCGCGGTCTTCTCGACCGCCGACCACATCACCGGCTTGGACCCCTGATACAGCGCCCCGTTCATCACCAGCTTCATGAACTCGGCGGCAATCACCGCCTCGGCATGGTGGTCCATCGTCAGATAGGGCCGGTCCCAGGCGCCGGTGATGCCCAGCCGCTGGAACTCGTCGCGCTGGATGGCGACCCATTCATCGGCAAAGCGGCGGCATTCCTGCCGGAACTCGACCAGATCGACGGCGTCCTTGTCGCGGCCCTCGGAGCGGTATTTTTCCTCGATCTTCCATTCGATCGGCAGGCCGTGACAGTCCCAGCCCGGCACATAGCGCGCATCGCGACCCATCATCTGATGGCTGCGCACGATGATGTCCTTGATGGTCTTGTTCAGCGCGTGGCCGATATGCAGATGCCCGTTCGCATAGGGCGGGCCGTCATGCAGAATGAACGGCGCCCGATCCCCCTCGGCTACCTTCTCGCGCAGCCGGTCATAGATGCCGATCCGCGCCCACCGCGCCAGCCAGTCGGGCTCGCGGGCAGGCAGGCCCGCGCGCATGGGGAAATCGGTCTGCGGCAGAAAAACGGTGTCGCGATAGTCGGGGGTCACGTCGCTCATGGGGGCGGTCCTTTGTCGGTCGGTCACGGCAGGCAGCAGAAAACCCGGCGGCGTGAAACCTCACGCCACCGGGCTGCTAATTCGACGGACGGGCGCCTGCAATCTCATGCGCCCTCTATAGAAAGCGCCACGCCCCCCCGCAAGCACCCCCTGCCCGCTTCTTCTTCACCCAAATATCCCGGGGGAGTCGCGCGCCCCGCGCGCCCCCCCCCGGGCGGGGGGCCCCCCCCCCCCCCACCCCGCCCGCGCCCCTATCCCCGCCCGCGATAACCGGGCACCCCCTGATCGGGCACCCAGACCCCGGCAGGCACCGCCCCGGTCTGCCAGAACACATCAATCGGCATCCCCCCGCGCGGATACCAATAGCCGCCGATCCGCAGCCATTGCGGCGCCAGCAGATCCACCAGCCGTTTCGCAATCCCGATGGTGCAATCCTCGTGAAAGGCGCCGTGATTGCGGAAACTGCCCAGAAACAGCTTCAGCGACTTCGACTCGACCAGCCAGTCGCCCGGCACGTAATCCATCACCAGATGCGCGAAATCCGGCTGACCCGTCAGCGGGCACAGGCTGGTGAATTCGGGCTGGGTAAAGCGCACCAGATAGGCGGTGCCGGGCTGCGGATTGGGCACCCGCTCCAGCACGGCCTCTTCGGGCGATTGCGGCAGAGGGGCGCTGGCGCCCAGCTGGGTCAGCGCGTCGGTGTAATGGCTCATCATCTGCTCCTGTTTTGACCGGGTGGGCTGCGACCGGAGCCTGCCCCTTAGCACCCGCGCAAAACCCCTTGCAACCACCCCCGCCACCGCCCAAATGCGACAGATGGACAGCGCCATCCCCCCCCGCTTCGACATCACCGAGGCCGAGATCCGCAAGGTCGTCGCCACCTTCTACGCCGCCGTGCGCCGCCACGAGGTGCTGGCCCCGGTCTTTGCCGAACATATCGGCGACTGGCCCGCGCACGAGGACCGCATCGCCGCCTTCTGGGCCGGGGCGATCCTGCACCGCGCGGGCTATAACGGCAGCCCGATGCGCGCCCATCTGTCGGCGGGCAATGTCCGCCCCGAGCATTTCACCCTCTGGCTGGCGCTCTTCGACGAATCCCTCCGCCGCACCCTCCCCCCATGGAGCGCGCGCGCATGGTCGCAACTGGCCCATCGCATCGGGCAGGGCCTGCGCGCCGGGGTCCAGAACACCGATGCGGGCCGCAGCGCCCCTCCTGTTTTGCGCTGACGCAGGGACCAAAGCACGCCGCCACCGGATCAAGCCCGAAAGGCACGTCACCCTGAAGATCGACGATGTCGCGTTCACCTCGCCCGACATGGCCGCGACCACAGCCTTCGTCACACGCGCTTTCGGCCGGAATTTCAATGACGACGGGCCGGACTATCAGGACCTGGCCAATGCCGGCCTGTCGGGCGGCATCGCCGCCGGAAAGGCGGCACCCAGATGGCGGTCTGGTACCGACCGCTAGCGCCGCGGCGGCCGGGGCCGGTACAGCGGCAGCTTCCAGCCCAGCACCAGACTGCCCGCCCGCAGCACCCAGACCGCCACCGCGCAGGCGATCAGCGCCTCGGTATCCGCGACCCCCAGCCATGACAGCGCCACGGCGGTCATGGCACCGCCAAAGGCCGCCGTCAGATACAGCTCGCCCTGTTTCAGCACCAGCGGCACCTCATTGCCCACGACATCACGCATCAGCCCGCCAAAGGTGCCGGTCACGATCCCCATGATGACCACGATCACCGGGCCAAAGCCCGCCTCCATCGCCACCCCGGCCCCGGCGGCCACCGCCACCGACAGCGCCACACTGTCCAGCCAGACCAGCCAGACATAGCGGCTCTCGATCAGATGCGCGGCCCAGAACACGACCAGCGCGGCCCCGGCAGCGATCAGCACATAGGCGGGCTGGGCGACCCAGAACACCACCTCGCGCCCCAGCACCAGATCGCGCAGCGTGCCGCCCCCCACCGCCGTCAGCGCGGCCATGAAGACGAAGCCCACAGGGTCCAGCTGCGCCCGGCTGGCCACCAGCGCCCCGGTCAGCGCAAAAACCAGCACCGAGCCGTAATCCAGCGCCGCGACCAGCGCCTCGGGGGTCATTTGAACGGCGCCATTCCGGCGCGCGCCAGCTCGTCGGCGCGCTCGTTCTCGGCATGTCCGGCATGGCCCTTGATCCAGCGCCACTCGACCTTGTGGCTGCGCTGCGCCGCGTCCAGTCGCTGCCACAGCTCGACATTCTTGACCGGTTTCCTGTCAGCGGTCTTCCAGCCATTGCGCTTCCAGCCGTGAATCCACTGGGTCACGCCGTTCTTGACATAGGCGCTGTCGGTGACGATCACGATGTCGGTCGGACGGGTCAACACCTCCAGCGCGCTGATCGCGGCCATCAGCTCCATGCGGTTATTGGTGGTGGCCGCCTCGCCGCCCGCCAGTTCGCGCTCCTTCAGAACCGTCTCACCCTCCAGCGCCCGCATCAGCACCCCCCAGCCACCGGGGCCGGGATTGCCGCTGCACGCGCCGTCGGTCCAGGCAAACAACTCAGCCATTCAGCCCCACATATCCCGGCAGATCCGCGACCCGGCCCAGCCAGTCCCCGAGTGCCGGAAACCGCGCCATGTCAAAACCGCCCCGGCGGCCCGCCGTGTGCGTATAGGCATAGAGGCACAGATCGGCCAGACTGACCGCCTCCCCCGCCAGCCAGCCCTGCCGCGCCAGATGCGCCTCCATCACGGCCAGCAGCCCATGCCCGCGCTCCAGCAGATCGGCCAGCCGCTCCGGCGTGGCATCCGCCGCACGATGCGGATAGCTGACCAGCGCCTGACGCACGGCGATGACCGGCTCGTGATTGTACTGCTCCCAGAACATCCAGCCCAGCATCTGCGCGCGGGCGACCGGATCGGCGGGCCAGAACCGCGTCCCCTCGCCCAGATAGCACAGGATCGCATTCGATTCCGCCAGCGTCTCGCCACCCGCCAGCCGCAGGGCGGGCAGCTTGCCGAAAGGCAGCGCCCCCGCCGCCTTGGCCGCCGCCAGCGTCTCGGACCCGTATTCGCAATCGACCAGCTCCAGCGACAGGCCCGCCAGCGCCGCCAGCAACCGGACCTTATAGCTGTTCCCGGATGAGGGCATGGAATAAAGCCGCATGATCAACCCTTTGCCTTGGTGAAAATATCCCGGGGTCCGGGGCAGAGCCCCGGCGCCCTCAGCCCGCCGCCTCAGCCCGCAGGCTCGCGCAGCACGCGCGGCACCTTGAACTCGACCCGCTCGATCGCCGTCTCGACCATCTCGACCTCGACGGCATAGCGGTCGCGGAACGCATCCACCACCTCGTTGACCAGCACCTCGGGCGCGCTGGCACCGGCGGTCACACCGACGCTGCGGATGCCCTCCAGCGCCCGCCAGTCAATGTCCCCGGCCCGCATCACCAGCTGCGAATAGCCGCAGCCTGCCGTCCGGGCCACCTCGACCAAGCGCTTGGAGTTGCTGGAATTCTCGGCCCCGATCACCAGCAGCGCATCGACCTTGGGTGCCACCTCCTTGACCGCCGCCTGACGGTTGGTGGTGGCATAGCAGATGTCCTCTTTCGCCGGGCCGATGATGGTGGGAAATCGGGCCTGAAGGGCTGCGACGATGGCGGCGGTGTCATCCACCGACAGGGTGGTCTGGGTGATGAAGGCCAGCGCCGCGGGATCGCGGGGCGCGACATGCACCACATCGGCGACCGTCTCGACCAGCAGCACCTCACCCGGCGGCAATTGCCCCATTGTCCCAATGACTTCGGGGTGCCCGGCATGGCCGATCATCACCATCTGCAAACCGGCGGCATGGTGGCGTTCGGCCTCGATATGGACCTTGCTGACCAGCGGGCAGGTCGCGTCGACATAGACCATCTGGCGGCGCTGCGCCTCGGCGGGAACCGATTTCGGCACGCCATGGGCCGAGAAGATCACCGGCCGGTCAGCCGGGCAATCCTCCAGTTCCTCGACAAAGACCGCGCCTTTTTCCCGAAGTGAATCAACGACATATTTATTGTGGACGATCTCGTGGCGGACATAGACCGGCGCGCCCCATTTGCTCAGCGCCATCTCGACGATCTTGATGGCGCGGTCCACGCCCGCGCAGAAACCGCGCGGCGCGGCGAGATACAGGGTCAGGGGCGGCTTTGCGTGTTCCATAGCCCTGAGGTAGCGCGCAATGCCCGTCTCGTCCATATCACCGCGCAGAAAAGCGCCGCACCAGGCGCTGATATGGCGCGGCCGCGCGGACCGTGACTGTGCCCTGGGCATCACAGGTCAGGCTGGAATGGGCCACGCGCGCGATGTCGGGACTGGTCCGGAGGGCATCACCGGGTCAGATGGGGCGCGCGGGCGAAAACCCCGTAAGTTATTGTATGTAGGAGTGTAAATCCCGTGGCTTTTTTTCGCCCCACCCGTGCCGGCACCGGCAGGATCCGCCCCGCCGCCGTCGCGGGCCTCGCTGTTCTGGCGCTGGCCGCCTGTGATGGACCGGCGCCCATCACCTCGGCCCCGGTCTCGGTCACGCCCACAGGAAACCCTGTTCTTCAAGGGGTTATCGGGTTCGAGCCGACCGAGGTGCGGGCCTATCAGGACCGGGCCGAACTGGCGGGCGTGGCCTGTGACATTGCGGGCGTGGGCTATACGGCCAAGGTCGTGACGCCGGGGCTGGTGAACCTGCCCGACCAGCGCGCGCAGAGCCAGCCGGTCACCGCGACCTGCCGCAAGGATGAGGCGGTGCGCACGGTTGTGGTGCAGCCCTTCTCGCGCACGGCCAGCAACAACCGCCAGACCGCGCAGGCCAATGGCGGGATTCTGGGCGTCGTCTTTTCCGGCGTGGTCGAGGGGGTGCGCGACAAGACAAATGACGACTGGGCCTATCCGATGATCCGCACTGAATTCGACTGACGGGCCGCAAAACGCCCGGCACCGGCGATGCACAGCCTGTGCACCGCGCAGGCACAGGCTGTACACCGACAACGCACGCATCGTTAACCACTCAGCGCGCAACAGCCAGCAGGGCGGCCACGTCCAGATGCGTCTCAAGATGATCGGCCAGATCGTCCAGCGCGGCCTCGACCCCGGCCTCGAATCCGGGTTGCGAGGCCGCCCCCAGCCGCGCCAGACAGGCCGCGCGGAACGCATCATCCGAGAACAGCCCGTGCAGGTAGCTGCCCATCACCCGGCCATCGGGGCTGACCGCGCCGTCAGGGCCGGGCACATGGGCAAAGGGGCGCGCGCAGTCGGGGCCATGGCTGCGGCCCATATGAATCTCGTAGCCCGAGACCGGCTGGCCAAGCGCATGGCCGCGCACCTGCACCAGCCGCTTGGTCGGTGACATTTCGGTCACGACATCCAGCAGGCCCAGACCGGGCACCTGCCCGGCCTGCCCGTCGGCGCCGGTGGGATCGCTGATCACCCGGCCCAGCATCTGATAGCCGCCGCAAAGGCCCAGCACATGGCCGCCGCGCCGGTGATGGGCCAGCAGGTCGATGTCCCAGCCCTGCGCGCGCAGGAATGCCAGATCGCCAAGCGTGGACTTGGTGCCCGGCACGATCACCAGCGCGGCATCGCCGGGGATCGCCTGCCCCGGCGCCAGCATGGTCAGCCGCACGCCCGGTTCAGCGGCCAGCGGGTCCAGATCGTCGAAATTGGCGATGCGCGACAGGGTCAGGCAGACGACATGCAGCCCCCCGTCCGACGCGGCGCCCGCGCCATGGCGCAGATCGACGGCATCCTCGGCGGGCAGGCGGTGGGCGCCCGCAAACCACGGCACCACACCGAAACCGCGCCAGCCGGTGCGCGCCCCGATCATCCGGTAGCCGTCATCGAACAGGCGCGGATCGCCGCGGAACTTGTTGACCAGAAAGCCGCGGATCATGGCGGCATCCTCGGGGTCGATCACCGCCTGCGTGCCGACGATCTGGGCGATCACGCCGCCCCGGTCGATGTCGCCCGCCAGCACCACCGGCACGCCCGCCGCCCGCGCGAATCCCATATTGGCGATGTCGCGGGGGCGCAGATTGACCTCGGCGGGGCTGCCCGCGCCTTCGACGATGATCAGGTCATGGGCGGCAGAGAGGCGCGCGAAACTGTCCAGCACCGCCGCCAGCAGGCGCGGCTTGAGCGTCTGATAATCGCGGGCCTGCGCGCGCCCGATCGCGCGGCCCTGCACGATCACCTGCGATCCGGTGTCGGTTTCGGGTTTCAGCAGCACCGGGTTCATGTCGGCCAGCGGCGCCAGACCGCAGGCGCGGGCCTGCAATGCCTGGGCGCGGCCGATCTCGGACCCGTCGGCGGTGACGGCGGCATTGTTGGACATGTTCTGCGGCTTGAACGGCGCGACGGACAGGCCGCGACGCCGCGCGGCCCGGCACAGACCCGCCACCAGAAGCGACTTGCCGACATTCGAGCCGGTCCCCTGAATCATCAGCGCAACCATGGGACACTCTTGCTTGCCATCACCTGCGGGGGTGACTAGATAGGCCCGTCCGCAAATGAAAGGCCGAAAGCCGTGGAAAACGTCATTCTGACCGTCCATCTGATCCTCGCTGCGCTGTTGACGGGGGTTGTCCTGCTGCAACGGTCGGAAGGCGGCGGTCTGGGCATGGGTGGTGGTGGTGGTGGTGGTGGCGCTGGCGGCGTGATGTCGGGCCGTCAGGCCGCGAACGCGCTGACCCGGCTGACCTGGATTCTGGGGGTGGCGATCTTCTGCACCTCGCTGACGCTGACGGTTCTGGCCGCGCGGCAGGCCACCACGGGCTCGATCATGGATCAGATCGGCGTGACCGGGGGCGACCAGCCCGCGACGCCGGGCCTGCCCGCAGCCCCGCTGTATACGCCCCCGCCCGCAACCGGCGGCAATCCGCTGACGCCGCCCGCGCCGGATGCGACCCCGCCTGCGGTCCAGGCCCCGGCGGCTGAGGCGCCTGCCGCGGCCCCCGCGCCTGCCGTGGTGACCCCGCCCGCAGCGGAGGCACCCGCAGCGGAGGCCCCGGCAGCGGAGGCACCCGCAGCGGTGGCGCCCGCAGTGGAGGCGCCCGCAGTGGAGGCCCCGGCAGCTGAGGCGCCCGCAGAAACGGGCGACGCACTGGCCCCGCCGCCGGCGAACTGAAAGACGACACAATCATTTGGGGCGGGTCTGATCCGCCCCACATCAGCTTGGGGTCCGTTGCGGCCACGGGGCGAATCGGCTATTGTCCAAATCCCGTGATGCCGGTCGTTTTCAGGGCCCGCAAAGACACCGAAATGCAGATCACGGGGGCCTCATGGCGCGTTACATCTTTATCACCGGCGGCGTGGTCTCGTCCCTTGGCAAGGGGCTGGCCTCGGCGGCGTTGGGCGCGTTGCTGCAGGCGCGGGGTTTCACCGTGCGGCTGCGCAAGCTGGACCCCTATCTGAACGTCGATCCCGGCACGATGAGCCCGTTCGAGCATGGCGAGGTGTTCGTCACCGATGACGGCGCCGAGACCGATCTGGATCTGGGCCATTACGAGCGGTTCACCGGCGTCAGTGCGCGGCGGACCGACAGCGTGTCCTCGGGGCGGATCTATTCCAATGTGCTGGAAAAGGAACGCCGGGGCGAATATCTGGGCAAGACGATTCAGGTCATTCCGCATGTGACCAATGAAATCAAGGACTTCATTGCGATTGGCGATGATGAGGTCGATTTCATGCTGTGCGAGATCGGCGGCACGGTGGGCGACATCGAAGGGCTGCCCTTCTTCGAGGCGATCCGCCAGTTCACCCACGAGCGTCCGCGCGGCGAGTGCATTCTGATGCATCTGACCTTGCTGCCCTATCTGGCCGCCTCGCGCGAGCTGAAGACCAAGCCGACGCAGCACAGCGTCAAGGAATTGCAGTCGATCGGGCTGGCGCCGGATGTGCTGGTCTGCCGGTCGGAACATCCGATCCCGGAAAAGGAACGCGCCAAGATCGCGCTGTTCTGCAATGTGCGCCCGGATGCGGTGATCCCGGCCTATGACCTGAAGTCGATCTATGAGGCGCCCCTGGCCTATCACCGTGCGGGTCTGGACCGCGCTGTGCTGGATGCCTTTGCGATCAGCCCCGCGCCCCGGCCCGACCTGTCGAAATGGGAGGATGTGATCGACCGGCTGGAGAATGCCGAGGGTCAGGTGAACATCGCCATCGTCGGCAAATACACCCAGCTTGAGGATGCGTATAAGTCGATCTCGGAGGCGCTGACCCATGGCGGCATGGCCAACCGGGTGCGCGTCAAGGCCGACTGGGTCGACAGCGAGCAGTTGCAGGGCGACGGCGCGCATCTGCTGGACGGCTATCACGGCATCATCGTGCCCGGCGGCTTTGGCGAGCGCGGGACCGAGGGGATGGTGACCGCCGCGCGCTATGCCCGTGAAAAGAAGGTGCCCTATCTGGGGATCTGTCTGGGCATGCAGATGGCGGTGATCGAGGCGGCGCGCAATCTGGCGGGCATGCCCGATGCCGGGTCCGAGGAGTTCGACCACGAGGCCGGGGAAAGCCGGTTCACGCCGGTCGTCTATCACCTCAAGGAATGGGTGCAGGGCAATTACATGGTGCGGCGCAAGGTCGGTGACGACAAGGGCGGCACGATGCGGCTGGGCGCCTATACGGCGGTGCTGTCCGAGGGCTCGCGCATTTCGCAGGTCTATGACGGCGCCACCGAGATCGAGGACCGGCACCGCCACCGCTATGAGGTCGACGGCGCCTATCGCGACAAGCTGGAGGCGGCGGGGCTGAACTTTTCGGGCATGTCGCCCGATGGCAAGCTGCCCGAGGTGGTGGAATATGCCGACCACCCGTGGTTCATCGGCGTGCAGGCGCATCCCGAGCTGAAATCCAAGCCCTTTGCGCCGGCGCCGCTGTTTGCGGGCTTTGTCCGCGCGGCCATGGACGAGGGGCGGCTGGTCTGAGACCGGCCTGCCCTGCCCTTGGCGGCCCTACGTCAGCGACACGACCCTAGCGACATTGCGCCGGGTTGACGCCTGACGCCTGCAAGCCCCAGCTGGTCATCTGCGTGACCAGTTGGCGGGTGGCGGCGTCGAAGGCCGGGATCAGGTCGGCAGTGCGGGTGCTGGCCGCCGGAACGGTGGCGGCAAAGCGCCCGCGCGACACGACGCTGGCATCCATCTCGCGCACCATCTGCGCCTCGACCGACAGGCGGACCAGAACGCCGCCGGGGCTGTCCGGGGTTTCGGGGGTCAGTTCGGCGTTGAAATCCTCGATCTCGCTGATGAGGGCGTAATCGCCCGAGACGCCCAGAGGCGCGCGCCCGACATGATCGAAGCTGTCGGTGGCGCCGAAACTCTGCACCAGCAGGCGTTGCAGCATGGCGGGCACGGTGTCGCCCCATTGCGCATCCGGCAGGTATTGCGTCTGCAGCACCGAGGGGCGGATCATGATGCGGTCGCGGTCCAGCGTGCCGCGCGTCTTGGGCAGTTCGACGACCAGCTGGTCGATGCGGGCGCGGCCGCAGCCGGTGGGGGCCTGCGGGGGGGTGCGCAGCTCGTAAAGGTCGCGGTCGGGCTCGCCTTGCAGGGCCGACAGGGCGGCGCATCCCGGCAGGGTGCCAAGTCCGAGGATCAGGAGGGCGGTGTGCAGGCGCATGGGGAACCTCATTATCGGCGGAATTCGGGGCTGCGGGGACCGGACAGAAGCTGCGCCGGGTTGCGGCGCAGGGTCGAGACAAGCTGGTTCATGTTCTCGACCAGCCCGCGCATGTCCTGTGACAGGCGCGCGACCTGCGGCAGCGTCTCGCGCGTGAAGGCGCCGACGGGGCTGCGCGCATCGTCCATCACCACCTGCAACGAGCGGAAGGCGGCGGCGGCGGAATCAGCGGCCTCGCGCAGGCTGGCGCTGATCTGGGGCAGATCGTCGGGCAGGCTGGACAGCGCCTCGTTGACCGCGGCCAGCGTGGTGCGCAGATCGCCCGCGACCGGGGCCAGATCGCGGCTGATCACCCCTTCGGCGGCGTCAAAGGCGCGGGTGCCCGAGGACAGGGCGGTGTCGAGATTGTCGAGGCTGGCCTCGCCCCGTTCGGTCAGGGTGGTCAGCCCGGCGGCGCTGCGTTCCAGCTGTTGTGTCAGCGTGGTCAGATCGCCCGCGACATAGCTGTCGACGCCGTCCAGCGTGGCGGTGGCGGCGGCCAGCGTCGCCTCGGCCTGCGTGGCGGCATCGGCGAAACGGTCCAGCGTCACGCCCGCGCTGCGGCTGAGACCCTCCATCTGCGCACCGAAGGCGGCGATGCCGGTCGCGGCCTCGGCCACGGCGGCGGTGGCGGTGGCGACATCGTCCAGCGCCTGATCCAGATTGCCGCTGGAGCGTTCGACATTGTCCAGAATCGTGGTCACGCGGGACTGGTTTTCCGGCCCGAGGATTTCGGACAGTTGTTCGGCCACCAGACTGAGGCGGTTGATGATCTGCGGCCCCTCATCGCTGAGGGTCTGGAGCGCGGAACGGCTGGAGGGGATGACCGGCACCACGGCGCTGTCGGCATCGCGCAGCAGCGGCGCGCGCGCGGTCCCGGCGCTGATCGCCACCAGCGCCACGCCGGTCACGCCCTGAATCTCCAGCGCGGCGGTGCTGTCGCTGCGCACGGGCGTATCCTCGGTCACTTCCAGCCGGACGCGGACGGGCAGCGGGTTGCCGGGTGCCAGCTGCATGGTCACGACGCGGCCCACCGGCAGACCGGCAAAGCGCACCTCGGACGAGGGCCCGAGGCCCGAGACTTCGGGGAAATACACGTCGTAATAGGCAAACTGGCGGTCCAGTTCCAGTTTCGCAAACCACAGCACGAAACCCAGAATGCCCAGAAACCCGGCCAGGGTGAAGGCGCCGATCAGCGTGTAATTGGCTTTGGTTTCCATGCGGTCAGTCCTTGCCAATCGTATCGGGGGCCGTGGTGCGGGTGGTCGTGTTGCGGGTGGTCGTGATGCCAGCGGTCGCAGCGCGCGCCCGTGGGCCGTGGAAATATTCGTGCACCCATGGGTGATCGACATCGAGCATGTCGGCCATGGTGCCGGTGGTCAGCACGCGCTGTTCGGCCAGCACCGCGATCCGGTCGCAGCAGGCGTGCAGCGTATCCAGATCATGGGTGACCAGAAAGACCGAAAGGTTCAGCGCATCGCGCAACGTCACGATCAGCTCGTCAAAGGCGGCGGCGCCGATCGGGTCCAGCCCGGCGGTGGGCTCGTCCAGAAACACGATTTCCGGGTCCAGCGCCAGAGCGCGGGCCAGACCGGCGCGCTTGCGCATCCCCCCCGACAGATCCGAGGGGTAATTGTCATTGGCCTTCCACGGCAGCCCCGCCATCGAGACCTTGAGTTCGGCCAGACCGCGCCGCTGATCGTCGCTGAGACCCGGCACGGCCTTCAGCGGCACCTCGACATTCTCGCGCACGGTCAGGGAGGAAAACAGCGCGCCGTCCTGAAACATCACGCCCCAGCGCTGTTCCAGCGCGCGGCGCTCAGCCCCCGACAGGGTGCCGATCTGGCGGCCCAGCACCTCGATCGTGCCCGCCTGCGCGGCCTCCAGCCCGACAATGGCGCGCAACAGCACCGATTTGCCGGTGCCCGAGCCGCCGACGACGCCCAGAATCTCGCCCCGCCGCAGGTCCAGATCGAGGTCGTCATGCACGACATGGGTGCCGAACTGGGTGCGCAACCCGCGCACGCGGATGACGGGATCGCCGCTCATAGCCCCACCTGCGCGAAGAAGATGGAAAAGGCCGCATCGGCGATGATGACGGCGAAGATGGCGCTGACCACGGCGGATGAGGTCATCCGGCCAAGGGATTCGGCGTCATTGCCCACGCGCATCCCGGCATGGCAGCCGATCACGCCGATGATCAGCGCAAAGACCGGCGCCTTGCTGAGGCCGACGATGGTGTGGGTGACGCTGATCTCGGACAGGCGCGCGAGGAAGACGGCGGGCGAGATGCCCAGCTCGACCCATGACATGACCGCGCCGCCAAACAGCCCGGTCAGCGCCGAGACCAGCCCCAGAATCGGCAGCATCAGCACCAGCGCCAGCACGCGGGGCAGGATCAGCACCATGTCGGGGTCCATCCCCAGCGTGCGCATGGCGTCGATCTCTTGCCGCATCTTCATCGAGCCGATCGAGGCCGTCAGCGCCGAGGCCGTGCGCCCCGCCACGATGATCGCGGTCAGCAGGATGCCCAGCTCGCGCAGGATGGAAATGGCGATGAGGTCGACGACAAACACCTCGGCCCCGAACTGGCGCAGCTGGTCCGAGCCCTGAAAGGCCAGCACGACGCCGATCAGAAAGGACATGACCGCGACGATGGGCACGGCGCGCAGGCCGGTTTCCTGACAGTGATGGACCAGCGAGGTGGCGGGGAATTGCGACGGGTGGCGCAGCCCGCGCAGCAGCGCCGCAAGGGTGCGGCCCAGATATTCGGCCAGCTCGCCCAGATAGGTCAGCACGCCCGCGACCTGCTGCCCGGTGCCCTCCAGCCAGCGGCGCCAGCGGGGCGGTGTCTGCGGGGCGGGTTCGGGGCTGGGCATCGCCCCGGTCACGGTGGCGATGAGGCGGTCGTGATGGTCCGACAGGCCGGTCAGCGTGGCGCCCGCCGCGCGGCGCTGCGCCATCTCCCACGCGCCTGCGGTGTCCATGCGGGTGACGGCGGACAGGTCGATCCGGGCGGCGTCATGGGCGCGCGGCAGGCGGCCAAGCGCCCAGACCACCAGATCGCCCGACAGGATCAGCCGGTCGCCGGTCACGGTGACAGACAGATCCGGGGAGGTGGCATCGGCAGCACTCATGGCGGTCTGTGCCCTTTTGTCTTTATCAATGTCACTGATCGCCTTGGGGGGCGAAGTCAAACTAATCCACAGCCCGCCCGCAACACGCCCCGCCCCGGCGCGGCCCGGTCCGGGGGACTGGCATGATCGCGCGGGAGTGACGGCCCCCCTTTGCTGTCTGACACGTTTCTGTTGGCATTCTGTCGCGCAAGGCTTTGAGGATCAATGATCCTGATGGCGTTGACGTGGATCAAGGATGGCCCGCAGCGGCCATGCGACAGAGCCTGCAAGAGGGCCGGGCACTGCGCCCCGGCGATCACAGGAGAATCACCATGACCGATATTCGCTTTGACTTTTCCGGCAGGACCGCGCTTGTCACCGGCGCCGCTTCGGGGATCGGGCGCGTCATCGCGCTGGAACTGGCGGCATCGGGCGCCTGCGTGATCGTCAGCGATCTGGACGCGGCCGCCTGCGCGGCGGTCGTGGATGAGATCGCGGGCGCCGGGGGCACGGCCCATGCCTTTGCCGCCGATGTCAGCGACGAGGGCGCGATGCGCGCGCTGGCGGAATTCGCGGAACGCGATTGCGGCGGGCTGCATCTGGCGGTCAACAATGCGGGCATCGGCGGGCCCAGCCTGCCCACCGGGGACTATCCGCCCGAGGACTGGCGCCGCGTCATCGACATCAATCTGAACGGTGTCTTTTACGGCATGCGCTGGCAGATCCCGGCGATGCTGCGCGCGGGCGGCGGCGCGATCGTCAATATGTCGTCGATCCTGGGCTCGGTCGGGTTCGCGAATGCCGCGCCCTATGTCGCCGCCAAGCACGCGCTGCTGGGGCTGACGAAAACGGCAGCGATGGAATATGCACCGCAAGGGGTGCGGGTGAATGCGGTCGGGCCTGCCTTTATCAGCACGCCGCTGCTGACGGCGAACCTGTCGGACGAGGTTCTGGCCGGGCTGGCGGGGCTGCACCCGATGGGGCGGATCGGCACGCCCGAAGAGGTCTCGGCGCTGACGCTGTTTCTGCTGTCGGATCGCGCAAGCTTCATCACCGGCAGCTATCATCTGGTGGATGGCGGCTATACCGCGCCCTGAGGCGCGGCCATGGGTCAACGCAAACCGGATGAGGTAGGTGCATGAGGGTTCTGGTCTTCAACGCGGGCAGTTCCAGCCTGAAATTCGGGCTGTTCGACGGGGATCGCCAGATCTTCAAGGGCAGTTTCGACCGCTTCCGCGAGGGCGGTTGCGACTATGCCTTTGGCGGGGTGCGGGGCCGTGCGCCCCATACGGATCTGGGCGCGGCGATCGCCGCCGTGCCGCAGGTGCTGGCGGATGCCGGGCTGGGCGGGATCGAGGCGGTGGGCCACCGCTTTGCCCATGGCGGCCCGGAATTCACCGGCCCGGCGCTGATCGACGCGGCCGTGATCGCGGCCATCGAGGCGCAGACGCCGCTGGCGCCGCTGCACAATCCGGCGATGCTGCAGGCCATGCATCTGGCGCGCGAATTGTGGCCGGATCTGCCGCAGGTGGCCGTGTTCGACACCAGCTTTCACCTGACCAACCCGGCCCGCGCCACCACCTATGCCGTGCCCGCCGCATGGCGGCAGGCGGGGCTGCGGCGCTATGGGTTTCACGGCACCTCGCATAAATACGTGGCGCATCGCGCGGCCGAGGCGCTGGGGCGGCCCGTCACCGATCTGCGCATCATCAGCGTGCATCTGGGCAATGGCGCCAGTGCCTGCGCGGTGCAGTTCGGCGCCAGCATGGACAGTTCCATGGGCATGACGCCGCTGGAGGGGCTGGTGATGGGCACACGCTCGGGCGACATCGACCCCGGCGCCTTTGGCTTTCTGCAGCGGCGGCTGGGGCTGGAGATTCCCGCCATCGAGGCCGCGCTGTATGCCGACAGCGGGCTGCGCGCGCTGACCGGCAGTTCCGACATGCGCGATGTCGAGGACCGGGCGGCGGCGGGCGATGCCGAGGCGCAGCTGGCGATCAACCTCTATGCCTATCGCGCGCGCAAATATATCGGCGCCTATGCGGCGGCGATGGCGGGGCTGGATGCGGTGGTGTTCACCGGCGGGGTGGGCGAGAATTCGGCCTCGATGCGGCGGCGGATCTGTGACGGGCTGCAGTTCATGGGGCTGATGCTGGACGACGACCTGAACCGCGCGCCCGACCTGTCGGACCGGGCCGCGCCGCAGATCCACGCGCAGGGCAGCCGCGTGGCGGTGATCGTCACGGAGACCGCCGAACAGCTGATGATCGCGCGCGAGGTGGCCGTGCTGCTGGAGCGCAGGCGCGTGGCGCCCGCCGTGGTGGCGCGCCCGATCCCGGTCGCCGTGTCGGGGCGGCATGTGCATCTGACGGCGGATGCGGTCGCGGCGCTGTTCGGCCCCGGTGACCGGCTGACCGAGGGCGCGGCCCTGCGCCAGCCCGGCAACTGGGTCGCGACCCAGCGCATCACGCTGGAGGGGCCGAAGGGGCGGCTGGAGCGGGTGGCGATTCTGGGGCCGCTGCGGGCGCGCGTGCAGATCGAGGTGTCGCGCACCGACAGTTTCGCGCTTGGCCTCGATGCGCCGTTGCGCCACAGCGGCCAGCTGGACGGGACGCCGAAAGTGCGGCTGACGGGTCCGCATGGGTCAATCGAAAGCGACGGGCTGATCGTGGCGGCGCGCCATATCCACACCAACCCCACGGATGCGGCGGCAATGGGTCTGGCCGATGGCGATGTGGTCGATGTCGAGGTTCAGGGCGAGGGCGCGCGCGGGCTGGTCTTTTCCGGCACGCTGGTCCGTGTGTCGCCCGATGTGGTGACCGAGATGCATATCGACACCGATGAGGCCAATGCGGCAGGCATCCATGGCGCCGCCGAGGGCGAACTGGCCGCGCAGGCGCGGGCCGTCCCACGGAGCTGATGACCAGGTTCATCGGTGGGGGATCAGCGGCGGGGGATCAGCGGCGGCGGCGGGGCCGCCGTCGGGTCATCCTCTGACGACTGACAGATTGCCGGTGATTTCAGGCGCCCGAGATTTCCGGCGCTGCGGGACCGTCCGGTCCGGCGCGCTTTCCGGTCCGGGGCGCTTTGGGTGTCCCGGTCCGGGAGGTGGTGCCGCTGAAGGGACTCGAACCCCCGACCCCATCATTACGAATGACGTGCTCTACCAGCTGAGCTACAGCGGCGTACCTGACCCGTTGGACGGGCCGACCCTATCCCCTTTTGCCGCGCATGCCATGGCAGGTGCCGCATCCGGGTGATGCCGCGCCGGATAGCAGGTCCGGTCGCGGGGGGGAAGAGGGCGCGGGCGGATTTTTTCGCCGCCCGCACGGTTTGGCTGCCGGTTCGTTGCCCGGCCCTGCGGTCACACCCGTCAGGGGCGCGATTTTCCCTCGGTCCAGTCGGCCTCTTCCGGGGGCTCGACATCGGGGCGCACCATGCGCGGCTCGTCCTGAGACGGGCTCACCGACGATGGGCGCGCAGAAGACGGGTGCGAGGCGGCGGGCTGATCCACCGGGGGGGTCACCTGCACCTCTGCCGGGGCATCCGCGGGCAGGACGAGGGCGGGGCTGGCCTCGGCGGGGGCCTCTTCGGCCTTGCCGGTCAGGTCGGGCACCTCTGCCGGGACGGGCGCGGGGGCCATTGCGGGCTGGGGGGCGGGGGCCGGTTGCGGGGTCCGGCGCGGTTCGGGGGTGGTGACGGTGCGGGCGGGCTCCATGTCATCATAATCCGATTCGCGCGGCACAAAGCCGGGGGCGACATTGGGAATGTCACGGCGCGGCTTTGGCGCCGCGGCGTCGGGTGAATGGGGCGCGGCAGGGCCGGGCGGATGCGGCTGGACCGGATCGGCCAGATCGGGCACGGCCTGATCGCCCGACCCGGATTGCGCCGCTTGTTTCGGGGCCTGTTTCGGGGCGCCGACCAGCAGCGGCAGCATCTCGGCCCCGGTGGACGAGGTGGGGGCGGTGCCGCGCGGGCCATCGGGTTCGCGCCAGGTCAGCGTGTCAAAGCCACCGCAGCTGTCGCAGACCGGCGACCATGCGTGCATGACATTGTGGCACTTGTCGCAGACCCATTGCGATCCGCGCGAGGCGGTCAGGGCGCGGGTCAGCCAGCCGCGCACGACGCTGTCATCAGAGCCCTCGCCGCGTTCGATCGCGGCCATGATCGACAGGGTGCGCACGGTCGGATGCGTTTCGGCCAGATCGCCAAGCGCGCGGCGGGCGGCGGGGAAATCCTCGGCGCTCAGCAGCAGTTCGGCCTGCAACAGGCGCGTTTCCTCATGCGTGGGGTTCTTGCGGATCAGGTTGTCAAAGCGGCGCAGACGCGCGGCCGAGGATTCGTCGGGCGCGATTTCGGCATAGGCCGCCGCGATGTCGGGATGCGGGCGCACCGACCAGGTTTTCTCCAGAATGCGCGAGGCGTTGCGGAAATCCTTTTGCGCGACATAGCTGCGCGCGGCCAGCACCGCCGCCGGGATCAGGTCGGGCGAGGCCTTGGCCGCCGAAATCGCCGCCTCGCGCGCGCTGATCGAGTTGCCCTTGGCCAGAACGTCGCTGGCCTCTTGCAGGGCCAGCACCGCCTCGCGGCGCAGGGCCACATCCTTGGGCAGATCGCCCTGCACGCGCTTGTCCTTCAGCGTCTGGCGGGCGCCTTTCCAGTCGTGTTCGCGGGTCTGCAGATCCAGCAGCGTGTCCTGAACCTCTTTGTGGCGGGGCTTCAGCGCATAGGCCTTTTGCGCCAGCAACAGCGCCTTGTGGGTGTCGCCCTCGGCCAGTTTCTGGCGCATGAGGCCGCGGATGCCGACAAAGCGGGTGCGGTCGTCGTCGAGCAGTTCGCGATAGACGGCGATGGCTTTCTGCCGGTCGCCTGCCGTCTCGGCGGCCTGCGCGGCCAGCAGATTGGTCAGATGCGGCTGGTTCAGATAGCGCGCGGCCTTGGCGGCCTTGTCCTGCGCCAGCTTGCCCTCGCCCGAGGCGACGGCCAGCATTCCATCGGCAAAGGCGGCATAGCCCTTGCGCTCGCGCGAGCGGGCGAAATAGCGGTTGATCGCCGTCTCATCGCCGGCAAGGAAGCGCAGCGAGGCCCAGAGCAGGCCCAGCAGCCTGATCACCAGCCAGATCAGCAGCGCCAGCACGCCCAAAGCCACCACGGCCTTGACCGGGGTCAGCGCATATTCGACGCCGCCATATTCGATGCGCAGCATCTGGCCGGTTTCCGACAGCCAGGTGGCGCCCAGCGCAAGCGCCAGCACGACGGCAAAGAAGAACAGGACTTTCAGAAGCGATAACAACATTTTGCGGCCCTCAGTTCTGGTCCGAGGACAGGTCGGACAAGGCCGCCTGCGCGCTCGCATATGCATCGGCCCGCGCCAGCCATGCGGCCATGGCGGGGGCGGTGCGGGCTGCCTCGGGCAGCGCCGCCAGTTCCTCCAGCGCGGGGGCGATCGCGCCCCCCTCGACCTGCGCATTGGCGCGCGACAGGACGGCGTCGGGGTCATCCCCCTCGCGCGGCGCGACCGAGCGGGCGCCGGTCTGGGCGCGCAGGAAATTCGTCACCAGATTGCCCTGCCCGCCCGCGCTTTCGGCGCGCAGCCCGGCGCGCAACGCGGCACGCGCGGCCTCGGGGAACCCGGCCTGCAGCTCGGTCAGGCTGGGGACCGGGGTGGCCAGCGCCTCGGGGGCGTCCAGCCCGGCGGCGGCCAGCGCCTCGCGCGCCTCATCGGGGGTCACGCCCTGATCCAGCGCCGATTGCAGCGCGGCGATGGCGGCCACCGCCTCGGCGCGGCGGGTGCTGGCGGCGGCGGCATCCTGCAGGGTCTGCGCCTCGGCCTGTGCGGCGGCAAGGCGTTCTTCGGCCTCGGCTGCGGCGGTTTCGATCTGCTGTTGCAGAGCCTGCGCGGCTTCGGGGTCAAAGGCGGGGCGGGCGGACAGCTCGTCCAGCGCGGTCTGCTGGGCGTCCAGACGCTGCTGCAACTCGGCCAGCTGCGGCGCGAGGTCGGGGGCCTCGGGCGCGTCAGGTTGCGCGGCCAGCTGTTCTTCCAGCGCGTCGATGCGCATGGCCTGCTGTTCGATGCCGTCGAGCAGGTCCTGCGGCGGCTGGAAGGCTTCGGTCTGGGGCAGGGCCGCCAGTTCCTCGGCCAGGAAGCGGCGGGTGGCCTCTTCGGCGGCATTTTCAGCGGCAGCAAGGATCGCGGCCTCATCGACGGGTGCGGCGGCCTGTGTGCTGTCCTGCGGCGCGGTTGCGGGCTGCCATTCGGGCGGCAGCTGCGGCAGCGCATAGATCGCCGCCGCGGCACCGATCCCTGCGGCAACCGCACCGCCAAGGGCCAGCGGCCAGAAGCCGCCTGACCGGCGCGGGGCCGGAACCGGGGCGGGCACGGGTGCCGCCTTGGGGACTGCGGTCGAATCGGATGATTTCGGGTCGGGGGATTTCGGGTCGGATGGTGTTGGGGGCAGGCTGTCCCAGGGGGGCGTGGTCGATTTGGGCGTGGTCGATTGGGGCGCGGCGGATTTGGGTGCCGCCGCGGGCAGGCCGCCCGCCTGATCGCCCACGAGGGTCGAATCAATCGGCCCGATCTCGCCCGGCTGGCCGGCCTGCGCGGGTTTGCCTGCACCAATATCGGTGCTGGCAATCACGCCGGGCTCGGCGGGCTGGGGCCGCGCGGTGGCTGTGGGCGCCTCTGTGGTGCCGGTCTCGGGCCGGTCGGCCCCGTTATCCTGTGATGTCGTCACGTCAGTCCCCGTTTCGATGGCATGCCCGCAGGCCCGCGACAGCGCGCGTCGCCGACAGCCTAGTCGGCGGATGCCGCCTGCTCAACCCGCGCGCGGTCAGCTTTGTTCCGCGCGGGCAATTTGTCTGACCGCCGCGCCCATCGCCTGAGCATCGGGCGTGCGCGCGACAATCACCCGCGCCGGTCTGGCCGGGGCGGGATCCGGCCATGCCGCCCGCGCCGCCGGGCTGATCGCCACCAGCCAGAGCGGGGCCTGCGCCTGCGCCACCGCCTGCGCCAGAAGCTGCGCCGAACGCGGGGAGAATACCGGCAGGATGACCGGCTCTGACCCCGCCAGCAGGGCGCGGGCCTGCGCAGACAGCGGCAGCGCCTGCTGGTCATAGACGACCACGCCCGGCACCGGCAGGCGGCGGGCCAGATGGCGGCCATGGGGATGGATCAGCGGCGTGTCGGCAGCCTCGATCAGCGGCAGCAGGCTGTCGGCAAAGCCGTTGCCCGCCGTCACCCGGAACCCCGCCGCCTGCGCCACCTGCGCCGTGCGACCGCCCACGCAGATGGCGGGCCGCCCCTGCCCCGGCCCCGCTGCCGCCACCGCATGGGCCGAGGTAAAGACCAGCCCCGGCGCCCGCGCCAGCGCCGCCGCATCATGGGCCACCGGCACGATCCGCAGAATGGGCGAGATCACCACCGGCCAGCCGGGCAGCAGCGCCGCAAAGCGCCGCGAATCGGGCTCGGGGCGGGTCAGCAGCAGGGGCGGCGGCCGGACAGGTGGGGGCGCGGCTGGCATTGGCATGCTCCTCTGCCGGTGCTAGTCCCTCTCAGGGGTAGCCGCCGCCCGGGATGTGAGCAAGAGCATGCAGGATCTGATCTTTCTGGGCATCGAGAGCAGTTGCGACGACACTGCCGCCGCCGTGGTGACGGGCGACCGGCGCATTCTGTCCAGCGTGGTCAGCAGCCAGACCGATCTGCATGCCGATTTCGGCGGCGTCGTGCCGGAAATCGCCGCCCGCGCCCATGCCGAGCGTCTGGATCTGGTGATCGAGCAGGCGCTGTCGCAGGCGGGCGTCGGGCTGGGCGCGCTGTCGGGGATTGCGGTGACCGCCGGGCCGGGGCTGATCGGTGGCGTGATGGCGGGCGTGATGTGCGCCAAGGGGATTGCGGCGGGCACCGGCCTGCCGCTGCTGGGCGTGAACCATCTGGCGGGCCATGCGCTGACGCCGCGCCTGACCGACGGGGTGGACTATCCCTATCTGATGCTGCTGGTCTCGGGCGGGCATTGCCAGTTCCTGCGGGTCGGCGGGCCGGACGCCTTTACCCGGCTGGGCGGCACCATCGACGACGCGCCGGGCGAGGCCTTTGACAAGCTGGCCAAGCTGCTGGCCCTGCCCCAGCCCGGCGGCCCGCATGTCGAGGCCGCCGCCGCGCAGGGCAATCCGGGGCGATTCCCCCTGCCCCGACCGCTGCTGGACCGGCCCGGCTGCGACATGTCCTTTTCGGGGCTGAAGACCGCAGCCCTGCGCGCCCGCGACGGGCTGATCGCCGCGCAGGGCGGGCTGCTTGAGGCCGACCGGCGCGATCTCTGCGCCGCGTTCCAGGGCGCCATGACCGATGTGCTGGCCGAGAAATCGCGCCGGGCGCTGGCCCTCAGCCCGGCGCCGGTGCTGGCGGTGGCGGGCGGCGTGGCGGCCAACGGCCAGATCCGGGCCGCGCTGGAACGGGTCGCGGCGCAGGCGGGCGCGCGGTTTCTGGCGCCGCCGCTGCGGCTGTGCACCGACAATGGCGCCATGATCGCATGGGCGGGGATCGAGCTTTACCGCGCGGGCCAGCGCGACGGGATGGATCTGGCCGCGCGCCCGCGCTGGCCGCTGGACAGCAAGGCCGCGCCGATGCTGGGCAGCGGCAAGAAGGGGGCCAAGGCATGATCGCAGTTCTGGGTGCAGGCGCATTCGGCACGGCGCTGGCGGTGGCTCTGGCCGCCAACGGGCCGGTGACCCTTTGGGGGCGACGGATCGACTGGCACGGCGAGAACCCGCGCCTGCCCGGCGTGCGCCTGCCCGACGCCGTGCGTGTGAGCGATGATCCGGGCGCGGCCCTGCGCGCCAACACCATCCTGCTGGCCCTGCCCGCGCAGGCGATGGGCGGGTTTCTGGCGCAGCATGGCCCGGCGCTGGCGGGCAAGCGGCTGGTCAGCACCGCCAAGGGGATTGATCTTGAGACGCTGACCGGGCCTTCGGCGCTGATCGCGGCGCGCTGCCCCGGTGCGGTGGTGGCGGTGCTGACCGGGCCGTCCTTTGCCGCCGATATTGCGCGGGGCCTGCCCACCGCGCTGACGCTGGCCTGCGCCGACGCGCAGGCGGGCGAGGCGCTGCAAGAGGCGCTGTCGACGCCGGTGCTGCGGCTCTACCGCACCAGCGATGTGACCGGCGCCGAACTGGGCGGAGCGCTGAAAAACGTCATGGCGATCGCGGCGGGGGCGGTGATCGGCGCGGGGCTGGGCGACAGCGCGCGCGCCGCGATCATCACGCGCGGCTTTGCCGAAATGACGCGGCTGGCCACCCATCTGGGCGCCCGCCCCGAGACGCTGACCGGCCTGTCGGGTCTGGGCGATCTGACGCTGACCTGCACCTCGGGGCAGTCGCGCAACTTCCGCTTTGGCTGCGCGCTGGGGCGCGGCGAGGCGTTCGACACCGCCACCACGGTCGAGGGTGCGGCGACCGCGCGCGCGCTGGCGCTGATGGCGGATCGTGACGGGCTGGACCTGCCGATCTGCGCCATGGTCGCGCGGCTTGCCCAGGGCGCGATTTCGGTGGAAAAGGCCATGGACCATCTGCTGGCCCGCCCCTTGAAGGAGGAATGATGCCCCTGTTTGCCGTGATCTGCCGGGACAAGCCCGGCGCCCTGCCCGTCCGCATGGCCACCCGCGAGGCCCATCTGGCCCATATCCGGGACAGCGGCATCGTCGCCATGGCCGGCCCGCTGATCGAGGACGGCGGGATGTGCGGCTCTCTGGTCGTGCTGGAGGCCGCCGATCTGGCCGCCGCCGAAGCCTGGGCCGAGGCCGATCCCTACAAGACCGCAGGCCTGTTCGAGCGGGTCGAGATCACCGAATGGAAAAAGGTGATCGGCTGATGGCCTACTGGCTGTTCAAATCCGAACCCGATGTCTTTGGCTGGGACGATCTGGTCGCCCGTGGCGAGACGGGCGAGCAGTGGGACGGGGTGCGCAACTATCAGGCCCGCAACATGATGCGGGCGATGCAGGTCGGCGATCTGGGCCTGTTCTATCACAGCAATATCGGCAAGGAGGCCGTGGGCATCTGCGAGGTGATCGCCGAGGCCCATCCCGACAGCACCACCGACGATCCCCGCTGGGACTGCGTCGATGTGCGCGCCGTGCGCAAGCTGCCCCGCGCCGTCAGTCTGGACGAGGCCAAGGCCGAGCCGCGCCTGCGCGAGATGGTGCTGGTCAACAACACCCGCCTGTCGGTCCAGCCCGTGACCGAGGCCGAATGGGCCGTGATCATGGAACTGTCCGGCGATCAGGGCTGAGGCCGGTGTGAGGCTGGGCTGAGGGGCTGGGCCGGGGCGCGCCTCAGATCAGGCGGCCCAGCCTTGCTGCCAGCGGAAAGGCGATCCGCGTGGCCACCAGTGTCAGCGCAAAGGCGATCGGCCAGGCGATCAGGAATTGCTGCGGCCAGACCGCCAGCCAGTGGCGCGTCAGCCCCAGCGCCATGGCGGACATGATGCCCGACATCGACAGGGCCATCAGGAAGGTCATCAGAATTTGCGCGATGATCAGTGTTTTCTTGTTCATGTCTTTTTCACCCAAGGGGCGCTGACATGACCACGGCAGGACCCGGACCAGACAGCGCCATACGTTCACGTTGGCGCCGTGGGTTCGTGACGGGCACGACTGGATCCTGCGGGAGGCAGGGGCCGGAATAACCTGACCGGCCTGAAATCTTTTCGACAGCCCGGCCCCTACGCCCCGCCAGCCGGGCTGTCAAGAACGCGCGCCGCGTTCAAATCCGCTTCATCTTGCTGCGCTGCCGCGTTAGGGTCGGCCCAGTTCCGAAAGCCCCTTTCCGACAACCCTCAGGAGGCCCCATGAGCCAGCGTCTGCATCTTGTCTTTGGCGGAGAACTGACCGATCCCCAAGGCACCCAGTTCCGCGACACCAATGCCATCCATATGGTCGGCATCTTCCCCGACTATGCCACCGCCTTTGCCGCCTGGAAGGCCGAG
Source organism: Paracoccus sp. (in: a-proteobacteria) (assembly GCF_046289755.1). Classification (GTDB taxonomy): domain Bacteria; phylum Pseudomonadota; class Alphaproteobacteria; order Rhodobacterales; family Rhodobacteraceae; genus Paracoccus. The sequence goes on along the minus strand of NZ_JBKBVD010000022.1, from coordinate 16,383 downwards.
GCGCAGCGCACCGTCGACAGCGCCCATACCCGCTATTTCATCGCCCATCTGCACCGGCTGCGCGACGAGGAACGCGAGGTCAGCCCGACCGAGGAACTGGGCGGCTGATGGCCACGGCGGGGCTGGGGCAACTGGGGCTGTGGCTGCACCTGCGCAGCCGGGGCGCGCAGGCCGCAGCATTGGCCGCAGCCCTGCCCAGGGTGCCGCCGGGCACCGGCCCCGCGCTGGTCCTGCATGTCTCGCCCGATGCGCCGCATGCCGAACAGCAGGTGCTGCGGCGGCTGATGACGCTGCGCCCCGATCTGCGGGTGATCCGGCTGGCGGCCGCACCGGGCAGGGGGGATGATCGCGGCACCGGTCCCGGCACCACCGATCCCCGGACCGATCCCCGCACCGATCCCGGCCCCGATCCCGGCGACGACCCGGTGCTGATGCGTCAGTTGCTGGACAGCGCCCGGCCCCGCGCGCTGCTGCTGATCGGCTCGTCCCTGCCGGTGGCGCTGATCGCCGCCGCCGAGGAGCGCGGCCTGCCCGTGGTGCTGGCCGAGGCGCGGCTGGAGGGCACGCAGGGGGCGGGCAACCGCGGCTGGGGGCTGCAATCGCTGCTGCGGCGGCAGTTGCTGCAATCCATGGCCGCCGTGCTGGTGGCCGACAATGCCAGCGAAACCGCCGCCCTGCGCATGGGCGTTGCGCGCGAGCGGCTGGACCTGACCGGCCCCGTCACCCAGATCCGCGAGCCGCTGAACTGCGCCGAGGCCGAACGGACCGCCATGGCCGGTCTGATGGAGGGGCGCCACACATGGTTTGCCGCAGCCCTGCCCCCGGCCGAGGAACAGGCCGTTCTGGCCGCGCATGAGGCGGTGCTGCGCCGGTCGCACCGCGCGCTGCTGATCCTTGCCCCGCGCGAGGCGCATCGCGCCGATGCCCTGGCCGAAAGGATCGAGGCGATGGGTCTCAGCGTCGCGCGCCGCGCGGCGGATGAGGACCCGGCCCCCGATATTCAGGTGCTGCTGACCGACGGGCTGACCGAGATGGGCCTGTGGTACCGGCTGGCGCCGGTCAGCTTCATGGGCGGCACGCTGTCGGGCGACGACGCCGCCGCGCGCCACCCGTTCGAGCCTGCGGCCCTTGGCTCGGCCATCGTGCACGGGCCGCAGACCGGGCGGCACGCGACCGAATGGCAGCAGCTTGACCGTGCGGACGCGGCGCGGGCGGTCAGCGGCGACGAGGCGCTGGCGCAGGTCATGATCGAACTGACCTCCTCCGAAATGATCGCCACGCTCGCCCGCAACGCCTGGTCGGTCAGCACCGGCGGCGCCGATGTCGCCATCCGCATCGCCGACCGCGTGTTCGAGGCGCTGTCGCAGGCCGTCGCGGGCAGCCCCGCATGAGAAAAGCCCCCGCCTTCTGGTTCATCCGCCCGCCGACCTTGCGCGCGCGTCTGCTGGCGCCTCTGGGTGCGCTTTATGCCCGTGCCACGGCGCGGCGGCTGGCGGCGGGCGCGCGGGCGCGGGTCGGCGTGCCGGTGATCTGCGTCGGCAACCTGAACGCGGGCGGCACCGGCAAGACGCCGACCGTGATCCATCTGCAGATGGCGCTGGCGGCGCGAGGGGTGGCCGTGCATGTCGTCTCGCGCGGATACGGGGGCACCGCCACCGGCCCGCTGCGCGTGGACGAGCGCGCCCATGACGCCGCCCTGACCGGGGATGAGCCGTTGCTGATGGCGGCCTTCGGGCCGGTCTGGGTCGCGCGCGACCGGCTGGCGGGGGCGCGGGCGGCGGTGGCGGCAGGCGCGCAGGCGATCGTGCTGGATGACGGGTTTCAGGACCCGGCGCTGGCGCATGACCTGTCGCTGGTCGTGGTCGACGCGGCCAAGGGCTTTGGCAACGGGCTGTGCCTGCCCGCAGGCCCGCTGCGCGAGCCGGTGGCCGAGGGGCTGGCGCGGGCGGATCTGCTGCTCTCGATCGGGCCGGACGGGGCGCAGGCGGGCTTTGCCACGCCATCCGCGTCGCCACCGGATGGGCCGCCGGATGGGCCGCCGCATCTGCGGGCCGAGCTGCGCCCCTTGCAGATGGGGTTCGACTGGCGCGGCCACCGGGCGCTGGCCTTTGCAGGGATCGGGCATCCCGAGAAGTTCTTTGCCACCCTGCGCGCGCTTGGCGCCGATCTGGTCCGGGCCGAGGCGCTGGAGGATCACCAGCCCTTTACCCCCGCCCTGCTGACCCGGCTGGAAACCGAATCGCGGCTGCTGGGCGCCCAACTGGTCACCACCGAAAAGGACGCCGCCCGCCTGCCCCGCGCCTTTCGCCGCAAGGTGATGGCGCTGCCGGTGCGGCTGCATCTGCATGACCCCGCGCCGCTGGATGCGGCACTGGACCGGCTGTTTGCGCCCGCCGGATAGCGCCTGCATCATCACTGCATCATCTCTGCATCATCACTGCATCATCTCTGCGGTTTGAAATCCGCGCGCCGATGCCCGATATAGGCGTCACGGGGCACGATGCCCGCGAAAAGGAGCCTGCCCATGTCCACGACCGCCCGCCAGAGGCTCAGTTTCTACCTGTTGGTGCTGCTGACGCTCTATGCCGGTTTCGTGGGCTGAGGGGCGGGGCATGTCACAACGCTTTGGCGGCCGCTTTTCGCCCGAAAACCTGTTGCGCAACAATCTGCCCGGCAAGCAACCCGGTGGACAGCCGCCCGCGCCGCCCCCCGTGCCGCGCCACCCCCATGAGGGGCGGCCCAAATGGGTCACGGTCGCGGCCTTTCCCATCGTGCTGGGCGCCTTCTTTCAGGGGGCGGCGGGCATGGTCACCGACCTGGCCGCCTTTGGCCTGATCGCCAGCGGCATGTGGATGACGCGCGAGGGGCTGGTCGCGCAGGCGGTCTATGAGGCGCGGCGCGTGGCCCGCCGCCCGGCGATCCCGCGCAAGCTGTTCGGCGGCGTGATGGCGGGCGCGGGGCTGGGGCTTGCGGTGGCGGGGCCCGGTCTGGGGCTGGATGCGGCGCTGATCGGGGCTGCCGGGCTGGCGCTGCATGTGCTGGCCTTTGGCCCCGACCCGATGCGCGACAAGACGCCCGAGGGGGTCGACAGCTTTCAGCAGGACCGCGCCGCCCGCATGATCGACGAGGCCGAGGGCCATCTGGCGCAGATGTCCGAGGCCATCGCCCGCGCCGGTGACCGCAGGCTTGAGGCGCGCGTGGCCATGTTCGCCGCCGCCGTGCAACACCTGTTCGACCGGCTGCGGGAAAATCCGGGCGGGCTGTCCTCGGCCCGGCGCTATCTGGGCGTCTATCTGATGGGCGCGCGCGATGCGACGGTGCGCTTTGCCGATCTGTATGCGCGCACGCAGGATCAGGCCGTCCGCGCCGAATATCTGGCCTTTCTGGACGAGCTGGAGCGTGACTTTCTGGCCCGCGCCGACAAGCTGATGGAGGGCGACCGCGAGGCGCTGGACATCGAGATGTCGGTGCTGCGCGAACGGCTGGCCCGCGAGGGGCTGACCGGCGCGGCCACCTCGGTCACGGCCGAGGACCGCCCCGCCCTGCAAAGCCAGGAGGCGCAGACGCTGGAGCAGTTGCTGGCGCAGTCCTTTCCCGGCCAGAAACCGTCTGGCCAGAAGACCCCGACAAAGACGCCAGACTGATGCCGCGATACGCGCTGCGGGTTGAATATGACGGTGCGCCCTTTGCAGGCTGGCAGGCGCAGGCCGACCAGCCCTCGGTTCAGGGCGCGATCGAGGCGGCGCTGGCGCGGCTGGACGGGGGTTTTGCGGCAGGCGCCCGGATCGCGGCGGCCGGGCGCACGGATGCGGGCGTGCATGCGACCGGACAGGTGGCCCATGCCGATCTGACCCGCGACTGGGACCCGTTCCGGCTGGCCGAGGCGCTGAACTGGCATCTGAAACCCGCCCCGGTCGCCATTCTGGCCGCCGCGCGGGTGGCCGATGACTTCCACGCCCGCTTTTCCGCGACCGAGCGGCGCTATCTGTTCCGGCTGGTCAGCAGGCGGGCGCCGATGACCCATGACCGGGGGCTGGTCTGGCAGGTCCGCAATCCGCTGGACCTGGATGCGATGCGGGCGGGGGCTGTGCATCTGACCGGGGCGCATGACTTCACCACCTTCCGGTCGTCGATCTGTCAGGCGAAAAGCCCGCTGAAGACGCTGGACGAGATCACGATCGAGGAGGCCGCCACCCCCCATGGCCGCGAATACCGCTTTCACCTGCGGGCGCGGTCGTTTCTGCACAATCAGGTGCGATCCATTGTCGGCACGCTGGAGCGGGTGGGCGCGGGATCATGGGCGCCTGACCGGGTGGCGCAGGCGCTGGCGGCGCGCGACCGGGCGGCCTGCGGGCCGGTCTGCCCGCCGCATGGTCTGTATCTGAGGGGCGTGGGATACCCGGATGATCCGTTCATCTGACAGCCCCGATGGCGGGCCGGTGCGATCCTAGCGCTGCGCCAGACTGGCCCAGAGCCGGTGCAGGCCGTCGCGCAGCCCGATCCGGGCGGAAAAGCCCAGTGTTTCCCGCGCCAGCGCAGTGCAGCCGCGCGAATGCCGGATGTCGCCGCCCCTTGGTGCCGCAAACCGCCGGGCGACCGGCTGGCGCTGCGCCACCTGATCAATCAGATCGGCCAGTTCGTTGAGGCTGGTCTGATGGCCGGTGCAGACATTCACCACCTCGCAGCCCGGCTGCATGGTCAGGCGGGTCATCGACACCATCAGCGACCGGACAATGTCATCGACATGAACGAAGTCGCGGCTTTGCAGCCCGTCCCCGAAGATCGTGAACGGCGCATCGGCCAGCCGGTCGGCCATGAATCGCGAGATCACACCGGCATAGGGCGAATCGGCCTGCTGCCCGTCACCGAAGACGTTGAAAAAGCGCAGTCCGAATGACGGCAGACCTTTGACCTGCCACATCGCCGCGGCGTGATGTTCGGATGCCAGCTTGTCGGCACCATAGGGCGAAACCGGCCGGGGCAGAGATCGTTCACTGACCGGCAGCGGTTGCCCGCCGCCATAGACCGCCGCCGAGGACGCATAGACGACCGGGATATTGCCGTTGGTCTGCGCGGCCAGAAAGACCGCGATGGTGCCCGCCAGATTGATCGAACTTGCATTGGCCCATCTGTCGATACATTCGGTCACCGAGACGCAGGCGGCAAGGTGAAACACCCCGTCGCACCGTGCCATCAGACCGGAGACAAGATCCGGGTCGCGAATATCGCCCGGAACAAGCTCTGCCCCGTCAGGCAGGGCGTCGCGGCGTCCCGAGGACAGATCGTCGAGCACGATCACCCGTGCGCCCCCGGCCATCAGGCTGGTGACCAGCTTGCTGCCGATAAACCCTGCCCCACCGGTGACCAGATAGCAGTGCTTCTTGTTGTTCATCTCTGCAATCGGATCAAAGGGCTGCTTCATGGGGAAGACGACTGCCGGTGCATGCGATCCTGATGGACTCTCAGTCCGGGCAGGGCGATCAGTCTGAGCAGGGCGATCCGCCCATGTCGGATCTGCTCTTTTTCTTGCGGGCCAGTCTGCGGTCGCGTCCCACCACGATCACGACGGTCCGCCACATGATCCAGAGGTCAAGCCAGAAGCTGCGATTGCGCTGATAGATCAGGTCGATCTTCAGCTTGGTGGGCAGGCAACGGCGCGCATAGGCCTGCTCGGTCTCTTCGGCGCTTTTGCAGCCGGCGAGAATGCTGTCCTCGTGGCGATGGTAAATCAGCGTCGCAAGACCGGTGACGCCGGGCCTGCTTTTCAGGACCTGACTGTACACCGTGGGATAACGCTCGACATACTGACGGATTGTCGGGCGCGGTCCGACAAAGCTCATGTCGCCGCGCAGGATGTTGAACAGCTGCGGCAGCTCGTCAATGCGGGAACGGCGCATGAAGCGTCCCAGCGGCGTGATGCGCCATTTCTTGTGCCCGCCGGTCACACCCGAATCCTGCTGCTGACTGATCATGGTGCGGAACTTGAAATGGGTGAAGGGCTCGTTCGGGCCCCGCATCCGGTGCGCCGCGTAAAAGACCGGACGGCCTTGCGCGACCAGCAGCAGCAGCGCCACGATCAGCATCACCACCGACAGCGGCACCAGCAACAGCAGCGCAAAGCAGATGTCGAAGATGCGCTTGGACCGGGGCATGGGATTGACGCCGGGGGCGGCCGCCTCGCCCAGAAACCACGCCATGCGGGGCGAGGTCAGGGCCGCGAGTCGCGCGGAATCGGTTTTGTCCCAGTCGTGGTGGATCGTCACGGAACCGTCCGTTGTCTGCCTGCTTCCTTCCGCCGCTAGCATATCGGCGCACCAATGGAAACTGCTCTGCCCACAATCCATGCAATCACTTGCGCGTGCATGGCACATCGGCCACTCTGTGCGCGCTGAACCCGCTGCTGGCGGGTACAGTGCTGAAATAATCAACATGCGACTGGTCATCATGCGCAAATCCCTGGTCCTGCTGGACGACAGCCGAGAATGCCTGAACGCCATGCGCTTTGCCGCCATGCGCGCCGCCAATACCGGGGGCGGCGTGGTCATCGTGTCGGTGATCCCGACCGAGGACATCCAGCACGGTTTCGGCGTGGCCGAGGTCATGCGCGCCGAGGCCCGCGAGCGGATCGAGGCGCATTTCGAGGTCTTTGCCAAATGGATGCGCTCGCGCCCCAAGGTCGAGCCCGAGCTGATCATCCGCGAGGGCGACCCGGCCGAGCAGTTGCTGGCCCTGATCGAGGAAGACGGCCAGATCGGCATCGTCGTGCTGGGGCTGAGCAGCGACAGCGGCGCGCAGAACCCGGTGCTGAACCGGCTGCTGCGCGATGCGGGCGCGCTGCCCTGTCCGGTCACCATCGTTCCCGGCGATCTGTCCAAGGAACGGCTTGAGGCGATTACCTGATGCGGGCACCTGATGCGCGCCTGCGCGGCGCCATCTGCCGGGCAGAACTTGACCCCTGCCCCCCTGATCGCCATATCGGCATCAAAGGAGCGCCCCCATGTTCATCCAGACCGAGACCACGCCCAACCCCGCGACGCTGAAATTCCTGCCCGGCGAGACCGTGCTGGGCAGCGGCACCGCCGATTTCCCGACCCTTGAGGCGGCCGCGACCTCGGCCCTGGCGCGGCGCATCTTTGCGGTTCCGGGCGTGGCGGGCGTCTTTCTGGGCCGCGATTTCGTGACCGTCACCAAGACGGATGCGGCGCTGTGGGACCATCTGAAACCCTCGGTTCTGGGCGCCATCATGGAGCATTTCCAGTCGGGCGCCCCGGCGCTGGACGGGTCGGGCGACGAGGCGGGCGGGCATGCCGCCCATGACGGGCCGGATGCCGAGATCGTGGTGCAGATCAAGGAACTGCTGGACACGCGGGTGCGCCCGGCGGTGGCGCAGGATGGCGGCGACATCACCTTTCACGGCTTTGATCGCGGCATCGTCTATCTGCATATGCAGGGCGCCTGCGCGGGCTGCCCGTCCTCGACCCTGACGCTGAAGATGGGGATCGAGAACCTGCTGCGCCACTATATCCCCGAGGTGGTCGAGGTGCGGCCCGTTGCCTGAGCGGGTCACGTTAGGGTTCGACACATCGGCCGCGCATTGCGCGGCCGCTTTGCTGCGCGGCGACCGGGTTCTGGCGCAGTGCCATGAGCCGATGGCAAAGGGGCAGGCCGAGCGGCTGATGCCGATGCTGACGGATCTGCTGGCCGGGGCGGGACTGCGTTTCAGCGATCTGGACGTGATCGGTGTCGGCGTGGGGCCGGGCAATTTCACCGGCATCCGGGTCGCGGTCGCGGCGGCGCGCGGGCTGGCGCTGGCGCTGGGGGTGCCTGCGGTGGGGATCAGCGCGACCGAGGCTGCGGCATATGGCCTGCCGCGCCCGTGCCGCGTGGCGCTGGAGGGGCGCGGGGGGCAGCTGATCTGGCAGGATTTCGGGCCGGAGGATGGGCCGGAGCAGGGGCCGGCGGACGGACCGGAAGGGGGGAGCCGGCCACGGCAAGCCGCAGCCGGCGCGCTGCCGCCCGGCCCCGCGCCGACCATGTCGGCGGTCCCGCTGGCCGAGGCGGTGGCGCGCCTTGCTGCCCTGCGCATGGAGGCCCCCGGCCCGCCGCCACTGCGCCCGGCGCCGCTGTATCTGCGCCCCGCCGATGCGGCGCCTGCCCGCGATCCGGCGCCCGTGATCCTGCAGCCGTGATCCAGCCATGAGCGAATTGCCTGATCCGGCGGCACTGGCGCATCTGCATGCCCGCTGCTTTACCCGCCCCCGCCCCTGGAGCGCCCCGGAATTCGCCGCCCTGACCGGCGCGCGCGGCACGTTTCTGCTGCGGCGCCCGGCGGGCTTTCTGCTGGGCCGCGCGCTGGCGGGCGAGGCCGAGCTGCTGACGCTGGCGGTCGACCCCGATGCCCGCAGAAACGGCACCGGCCGGGCGCTGACCGCCGAATTCGCAGCCACGGCCCGCGCGGCAGGGGCAGAGGCCGCGTTTCTGGAGGTCGCGGCGGAAAACGTTGCGGCACGTGCGCTGTATGCCGGGCTGGGCTGGCTGGAGGCCGGGCGGCGGCGCGGGTATTACGGGGCGGGCATTGACGCGATCGTCATGCGGCTGGACCTTGGCGGGCGCCAAGAAGGCAGTTGACCACCCCAAGGCGATGCGCCCTAATCGCAACCATCAGCGGGCCGGACTGAATCGCCCGCACATAACAGGATGAGGTCTTTCATGTCCCTGAAAAAAACGCTTCTGGCGGGTGTTGCCCTGACGGCAATGGGTGCGGGCGCGGCGCTGGCCGACCCGGCGCTGATCTATGATCTGGGCGGCAAGTTCGACAAATCCTTCAACGAAGCGGGCTATATGGGCGCGCAGCGCTGGGTCGAAGAGACCGGCGGCACCTATCGCGAACTGGAGATGCAGTCCGAGGCGCAGCGCGAGCAGGCCCTGCGCCGTCTGGCCGAAAGCGGATCGAACCCGATCGTCATGATCGGCTTTGCCTTTGGCGATGTGCTGACGCAGGTGGCGCCCGACTATCCGGACACGAAATTCGCCATCATCGACATGGCGGTCGAACAGCCCAACGTCCAGTCCATCGTCTTTACCGAGGAAGAGGGCAGCTATCTGGCCGGTGTGATGGCCGCGATGGCCTCGGATTCGGGGACGGTGGGCTTTATCGGCGGCATGGACATTCCGCTGATCCACAAATTCCATTGCGGCTTTGCCCAGGGGTTCAAATCGGTCCAGCCCGAGGGCAGCGTGCTGATCAACTTTACCGGCACCACGGCGGATGCCTGGAACGACCCGGTGCGCGGCGGCGAACTGGCGCGGGCGCAGATCTCGCAAGGCGCGGACGTGATCTTTGCGGCGGCGGGCGGCACCGGCATCGGCATCCTTCAGGCGGCGGCGGATGAGGGCGTGCTGTCGGTCGGCGTCGACAGCAACCAGAATGCGCTGCATCCGGGGCAGGTGCTGACCTCGATGATCAAGCGCGTCGACAATGCCGTGTTCGACGCCTTCACGGCGGGCGCCGATCTTGAGCCGGGGCTGCGGGTCATGGATCTGGCCGCCGAGGGCGTGGATGTGGCCATCGACGAAAACAACGCCGATCTGGTCGATGCCGAGATGCAGGCCGCCGTGGACGAGGCGCGCGCCGCCATCGCCTCGGGCGAGGTTGCGGTCCACAACTACATGACCGACAGCACCTGCCCGGCCTCGTAATGACGGCGACAGGCGGTGTGACAGGGGGGCGGCCGGCCGAGGCCGCCCCCGCTGCCATCGAGTTGCGCGGCATCTCGAAGGCGTTCGGCGCGGTTCAGGCGAACCGCGACATCAATCTGCGCGTGCCCAAGGGCACGATCCACGGCATTATCGGTGAAAACGGCGCCGGGAAATCGACGCTGATGTCGATCCTCTATGGCTTTTACAAGCCGGATGCCGGGCAGATTCTGGTGGGCGGACAGCCCATCACCATCGCCGACAGCCAGACCGCGATCCGCGCGGGCATCGGCATGGTGTTCCAGCATTTCAAGCTGGTGCAGAATTTCACCGTGCTGGAAAATATCATTCTGGGCGTCGAGGACGGGCCGCTTCTGCGCCCCTCGCTGGCCAAGGCGCGCGGCGTGCTGAAGCAGCTGGCCGCCGAATATCAGCTGAATGTCGATCCCGACGAGCGGATCGAGGACCTGTCGGTCGGCCACCAGCAGCGGGTCGAGATCCTCAAGGCGCTGTACCGGCAGGCCGACATCCTGATCCTGGACGAACCGACCGGCGTGCTGACCCCCGCCGAGGCCGATCACCTGTTCCGCATTCTGGAAGGGCTGCGCGACGAGGGCAAGACGATCATCCTGATCACCCACAAGCTGCGCGAAATCATGGAGATCACCGACAATGTGTCGGTCATGCGGCGCGGCGAGATGGTGGCCTCGGTCAAAACCAGCGAGACCAGCCCCGAGCACCTGGCCGAGCTGATGGTCGGTCGCAAGGTGCTGCTGAATGTCGACAAGACCCCGGCGCGGCCCCAGGCCCCGGTGCTTGAGGTGCGCGACCTGACCATGCGCGATGACGACGGCGTCGACCGCCTGCGCGGCATCAGCCTGGACATCCGCGCGGGCGAGATTCTGGGCATCGCCGGGGTCAGCGGCAACGGTCAGACGCAGTTGCTGGAAATTCTGGGCGGCTATCCCGAAAAGGGCGCGCGGATCTCGGGCGAGGTGCGGATGAACGGCGCCCCCCTGCCCCTGACCGGGCGCGGCTGCGATGCGGGGCAGCGGCGCCGCGACGGCGTCGGCCACATCCCCGAAGACCGGCAGGTCGAGGGGCTGATCATGGATTTCACCGCCTGGGAAAACGTGGCCTTCGGCTGGCAGGACGCGCCCGAATTCAACAAGGGCTGGCTGATGGACAACCACGCCATCCGCCGCGACGCGCAGGCCAAGATGGAACGTTTCGACGTGCGCCCCCGCGACTGTGATCTGGCGGCGCGGAATTTCTCGGGCGGCAATCAGCAGAAAATCGTCGTCGCGCGCGAGATCGAGCGCAATCCCGACCTGCTGCTGATCGGCCAGCCGACGCGCGGCGTCGACATCGGCGCCATCGAGTTCATCCACAAGCGCATCATCGAGCTGCGCGACGCGGGCAAGGCGATCCTGCTGGTCAGCGTTGAACTGGACGAGATTCTGGCGCTGTCCGACCGCGTCGCGGTGATGTTCGACGGCCGCATCATGGGCGAACGTCTGCCCGCCCAGACCACCACCGGAGAGCTGGGCCTGCTGATGGCGGGCATCACCGACACCGAACACACGCCCGCAGATGCAGGCATCCCGCCGGGATCCGCGCATGTCGAGGAACTGCCGGAAGGATCGGCCTGATGGAAAAGATGCCGAAATGGGCGGATGTGATCCTGACGCCGCTGATCTCGCTGCTGCTGGCGATGGGGATTTCCGCGCTGGTCATCCTCGCCATCGGGGAAAGCCCGTGGGAGGCGCTGACGGTCATGGTCGAGGGGGCGCTTGGCTCCAGCTATGGCTGGGGCTTCACGCTGTATTACGCGACCAATTTCATCTTTACCGGGCTGGCGGTGATGGTCGCCTATCACGCCAGCCTGTTCAATATCGGCGGCGAGGGGCAGGCCGCGATGGGCGGTCTGGGCGTCGCGCTGGTGCTGCTCTATCTGCCGCTGCCGCATTGGGGGCTGGCCTTGCCCGCCGCCATGCTGGGGGCCGCGGTCTTTGGTGCCGCATGGGCGTTCATCCCGGCGATTTTGCAGGCCAAACGCGGCAGCCATATCGTCATCACCACGATCATGTTCAACTTTCTGGCCGCCGTGGTGCTGAACCATGTTCTGGTCCATGTGCTGCGCCCGGTGGGCAGCATGGACCCGGCCACGGCGCGGTTTCCTGCGCCCACCAACCTGCCCTCGCTGTCCGAAATCGCGGCGGGGTTCGGCGTGGTCTGGGGCCGCAATGCGCCGGTCAATGTCACCTTTCTGGTCGCGGTGGCCGCCTGTGTCCTGATCTGGGCGCTGATCTGGCGCACCCGGCTGGGCTATCAGATCCGCGCCTTTGGCCGGTCGGAACGCGGCGCCGTCTATGCCGGGATCAACCCGGTCCGCATCACCGTGATCACCATGCTGATCTCGGGCGGGCTGGCCGGGATGATGGCCATCAACAATGTCATGGGCGAGGCCGAACGGCTGGTCCTGAACGCGGTCGAGGGCGCGGGCTTTATCGGCATCGCCGTGGCGCTGATGGGGCGCAACCATCCCTTCGGCATCTTTCTGGCCGCGCTGCTGTTCGGGTTTCTCTATCAGGGCGGAGGCGAGCTGGCGCTGTGGACCTCGATCCCGCGCGAGCTGATCGTGGTCATTCAGGCGCTGGTGATCCTGTTCACGGGCGCGCTGGACAATATGGTGCGGATGCCGCTTGAGCGGCTGTTTCTGTCGACCCGCCGCATGAGAGGGGCCGCCAAATGAAGCTGCGCGACAGTCTGACCGCCATCATCGTCATTGCGATCTGCCTGATCTGGGTGATCGTCGATCAGCGCGCCGCCATGCAGGGCATCAACAGCGCCCTGCGGCTGATGCCGCCGCTGCTGCTGGCCTGTCTGGCCGGGCTTTATTCGGAACGCGCGGGCATCTTCGACATCGGGCTTGAGGGCAAGATGCTGATGGCCGCCTTCACCTCGGGCGCGATCGCCTTTGCCACCGGCAGCGCGTGGATCGGGCTGATGGCGGGGATCGCGGGGGCGATGGCGCTGTCGCTGATCCACGGGCTGGCCTCGATCACCTTCCGGGGCAATCAGCTGATTTCCGGCGTGGCGATCAACTTTCTGGCCGCCGGGCTGACCGTGCTGGTGGGCCAGTATATCTTCGGGCTGGGCGGGCGCACGCCGCCGCTGACCGGCAGCGGGCGGTTCCAGTCGATCACCCTGCCCTTTGCCGCTGAACTGCGCGAGGTGCCGCTGATCGGGCCGCTGTATTCGCAGCTTCTGTCGGGTCATTCGATCCTGGTCTATATCGCGCTGCTGGCGGTGCCGGTCACATGGTGGGTGCTGTTCCGCACCCGCTTTGGCCTGCGGCTGCGCGCGGTGGGCGAGAACCCGGCCTCGGTCGATACGGCGGGCATCTCGGTCGTGCGGCTGCGCTATTCGGCGGTGATCATCTGCGGTCTGCTGACCGGGGTGGCGGGCGCCTATCTGGCCACCGCCCTGTCGGCGGGCTTTTCCAGGGACATGACGGCGGGGCGCGGCTTTATCGCGCTGGCGGCGCTGATCTTTGCGCGCTGGCATCCGTGGCAGGCGCTGTTTGCGACCTTCCTGTTCGCGCTGCTGCAGGCGGTCGTGACGCTGTATCCGAACATGCCGCTGTTCGTGGACCTGATGGCCTATGTCTATCCCGTGCCGCCGGGCGGGTCGCTGCCGAACTGGCTGGCCGCCCTGCCCTCGGCCATCATGAACGCGCTGCCCTATATCCTGACCGTCGTTATTCTGGCAGGTGTCGCGGGCCGCGCCATCCCGCCGCGCGCGGGCGGAGAACCCTATGTCAAAGAGCGCTGAACTGGCCGACCTCATCCGCGCACGCGCGGGCGAGGCACCCCCCGAATATGGTCTGATCCTGGGATCGGGCCTTGGCCATCTGTCGGGCAAGGTGGATGGCGTGGCCATCCCCTATTCCGATCTGCCGGGCTTTCCGCATGCGGGCGTGTCGGGCCATGTGCCGCAGCTGGTCATCGGCCAGCTGGAGGGGCGCCGCGTCGCGGTCTTTGGCGGGCGGTCGCATTACTATGAACAGGGGCGCGCCGATGTGATGCGGCTGCCGCTGGAGGTGCTGGCGGCCCTTGGCTGCGACCGTCTGATCCTGACCAATGCGGCGGGCTCGCTGCGCGCCGATATTCCGCCGGGCGGGCTGATGCTGCTGAACGATCACATCGCATTCGCGGGCACCAACCCGCTGATCGGCGAGCCGACCGATGCCCGCTTTGTGCCGCTGACCGACGCCCATGACGCGGGCATCCGCGCCGGGCTGGCGGCGGCGGCGCAGGCCGAAGGGGTCGATCTGCCCGAAGGCGTCTATTGCTGGTTCTCGGGCCCCAGTTTCGAGACCCCGGCCGAGATCCGCGCAGCCCGCATTCTGGGCGCCGATGCGGTGGGCATGTCCACCGTGCCCGAGATCATTCTGGGCCGCTTCCTGGGGATGCGCTGTGCTGCGGTTTCGGTCATCACCAATATGGGCGCGGGGCTGTCGGACGAGGCGATCAGCCACGACCACACCAAGGCCATGGCCCCCCTGGGCGCGGCCAAGCTGGAGCAGGTGCTGCGCCGCTTTCTGCGCGGGGCGGGATAGGGTTCTGCTGTCCGGCCCGGCCGTGCGCCGGATGCGGACCTTGTCTGACTGGCCCCGGCTGGCGGTTCCACTCTGCCCGCGGGCGGCTGAGTCCCGCTGTTCGGGGGACGAAACGCCCGATGACACCGGGCGTTTCTCGGCAGGAGAAGGCAATCGGGCGTGTTCATCCGCCCCGCCCGGTCGCGCCAATAGAAGAGCGCTGGGTCCCGCCTGAACCGGCGCGGCGTCGGACGCCCCTATCGGGCGTCCGTCCGGGTCTGCGACCGGGGTGCGGCAGACCGCCCCCCGGAGGTCACAGCCGGTCGACCTGAGCGTCGACTGCCGTTGCCACCTCGCGGCGGATGACCAGCCGAAGGTTGCGCGAAAACCGCTCGCCCAACTCGCCCAGCAACTCGGCGCGGATCATGTCGCGCAGTTCGGCCTGAATCCCCTCCTCGACCGCATCGCGCAGGGTGCCGCGCAGCTGATCGCGGATCACATCTGCCAGTTCGCCGTGCATTTCCTCACGGATCCGGGCGCGAAGCTGATCCTGCATGCCGCCATCCATTGCCGTCTGCAACTGGCCCTGCACCTCACCCTGGATGGCCTCGTGCAGCAGCCCCTGCAGATCGCCCTGCAGCAGTCGGGACAGACCGGCGGGCAGTTCCGCGCGGATCCGGTCGGGCAGATCGGTTTCGATCTCGGTCTGAACCGTCTCGCGCAACTCGCCCAGAACCGTGTCGCGCAAGCCGCTTTGCAGTTCGATATTCAGGCGGTCACGAAAGCTGCTGTCCAGTTCGGACTGCACTGCCGCGGGAAGGGTGCCAAGAACCTGAGCCTGCAGCGCAGATTCCAGTCCCTGAACCTCGCCGCGCAGTTGCGGACCGATGGCAGCTGTCAGTTCCGGGGTCAGCGTATGGCGCAGATCCGCCAGCAATTCGTCGCGCATGGCCTGGGCCAGACGTGTCAGCTCGGCGCGCAGCCGCACAGGCACCGTGGCTTCGAATTCACGCTGGATTGCGCCGGGCAATCCCGCGTCAAGATCGGCACGAAGCGCCAGCCGCAACGCGGCGATTTCGGGATCAAGCCGTTCGGGCAATGAGGTCTCGATCAGCCGTGCGAGGCTGGTATTGACCTCGGCCAGCAGATCCTCGTGAAGCCCCGGCAGGATGTCGCCACGCAGCCGGTCGGGCAGCATGGTCACCAGCGCCTCGGACATCTGTTCGCGGACCATCTCGCGCAGAAGGTCCAGAATGGCCTCTTCGTCGTCAGCGGCCTCGGGAGGCGCGGACGGCTCGGGGCGCGGTTCCGGCGCGGGCGGCCCCTGCCAGATCTCTGCCGTGCGCGCCTGCACGCCTGCGGCCCTGTCCGGCGGCGAAGGCACGAATTCGGGCCGGTGGTCGGGGCGGTGGTCGGAGCGGGGCATCGGGGCCGTGGCCTGCGCCTCGGTCATCCGCAGACGGGGCAGCGGCAGATCGCCACCGTCCACCTCGTCCATCTCATCAAAGAGACTGCCGAGACGTCGGGCCAGATCGTTGCGCGGCATGGCCGGGCCCTGAGGTTCGCCCTGAGGTTCGGGGCGCAGCGCTTCGGGCGCATTGGCCGATCCGCCAAACGGCCAGATCTCGGGCGCCACCCCATCCGCGTCCCTCGCAGCCGGGCCGGGTTTGGCGGGCGTTTCGACCGCCGCAAGCTGACGCGCCAGCGCTGCATTGCCGCCATAGCGGCGGGCCAGGAAATCGGCGGCGTCCTCATGCTGGATCTGGCTGCGCACGCTCTGCAATCTGTCGCGGGCGGCGGACAGCGCGTCATCCTCGGCGATCAGGCGGCGGATATTCTGCAGCACGTCACCGATCTCATCACCGGGGCGTGGCTGGGCGGGAACAGAGCGAATGCGGGGGTCAGACATGGTACCCCCCGCCGTTCAGGCCGGGATCAGTTGTCCCGGCCGATGGCGCGCAGGACGCGGTCGAGGCTTTCGCCCTGCTTGCTGGTATGCGGCGCATTGCGGACCGCGTTGTAGTATTGCGATGGGTCATAAGTCGGGATCCCCAGGTTCAGGTTTTCTACCGTCAGGAGACCCA
>NZ_JBKBVD010000080.1:0-9418 GCF_046289755.1 Paracoccus sp. (in: a-proteobacteria) | reverse complement strand
TGGGTGGGTGGGGGGGGGGGGGTGTGGGGGGGGTGGGGGGGGGGGGGGGGGGGGGGGGCGCGGGGGCCCCGCCCCCCCCCCCCCCCCCCCCCCCCCGCCGCCGGGATCAGTGCACGCTGACCGGGGTCAGTTCGTTCTGGCGCGCCAGCATGAAGGCGGCACTGCGTTCCTTGACCAGTGCCAGTCGCTCGCCCTCGTTGTCATGCAGCGCATACATCGCTTCGACGCCGGGCAGCTGGCTGCGGATCTCGTGCGGAAGCGACGCGGTCGAGATCTTGCGGATATAGACGGTCTTGGCGCCGGTCTCGGCGCCGGAAACTGCTCTGTTGTCCATTGTGATCCCCTTATTATTTGCGGCTGATCGGAATGGTCTGAACCACCTGTTGCGGCTGCACGCGGCGAAGATCCACATGCAGCAGCCCGTTCTCCATCGCGGCGCCGGTCACCTCGACCCCATCGGCCAGCACGAAGCTGCGCTGAAAGGCGCGGGCGGCGATGCCGCGGTGCAGAAAGACGCGCTTGTCCTCGGCCTCGGTGGTGCGGCCCCGGATCACCAGCTGGCGGTCCTCGGTCGTCACACTCAGGTCGTCTTCGGAAAAGCCCGCCACGGCAAGGGTGATGCGAAACCCGTCCGGGGCGATATGCTCGATATTGTAAGGCGGATAGCCTTCCGCCCCCTTGGCTGCACGTTCGGCCAGCCGTTCCAACTGGTCGAAGCCCAGAAGATAGGGGTGCGACCCCAGAGACATCTTAGTCATCTCAGCCCTTTCTTGTCAAAGCGACTGTCTGGTGCGGGCCCCGTCACGGCGACCCCTCACCTTCAAATATGGAAGGACGCGCGGCGGTTTGCAAGATGCCGCTCTGGCTGCGCGGCCGCAGTCACGCGCAACGGTCGGTTGCAACAGTTTCCGGGACGGCGACGGTTTCCGTTAACAGCAGCGCCTTGCCGCGCTATAGTCGGGGGAAGGCAGAACTCTGTGCAGAGAATACCGATGAACATGCAGCATTCGATGACCCATGAGGAAATTCTGCGCGCCCGGCGCGAGGCGCTGCGCTGCGAGCATCGCGACCTCGACGAGGCGATTGCGGCGTTGCAGGACCAGCAGCTGACCTCGTCGCTGGCGCTTCAGCGGCTCAAGAAGCAAAAGCTGATGCTCAAGGACAAGATCGCCCGGATCGAGGACGAGATAACCCCCGACATCATCGCCTGATTGCGACCGGTCCCGCGCCGCGCTATGGGGGCGGGAAACATGGGGGACCGGGCGATGGACATACATGTCGGAATCATCATGGGCAGCCAGTCCGACTGGCCGACCATGCGCGAGGCGGCGCAGATCCTTGATGAGCTCGGGATCCCGCACGAGGCCCGGATCGTCAGCGCCCATCGCACCCCGGACAGGCTGTGGGACTATGGCAGATCAGCGGTCGGGCGCGGCCTGAAGGTCATTATCGCAGGGGCAGGGGGCGCGGCCCATCTGCCGGGCATGATGGCCAGCAAGACCCGTGTGCCGGTGATCGGCGTGCCGGTCCAGACCAAGGCGCTGTCGGGCGTCGATTCGCTCTATTCCATCCTGCAGATGCCCAAGGGCTATCCGGTCGCCACCATGGCCATCGGGGCGGCGGGCGCGGCCAATGCCGGGCTGATGGCGGCGGCTATTCTGGCGCTGTCCGATCCCGCGATCGCGCAGCGGCTGGACGACTGGCGCAGCGCCCTCTCGGCCTCGATCCCCGAGGAGCCGCGCGATGACTGAGATCCGCACCATTGGCATTCTGGGCGGCGGCCAGCTGGGGCGCATGCTGTCGGCGGCGGCCAGCCGTCTGGGACTGCGCTGCCATATCTTTGAACCGGGCGCGGCCCCTGCGGGCGATGTCGCCTGGCGCGTGACCACCGCCCCCTACGAGGATCACGACGCGCTGCGCGCCTTTGCCGGATCCGTCGATGTCATCACCTATGAATTCGAGAATGTGCCGACTGCCGCGCTGGACCTGCTGGAATCGCTGCGCCCGATCCGGCCCGGTCGCCGCGCGCTCGCCATTTCGCAGGACCGGCTGACCGAAAAGACCTTCCTGAACCAGATCGGCCTGCGCACCGCCCCCTTTGCCGATGTGCCCGATCAGACCGAGCTGGAGGGCGCGCTGGCCACAATCGGGCGCCCCGCGATCCTCAAGACCCGCCGCCTGGGCTATGACGGCAAGGGCCAGATCCGCATTCACGAGGGCGGCGATCCCGGCTGGACCGGCGCCCCTTCGGTGCTGGAGGGCTTCGTCGATTTCACCGCCGAGATCAGCGTGATCATCGCGCGGGGCGCCGACGGGCAGGTCGCGGGCTTTGATCCCGGCCTGAATGTCCATGAGGGCGGGATCCTGCGGACGACAACCGTTCCCTGCGGCCAGCCCGCGCGGGTGACGACCGATGCGGTGCTGATCGCGGCCCGGATCGCCAATGCGCTCGACTATGTCGGCGTCATGGGGGTCGAACTGTTCGTCACGCCCGAGGGCCTGATCGTCAACGAGATCGCACCGCGCGTGCACAATTCCGGCCATTGGACGCAGGCGGGCTGCGCCGTCGATCAGTTCGAACAGCATATCCGCGCGGTGGCCGGGATGCCGCTTGGCGATGGCAAACGCCATGCCGATGTGGTGATGGAGAACCTGATCGGCGCCGATATGGACCGCCTGCCCGCGCTGCTGGCCCAGCCCCGCACCCAGATCCATCTCTATGGCAAGGGCGAGGCACGTCCGGGCCGCAAGATGGGCCATCTGAACCGCATCACCCCCGCCTGATCGCCTCTGATCGCCGGCAGCGCCTTTTCTTCTTCATGAAAATATCCCGCAGGGGGTCCGGGGGGCGCGCAGCCCCCCGGCGGTCGCGGGACGCATTCCTGTTCCGGCGCCCTATTCCGCCGCCAGCTTGCCCGCCGTCTCCGAGCCGGGCTTCATCCTGAACCCCCGCTCCAGCTGGTCAAACGGTGCGACCGGATAATCGCCAGAGAAACAGGCGTCACAATATTGCGGGCATTTCGTATTGCGCCCGCCAGCCTCACCCACGGCGCGATAAAGTCCGTCCAACGTCACAAAGGACAGGCTGTCGACGCCGATCCATTCGCGCATCTCGTCGGGCGTCATATTGGCGGCCAGCAGCTTGTCGCGGTCGGGCGTGTCGACGCCGTAGAAACAGGGCCATGCGGTGGGGGGGCTGGCGATGCGAAAATGCACTTCGGCGGCGCCCGCATCCAGGATCATGTCCTTGATCTTGCGGCTGGTGGTGCCGCGCACGACGCTGTCATCGACCAGAACCACCCGCTTGCCCGCGATCAGGGCGCGGTTCACGTTCAGCTTCAGCCGCACGCCCATATTGCGGATCTGCTCGGACGGCTCGATGAAGGTCCGGCCCATATACTGGTTGCGGATGATCCCCATGCCGTAAGGGATGCCCGATTCCTGCGCATAGCCGATGGCGGCGGGCGTGCCGCTGTCGGGGACGGGGCAGACCAGATCGGCCTCGACCGGGGCTTCGCGGGCCAGCTCGACGCCGATCTGGCGCCGCGTCTCATAGACCGACCGGCCGCCGATGATCGAATCGGGGCGCGAGAAATAGACATGCTCGAAGATACAGAACCGCCCCGTGGACGGCCCGAAGGGGCGCGAACTTTCGATCTGACCCTTCGAGATCACGACCATCTCGCCCGGCTCGACCTCGCGCACGAATTCGGCGCCGATAATGTCCAGCGCGCAGGTCTCGGAGGCCAGCACATAACCGTCCTCACCCACCTTGCCGATGACCAGTGGCCGCACGCCAAGCGCGTCGCGCACGCCGATCAGCTTGGTGCGGGTCATGGCGATGACCGAAAACGCCCCCTCGATCCGGCGCAGCGCATCCTTCATCCGCTCGGGGATGTTGCGCTGGATGGACCGCGCCATCAGATGGATGATGCATTCGCTGTCGGACGAGGACTGAAAGATCGAGCCCCGCTCGATCAGCTCGCGGCGCAGGGCGCTCGCATTGGTGATATTGCCGTTATGGGCGATGGCGCAGCCGCCCATGTGAAACTCGCCAAAGAACGGCTGCACGTCGCGGATCGCGGTGTTGGCCTTGGTGCCTGCGGTGGAATAGCGGACATGGCCGATGGCCAGGGGCCCCGGCAGGGTCGCCATCAGTTCGGGCTTGGTAAAGCTGTCACGCACATAGCCGAAGCGGTGGGCGCTGTTGAACCCGTGGGCGGGGTCATGGGTCACGATGCCGCCTGCCTCTTGCCCGCGATGTTGCAGGGCGTGCAGGCCGAGGGCCACGAAATTCGCCGCATCGGCGACGCCGATCGCTCCGAAGATGCCGCATTCTTCATGCAGACGGTCCGAATCGAACGGATGGGCCAGAAATGGTTGCATTGCTGCGGACCTCGATGGCTGGGGGCTGTCGCGGGACATCTAGTCCCTGTGCCCCGCAAAGTCACGCCCCCGCGGTCGGGCGGGGGCGCTTTTTCGTCATGGGATCGTCGTATTCGGGCCGGGCCTGCGCCGGACGCCGCAAGCGAGGCTCAGTTCGCGGGTGCCGCGGCCGGCGGCGTTGCGGTGGGCTGGACGGTGCTGGCGGTGGCGGTGCAGTCGCGGACCATCTGTTCGTAACGGTTCACGATCCAGCCCGGCGCGTCGTCGGGAATGCTGTCATCCATCTGGCCGCGCATCCGCTCGAACACCTGGGCCGAGCGGGACTGTTCGACCATGCCAAGCTGCTGGGTCGTCATCACCCGGTCATAGACGATGAAGGCGATGGCCACCAACAGGATGCCGCGCGCCACGCCGAAGACAAAGCCGATGCCCTGATCGACCCCGCCAAGCGCCGAGCGCTGCACGACCGAGGAAAACAGCGGCGTGATGATCGAAAAGATCACCAGCGCCAGCGCAAAGACCACGGCAAAACCCGCGATCGTGGCCAGTTCGCAACTGTCGCCCATGAAGCGGTCCACCACCGGCAGTTGCGCAATCATCGGGCGCACGGTGGGCGCGAAGATGAAAGCCAGCACGGCAGCCGCGATCCATCCCAGAATCGCCAGCGATTCGCGTACGAATCCCCGCGACCAGGCGAGGATTGCCGATAGGATGATGACTGCTGCCACCACGGCGTCGATGATCGTAAAGCCGTCCATATTCCTGCCCCTTGCGCCGGTTGTCCTTGTCTATCAGGCGGTTCAGCCGGCGCCGAAAACCTCGCCCACAAATCCCGTCAGGTCGGCAATGCGCCGCAGCGACATTCCGTCCTGGCCTTCGACCTTCTGGGCCTCGGGCAAAATCGCCTGTGTGAAACCAAGTTTCTGCGCCTCTTTCAACCGGTTTTCCGCCTGCGCGACCGGGCGCAGCGCGCCCGACAGGCTGATTTCACCGAAAAGCACCGCCTCGGGGGGCAGGGGATTGTCCTCGCGCGCTGACAAAAGCGCGCCTGCAATCGCCAGATCGGCGGCGGGTTCGGCGACTTTCATGCCGCCTGCCACGTTGAGAAACACATCCAGCCCCGCAAAGGGAATGCCGCAGCGCGCCTCCAGCACCGCAAGGATGGTGCTGACCCGGCCACTGTCCAGCCCGACCACCGTGCGGCGGGGGCTGGCCAGCGTCGAGGGGGCCACCAGCGCCTGCACCTCGGTCAGCACGGGCCGCGTGCCCTCGATGCCTGCGAAGACCGCGCTGCCCGCGATGGGCTGACCGCGTTCGGACAGAAACAGCGCCGAGGGGTTGGCGACCTCGGCCAGACCGGCGCCGGTCATCTCGAACACGCCGATCTCGCCCGAGGGGCCGAAGCGGTTCTTGACCGAGCGGAGGATGCGGAACTGGTGGCCGCGCTCGCCCTCGAAATACAGCACGCAATCGACCATATGCTCGACCACGCGGGGGCCCGCGATCTGGCCGTCCTTGGTGACATGGCCCACAAGGATCACCGCAACGCCGCGTTTCTTGGCGAAGGTCACAAGTTCGTGGGCAGCAGAGCGGACCTGCGCGACGCTGCCCGGTGCGGCCTCGACCGTGTCCGACCACAGCGTCTGGATCGAATCGATCACAGCCACATCGGGGCGTTCGGCATCCAGCGTGGTCAGGATGTCGCGCAGGTTGGTTTCGGCGCCAAGCCGCATCGGCGCGTCGGCCAGACCAAGGCGCAGGGCGCGCATGCGGACCTGCGCGCTGGCCTCTTCGCCGCTGAAATAGATGGCCTGCATGCCGCTTTTCGACAGCGCGGCGGCGGCCTGCAGCAGCAGCGTCGATTTGCCGATGCCGGGATCGCCGCCGACCAGCAGCGCCGAGCCGGGCACGAGACCGCCGCCCAGCACGCGGTCGAACTCCTCCATCCCGGCGCGGAAGCGGGGCGGCGGCGGTTCGGTCGTGGACAGGCCCGACAGCGGCACCGCGCGGCCCTTGGCGGCGCCGAGGCCGCGACCGGGGCCCTGGGACAGCGGCGCCTCTTCGATGATGGTGTTCCAGGCGCCACACGCCTCGCAGCGCCCGGCCCATTTCTTGTGGGCGGTGCCGCAGGCGGTGCAGGTGAAGGCTGTGGTTGGTTTGGCCATGGGGTTATGTCGCACCCGGTGCTGGGCGTCGCAAGTTGGATATTTAAGTGAAGAAGAAGGGTTCACGGCAATGTCGGCTTGAATTCCGGGCGGGGCGGGGTCAGGGTCCGGGCGGATTTTGCGAAGGCGTATCATGTCCGGCACCAGACCCTTTTCCCGTTTCGAATTCCTGATCGCGTGGCGCTATCTGCGGGCCCGGCGGGCCGAGGGTGGCGTCAGCGTGATGACCTGGATCAGTTTGATCGGCATTGCCCTGGGGGTGATGGCGCTGATTGCCACGCTGGCGGTGCGGTCGGGGTTCCGGGCCGAGTTCGTGGACACGATCCTTGGCGCCAATGCGCATACGACCGTCTATCTGTCGCCGCAGCGGATCACGAATGAATTCACCGAAGACGTCTATGTCGTGCCGGGCCGGATCGCTGATTACGAGGCGATGGCGGCGCGGCTGGCCGCGGTTCCGGGCGTCACCCGCACCGCCGCCGTCATCAAGGGGCAGGTCATGGCCAGCGCGAATGACGCCTCGAATGTGGCCGAGGTGTTCGGGATCGCGCCCGCCGATCTGGAGGCGATGCCGCGGATCGTGGACCCCGAGACATCATTCGGGGATCTGGATCGCTTCGGTGAGGGGATCGCCATCGGGTCGGGGATCGCGCGCGAGCTGGGGCTGGGGGTGGGCGACCGCGTGCGGCTGATCGCGCCCGAGGGGGCGCGCACCGCATTCGGCACCACGCCACGGGTGAACGCCTATGAGGTGGTCTATGTCTTCAGCGCGGGTCGCTATGACATCGACCGGACCCGCATCTATATGCCGATGGACGAGGCGCAGAGCTATTTCAACCGCGAAGGCGTGGCCGACGAGATCGAGGTCTTTGTCGATGACCCCGAGCGGGTGGACGACTGGACAGCCCTGCTGATGCAGGCGGCGGGCGAGGGAGCGCAGGTCTGGAACTGGCGCAATGCCTCGGGCTCGTTTCTGGCCGCGCTGGACATGGAGGATGACGTAATGTTCGTCATTCTGTCGGTGCTGGTGCTGATCGCGTCCATGAACATCACCAGCGGGCTGATCATGCTGGTCAAGAACAAGGGCCGCGACATCGGTATTTTGCGCACCATGGGCCTGACCGAGGGATCGGTGCTGCGGGTGTTCTTTCTGTGCGGGGCGTTCACCGGCGTGCTGGGCACGCTGGCCGGGGTCGTTCTGGGCGTTCTGCTGGCGCTGAATGTCGAGAACATCATGGCGGCGCTGAATGCGCTGACCGGCGGCGGGGCGTGGCAACCCGAGGTGCGGGGCATCTATCGCCTGCCCGCCGAATTGCGGCTGTGGGATATTGCCCGCGCCGTCGGTCTGTCGCTGACGCTGTCCTTTATCGTGACCATCTTTCCGGCGCGCCGTGCCGCCCGCATGAACCCGGTGGAGGCGCTGCGCTATGAGTGAGGTTCTGGGGCTGGAGGGGATCGGCAAGACCTATGGCAAGGGCGGTCCTGCGCCCATCGAGGTGCTGCGCGGTCTGGATCTGTCGGTTGCGCGGGGCGAGGTGGTGGCGCTGGTCGCGCCTTCGGGGGCCGGGAAATCGACGCTGCTGCATATTGCCGGGCTGCTGGACACGCCCGACACCGGCCGCATCGTGCTGAACGGGCGCGACATGACCGGGCTGCCCGACCGCACCCGGACCGAGGCGCGGCGGCGCGAGCTGGGCTTTGTCTATCAGTTCCACCATCTGCTGCCCGAGTTCAGCGCCGCCGAGAATATCGTGCTGCCGCAGCTGGCCGAAGGGGTGCCTGCGCGGCAGGCCGCGGCGCGGGCCGCCGATCTGCTGGGCCGTGTCGGGCTGAGCCATCGTGCCGATCACCGTCCCGCGCAATTGTCGGGGGGCGAGCAGCAGCGGGTGGCGTTCTGCCGCGCGCTGGCCAATGGCCCGTCGTTGCTGCTGGCCGATGAGCCGACGGGCAATCTGGACCCCGAAACCTCGGACCGGGTGTTCGGCGTGCTGATGGCGCTGGTGCGCGAGACGGGTCTGTCGGCGCTGATTGCCACGCATAATCACACGTTGGCCGGGCGTATGGACCGGGTGATCCGGCTGGGCGCGCCCGGCGCGATGGCTGGCTGAGCTTGCCCTGAGGCGGTGCATTGGGCATCGTCGGGCATCTGGAAACGAAAAGGGGCGGTCATGCGGGCAATCATTCTGGCAGGTGGCGTGGGACTGGGGCTGGCAGGGGTGATCGCGGCCTGCGCGCCGCAGCCCAGGGCGACCGGGGCACGGGCCGATTTTGCCGCCTATTGCGCGGTCTGTCATGGCGATGACGGCCGGGGTGGCGGGGCGCTGGCCGAGGGGCTGGAGACGGCGCCGCCCGATGTGACGCTGGTGGCGCGCCGCAATGGCGGGGTGTTTCCCAAGACGCAGGTGATGGGCCATATCGCGGGCTATACGATGGGGCGCAGCGACAGCCCCATGCCCGCATTCGCGGATCTGCTGGACGGGCCCACGGTGATGTACGATGACGGCTCGGGGCAGGCGGTGCCGACGCCTGCGCGGCTGGTCGCGCTGGCCGATTATGTCCAGAGCCTGCAACGCTGACCGCTATCTGCTTGCAGCGCAGCGCTGTGGCGACTAGAACGGCTCAAATTTTCAGGCCGCTGCCTTGTCTGCGGCCCTTCCAGCCATGAGGACGATAATGCAGGTCAAGGAAACCCAGAACGAAGGTCTGAAGCGCGGCTATCAGTTCACTCTGCCCGCTGCCGATCTGGCCGCGACGGTGGATGCCAAGCTGAAAGAGGCGCAGCCCGAAGTCGAGATGAAGGGCTTCCGCAAGGGCAAGGTGCCCATGGCCATGCTGAAAAAGCAGTTCGGCCCCCGGGTTCTGGGCGA
>NZ_JBKBVD010000021.1:0-62846 GCF_046289755.1 Paracoccus sp. (in: a-proteobacteria) | reverse complement strand
GCACGAGGCCGTCACCGGCCAGCGCCCGCGCGGCTTTTATCAGGGCCGCACCTCGATGAACACGGTGGCGCTTGGCTGCGAAGAGGGCGGGTTCGACTATCTCTCCGACACGATCGCCGATGACCTGCCCTATTGGCATGTGCATGAGGGCCGGCCGCAGCTGATGGTGCCCTATACGATGGATGCCAATGACATGCGGTTTTCCAGCGGTCAGGGGTTCGGCACCGGCACCGATTTCTTCGACTATCTGCGCGACAGTTTCGACATGCTCTATGCCGAAGGGCTGGCGGGGGCGCCCAAAATGATGTCGGTCGGTCTGCATTGCCGTCTGGCGGGCCGCCCCGGCCGCGCCATGGCGATCCAGCGCTTTCTGGACCACGCCCGCGCCCATGACGGCGTCTGGTTCGCGACCCGCCTCGACATCGCCCGCCACTGGGCGCGCACGCACCCGTTCCAGCCCCGCCTGCGCCCCTCGCAGATGGATCGCGACGCCTTCGTGGCCCGTTTCGGCGGCATCTACGAGCATTCGCCCTTCATCGCCGAACGCGTCTGGCAGGCCGAGATGGGCGCCGTCCACGACAGCCCCGCGGGCCTTGCCGGTCGCATGGCGCAGATCTTCCGGCAGGCCTCGGACGAAGAACGCCTTGGCGTGCTGCGCGCGCATCCCGATCTGGCGGGCAAGCTGGCGCAGGCCCGCCGCCTGACCGCCGACAGCACAGCCGAGCAGGCCAGCGCCGGTCTCGACGCGCTGACCGATGCCGAACGCGCCACCTTCACCCGCCTCAACGACGCCTATGTCGCCCGCCACGGCTTTCCCTTCATCATCGCGGTGCGCGACCACGACAAGGCGGGCATCCTTGCGGCCATGCAGGCCCGCACCGGCAACGACACCGGAACCGAACGCGCCGAGGCCGAAGCACAGGTCACACGAATCGCAGAAATCAGGCTGAGAGACATTTTGACATGACCGACACCCCCCCGAAGAACGCCCCCACCGGCGACATTGCGCAGGTCACCCAGCCCCGCCATGCTGGCCCCTATGCCGGTCCCGTCGCGGGTCTGCCGCCCCAGACCGGCCTGACCACCGACAGCGCCGTTTTCACCGAGGCCTATGCCGTCATTCCCCGCACGGTGATGCGCGACATCGTGACCTCGTATCTGCCCGGCTGGCGCGGCATGCGCATGTGGATGCTGGCCCGGCCCCTGTCGGGCTTTGCCGAGACCTTCAGCCAATACATCGTCGAACTGGCCGAGGGCGGCGGCAGCGACGCCCCCGACACCGATCCCGAAATCCAGCACGCCATCTTTGTCACCGGCGGCGAGGTCAGCATCACCATCGCGGGTGATGAACATCTGCTGGGCCCCGGCGGCTTTGCCTACGTCCCCCCCGGCACGGCATGGTCACTGCGCAACACCACGCCCGGCAATGCAGGCTTTCACTGGTGGCGCAAGCGCTGGCAACCCGCCGCAGGCGTGGACCGCCCCGACCCGATCATCGCGCGCGAACAGGACATCGCCCCCTCGGTCATGCCCGACACGGACGGCGCCTGGGGCACGACCCGCTTCATGGACCCCGCTGATCTGCGCCATGACATGCATATCACGGTGGTCACCTTCCAACCCGGCGGCTCGATCCCCTTTGCCGAGACGCATGTGATGGAGCACGGCCTGTTCGTGCTGGAGGGCAAGGCGGTCTACCGCCTCAACCGCGACTGGGTCGAGGTCGGCCCCGGCGATTTCATGTGGCTGCGCGCCTTCTGCCCGCAGGCCTGCTATGCGGGCGGGCCGGGCCGGTTCCGCTATCTGCTCTACAAGGACGTGAACCGCCACGCGACCCTCTGGCCGAACCGGTAACGCCCCTTTGCCTTGGGAGAAATATCCCGCTTGGGGGGTCGTCCATCGGTGCGCCATCGGTCCGAGAACCGATGGACGACGGGGGCGCGAAGCCCCCCGGCGACCGCGGGACGCAAATCCACGCTACAGCTTCGTCGCCCCCACCGGCGGCGTGCGCAGCCGCGCCCGCAACCGCGCCTCGCGCCAGGTGATATAGCTGATCGCCCCGATCATCAGCCCGCCGCCGACCATCACCCAGACATCCAGCGCCTCGCCAAAGACCAGCACGCCGACCAGACTGGCCCAGACCAGCTGCAGAAAGGTCACCGGCTGCGTCACCGCCAGAGGGGCTGCGGCAAAGGCCCGCGTCATCGTGTAATGGCCCGCGGTGCCAAACACCGCCACCAGCCCCAGCCACGCGACCTGCGCCAGCGTCGGCGGCACCCAGACCGCAATCGCCAGCGGCGCCAGCCCGACCGAGACCACCACCGACATCATCGCCACCACGACCGCCGCGGGCACCCGCTCGGACAGGCGCTTGGCCACCAGATAAGACGCACCAAAGGCGACCGAGGCCAGCACCTGCGCCAGATGGCCGGGGTCCATCTCGCGCAGACCGGGGCGCAGCACGATCAGCGCGCCCAGCAGCGCAACGCCCACCGCCGCCATCCGCCGCGCCGCCAGACGCTCGCCCAGAAACAGTGCCGCACCGATCGTCACGACCACCGGATTGAGAAAGCCGATGGCCGTCACCTCGGCGACGGTGATCCGCGACATGGCATAGAACCACGCCACCACGGCCACGATATGCAGCGCCCCGCGCAGCCCGAACAGCGCCCAGACCGGCGCCTCGAAACCCTGCCGCAGCGCCGCAACGATCACCGGCGCCAGAAAGATCAGCCCGAAGATGAACCGGATAAAGGCCGCCTGCGGCGCCGGCACCGCGCCCTCCAACCCCCGCACGATGGTATTGACCGCGACAAAGCACAGCCCCGTGGCCACCATCCAGGCGATCCCGGCCATATCCCGGCGTGTTGTCGGATCCATTTGCATGATCTGCAATTGCCGTCTTTCCCGCGACCACGCAAGCGCTTTTCTCAGCCGCCAAGGATCAGCCGCGCGGCGATGGCCCACATGACACAGCCCACGCCCAGCTCCAGCCAGCGCCAGGCCACCGGCCGCCGGAACAGCGGCGCCAGCAGACGCGCACCATAGCCCAGCCCGAAAAAGAACACGAACGAGCCGCAGACCGCCCCCGCGCCAAACAGCCATGGCGCGGGATATTGCACCGAGATCGAGCCCAGCAGCACGACCGTATCCAGCCAGACATGCGGGTTCAGCCAGGTCAGCGCCGCAACCGTCGCAAGGCTGCGCCCGAGGCTCGCCCCCTGCCCCTCACCCGGCACCAGCGCCGCCCCGCCGCGCCAGGCCCGCCGGAAGGCCAGGGCCCCATAGGCCAGCAGAAACAGCGCGCCGCCCCACAGCATCACATCGAACAGCCAGGGCAGATGCAGCCCCGCCCGCCCCATGCCCGCCACCCCAAGCGCAATCAGCGCCCCGTCCGACACCGCGCAGAACAACACCACCGGCAGCACATGGCGCCGCATCAGCCCCTGCCGCAGCACAAAGGCATTCTGCGCCCCGATCGCCATGATCAGCGACACACCCATTCCGAACCCGGCAAACCATGACAGCATCAGCACATCCTTTCGCCATTGCAGATGCCATGACGACCAGTTTAGAAAAACTGAAATATCCTCATGCTGATGAAGCCTCACTAATGCTGGACTACCCCGCCCTTGCCGCCCTGGCCCAGATCCTGCGCCGCGGCTCGTTCGAGGCCGCGGCGGCGGCCCTCAACATCACCCCCTCGGCGGTCTCGCAGCGCATCCGCAGCCTCGAAGACCGGCTCGGCTGTCGCCTCATCGACCGCGGCCCGCCGCTCGGCGCGACCCCGACGGGCCAGCGCCTGGCCGCGCATTTCGATCAGGTGCAGCTGTTGGAAAGCCGCCTGCAACATGCCCTGAACCCGGACAGCCTGCCGGTGATCCGCATCGCGGTCAACGCCGACAGCCTGGCCACATGGGCGATGCCGCCGCTGGCCCGGACGCCCGGCCTGCTGGACCTGCTGATCGACGATCAGGACCATGCGCATGAACATCTGGCCTCGGGCCATGTCTCGGCGGCGATCACCTCGCAGGCCAGACCACTGGCCGGAACCGACGCCACAGCACTTGGACGGATGCGCTACCGGGCGACGGCCAGCCCGGACTTCGCCGCGCGCCACTTCCCCGACGGCGTCACGCCGCAGGCGCTGCGCCGCGCCCCCTCGCTCAGCTTCAACGCCAGGGACGGGCTGCAGGACGCCTGGGTCCGCGCGCTGACCGGACAGCCGATCCCCCTGCCCCTGCACCGCCTGCCCGCGACCCATGCCTTCGCGGAGGCCGCGCGCCTCGGTCTGGGCTGGGGCATGAACCCGCAGATGCTGATCGAAGACGATCTGCGGACCGGCCGCCTTGTCGACCTCTGCCCCGGCCAGCCGCTCGATCTGCCGCTGTTCTGGCATGTCTCACGCCAGATGGCCCCCGCCCTTGCGCCGCTGACCGGGGCCATGACAAAAGCCGCCCGCGCAGCCCTGCTGCCCTGACGCTTTCTTCTTCACAAAAATATCCTGGGGGAGTCGCCGCAGGCGACG
Source organism: Paracoccus sp. (in: a-proteobacteria) (assembly GCF_046289755.1). Lineage (GTDB taxonomy): Bacteria > Pseudomonadota > Alphaproteobacteria > Rhodobacterales > Rhodobacteraceae > Paracoccus. The sequence goes on along the minus strand of NZ_JBKBVD010000021.1, from coordinate 58,318 downwards.
GGGGCAACGCCCCCTGCCCCCGACCACACGGGCACCACGCTTACAGCTGCGCCGCCACCTCGCCCGACAGATCGAAATTGCCGGTGACGTTCTGCACGTCGTCGTCATCCTCAAGCGTGTCGATCAGCCGCATCAGCTTCTGCGCGGTCTCCATATCGGCCACCTCGGTCGGCGCCTGCGGCTTCCAGATCAGCTTGGCCGTCTCGGATTCCCCCAAAGCGGCCTCCAGCGCGGTCGACACCTCGTTCAGCGCTGTATCGGCGCAATAGATCCAGTGGCCCTCGTCATCGGATTCGACATCATCGGCACCGGCCTCGATCGCGGCCAGCATGACCGTGTCGGCATCGCCCGCGGCAGCCGGATAAACGATCTCGCCCACCCGGTCGAACATGAAGCTGACCGAGCCAGTCTGCCCCAGATCGCCGCCCGCCTTGGTGAAATAGCTGCGCACATTCGAGGCGGTGCGGTTGCGGTTGTCGGTCATCGCCTCGACCACCAGCGCGATGCCGTTGGGGCCGTAGCCCTCATAGCGGATCTCTTCATAGGTCTCGGCATCGCCGCCAAGCGATTTCCTGATCGCGCGGTCGATCACGTCCTTGGGCACCGATTTGGCCTTGGCCTCCTTGACGGCCAGCCGCAGGCGCGGGTTCTTGTCGGGATCGGGGTCACCCATCTTGGCGGCGACGGTGATCTCTTTGGCCAGCTTGGAAAACAGCTTCGAGCGCAGCTTGTCCTGCCGGCCCTTGCGGTGCTGGATATTGGCCCATTTGGAATGACCTGCCATGTCGGGTCGTCCTTCGCAGTGCTGATGACATATCCTGCGGCTTCTAGTCCGTCACGCCCTGCCACCGCAAGACGAACCCGCAGCCCCTTTGATACGTTCTATGCACGAATCCCCCGGCAAGTGACGGGGCGGGGGCAAGACGGGGACATGAATGACCTATCCGCAGGCGGTTTTGTTCACCCTTCTGGGGGTGATGATGGTGCTGATGTTCTGGGGCCGCTGGCGGCATGATCTGGTGGCGTTCGCGGGGCTGATGGCTGCGGTGCTGCTGGGCATTGTCGCGCCCGAGGAGGCTTTCAACGGGTTTGGCAACCCCACCACGCTGATCGTGGCGCTGGTGCTGATCGCGACGGCGGGGCTGGTGCGCTCGGGCGCGGTGGCGCGGCTGACGCGGCTGCTGGCGGGCGATCAACGCGGCACCTCGCGCCATATTCTGGTCTTCGGGCTGGTCGGCGGCATGCTGTCGGGCTTCATGAACAATATTGCGGCGCTGGCCATGCTGATGCCGGTCGATCTGCAGGCCGGGCGCAAGGCCAGACGGCTGGCGGGGCTGACGCTGATGCCGCTGGCCTTTGCGACCATCCTCGGCGGCATGCTGACGCTGATCGGCACGCCGCCCAACCTGATCGTCTCGGGCTTTCGCGCCGATGTGCTGGGCCAGCCCTATCGCATGTTCGACTTTCTGCCGGTCGGCGGCGCGGTGGCGGTGGTGGGCATCGCCTTCATCGCGGCGGTCGGCTGGCGGCTGATCCCGCAGCGCGACGAACAGGGGTCCGGCGGCAAGGACGGGCCGCTGCGGCGCTATGCAGCCTCGCTGGTGGTCACGCCGGACAGTCTGGGCCAGATGCGCGAGGTGTCCAAAGCGCGGGCCGAGGCGCAGCAGCACGATGTCCGCATCACCGGCATCCGCCGCCACGGTCAGGATGTGCCCGGAAAACTGGACGATCAGGTGCTGGAGGATGGCGATGTGCTGATCCTGCGCGCCGATCCGGCGGCGCTGGACGAGTTCCGCTCGACCCGCAAGCTGGCCTTTCCCGATGGCCGGATGGAGCCGCGCGCCCGGCCCGACAGCGAGGGCCAGCATCTGGTCGAATGTCTGGTGCCCGCCACCTCGGATCTGGTCGGGCGCAGCCTGCAATCCTTTGGCATGCTGAACCGCCATGACTCGGTGCTGATCGGGATGCGTCGCCGCGGCGTGGCGCTGCGCGAGGCCCTGCCGCGCCAGATGGTCCAGTCGGGGGACATTCTGCTGATGCTGATGCCCGAAAGCCGCACCGACGAGGCGCTGCAGGCGGCGGGCCTTTTGCGCATCGACGGCGGCAGCCTGCCCGTCAGCCGCGAACGGCACATGCGCAGCGCGATTTTGCTGTTCGCCGCCGCCGTGCTGGCGACCAGCCTCGGGCTGACCTCGATGCCGATCGCGCTTGGCTGCGTGATCGTGGCCTATGTGCTGGTGGGGGTGCTGTCGGTCAACGAGATCTACAACCATGTCGACTGGCCGGTGATCGTGCTGCTGGGCTCGATGATCCCGCTGGGTCTGGCGCTGGACGCCACCGGCGGCACGGCGCTGATCGCGGGCGGGCTGGTGGCGCTGACCGAGGGCTATCCGGCCTGGATCGCGCTGTTGCTGCTGATGACCGCGACGATGTTTCTGTCGGACGTGCTGAACAACAACGCCACCACGATCATCGCGGCCCCGGTCAGCATCCGTCTGGCCGAGCAGCTGCAGGTCCAGCCGGACGCGTTTCTGATGGGCGTGGCGGTCGCGGCCTCCTGCGCGTTCCTGACGCCGATCGGGCATCAGAACAACACGCTGATCCTTGGCCCCGGCAATTACCGCTTTGGCGATTACTGGCGCATGGGCCTGCCGCTGGAGATCATCGTGCTGGCGGTGTCGGTGCCGCTGCTGCTGATCGTCTGGCCGTTGTAGCGCGACCGCAAAAACGCATACGCCTGAAACGCAAAACGCGGCCCTTGAACGGACCGCGGATGCGCAGCAAGACCAGATGTCTTGCAGATCAGATCGCCGAGGCACCGCCCAGAATGCGACGCACTTCGCCGTCGCGGGTCAGACCTTTTGCAGCCAGCTCTTCGTCCGAAATCTCGCTGAGGCGGCTCAGGGCGCGCATCTGCGGGCTGGCTTCTGCCAGCATGATCATGAAACGCCCGATGGCGCGGAACGGAGCCAGCAGTGCGGCAGCCGAGAAGCCTTGACCTTTGTGGCCGGCAGAGATGATGGTTGCCATTTGGAAACTCCTTGCATCGTACAAAGTCGTTTCCTCCCCTGCACACTAGATCGTCTTTCCGGCGCCGAATCACAACCGACGATGCTGCATGGCAGCATTGCGGTCAGGACAGGTCGGTCAGCGACCCTGACGCAATTGGTTAACCATCCAGCGGCCAGATCAGCGGGATCAGGGTCGAGGCGACCAGCGCCATCAGCAGGTTCAGCGGCAGGCCGACCTTGATGAAATCGGTGAACCGATAGCCGCCGGGGCCATAGACCAGCGTGTTGGTCTGATAGCCGATGGGCGTGGCAAAGCTGGCGCTGGCCCCCATCATCACCGCCACCACCAGCGGGCGCGGATCGACCCCCAGCGAGATGCCAAGGCTGATCGCCAGCGGCGTCACGATCACCGCCACCGCATTGTTCGTGACCGTTTCGGTCAGCGTCGTGGCCAGCAGATAGACCGCCAGCACCAGCGCCCAATGCGGCAGGGTCGCCAGCCAGGGCGCGACCTGATCCACGATCAGCTGCACCGCGCCGCTGTTTTCCAGCCCCGCGCCGACGGCCAGCATGGCAAAGATCAGCGCCATCAGCCGCCCGTCGACGAAAGACAGCGCCTCGTCGGCGTCAATACAGCGGGTGCCCAGAACCACCGCCACCCCGATGAAGGCCAGCAGCAGGATCGGCGCGACCTCCAGCGACGACAGGATCACGACGCCCGCCAGCACCGCCACCACGATCGGCGCATGCTTGCGGCGGAAGGCCCGGTCCGAGGGGGCGTTGACCTCGACCATATCCATATCGGCGGCCAGACGCTGAATATCGGCGGACGCGCCCTCCAGCAGCAGCGTGTCGCCCACGCGCACGACCAGATCGTCCAGCTGGCGGCCGATATTCTGGTTCTTGCGATGGGCGGCCAGCACATAGACGCCATAGCGGCGGCGCAGACGCATCGAGCCAAGCGAGCGTCCGACCATGCGGCAGCCCGGCGTGATCAGCACCTCGACCGTCGAGGTCTGGACCGAGCTGAGCTTGTCCACCATCCGCAGCTCCTTGTGGCTTTGCAGGCCCAGAACCTCGGACATGGGGGTGCGCAGCACGACGCGGTCGCCCTCGGCCAGTTGCACGGCGGCCAGATCGCGGCGCAGCGAGGCGTCGCCGCGCAGCACGTCGATCACCCGCGCGCTGTCGCGGGCGAAGATGTCCACGTCATCCAGCCCCTTGCCGATCAGGCTGGAACCTTCGGGGATGGCGACCTCGGTGAAGAATTTCATCTTGGTCCGGCCCGACAGAAGCTGCGACATGGAATCGCGGTCGGGCAGCAGGCGGGGCGCAAAGATCATCAGATAGATCACGCCGACAACCGCCATGGGCAGGCCGACCCAGGTGATCTCGAAGATGCTGAAATGCTCCATCCCTGCGGCGCGGGCCACGCCGTCGACCAGCAGGTTGGTCGAGGTGCCGATCAGCGTCATCGTGCCGCCCAGAATCGACAGATAAGACAGCGGGATCAGCAGCTTGGAGGGGGATTTCCCCATCTCTTTGGCCAGCTGCATGAAGATCGGCATCATCACCACGACCAGCGGCGTGTTGTTCACGAAGGCCGACATCACGCAGACCACGACCGACACGAGGCCAAGCGTCAGGACCGGATGTTCGCCCGCATGGGCAGCCGCGTGCTGGCCGATCCAGTCCAGCGCGCCGGTGCGCACCAGACCGCCGACAATGATGAACATGAACGCAATCGTCCAGGGCGCCGAGTTCGAAAGCACCCCCGCGATATGGGAGGGGTCCAGAATGCCAAGCGACAGCAGCACGACGGCGCCGATGATGGCGGTGACTTCGGGCGGATAGGTCTCGCGGATGAACAGGGTCAGCATGCCGATGATGATGAAGATCGTCACCACGGCGCCGGTCATCCCGGCCAATTCAAATCCGAACATGCACCACTCGCCTCGTTCACCGGGTCAGCCAAATCCCGACCTGTTGGCGTGTATATTGCGCCAGATCGCGCAGGCGCCGCAAGCAGGCTTCGCGCCGGCCGCACGTGGCACAGCGGGTGGCACAGCGGGTGGCACAGCAGGTGGACTGGTCAGGTGGCCTCGGTCTGGGACAGCCGCCCGCCATCGCGGACCGGACGGACGCTGCGCGCCAGCCCGCTGCGGTCATCGGTCTCGACCAGCACGCCCGACAGGGTCGCCTCGCCCTCGGCCGGGGTAAAGCGGTCGCGGACCATGCCGGTGATGAAGCGGCGCAGGGGCTCGGCCTTGTCCATGCCGATGACGCTGTCGTAATCGCCGCACATGCCCGCATCGGTCAGATAGGCGGTGCCGCGCGGCAGAACCTGCGCATCGGCGGTCGGCACATGGGTGTGGGTGCCCACGACAAGGCTGGCGCGGCCATCGCAGAAATGCCCCACGGCCATCTTTTCGCTGGTGGCCTCGGCATGAATATCGACCAGCGCCGCCTGCACCATCCCGCCCGGCGGATGCGCGCGCAGCACCGCGTCCAGCGCCGAGAACGGATCGTCATAGGGCCGCGACATGAACACCTGACCCAGCGCCTGCGTGATCAGCGCCTTGCGGCCCCGCGCATCGCTGATGATCGTGTGACCGCGCCCCGGCGCCTCGCGCGCGACATTCAGCGGCCGGACGATGCGCGGCTCGCGGTCGATATAGGCCAGCATGTCCTTTTGATCAAAGGCATGGTCGCCAAGCGTCAGACAATCGGCCCCGGCCTCCAGCAGCAATTGCGCATGCCCCGCGGTCAGGCCGCGCCCGCCGCTGGCGTTTTCGCCGTTCACCACCACCAGATCGGCCTTGAGCGTCGCGCGCAAAGCGGCCAACCGCTCTGTGATTGCCCGACGGCCCGCACGACCCATGACATCGCCAAGAAAAAGAATACGCATATTAACCCGTTACGGCAAAGCAGCCCGACCCTCAAGCCCCGAGGCACGGCAATGAAAAAAGGCCGCCCCTTGGGGCGACCTTTTCAGACGATGCGCGCGCCGCAAAGGCGCTGCGCGTTGTCTCAGACGAACTGAACGTTCGTTGCCGATTCGCGACCGTCGCGGCCGCGCTCCAGCTCAAAGGTCACCTTCTGACCATCGGCCGGAGCCGACAGACCAGCGCGCTCAAGCGCCGAGATGTGCAGGAACACGTCCTGGCGGCCGCCTTCGGGCTGAATGAAACCAAAACCTTTGGTGCTGTTGAACCATTTCACGGTGCCGTTGGCCATCGTGATGTCTCCTGTCTATTATACCACCCGCAGAGTGCAGTGGCCCGGCCCAGTCAAGAAGTAACGAAGCAGACTGAAGGCAGAAGCAGACAGGATGCAGTTATCTAACAAAGCCCGTTCTGATTACCCGAACGGCAGGATGAATGCAAGGACTATCTGGTGCCGGCTGAGGGATTTGAACCCCCGACCCCCTGATTACAAATCAGACGCTCTACCACTGAGCTAAGCCGGCGCTATGCGGTTCCGATAGCGCGGGGCGTGCTTTTCTGCAAGCCAAGGTTGGTGCGCGCCAGCAGGATCACGGCCAGAATTCCGACCATCATCACCAGCAGCGCGGCGGGGGCTGCGTTGCCCAGATCCTCGACGCTGGCGCGCTGGTGGGTGCGGGTGGCCAGCGTCTCGAAGTTGAAGGGCCGCAGCAGCAGGGTCGCGGGCAGTTCCTTGACGCAATCGACAAAGACCAGCAGCAGGGCCGAGCCGACCGAGCCGCGCATCAGCGGCATGAACACGTCGCGCAGCACGCCCGCATGGTTGCGCCCCAGCGACCGCGCGGCCATCGGCAGCGACGGCGGCACGCGGGTAAAGGCCGCATCCAGCGCCCCCTGCCCGATGGCGAAAAAGCGCACGATATAGGCAAAGACGATGGCCGCGCCGGTGCCGGTCAGCATCAGGCCGGGGTCATGGCCGGTCAGCGCCAGCCAGCCATCCGCCACGCGGTGATCCAGCGCCGCCAGCGGGATCAGGATGCCCACGGCCAGCACCGCGCCGGGCGCGGCATAGCCCACCGTCGTCACCGGCAGCAGCAGGCGCGGCAGCCGCCGCCCCGACAGGCGCACGCCGTAGACCATGACCATCGCCAGCCCCACGACCAGCAGCGCCGCGATCCCGCTAAGGCTGACCGTGTTCAGCGTCGCGCGCGCCAGACCCGGCGTCACCCAGCCCTGCGGATAGGCCAGCGCATAGGTCAGAATCACCCCCACCGGCAGCACGAAGCCCAGCAGAAACGGGAACAGGCAGGCGCCGGTGGCGGCCCATGCCAGCGGACCGCGCAACCGCTGCGGCTGGATCGGGCGCGGCTGGCGCGCGCTTTGGTGATAGCGGGCGCGGCGGCGGCCAAACCGTTCCCACAGCGCCAGAATCACCACGATCAGCAGGATCACGCAGGCGATCTGGGCCGCGCCCCCCGCGTTGCGCCGCTCCAGCCATGTGGTGAAAATGCCGGTGTTCAGGGTCTGCACGCCGAAATAGCTGACCACGCCGTAATCGGCCACGGCCTCCATCATCGCAATCGCCGAGCCTGCGACGATGGCGGGCCGGGCCAGCGGCAGGCCCACGCGGGCAAACAGCCCCCACGGCCCGGTGCCAAGCGCGCGGGCGACCTCGTAGGCGCTGCCCGATTGTTCATGCAGCGCGGCGCGGGTCAGCAGATAGACGTAAGGATACAGCGCCGCCGCCAGCACCACGATCGCCGCCTCGATCGAGCGGATGCGCGGGAACCAGTAGTCGCGCGAATTCTCCCACCCGAACCATGCGCGCAGGGCGGTCTGGACCGGGCCCGAGTAATCCAGAAAATCGGCCAGCGCATAGGCGCCGATATAGGCGGGCACCGCCAGCGGCAGCAGCAGCAGCCATTGCAGCCAGCGCCGCCCCGGAAAATCGTACATGCTGACCAGCCAGGCCGCCCCCGCCCCCATCGCCGCCGCCAGCGCGCCGGTCCCCACGGCCAGCATGACGGTATTGGTGAAATAGCGCGGCATCACCGTCGACAGCAGATGCGGCCAGATATTGTCGGTCGGGTTGGCGGCCATCCAGATGACGGCGATCACCGGCATCAGCACCAGTGCCGCGATCAGCGTGGCCGCGACCGACCACGCCCGGCCCCCGCCCTGCCGCAGATCCTGATCCGTACCGCGCACCGGCGGCAGTTCTGTCGCGCTTTCCGTCATGGGACAACGGGTTAGCGCAAAGCCGTTTGACTGTCCACGAAGGACCGCTAATGTGCGCCTGCCGCGCCAGAGATCCTGCGCGGCCAATGAGAAACGGCAGACGAGCGACGGGGCGGGACAGCACGATGCAGATGGTCTTTCATATGGGTGTGCATGGCACCGACGGCGACCGGATGCTGAAAACCCTGTTGAACAACCGCAACTGGCTGCTGCGCAACGGCACCGAGGTCGTCACGCCGAACCGCCATCGCGGCCTGTTTGACGAGGCGCTGGCCTCGCTGAACGGCCGGGCCGCGACGCCTGACATCGAACAGATCATGCTGGATGCGATGCTGGAAAGCGACACGCCCTCGCGCGTGGTGATGTCGACGCCCGGCTTCATGGGCGCGCCGGGGCGGGCCTGCGGGCAGGACGGGCTCTATCCCCAGATGGGTCAGCGGGCGGCGGCGTTGCGCAACCTCTTTCCCTCGCTCGCGTGCGAGTTCTTTGTGGCGATCCGCAACCCCGCCACGCTGTTGACCGAGGTGCTGCCGCAATTCGCGGGCGGCGGCTATTCCGAACTGCTGCAGGGCTGTGCGCCCGGGGATCTGCGCTGGCGCGAGCCGGTGCACCGGCTGGTGGAGGCCGTGCCGGGCTGCCGCGTCGTGCTGTGGTGCCACGAGGATGTGCCGCTGATCTGGCCCGAGGTCGTGCGCCTCGTCGGCCATATGCCGCCGGATGTGCCGCTGTCGGGCGGGCTGCTGTATATGCACGAACTGATGGGCGATGTGGGCATTTCGCGGCTGCGCGATGCCATGGCCGGTCAGGACCGGCTGACCATCGCGCGCCGCCGCGAATTGCACGGCCGGATGCTGGAACAGCACGCCCTGCCCGGCACGCTGGATCAGGTGATCGACCTGCCCGGCTGGACGCAGGAGACCGTCGATCAGGTCACCCGGACCTATCGTGCCGATGTGGCCGAAATCGCGGCACTGCCGGGCGTCGAGTTCGTGCTGCCCTGACACCCCGTCCGCCGGTCATGGCAGGCGGCCATGGCGGGCGGGGCATCTCCGTTCAGACCATGCCAAGCGCGGTCTTGTACATTTCCAGAATGGCCTCTTCCTCGGCAATGTCATCGCGGTCGCGTTTGCGCAAGGCGATGATCTTTTTCATCACCTTGGTGTCATAGCCGCGGGCCTTGGCCTCGGACATGATCTCTTTCTGGCGCTCGGCGATGTCTTTCTTTTCGGCTTCCAGCTGCTCGAATTGCTCGATGAACTGGCGCAGCTCGTCGGCTGCGACGCCATAGGCCTGATCGTCCTGCATCGGTATGTCCCTTCCGGCTTTTGCCCGACCTGTTAGGCCGTCTTGCCGCGCGGCGCAATCGCCGCTAGGCCATGACCCGCAAAACTGTCCACGCGGAAGGAGCCCTGGCCATGAGCCTGTACGACTGGATCATCTGGACCGGCGCCGCCCTGACGCTGCTCGGCGTTGGCGGCATCGTCTGGTGCATCGTGACCGTCACCCGCGCCCGGCGGCAGGGTCTGGACGACGAGGCCCTGCGCGCGCGGATGCGCGGCGTGCTGGCGGTGAACATGGGCGCGCTGGCGGCGTCGGTGATCGGGCTGATGATGGTCGTGATCGCGATCATGCTGAAACCCTGACCCTGCCCCCCCCTTTGCGCGGGTCTTGACACATTCTCATTCAGGAATATATCTGGCGCAACCGGCACAGGAGCGCGAGATGGAACCCGACTGGACACTTGGACTGATCGGCGGGCTGATGATCGGGGCCGCGGCGGCGCTGTATCTGCTGGGCAATGGCCGCATCATGGGGGCCAGCGGCCTGCTGGGCGGGCTGATCGACGGCAGCGGGCGCGCCAATTGGGTCGAACGCGCGGTGTTCATCGCAGCGCTGGCGCTGGTGCCGATGCTGCTGGTCGGCGCCGGGCTGGGCGCGGCTTCGGCGCCGGTCGCGGGCACGGGGGTCATGATCCTCGCGGGGCTGCTGGTGGGCTTTGGCACGCGGCTTGGCAATGGCTGCACCTCGGGGCACGGCGTCTGCGGGATCTCAAGGCTGTCATGGCGCGGCATCGCCGCCACGGGGGTCTTTCTGGTGACGGGCGTGCTGGGCGTTCTGCTGGCGCGCATGATCGGGTGGGCATGAGCATGATGCGACTGGTGATTGCCGCGCTGTCGGGCGGGCTGTTCGGGGCCGGGCTGCTGATCTCGGGCATGACCGACCCGGCCAAGGTGCGGGGATGGCTGGATATTTTCGGCGCATGGGACCCGACGCTGGCCTTTGTGCTGGGCGGCGCGGTGGTGCCGATGTTTTTCGCATGGCGCATCGCGGCGCGGCGCCCCCGCGCGCTGACCGGCGCGCCCATGCCGCAGATGCCGCCGCAGAGGCTGGACCGGCGGCTGATCGCGGGGGCGGCGCTGTTCGGGCTGGGCTGGGGCTTTGCCGGGCTGTGCCCCGGCCCCGCAATGGCCTCGGTCGGGATCGGCGGGGCGCCGTTTCTGGTGTTCTTCGCCGCGATGGTCGCGGGGATGGTTCTGTTCGGCCTGTGGAACCGCCGCGCATGAGGGCGCTGGTGCAGCGCGTCACCGAAGCCTCGGTCGAGGTCGAGGGCCGCATTGCGGGCCAGACCGGGCCGGGTCTGCTGGTGCTGGTCTGTGCCATGCAGGCCGATGACGAGGCCGTGGCGGACAAGCTGGCCGCGCGGATCGCCCGGCTGCGGATCTTTCGCGACGATCAGGGGCGGATGAACCGCGCGCTGCTGGACACAGGCGGAGGCGCGCTGGTGGTCAGCCAGTTCACACTGGCTGCCGACACACGCAGCGGCAACCGCCCCGGATTTTCGGCGGCTGCCGCGCCCGAGGACGGCCGCCGCCTGTACGAGCATTTCGCGGCCGCCCTACGCGATCTGGGCGTCCCGACCGAAACCGGCATCTTCGGCGCCGATATGAAGGTGCGGCTGATCAATGACGGGCCGGTGACCATCTGGCTGGACAGCGCGGACCGGGCTTGACTTTTCGCGCCTGCTGTCCTAGGTGAGCCCCATCGCACCCTGCTGCCGCGTGAGCAGCCTCAGGCACGGCCTGACCGGGCGCGAGACATTCCAGTTTCCCATTCACGCGGGGAGGCAGCAGGCATCCTCGTATCGCGCCTGCACCCCTTGCAATACGCCGCGCCCCGATGCGCGGCCCCTGCCCTTGCGTCCGATACGGGGGATGCGGGGACGAAAGAATATTTGATGGAACAGACCACTTCCCGCCGCCGCCCTGCACGGGGCGCCCATTCCAATACCCGCCCGGCGCCCGGCGCTGCGGCCAGCAACGCAGGGCGCAGCGTCGTCGCCCGTGATCCCCTGCCCACCGGTCCCTTTGCGGATATGGGCATCGACCACCGCATCAACGCCAATATCGCGGCGCTGGGGCTGACGACGCCCACGCCGATTCAGGAACAGGGCATCCCCGCCGTGGTCGCGGGCCGTGACGTGCTGGGTCTGGCCCAGACCGGCACCGGCAAGACGGCGGCCTTCGGCCTGCCGATGCTGACCCGCCTGATCAAATACGGCAAGAAACCCGATCCGCGCACCTGCCGCGCGCTGATCCTTGCCCCGACGCGCGAACTGGCCACCCAGATCGCCGCCAATATCGACGCCTATGCCGAGGGCACGCCGATCCGGTCGTTCCGCGTCGTCGGCGGCGCCTCGATCAATGTCCAGACCGAGCGGATGTCGAAGGGCGTCGATGTGCTGATCGCCACGCCGGGCCGCCTCATGGACCTGATCGAGCGTCGCGCCATCGACCTGTCCGCCACCACCTATCTGGTGCTGGACGAGGCCGATCAGATGCTGGACATCGGTTTCATCCACACCCTGCGCAAGATCGCCAGAATGCTGCCCAAGGACCGTCAGACGCTGATGTTCTCGGCCACCATGCCGAAACTGATGTCGGAACTGTCGGACACCTATCTGACCGATCCGGTCAAGGTTGCCGTGAACCCTCCGGGTCAGGCCGCCAAGAAGATCGAACAGGGCGTGCATTTCGTGGGTCAGGGCGACAAGGCGACGCTGCTGGCCGAATATCTGGCCAAGCATCCGGGCGAGCTGGCGATGGTCTTTGGCCGCACCAAGCATGGCTGCGACAAGCTGTCCAAGCTGCTGGAGAAATGGGGCTTTGACGTCGCCGCCATCCACGGCAACAAGTCGCAAGGCCAGCGCGAGCGGGCGCTGGAGGCGTTCCGCAACGGCAAGACCCAGGTTCTGGTCGCCACCGATGTGGCGGCGCGCGGTCTGGATATTCCCGATGTGGCGCATATCTACAACTATGACCTGCCCAACGTGCCCGAGAACTATGTCCACCGCATCGGCCGCACCGCGCGCGCCGGGCGCGACGGGCGTGCGGTGGCCTTTGCCGCCCCCGCCGAGATGGGCGAATTGCGCGCCATCGAAAAGGCCATGAAAGCCCCGATCCCGGTGATCGGTGGTGACCCCTGGGCCTATGCCGGCGCCGCGCCGCGTCCTCAGCCGCGGGGCCGGGGCAAGCCGATGGGCGGTGGTGCCAAGCCCGCGCGCAAGCCGATGGGTGGCGCGCAGCGCCGGGGCTGATCCGGGCCGCGGCCACAGCGATATGGATATTTGAGTGAAGAAGAAGCCGCAGGGATCATTCCTTGCGGCTTTTGCTTGAGGGGTCGGGCGGGCGCGGCTATCTGCTGTCGCCATGGCCAAGCTGTATTTCCATTATTCAACCATGAATGCGGGCAAGAGCACCTTGCTGCTGGCGGCGTCCTATAATTACCGCGAGCGTGGAATGGCGGTGCTGTTGCTGACGGCGGCGCTGGATGACCGGGCGGGCGCGGGGCGGATCGCCAGCCGCATCGGCATTGATGCCGCAGCCACCGTGTTTTCGCAGGCCAGCGATCTGTTCGCGCTGATCGGCGATCAGGGCCGCGACTGTGCCTGCGTGTTCATCGACGAGGCGCAGTTTCTGACCCGCGATCAGGTCTGGCAACTGGCGCGCGTGGCCGATGATCTGGGCATTCCCGTCATGTGCTATGGCCTGCGCGTCGATTTCCGGGGCGAGCTGTTCCCCGGCTCGGCGGCGCTGCTGGCGCTGGCCGACGATCTGCGCGAGGTGCGCACCATCTGCCATTGCGGGCGCAAGGCCACCATGGTCGTGCGGCAGGATGCGCAGGGCCGCGTCATCACCGAAGGGGCGCAGGTGCAGGTGGGCGGCAACGAGACCTATGTCTCGCTGTGCCGCCGCCACTGGCGCGCGGCGGTGGCGGCACCTCGGGCCGGCAAGGGCGATCACTAATCCCGCGACTTCCGTTGCGGGGGGCCGGGGCTTGATGTAACCATTCCGCGCAAACAGGCAAAGGAACCAATCCCATGCGCGCATTCCTGCTGTGGTTCGCCGCCGCATTGTCGCTGGCCGCCCCTGCGCGGGCCTTTGACACCACCGCAACTTCGGCCTGGGTCTATGATGTGACCAGCGGCACGGTGTTGATGGAAAAGAATGCCGATACGGCGATTCCGCCCGCCTCGATGTCCAAGCTGATGACGCTGTATATGCTGTTCGAGGCGCTGGAGGATGGCCGGGTGCAGCCCGACACGCGCCTGCCCGTCTCGACCAAGGCGCGGCAGATGGGCGGCTCGACCATGTTCCTGAACGAAATGGACCGCCCCACGGTGGATGAGCTGATCAAGGGCATCATCGTGCTGTCGGGCAATGACGCCTGCGTCGTCGTGGCCGAGGGGCTGGCCGGGACCGAAGAGGCCTTCGCCCGCCAGATGACCGAACGGGGCCCGCAGATCGGGCTGACGCATTCGACATTCAGGAACTCGACCGGCTGGCCGCAGGACGGGCACCGCATGTCGGCCGAGGATATGGGCATCGTGGCGCTGCGCATCATCGAGGATTTCCCGCAGCACTATCCTGATTTCGCGCTGACCGAATTCCGGTTCGACGACCGCGCACCCGCAAACCGCTTCAACCGCAATCCGATCCTGCGGCAGGGCATCGGCGACGGGCTGAAGACGGGCCACACGCAAGAGGCGGGCTATGGGCTGGTGGGCTCGGCCGAGCAGGACGGGCGGCGGATCATCTTTGTCGTCTCGGGGCTGCAATCCGACCGCGCGCGGGCCGAGGAATCCGAGCGGATCGTGAACTGGGCCTTCCGGCAGTTCACCATGCAGACGCTGGTGCCCGCGGGCGAGACGGTCATGGATGCGCCGGTCTGGCTGGGCACGGCCAGCCGCGTCGGGCTGACGACCGAAAACGGGGTGAATGTGCTGGTGCCTGCGGGCGCGCGCGATCAGGTCCGGGTCGAGGTGGTCTATGACAGCCCCATCCCCGCGCCCATCGCCAAGGGCGATCCGGTGGGGCGGCTGGTCGTCACCATCCCCGGCGCGCGCGACACCGTCACGCCGCTGATCGCCACCGCCGATGTCCCCGAAGCCGGGTTCATGGGCCGCGTGAAGGGCGCCGTGATGCAGCTGGGCCAGCGCGCGATCGCCGCGACCGGCATCTGATGCTGATCAGCTTTGAAGGCATTGACGGCTGTGGCAAATCCACGCAGGCCCGGCTGCTGGCCGGGGCGCTGGCCACCGAGGGCCGCGACGCACGGCTGACGCGCGAGCCCGGCGGCAGCCCCGGCGCCGAGGAGATCCGCCGCCTGCTGGTCGAGGGCGCGGGCGAGCGCTGGTCGCCCGAGACCGAATGCCTGCTGTTCACCGCCGCGCGGCGCGACCATCTGGAACGCACCATCCGCCCGGCGCTGGCCGCCGGGGCCACTGTCATCACCGACCGCTTTGCCGACAGCACCCGCGTCTATCAGGGTGCGGCGCGCGGCGATCTGCGCGCCATGGTCGACCGGCTGCACGCGCTGATGATCGGGGTCGAGCCCGACCGGACCTTTGTCATCGACATCGACCCGGCCACCGGCCTTGCCCGTGGCGCCGCGCGGGGCGGGGTCGAGGACCGGTTCGAAAGTCTGGGCCTTGGCTTTCAGGAACGTCTGGCTGCGGGTTTCCGCGCGCTGGCCGCTGAATATCCCGCCCGCGTGCGGCTGATCGACGGGCGCGGCACGCAGACCGAGGTCGCCGCCCGCGTCAGGGCGGCGCTGTGAAGACCGCCCCCGAGGATATTCCCGAACCCGACCGCGTGCCCGGTGCCCCCCATCCGCGCCACGCCGCCCGTGTGATCGGGCAGGACGCGGCCGTGTCGGCCTTTGCCGAGGCCGCGCGCGGCGGGCGGCTGCACCATGCCTGGCTGCTGACCGGCCCGCGCGGCGTCGGCAAGGCCACGCTGGCCTGGGCGATTGCGCGCTGGCTGCTGGCGGGCATGCCCTCGGACGATCTGCGCGTCGATCCCGATGCGCCCGAGGCCCGCCGCGTCACCGCCCTGTCGGAACCACGCCTGCAGCTGATCCGCCGCCCCTGGGATGACAAGGCCGGGCGACTGTCGGCGCAGATCACCGTGGACGAGATCCGCCGCCTGCTGTCGTTCTTCCACATGTCCGCAGCCGAGGGTGGCCACCGCATCGCCATCATCGACGCCGCCGACGACATGAACCCTGCCGCCGCCAACGCCCTGCTGAAAGTGCTGGAGGAACCGCCCGCCGGGGCCGTCATCCTGCTGATCGCGCATCAGCCTGCGGGGTTGCTGCCCACGATCCGGTCCCGCTGCCGGACCTTGCGTCTGACGCCGCTGTCCGCCCCGCAGATGGGCGGGATTCTGGGCGATCTGGGCATTCACGACGATGCCGAGGCGCTGGCGGAATTGTCCGGTGGCTCGGTGGGCGAGGCGTTGCGGCTGGCCGGGCAGGACGGCCTCGACCGCTATCAGGCGCTGGTCGATCTGTTCGCCACCCTGCCCCGGTTCGACCGGCTGATGGCCGCGAAATTTGCCGATGGCGCGGCGGGGCGCGCGGGCGCCGATGGCGATCCGTTCGATCTGACCATCACCGTGCTGGACCGCTTTCTGGCGCGGATGGCGCGGGCCGGGCTGCTGGGGGCGCCGCTGGTGCAGGCCGCGCGGGGCGAGGCGGCGCTGATGGCGCGGCTGTCGCCCGACGATCACGCGGCCCGCCTCTGGGCCGGGGCACAGGCCGATCTGTCGGCGCGCGCGCGGGCGGGCCGGGCGGTCAATATTGACCCTGCCGCGCTGGTGATGGATATGGTCCTCGAACTGGCGCAGCTGTCGCCCGCGCGCCCGGCACAAGGTTGACCCATGCACGACACCCCCCCCGCCGAGATCGCAACCGAGACCGCAACCCAGACTGCGCCCCAGACTGCGCCCGAAATCGTTGACAGCCACTGCCATCTGGACTTTCCGGATTTCGACGGCGAACACGAGGCCCTGCTGGCCCGCGCCCGCGCCGCAGGCGTCAGCCGCATGGTCACCATCTGCACCAGACTGCGCCTTGAGCCCACGGTCCGCGCCCTGGCCGAGGCGCATGAGGGCGTCTTTTACGCCGCAGGCACCCACCCGATGAGCGTGGCTGATGAGCCCATGGCCACCGTCGATCAGCTGGTCGCGCTGGCCGGTCACCCCAAATTCGTGGCCATTGGCGAGACCGGGCTGGACTATCACTACACCGCCGAAAGCGCGGGCGCCCAGCAGGACAGCCTGCGCATCCATATCGAGGCCGCGCGCCGGACCCGCCTGCCCCTGATCATCCATGCCCGCGATGCCGATGACGACATGGCCCGCATCCTGACGCAGGAACATCGCGCGGGCGCCTTTAGCTGCGTCATGCATTGCTTCAGCTCGACCGCCGCACTGGCCCGTGCCGCGCTGGATCTGGATTTCTACCTGTCGATGTCGGGCATCGCCGCCTTCCCCCGATCAACCGAACTGCGCGAGATCTTTGCCGCAGCCCCCCTCGATCGCATCCTGATCGAGACCGACAGCCCCTATCTGGCCCCGCCCCCCCATCGCGGGCGGCGCAACGAGCCCGCCTATGTGGCCCATACCGCCGCCAAGGCTGCCGGGATCTTCGGCCTCGGCTATGCCGATTTCGCCGCCCGCAGCACGGCGAATTTCGACCGCCTGTTCTGGAAGGCCGCACGATGAGCGCCGTGATCCGCGCCACGATCCTGGGCTGCGGGTCGTCGGGCGGCGTGCCGCGTCTTGGCGGGCGCTGGGGCGCCTGCGACCCGTCCGAGCCCAGAAACCGCCGCCGCCGCTGCGCGCTGCTGCTGGAACGCGACGGCCATCAGGGCACGACCCGCGTGCTGATCGACACCGGCCCCGATCTGGTGCCGCAAATGCTGGATGCGGGCGTCGAAAGCCTTGATGCGGTCGTCTACACCCATGCCCATGCCGATCATGTCCATGGCATCGACGATCTGCGCCAGCTTGTGTTCAACGCCCGCCGCATCCTGCCGCTCTGGGCCGACCGGGCCACGGCGGATGCGCTGCTGACCCGCTTTGGCTACGTCTTTGAAACACCCGAGGGCAGCCAGTATCCCCCCATCTGCTCGCTGAACCTGATCGAGGGCGAGATCACCATCGACGGCCCCGGCGGCGCGATCACGCTGATCCCCTTCCGCGTGCAGCACGGAGAGATCACCTCGCTCGGCTTCCGCATCGGCGGGCTGGTCTATCTGCCCGATGTCTCCTCCATCCCCGATGCCGCCTGGCCGCTGATCGCGGGCGCCCCGGTCTTCATCTGCGACGCGCTGCGCCCCGAGCCCCATCCCAGCCATGCTCATCTGGCACAGGCGCTGGACTGGATCGCCCGCGCGGGCAATCCGCAGGCGGTGCTTACGAACATGCATATCGACATGGATTACGCGACCGTGGCACGCGAGACACCGCCCCATGTCACCCCGGCCCATGACGGCATGCAGATCACCGCGCCCGCCGGCACGCCCTCCCTGCCCGCCGCCCTGTGACGGCGCTCTTCACCATCATCCTGCCGGTCTTTCTGGTGGTGGGCTTCGGCTATCTGGTCACCTGGCGCGGCTGGTTCCGCGACAGCGCCGTCGACGGGGTGATGAGCTTTGCGCAGAACTTCGCCGTGCCCACATTGCTCTTCGCCTCCATCGCCCGGCTGGATCTGGGCGGAGAGTTCCGCGCCGCCCTGCTGATCCCCTTCTATCTGGGCGCCTTCGCCAGCTATGCGGCGGGATGGGCGGGGGCGCGCTATCTGTTCGCGCGCCCGCCGATGGATTGCGTGGCCATCGGGTTTGTCTGCCTGTTCTCGAACACGCTGTTGCTGGGCGTGCCGATCACCGAACGCGCCTATGGCGCGCAGGCGCTGGCGGGCAACTGGGCGATCATCTCGATCCACTCGCCGCTGCTCTACACCTTCGGCATCACGGTGATGGAGTTCACCCGCGCCAAGGGCTCGGGCCTTTCGGTCGGGCGCGTGGCGCTGCGCGCGCTGACCGGCGTGCTGCGCACCTCGCTGGTCATCGGCATCATGGCCGGATTTGCGATGAACCTGCTGATGCAGGCCGGGCTGATCATGCCGCAAGGATTCTGGGACGCGGTCGACATGCTGGCCCGCGCCGCCCTGCCCGCCGCCCTCTTCGGGCTGGGCGGCGTGCTCTACCGCTACCGCCCCGAGGGCGATATGGGCGCCATCGCCATGTGCTGCGCCATTGCCCTCATCCTGCACCCGGCGATCACGTTCGGCACAGCCCATCTGGCAGGGCTGGACATCACCGGCACCCGCTCGGCGGTGCTGACCGCCGCCATGGCGCCGGGCGTCAACGCCTATCTCTTCGCCAATATCTACGGCTCAGCCCGCCGCGTCGCCGCCTCCAGCGTGCTGATCGCCACCGCCCTCTCGATCCTCAGCGTCTGGATGTGGCTCGAAATCCTGCCTTGAACACGCCATGACACTGCCCCCCCCTGCAGCGGTCCGTAAATATCCTCGGGGGGTCCGGGGGGCGAAGCGCCCCCGGCCATCGCGGGACGCAAACAGCACCTCAGACCGGCACCCCAAGCGCCCCCAACGGCTCTTCCAGCACCCGCTCTTCATAGCCGAAATGCGACCGGATCGCCCGGTCCAGCGCCGCGAACCGCGCTGCACAGTCATCGAACCGCGCCGGGCTCTGGTCCGAGACCAGCGCGTGCGCGGCCATATCCAGCTCGTCGATCAGCCGGTGGATCACCTTGTGCTCGGCCTTCAGCCGCGCGATCACCGGCGCCAGAGGCCCCCCGCCGCGCCTGGCCAGTGCCGGAAACATCCACTGTTCCTCGATGTCATGGTGGTTCTGCAACAGCGCGCAGTCGCGCCCGCAGGCGGTGCCGAACAGCGCGAAATTGCGCGCAAGCCCCATCGCCGACACCGCCCGCGGCAGCGCCCGCGCATCCGCGGTCTTGGCCCGGATTTCGGTCAGCAGCGCGGCGACCGCCTCCATCTCGGCGCGATACATGTCGTGGATCAGGGCCAGCCGCCTGCCATGCGCGCGTTTGGCGCGCGTCATGCCGGGATAGGCCGGCGCGGCCGGGCGCGCGGCCTCGTCTTCCAGCTCCTCGGGTGTCATCGCGGCGTCACACCCCGGATCCGCTCGGACCGGCGGCGCAGCAGTTCAACCGTGGTCAGCAGCGCGATCGAGAACCCGACCAGCAGTGTCGCCACCGCAAGGATCGCGGGGCTGATCTGCTCGCGGATGCCGTTCCACATCTGGCGCGGGATGGTCTGCTGCTCGGGGGCTGCGATGAACAGCACCGCCACAACCTCATCGAACGAGGTGACAAAGGCGAACAGCGCCCCCGCGATCACGCCGGGCAGAATCAGCGGCATGGTCACCTTGAAGAACGTTGTCCGTGGATTGGCGCCCAGACTGGCCGCAGCCCGGTTCAGCGACTGATCGAACCCCACCAGCGTCGCGGTCACGGTGATGATGACAAAGGGTATCCCCAGCGTCGCATGGGCCAGGATCACCCCCAGATAGGTGCCCGCCAGCCGCCCGCATTGCGGCTCCAGCCCGATCAGCACCAGCAGCTCGCAGGGGTTCGAGTAGAAGAAGAACATCCCCGTCGCGGTGATGATCAGCGGCACGATCATGGGCGAGATCAGGATCGCCATGATCGCGCGCCGGTAGGGCATCTCGGGGCGCGACAGGCCAAGGGCCGCCAGCGTGCCCAGAGAGGTCGCCACCAGCGTCGCGAAAAACCCGATGATGAGCGAGTTCTTCGCGGCCCGGATCCAGTTGGCATTGGCCCAGGCATCCGACCAGAAGGCCCATCCCTCACTGCCCGGGTTCTGCATCCCGAAGGTCAGCAGGCTCTCATACCAGCGCAGGCTGAACCCGTCCGGGTCCAGCGACCGCATGGCCGGGGTAAAGGTAAAGAACGGCTCGGCGTTGAAGCTCAGCGGGATGATGATCACGATGGGCGCGATCAGAAAGAAAAAGATCAGCCCGCAGATCACCAGATAGGTGTAATGCCAGACCCGCTCCAGCGGCGATGCGTAAGACGGAAGCGCCATGGTCTACCCCAGTTTGAGATTGTCGACGCCCACCAGCCGGTCATACAGCCAGTAAAGCACAAGGACCGAGGCCAGCAGCAGCGCGGCCAGCGCGGCGGCCATTGACCAGTTCAGCGTGCTGGTCATGTGCATCGCGATCATGTTGGAAATCAGCTGTCCCGACGAGCCGCCGACCAGCGCCGGCGTGATGTAATAGCCGACCGCCAGAATGAACACCAGCAGCGCCCCCGCCCCCAGCCCCGGCAGGGTCTGCGGGAAATAGATCCGCCGGAACGCCGTCCAGCTGGTCGCGCCAAGCGAGCGCGCGGCCCGGACATAGGTCGGGTTGATCGTCTTCATCACCGAATAGAGCGGCAGGATCATGAAGGGCAGCAGGATATGCGTCATCGCGATGATCGTGCCGGTCTGGTTATAGATCATCTGCAACCGCTGCCCGCCGCCGATCACGCCCAGCCAGACCAGCAGGTCGTTCACCACGCCCTGCTGTTGCAACAGCACCATCCAGCTGGTCGTGCGCACCAGCAACGAGGTCCAGAAGGGCAGCAGCACCAGGATCATCAGCAGATTGGCCTTTCGCATCGGCAAGGTCGCCAGCAGATGCGCGATCGGAAAGCCCAGCACAAAGGTCAGCGCCGTGATCACCAGCGACAGCCAGAAGGTGCGCCCGAACAGCATCAGATAGACGCGCTGGCGTTCCTCGACCTGCTGGATGGCGCCGGTCTCATCGCGGGTGCGGTCCACCGCCGACAGATAGAAATTCGCCGTATAGGGCGAGGACGCCTCGCGCATCACCGCCCAAAGCTGCGGATCGCCCCATTTCTGGTCGATCTCCAGCAGGGTCTGCTGATAGGGCGGCTCGATCCCGCCGCGCACCGCCCGCCCGGTCGAGGTGAACAGCGAGCGTGATCCCGACATGTCGTAATTGATCCGGGTGCCGACCACGCCGATGCTGCGCACCTCGGCCGAGGCCGCCAGATCGGCGGCCAGCGCCGCCCATGCGGCCTCGTCCGGCGGGGTGCCGCGCTCGGTCTGGGCGAACCACGCCGAGACTTCGGGCATGTGGCGCGAGAAGCCGTCATTGTAGAAGGATCGCTGCAGCATCTGCCCGATGGGCACCACGAAGGTCACCAGAATGAAGGCCAGCAGCGGCAGCACCAGCAGAAAGGCCCGCCTGCGCGCGCGGCGCTGGCTGCGGACCAGCGCGCGGGCCAGCGGCTTGCCATCGGCGGTGGTCAGCAGCGGCGCTGTGCCCGACGCGGTCGTGGCGATGGCGGCATGTGGATCAAGTGCGGCGTTCGCCATGGAGTCCCCGGAAATGCGGGCCGCCGCGCCCGGTCAGGGCGCGCGGCGGCGGTCGTGGATCAGGACGAAGCGAGCCAGGCGTTGAAACGCTCGGCCAGTTCGGCATCGTGGTCGGCCCAGAATTCCGGGTCATCCAGCACCGCGTTTTCCAGCGCGGCCGGGCTGGTCGGCATATGCGGCGCCATCTCGGTCACGCCGTCCTGATACAGCCCCACCAGATCAGCCGAGGATTTCCGCGCCGGGCCATAGGCGATATAGCGCGCCTGATCGGCCAGCCGCTGCGTGTCGGTGGCGAATTTCAGATATTCCATCGCGGCTTCGGGATTGGGCGCGGCTTTCGGGATCACGAACATGTCCATGTCCATGTATTGCCCGTCCCAGATGATCTCGAAGGGCTGGTTCTCGGCCACCATCGCGTCAAAGACCCGGCCATTGTAAACCGTGGTCATGCTGACCTCGCCATCGGCCAGCAGCTGCACGGGCTGGGCGCCCGCCTCCCACCAGACGACCTCGGATTTGATCGTGTCCAGTTTCGCAAAGGCGCGGTCGACGCCCTCATCGGTGCCCAGCACGTCATAGATCTCGGCCGCCGGAACGCCATCGGCGATCAGCGCCAGATACAGGGTGCGCTTGGGGTTGCGCGGCAGGCCGCGCTTGCCGGGGAAGGTCTCGGTGTCGAAGAAATCGGCGGCGCTGTCGGGGGCCTCGCCCTCGAACTTGGTGGTGTTGTAGGAAATCACCGTGCCCCAGACGATATTGGCCACGGCGCAGTCCTGCAGCGCGCCCGGCACGAAATCATCGACGGCGGGCGTGCCATCGGGCGCGTCGGGCAGCATGGCGGGGTCGATCTCGACCAGCGCGCCCTCGTCACACAGGCGGATCGCGTCACTGACCTCGATGTCGAAGATGTCGCCGGTGACATTGTTCGCCTCGACCTGCGCGCGCAGGGGCGTGGCGGGGTTGTCGGCGGCGATCATGTTGACGCGGATGCCGGTCGCCTCGGTAAAGGGCTTGTTATAGGCCTCGACCTGGCTGACCTCGTAGGCGCCGCCCCACGAGACGACGTTCACCTCTTGCGCATGGGCCGCGAAGGCCATCCCGGTCAGGGCGGTCGAGAGGATCAGTGTGGTTTTCAAGGTGGTGCTCCATGTTGGATGGGTGCCGGGCATTTTGCCCTGTCTGTTGGCCCCCAAAAGGGGGCAGCCCGGCGCGGCGGACCGCGCCGGGAAGGTCTTACGAGGCCAGCCAGGCGCGGAAACGCTCGGTCAGTTCGGACATGTGATCGACCCAGAAATCATTGTCATAGGCCAGCGCATTGTCCATGTTCTCGGGCGAGGTGGGCAGGTTCGGCGACATCGCAATGTCGGTGTCCTTGTAGTTGCCCACCAGCGGCGCGGCGCTTTCACGCGGCGGGCCATAGCTGATCTGCATGGACGCGCGGGCCAGCGATTCGGCGCTGGTCGAGAATTTCACATATTCCAGCGCGTTTTCCATATTGGGCGCGCCATCGGGGATGACCCAGCCCTCCATCTCATAGATCTGGCCGTCCCAGATGATCCGGAAATCGCGGCCCTCATCCACGGTCGCGTTGAAGATGCGGCCGTTATAGGCTTGGCTCATCACCACTTCGCCATCGGCCAGCAACTGCGGCGGCTGCGCGCCGGTATCCCACCAGACGACGCTGTCCTTGATCGTGTCCAGCTTGGCGAAGGCGCGGTCCAGCCCCGCGTCGGTCAGCATCAGGTCATAGACCTCATCCGCCGGGACGCCATCGGCCATCAGCGCCATTTCCAGATTGAAGCGCGGCCCGTTCAGCAGCCCGCGCTGGCCCGGAAACTTGTCCAGATCGAACAGATCGGCCACGGTTTCGGGAACGTCCCCCTCGAACCGCGCGGCGTCAAAGGCGATGATCGTGGCATAGACATCGGTGGCGACGAAGCAATCCGACAGCCCGCCTTCGAGGAAATCCTCGGTCGCGGGGGTGCCGTCGGCGGCGGGCAGCAGCATCGCGTGATCCAGCTCGATCACTGCGCCCTCATCGCACAGCCGGGTCGCATCGGCGTAACCGACGCTGGCCACGTCGATGGTCACATTGCCCGCCTGCACCTGCGCCAGAATCGGCGTGGCGGGGTTGTCCACGTCGATCATGTTGACGCGGATGCCGGTCTCTTCGGTGAAGGGCCGGTTATAGGCCTCGACCTGGGATTCGGAATAGGCGCCGCCCCAGGACATCACCTCGACCGTGCCCTGGGCCAGCGCCATCGAGGGTGCGCCCAGCACGGTTCCGACAAGAAGAAATCGCAGCATGGTATTCCTTTCCATTCAGACAGGGTCCAGTGCGCGGGCATCCTGAGGATGCCAGCCGATGCGGATCGACTGGCCCGGCGTCAGCCGGGTCTGGTCGATGGTATTGCGGCATTTCATCACGAAATTATCGCTGCCCGCGACCTTCAGACGGGTCCGCAGAATGTCGCCCATATAGACCACCTCGACCACGCGGGCCTCGATCGTATGGGCGCCTTCCGACATCATCTCGGGCTTGAACTCGACCCGTTCGGGCCGGATCGAGACCATGGTGCGCTGCCCCTTTTCGCGGATATTGACCGCCGTGGCGTCGATCACGCCGCCATCGTCCAGCCGCACCAGCGCCTTGTCGCCGTCCAGCTGCTCGATCACGCCGGGCAGGGCGTTGTTCTCGCCGATGAACCCCGCGACAAAGCTGTTTTCGGGCTGCTCATACAGCCCCGAGGGCGAGGCAAGCTGCTGAATGCGCCCGTCATTGAAGACGGCGATCCGGTCGGACATGGTCAGCGCCTCGCCCTGATCATGCGTCACATAGACGACGGTGATTCCAAGTTTCTCGTGCAGGTGCTTGATTTCGAACTGCATATGCTCGCGCAGCTGCTTGTCCAGCGCGCCGAGCGGCTCGTCCATCAGCACCAGTTCCGGGTCAAAGACCAGCGCGCGGGCCAGCGCGATCCGCTGTTGCTGGCCGCCCGACAGTTGCGCGGGGCGGCGATTGGCAAAGGCGCCCATCTGCACCATGTCCAGCGCCCGCTTGATGCGCGTCTCGCGTTCTGCCTTGCTCATGCCGCGCACTTCCAGCGGAAAGGCGAGGTTCTCGCCCACGGTCATATGCGGAAACAGCGCATAGTTCTGAAACACCATGCCGATGCCGCGCTTGTGCGGCGGCACCTGATTGATCGGGCGCCCGTCCAGACGGATCTCGCCATGGGTCGCCGTCTCGAAGCCCGCCAGCATCATCAGGCAGGTGGTCTTGCCCGAGCCTGACGGCCCCAGCATGGTCAGAAACTCACCCTTGCCGATCGAAAGGTTCAGGTCTTTGACGACAAGCGTTTGTCCGTCATAGCTTTTTTGCACATGCTCAAAGGCGACGAATGCGTCGCCGTGGCGGTTGTCCAGCAAAAGCGCTCTCCCTGCGATTATATGGTTCTTCAGCGCAGGGTCAGGTTAGACAGGGGATCACATGGCTGGCAACACCATTTACGACATTTGAGTGTCGTAACCCGCCCCAACTGCAACGCAGCAAGGGGCGGGGCCGTTTGCCTGAAAATCAGGCAGGTCAGTCGGGGCGGCGCGGCCCCTTGCGATGCGGCTTGGCGCCGCCGGGCTTGGCCCATGCCGGTTTCGGCGCCGCACCACGGGGCTTGGCGCCCCGCGGCGCGCCATCGTCACCACCCGCCGCACGCGCGGGGCGCGGCTTGCCGGCACCGGCGGGCTTGTCGCCGCGCGAACGGTCGAATGCCGGGCGCGGGGGCCGGGCCGGGCCGCCCGCCTCAAGATCGGGGGCCTCGGCCATGCGGCTCATGCTGACCTCGTCCGAGATCTGCGTCTCGGCGCCAAAGCGATGCGCCTCGGCGGCGGCGATCTGGACATAGCTGACATCGGTGCGGATGCGGATGGCACCGATGGCCTCGCGCCCGATCCCGCCCGCATCACAGATCTTGGGCAGCAGCCAGCGCGGCTCGGCCCGGCCGGTATGGCCGACCGACAGGCTGAACCAGACCGCATCGCCGAATTCGCGCAGATCGCGCGGTGCGGTTTCGCGGGCCATGGGTGCGGCGCTGGCGTCCATCAGTTCCTCGGGCGCGGGGCGGCCTTCGCGCCACAGGCCGACAAAGGCGGCGGCGACCTGTTCGGGACCGAAACGGTCCAGCACGGCTTTCGCCTGCGCGGCCAGATCCTCGTCCGGGGTGGCTTTCAGTGCCGGGTGGTCCAGCATGCGCCGGTCATCCTCGGCCAGCACCTCGTCGGCGGTGGGGGCGCTGGCCCATTCGGCCACGACCTTGGCGTTCTGCAACAGGCGCTGCGCGCGCTTGTAATCGGCCTGCGGCACGATCAGCGCCGAGACCCCCTTGGAGCCTGCCCGGCCCGTCCGGCCCGAACGGTGCAGCAGCGTGTCGGGATTGGTCGGCAGATCGGCATGGATCACCAGTTCCAGCCCCGGCAGGTCGATGCCGCGCGCGGCAACATCGGTGGCGATACAGACCCGCGCACGCCCGTCGCGCAGCGCTTGCAGCGCGTGGTTGCGTTCCTGCTGGGACAATTCGCCCGACATCGCCACGACCTTGAAGCCACGGTTCGACATGCGCGCCAGCAAGTGGTTCACATTGGCCCGCGTCTTGCAGAAGATGATCGAGGTCTGCGCCTCGTGCAGCCGCAGCAGGTTGAAGATCGCCGGTTCACGGTCGCGCGCGGCGACGCTATAGGCGCGATAGGCGATGTCGACATGCTGACGTGCCTCGCCCATGGCGGCGATGCGCAGGGCGCCCTTCTGGAAATCGCGGGCCAGCTTTTCGATCGCAGGCGGCACCGTGGCCGAGAACATCAGCGTGCGGCGTTCCTCGGGGGCGGCGGCCAGGATGAATTCCAGATCCTCGCGGAAGCCCAGATCCAGCATCTCGTCGGCCTCGTCCAGCACGGCGGCGCGCAGCGCGGTAAGGTCCAGACTGCCACGCTCGATATGGTCGCGCAGACGGCCGGGCGTGCCGACAACGATCTGTGCGCCGCGTTGCAGGGCACGGCGTTCGTTGCGGTAATCCATGCCGCCGACGCAGGTCGCGATCTGCGCGCCGGTGCTTTCGTAAAGCCAGGCCAGCTCGCGCGCCACCTGCAGCGCCAGCTCGCGCGTCGGTGCAATGGCCAGCGCCAGCGGCAGCTCGCCCTGCGGCATGCGGTCGCCGTCCAGCAGATCGGCGCCGATGGCCAGCCCGAAGGCGACCGTCTTGCCCGAGCCGGTCTGTGCCGACACCAGAAGGTCGCGTCCGGCCGCCTCGGGCTTGAGGACGGCGGATTGGACTGCGGTCAGGTCGTCATAACCCTTGCCCGCCAGCGCCGCTTGCAGCGGTGCAGGAATATTCAGATTTGTCATGGTCTTCGCCAATGAGGGGGTGCGTATCACCCGATGAGCGGCACCCCTCTTCGCGGTTGGCGACCGGCACTCCCCACGCCGGGCACCCCGAAGCTGCGGAGCCAAAGAGGCACGCCTAGTGGCCCCGTCGGCAAAAGTCCAGCCCCCCGGATGGCGCTGCGCAACAAAGACCGCATCAGGGCGCGATACGGACCGGAATTCCCTTGTATGCCGGGGTTTGCGAGGCCAGATCAAAGCGCCCCATCGGCGCCAGCGGGTTCAGTTCGGGAAAATATCCGGCCAGACATCCCGGCGGCAGATCATAGGGCACGACCCGCAGCCCGGCGACGGCCCGATCATGACCATCATCGCAGACGCTGTGCAGGGTGATCCGCTGATCGGGGTCCAGCCCCTCGGCGCGCATGTCGGCGGGCGCCATCATCACCAGCATGCGGTCGCCCTCGATCCCGCGCAGACGGTCGGACATGCCATAGATCGTGGTGTTGAACTGATCGTTCGAGCGCAGCGTCATCAAACGGTATTCGCCCGCACGTTCCGCCAGCCCGGTCGCGTCCAGCGCGCGCGGCACGGTGAACCCGGCCCTGCCGCTGTCGGTCTCCCACCGGCGTTCGCGGGCGGAGTTGCCCCGGTAAAAGCCGCCGGGCTGGTTCATGCGCTGTTCGTAACCGGCGAAATCCTCCGGCAGCACCGCCTCGATCTGGGCGCGGATCAGGGCGTAGTCGCCTGTCCAGTCCTCCCATGGCAGGCGCGGATCGGGGCCCAGCGTGGCACGCGCCAGCCCGGCCACGATCGCCACCTCGGATCGCAGATGCGGGCTGGCGGGCGCGCGCCGCCCGACCGAGCCATAGATATGGCTGAAACTGTCCTCGACCGAGACCTGCTGTGGCCCGCTGGCCTGCACATCCTCTTCGGCGCGGACCAGACAGGGCAGGATCCACGACGATGCGCCGGGCATCAGCGCGGTGCGGTTCAGACGGGTCAGGACATGCGCGGTCAGCGGCAGCCCGCGCCATGCGGCGGCGATCCGGTCCTGATCGGGCACCGCGCGGGCCAGATTGCCCCCCAGCCCGATAAAGGCATGCGCCCTGCCCTCCAGCAGCGCCTCGCAGAAGGCGTGGGTGTTCCAGCCCTCCTCCTCGGGCGGAGTGATCCCATAGAGCGCGCGCAGGCGGTCATGGGGGAACAGCTCTGGCTTTTCGGTGATGCCGACGGTGCGCTGGCCCTGCACATTGGAATGGCCGCGCACCGGCGAGATGCCCGCGCCCCTGCGTCCGATATTGCCGCGCAGCAGCAGCAGATTGACCAGCGCCCCGATCGCGTCCGAGCCGTGGACATGCTGGGTCAGCCCCATGCCATAGATGCCCATGACCGCACCGGCGCGGGCATAGACCTCGGCTGCCGCCTGCATCTGCGCCCGCGACAGCCCGCTGACGCGTTCCAGATCAGGCCATGACTGGCGCGCAACCCAGCCCATCCAGTCCTTGAGCCCGTGACAATGGGCGCCAAGGAAATCGTGGTCCAGAATGCCGCCCTCCTGCGCCTCGAGGTCCAGCACATGGCGGGCCACGCCGGTCAGGGCCGCAATGTCGCCGCCGGGACGCAGCTGAAAATACAGATCGGCGATCGGCGTCGGATCGCCAAGGGTCATCTGCCATGGCCGCTGCGGGTTGGTGAATTCCAGCAGCCCCTTTTCGCGCAACGGGTTGAAGGCCACGATGGCGCAGCCGCGTTCGACCGCCTTTTGCAGCGGATGCAGGATGCGTGGGCTGTTGGTGCCGGGGTTCTGGCCCAGATAAAAGATCGCGTCGCAATCCTCGAAATCATCCAGAGTGCAGGTGCCCACCGGCGAGCCGATCACCTGTTTCAGCCCGACCGAGGTGGTCTCGTGGCACATGTTGGAACTGTCGGGCAGATTGAGATGGCCATAGGCGCGCGCGAACAGGCCATACAGATAGGACGCCTCCAGCCCCGCCTTGCCGGACAGGTAGAAACAGGTGCTTCCGGGGTCCGTGGCGCGCAGATGGGTGCCGATGGCAGACAGCGCCGCATCCCAGCTTGTCTCGACATAGTGGTCGCTGGCGGCGTCATAGCGCAGCGGATGGGTCAGCCGGCCAAGCGCCTCAAGATCATGGTCCGACCAGCCCGCCAGTTCGGTGACGCTGTGGCGGGCAAAGACCTCGGGGCCGCAGCGGTCGCGGGTCAGATCCCACAGCGTCGCCTTGGCGCCGTTCTCGCAGAACTCGACCCGGTGGGGCTGCGGCGGCTTGGCCCATGCACAGGACGAACACATATAGCCGCCGGGCTTGTTCTGCTGCGCCAGCGTCTCGACGACGCCGGGGCCGGGCCGCGCGGTGCGGGCCACCTGCGCGATGCCGCGCAGGGAACCCCAGCCTCCGACAGGGCCGTCATATCCGGCGGTCGGCAGATCAGAATCATCGGGCATGGCGGACCTTTCCGGGAACCAGTCCGGGGAAAAGACCCGGATCCGGCGATGTTGACCCAGCCCAACCGGCAGCACGCGCGGTTGTTCCCATCGACCGCCCCTGCGCCATGCGGGAACGGGCCCGGCGCGCGGACAAACGCGGCGCGATCCTAGGTCTGCGGAGGCTCGGGGAACCGCCACGTCCCGGCCGTTGCGGCGATGCGGGCGGCGGCCTCGATGACGGGACCCGCCAGCACCAGCAGGTGCGCGCGGCTGGTCGTCGCGGTGGTCGTCGTCACCGACAGCGCCCCCATCAGCCGGCCCGACCCCGACAGGATCGGCGCCGCGATGCAGGCGATCCCCGCCTCGTGTTCCTCATCGTCCAGCGCATAGCCCTGTGCGCGGATACGGGCGAGTTCGGCGCGCAGCGCCTCGGGGGTGGTCAGCGTGTTCGGCGTATGCGCGTGAAAGGACTGGCGGGCCAACGCGACCGACAGCTTGTCCTCGGGCAGATGGGCCAGCATCGCCTTGCCGACCCCGGTGCAATAGGCCGGACCGACCTTGCCCGAATGCGAGAACATCTCGACCGGCTGGCGGGCATTGCGCTTGTCCACGTAAAGCACCGCGCCGTTGTCCAGTTGCGCCAGATGCACCGTCTGACCAAGCGTCTCGGCCAGATCGTCCAGCACGTCGCGCGCAAGCGGCGCGAGGCTGGATTGCGCCCAGGCCGCATGTGCCAGCCGCACCAGCCGCATGCCGGGCGCATAGGTCTGGTGCGCCGCATCATAGGCCAGCATATCCTGATGGCTCAGCGCCTGCAAAAACCGGTACAGTGTCGCCTTGGGCAGCCCGCTGCGGGGCAGCATCTCGGCAAAGCGGACCGGGCGGCCGAATTCGGCCACCAGATCCAGAACCGCCAGCGCACGGCCGACAGTGCCATCCGATGTTTCGCGCGCCTCGGTCACGGCAGTTCGTCCCTTCACTGAATGTTGACATCTTAGCCAAGCCTTCGCATAGTTCCAATATTCAAAACCTAGTTTCGTTAAATGGAACCTGTTGTAAAAGTCACGATGAATAAAGGTCTATCCGGCACCGCATTCGTGCCCCCCCTCGGATGCATGGCGACCGCCCGCCCTTGCACCTGCCTGCCTGTCCGGGGCGGCAGAACTTTGCATGGGCGCGTCATCACGCCCTGGGTCTTTGTCGCCCCCGGCATGACGATTCTTGCCGTATCGACACTGGGTCTGATGTCGCAACCCGGCGGCGCATCCTTTCAGCTGTGGCAAGAGCTGGCAAAGCGTCCCGAACTCTGGCGCGAGGGTGTCCTCTGTGACGGGCTGAGAAGCAGGCTCAGCTGGTTTGTTCTGTATATGCTGGCACTGCCCGCGGGGCTGACGCTTGCGCTGATGATCCACCCGAGCCTGCGCCGCCCGCATCTTGGCAGGTCCGTCTTCATTTTTCCTGTCGTCGCCGCCCAGATGGCGGTGGGCCTGATGTCCTCGGGGTTTCACGCGCCCGGCGCAGGCGCCGTGTATTCCGTCACGGGCTGGGCCACCGGCACCAGCGCCGCCCTGATGGCGACAGAGCCGTTTGTCGCATGCCGCGTCTTTGCCGCTGGCCTGTGGCCGCAGATCGCCAGCGCGGTGATCCTGTGCCGGGCCGGGCTGAACGCGGGGGCCGCCCCGCAGGTCAACGCCGCACGACTGGACGGCGCCAGCGGCTGGCGGATGCTGTGGCATGTGGTGCTGCCGCAGCTGCGGACCGCGATCCTGATCGCCGTGATCATCGCGGTCCTCGCCGCGCTGCGAAGCCTCGGGCTGGTGTCGATCATGGCTCTGACCGGGACGTTGCAGCCCGCCGCGTATGAACAGGCGCTGGCCGACCATGCCAACTGGATGGGATACGGCGCCGCCATCGCCGTGGTCCTGTCAGGTCTGATATTGGTCTGCATCTCCGGCACGATCTGGCGGACATGGTGCCGCGAAAAAGGATCATAGCCGATATGTCTGCGCCGGACAAAGTTCCGGACCGTCTCAACCCGTCCCCGTCCCCGAAGGAGAGCCTCTTGACCGCCGAAATTGACTGGATCGCTGCCGATTGGGGCACGACAAACCTGCGGATCTGGGCGATGGCGGGGCGGCGCGTGATCGCGCGCCGCACCACCGCCGATGGCATGGGCGGGCTGGCCCCCGATCAGTTCGCGCCGGTTCTGGCGCAGGCGACCGAAGGCTGGCCGATGGTGCCGGTGATCGCCTGCGGCATGGTCGGTTCGCGTCAGGGCTGGACCGAGGCGCCCTATACCGCCGTCCCCTGCCCGGCCACACCACGCACGGTCCGCGTGCCCGATGCCGGGCGCCCGGTGCATGTGGTCTGCGGGTTGCGGCAGGACAGCCCCGCCGATGTGATGCGCGGCGAGGAAACCCAGATCGCGGGGCTGCTGGCGCTGTCGCCCGAATTCGACGGGATTGCCTGCCTGCCCGGCACCCATACGAAATGGGTCCGCATCTCGGCCGGGGAAGTCTGCAATTTCAAAAGCTTCATGACCGGAGAGCTGTTTGCCCTGCTGGCAGGGCAGTCGGTGCTGCGCCATTCGGTCGGTACCGAGGCGCATGACCCCGACACCTTCCGCACGGCGCTGTCGCTGGCGATGGACCGCCCCGCGCAGGGCTATGCCGGGCTGTTCCAGATCCGGGCGGAAACGTTGCTGGCAGAACTGCCGCCTGCCAGGGCGCGCGCGCGGCTGTCCGGCACGCTGATCGGCTGGGAACTGGCTGCCGCGAAACCCTGGTGGCTGGGCCATCAGATCACCATCATCGGTGCGCCCGCCCTGTCGGCGCTGTACGCGCAGGCGCTGGAGGCGCAGGGCGCGCCGGTCGCGCAGATGTCCGCCGAGGACGCCACTCTGGCCGGGCTGGACGCCGCCCGCCGCAACATAAAGGACCGGACATGAGCCGCCCCGTCATCGCCATCCTGCGCGGGCTGACCCCGCCCGAGGCCATCCCCGTCGCGCATGCGCTGATCGGCGCAGGCATCACCCGGCTTGAGGTGCCGCTGAACTCTCCCGACGCGCTGACCAGCATCGCGGCGATGCTGCGCGACTTCGGCACGCAGGCGCAGATCGGCGCGGGCACGGTGCTGACCACCGATCAGGTCACAGCCGTCGCAGACATCGGCGGCCGGATGATCGTCTCGCCCAACTGCAACCCCGACGTGATCCGCGCCACCATTTCCGCGGGGCTGGACAGCTATCCCGGCGTGATGACCCCGACCGAGGCCTTTGCCGCGCTGGACGCGGGTGCGACCGCGCTGAAACTGTTTCCGGGCGATCTGATCGGCGCCGCCGGTCTGCGCGCGATGCGGGCGGTGCTGCCGCAGGGCACCGGGCTGTGGGCTGTGGGCGGCGTCTCGGCCAGCAATATGGGCGACTGGCTGCAGGCGGGGGCTGCGGGCTTTGGCATCGGCACCTCGATCTATCGTCCGGGCGATGATGCGGCGCAGGTGGCCGAAAAGGCCCGCGCCCTCGTGGCGGCATATGACGCCGCATTCGACAAGGAGGCGACATGATCTTTGACGACACAACCTGCACCCTAGGCGAAGGCGCGCTGTGGCATCCGGGCCGCGGCGCGCTGATCTGGTTCGACATCCTGTCGCGCCGCATGTTCATGAAGGCGCCCGGCGGCCCCCGCCAGCACTGGGATTTCCCCGATCACGTCTCGGCGGCGGGGATTGTCGATGCCGACCGGATCATCGTCGCCTCAAGCCGCGCGCTGTCGCTGTTCGATCTGCGCGACGGCACCGCACGGGAACTGGCGCCGCTGGAGGCCGACAACCCGGCGACGCGATCCAATGACGGGCGCGCCGATCCGCAGGGCGGGTTCTGGATCGGCACGATGGGGCTGAAGGCCGAACCGGGCGCGGGATCGGTCTGGCGGTTCCACAAGGGCGCGCTGCGACGGATGTTCCCCGGCATCACCATCCCCAACGCGATCTGCTTTTCGCCCGCAGGCGATGTCGCGCATTTTGCCGATACCGACCGGCAGATGATCTGGCGCGTGGCGCTGGACGCCGAGGGCTGGCCCGCATCGGACCCGCAGCCCTTCATCGACATGGCCGCCGAGGGGCTGAACCCCGATGGCGCCGTGATCGACACCGAGGGCTGCCTGTGGTCGGCGCAATGGGGGGCGGGGCGCATCGCGCGCTATGACCGGCAGGGCCGCTTCGATCAGGCGATCAGCTTTCCGGCCAGCCAGATCTCGTGCCCGGCCTTTGGCGGGGCCGAACGTTCGACGCTGTTCGCCACCTCGGCCCGCGTCGATCTGACGGCGCCGGGCGCAGAGGACGGCTGCACCTTCGCCATCGAGACGGCGTTTACCGGCCAGCCCGAGCATCGCGTCATTCTTTCTTAACGGAACACGGCACAAGAAAGCCCGGCCCCCGCTGCCATCACTGGCATGTGGGGACCGGGCGGTTTACCGCGCCGGGCACGGGGTTACTTGTCCTGCGACACGTCGCGGATCGTCGGAACGATCTGGTCGCCCCAGGCACCGGCGCCATTGTGGTGGCGCGAGACGCGGACCAGCTCGACCGAGATGCCATCGGCGACGGCGCGCTGGACCGCCTCGTTGACGCGGTGAACCGCATCGGCCACGCGGTGGATCGCACGGGTCTGGGCGTCGGTCTCGGGGCGCTCGACACGCTGGAAGTCGGAATTCTCGTTCATGGTATCCTCCCAAAGGTGAAAATCTGCCGGGGGGCCCCGGCCGCTACGCGCGGCAGGGGCGGTGTTACGCGACTATTCCGCGGCGAACTGGTTCATGGTGTTGGCATGGCCGCCCGCTTTCAGCGCACGCTCGCCTGCGACCATTTCCTTGAACGTGTCGCCCAGATCCGAGCCGACCTCGTGCTGGTGCTTGACCGCCGAGATGCCGCGACGGATTTCCTGCCGCTGCACGGTGGCGACATAGGCCAGCATCTTGTCCTCGCCGAAATAGCCGTGCGACAGCTCGTCCACCGATTTCGCGGTCAGGTGGAAGGTCGGCAGCGTGATCAGGTTGTGGAACACGCCCGCCTTGGTCGAGATGTCGTGCTGGAAGCGGCGCAGACGGTCATCGGCCTCGCGGCCCAGATCGGTCTCGTCAAAATCGGCCTTCATCAGTTCGTTGCCGCCCGGATAGTCGGCCTCGGTGATCTTGCCGTCCGCGATCCACTGGTCACGCACCTGTTTGCGCAGGTTCAGCGTCCAGTTGAAGCTGGGCGAGTTGTTATAGGTCAGTTTCGCGTTCGGCACGACCTGACGGATCTCGTTCACCATACCGGCGATCTCGTCCACATTCGGCGTGTCGGTTTCGATCCACAGCAGATCGGCGCCGCCCTGCGTCAGCACGGCAATGCAATCCTCGACCACGCGGGCGCGGCCCGAGCCGTCCTGGAAGGGGAACAGGCCATTGGCCAGACGCGCCGGGCGCACGAACTGCCCGTCACGATACAGCGCAAGCTCGCCGTCATGGATCGGGTTTTCATCGGTGATCGGCTCGGTCTTCAGCCATTTGATGTAGTCCGAAGCCAGATCGCCCGGTTCCTTGCTGACCGGCACCTTCTGGGTCAGACCGGCACCAAGGCTGTCGGTGCGGGCCACGATGACGCCCTCATCCACGCCCAGTTCCTCAAACGCCAGACGGCAGGCGCGCAGTTTCTCGATGAAATCTTCGCGCGGCACGGTGACCTTGCCGTCCTGATGGCCGCATTGCTTGGCGTCGGACACTTGATTCTCGATCTGCAGGCAGCAGGCGCCCGCCTTGATCAGCTCTTTCGCCAGCAGATAGGTCGCGTGCTCGTTGCCGAAACCGGCGTCGATGTCGGCGATGATCGGCACGACATGCGTCTCGAAATTGTCGATGGCCTCGATGGCGGCTTTCTCGGCTGCGGCATCACCGGCCTTGCGGGCGGCTTTCAGATCCTTGAACAGGTCGTTGATGGCGACCTCATCGGCCTGACGCAGCGAGGTGTAGATTTCCTGGATCAGGTCCGCGACGGCGGTTTTCTCGTGCATGGACTGGTCGGGCAGATGGCCCCAGCGGTTGCGCAGACCGGCAACCATCCAGCCCGACAGATAGACATAGGCGCGTTTGGTGGTGCCGCGCAGGCGCTTGACCGATTTGATCATCTGCTGCGCGTGAAAGCCCGACCAGCAGCCAAGCGATTGCGTCGACAGGTTGGCATCGGCGTCATAGGCCGCCATATCCTCGCGCATGACAACCGCCATGGCGCGGGCGATGTCCAGATGCGTGTCAAAGGTGTTCTGCAGCTTCAGCTGGACGATGTCGTCCACGCTGACGCCGCCCGGCGTCTGGCCCGACGGATAGCGCGCCTCGGCGTCAGCGCGCAGTTCTGCATAGGTCTTGCGGTTGGCCATGATCATTCCTCACTGAGTCGTATTCCCTGATGTCAGGTTAGTAATGTTATGCTGCGAATGCATTATCTCTTTGAAATGAATGGGTGCGTTTGTCAGTTTTGTCATGTAGTGACAGCGTGTAATGTAGGGACTGTCACAGGATGAAGATGGCAGGCCGGGGGTGAAGATGACCAAGCGCAGCGCGAAGCTGATGATCGGGCGCAGGCTGAGGGTGCTGCGCAAATCGCTGGGGCTGACGCAGGCGCAGCTGGCCGATCAGCTGGACGTCTCGGCCAGCTACATCACCCTGATCGAGGCCGATCAGCGGCCCGCCTCGGCCAACCTGCTGCTGCGGCTGGCGCAGGCCTATGACATGAACATCTCGGAACTGGCGCCCGAGGTGGATGCGCAGCTGGCATCCGATTTCGAGGCGGCGCTGAAGGATCCGGCGGTGGAGCTGCCCCGCCTGCCCCATAGCGAGATCGAGGCCGTGCTGCAGGCATCCCCCCGGATCGCGGCGGGGATCGTGCGCATGCATGGCAAGCTGACCGAACAGCGGATGCGCGATCAGGTGGACGAGAACCCCTTTACCGACCGCGCCAAGGTCGAGGCGCTGGGACAGGTCAGCCGCCCCGACGAACGCGTGCGCGACTGGCTGTATGAGACCGACAACTACATGGACGTGGTCGACCGCGCCGCCGAACAGCTGGCCGTCGACATGGCGCTGCACCGCGAGGAACCGCATCTGGCCCTGACCGAGCGGATGACGCGGCACGGCATCCGCGTCCGCATCCTGCCCGCCGAGGTGATGGGGGGCGCGCTGCGCCGCTATGATCCGCACCGCAAGGAGCTGATGCTGTCGGAACTGCTGGGGCAGGCCAGCCGCCGGTTCCAGATCGGCGTGCTGATCGCACGGCTGGAATACGAGGATCTGATCGAGGGCGCCATCGACGCGGCCGGCTTTACCGAGGCCGACACCCGCAGCCTGGCGCGGGTCAGTCTGGCCAATTACTTCTCTGCCGCGCTGCAGATGCCCTATACGCGCTTTCTGGCCGCCTGCGAGCAGGAACGCTATGATGTCGAACTGATCACCCACCGCTTTGGCGCCAGCTACGAGCAGACCGCCCACCGGATGGCGACGCTGCAGCGCCCGGATGCGCGCGGCATCCCGTTCTTTTTCGTGCGCATCGACCGGGCGGGCAATGTCTCGAAACGGTTCAGCGCCGGGCGGTTTCCGTTTTCGCGCTTTGGCGGCACCTGCCCGCTGTGGAACATCCACGCCGCCTTCGAGGCGCCGGGACAGGTGCAGACCCAGATCATCCGCATGCCCGAGGGCGCCAGCTATTTCTCGATCGCGCGCACGGTGACGCGGGCCGAGGGCACCCACAGCGCCCCCGCACAGCGGCTGGCGATCGGGCTGGGCTGCGACGTGTCCTATGCCGCAAGGCTGGTCTATGCCGACCGGATCAATCTGGACCGGACCGAGCCCACGGATATTGGCCTGAACTGCTATCTGTGCGAGCGGCAGAATTGCGGATCGCGCGCGCAACCACCGATCAACCGCCGCCTTGCGATCAATGAGCGCGAACGCAGCCTGGCGCTGTTCCGGTTCGAGGGGGAATAGGCGGCCCTAGCCAGCCGCCGCAATGAAATCGCGGATCAGACCCGCATCCTTGATCCCCGGCGCAGTCTCGACGCCCGAGCTGACATCGACGCCCGGCGCCCCGGTCAGGCGCACCGCCTCGGCCACATTGGCCGGGGTCAGCCCACCGGCCAGCAGCCAGGGGCGCAGCCAGCGGCGGCCTTGCAGCAACCGCCAGTCAAAGGCCAGCCCGTTGCCACCCGGCAAGGCGCTGCCCGGCGCGGGCTTGGCATCGACCAGCAGCATATCGGCCACCAGCCCGTAATCGGTCAGCTGCGCCAGATCCTGCGGCCCGGCAATGCCCACGGCCTTCATCACCGGCAGGCCTGTCAGCGCGCGCACCGCCGCCACCCGGTCAGCGGTCTCATCGCCGTGAAGCTGCACGATATCCAGCGGCGCGCGCTCCAGCACCGTCTCCAGCAGGGCGTCGTCGGGATCGACGAACAGCCCGACACGGGCGACGCCCACCGGCACTTCGGCGCTCAGCAAGGCGGCCTGATCCGGCGTCACCGCGCGGGGGGATCTGGGAAAGAACACAAAGCCCAGATAGCGGGCGCCCGCATCGGACGCGGCGCGGACATGCGCCACCTCGCGCAGCCCGCAGATCTTGACCTGTGCCATGATGTCAGCGCGTGGCCGTAAGGCCCGGCGCTGCGGGCGTGTTCGTCACCGCCGCCGCCCCTGCCGGAGCATCGAGGATGGCCAGAACCTCATCGCGCGGGGCGGCATGTTGTTTGCGCACATGGCCCAGCTCGGTCTCAAGGCGCGCCACCTCGGCCTGACGGGCGCGGGCCTCGCGGCGGATATGGGCCTCGCGCAGCCATTCCCAGACCAGCCCGGCCAGCATGCCAAGCGCGAAGGTCAGCAGGATGACCAGAAACAGCGGCAGCTCCAGCGACCACTGGCCGCCCAGATACTGCCCGAAATTCGCCGGAAACAGCGACAGCGTGACCATGCCGCGATTGGCCAGCGCCACAGCCACAAGGATCAGTGCCAGAAGCACCACAAAAAGCAGACGAAGATAGCGCATCGGATTCCCCCGGGACTGACGGCAGGGGCGGCACCCGCCCCCGTTCGCGTTCTACGACGCTCAGGCTTCGCCGTTCAACCGGTCACGCAGCAGTTTTCCGGTCTTGAAGAACGGAACATGCTTTTCCTCGACCTCGACCGAGTCGCCGGTGCGGGGATTGCGGCCTGTGCGGGCATCGCGTTTCTTGACCGAGAATGCGCCGAAACCGCGCAACTCGACCCGGTCGCCGCGCGCCATGGCGTCGATGATCTCTTCGAACACCGTGTTGACGATCCGCTCGACATCGCGCCGGAACAGGTGCGGGTTTTCGTCGGCGATCTTCTGGATCAACTCGGATCGGATCATGCTATCCCCCAAATCATCGGCCCCACACATTCTCTGGTTGCGGGCGAGCCTGCGCGCGATTCCAAGCGAAAGCCGACTGCCGGCCCCCTGCATCGCAAACAGTTAACGCACCGCACAAGCTACTGGTTTCATAGAGTTGCCAGCTTTGATGCAACCGCGCAAGGGCCGTGCTGCGCGGTTAGGCATCGCGGGCGAAAAAAGACCCGCCCCGCATTGCGGGACGGGCCTGATTCATGCCGTCCGGGTGACCGGATCAGCCGTTGCGGTTCAGTGCCGCACCCAGGATGTCGCCAAGCGACGCGCCCGAATCCGAGCTGCCATAGGTGTCGATCGCTTCTTTTTCTTCGGCGATCTCGCGGGCCTTGATCGACAGGCCCAGACGGCGGGTCTTGGTGTCGACATTGGTCACGCGGGCATCGACCTTGTCACCGACCTGGAAACGCTCGGGGCGCTGGTCGGCACGGTCGCGGGCCAGATCGCTGCGACGGATGAAGGATTTGACGCCGTTGAATTCGACCTCGACGCCGCCCTCTTCGATCGCCGTCACTTCGACGGTGACGATCGAGCCGCGCTTCACGCCGTCAACCGCTTCGGCCATGTGCTCGTTTTCAAGCGACTTGATCGACAGGCTGATCCGCTCTTTCTCGACATCCACGTCCTGAACGACGGCCTTGACGGTGTCGCCCTTGCGGTAGTCCTGAATCGCGTCTTCGCCACGGGCATCCCACGAGATGTCCGACAGGTGAACCATGCCGTCGATGTCGCCGTCCAGACCCACGAACAGACCGAATTCGGTGATGTTCTTGACTTCGCCTTCGATGACGGTGCCGGTCGGATGGGTTTCGGCGAACACTTCCCACGGGTTGCGCATGGTCTGTTTCAGACCCAGCGACACGCGGCGCTTGGCCTCGTCGATTTCCAGAACCATCACTTCGACTTCCTGCGAGGTCGAGACGATCTTGCCCGGATGCACGTTCTTTTTGGTCCAGCTCATTTCGCTGACATGGACCAGACCTTCAACACCGGCTTCCAGCTCAACGAATGCGCCGTAATCGGTGATGTTGGTGACGCGGCCCTGATGGACCGATTCGATCGGGAACTTGTCGGCGACGGTATCCCACGGATCGGCCTGCAGCTGCTTCATCCCCAGGCTGATGCGGTGGCTGTCCTTGTTGATCTTGATGACCTGGACCTTGACGGTCTCGCCGATCGCCAGGATCTCGGACGGGTGGTTGACGCGACGCCATGCCATGTCGGTGACATGCAGCAGACCGTCGACGCCGCCCAGATCAACGAACGCACCGTATTCGGTGATGTTCTTCACGACGCCGTCGATCGCCTGACCTTCGGTCAGGTTGGCGATGACCTCGGCGCGCTGTTCGGCGCGGCTCTCTTCCAGAATGGCGCGACGCGACACGACGATATTGCCGCGGCGACGGTCCATCTTCAGGATCTGGAACGGCTGCTTCAGACCCATCAGCGGGCCGGCATCACGCACGGGGCGGACATCGACCTGCGAACCGGGCAGGAACGCAACTGCGCCGCCCAGATCAACGGTAAAGCCGCCTTTGACGCGGCCAAAGATCGCGCCTTCGACACGCTCTTCGTCGCCATAGGCGCGCTCAAGGCGGTCCCAGGCTTCTTCGCGGCGGGCTTTCTCGCGGCTGATGCTCGCTTCACCACGGGCGTTCTCGACGCGGTCCAGATAGACCTCGACTTCGTCGCCGACCTTGATGCTGGGCTCTTCGCCGGGATT
The DNA here is from genome assembly GCF_046289755.1 of Paracoccus sp. (in: a-proteobacteria). GTDB lineage: Bacteria > Pseudomonadota > Alphaproteobacteria > Rhodobacterales > Rhodobacteraceae > Paracoccus. The sequence goes on along the minus strand of NZ_JBKBVD010000021.1, from coordinate 17,406 downwards.
TGCAAATTCTTTGAGATCGACGCGGCCTTCCATCTTGTAGCCGACGTCGATGATGGCCTGACCTGCCTCGATGGCGATCACACGGCCTTTGACAACGCTGCCCTCATCGGGGGTGTCAATTTCGAGGCTTTCATTCAGAAGGGCCTCGAACTCCTCCATAGTCGCTTTAGCGCACATGCGTATGCAGTTTCCTTTGTGTCTGTTTTCCGGCCTGACGGTTGGCTCCGCCGGTCTTTATGATGCCTTTGGGGCAACGCCAAAGGGTCGCGGCATGATGCCCGACCCGTTGGAAAGCGGTCTGTTCTGACCATGTCGCCCGTGTGACTGCGCCGCATATAGTCACGTTTGACGTGAAACTCAACGGCAAACTGCGTGTTTCACGGCACCGCGCGCCAGATCCCGTCCGCGCGCGAGAACTGCTGGCGGTCCAGACCGGTGAAGTCCGGCGTGCCCATCGGTGCCAGATGCCGGGTCAGTGTCAGCCGGGACCCGTCCAGGTCGATCACCGCCATTTCGTTGTGCATGTCGGTCACGCGTGCACACAGCGCCGTGCCCGACTGGATCTGCAACACGCGCGGGTGGCGCCCGGTCACCAGCAGTTCCGCCGCCGCCGTCCGGTGCAGATGGCCCGACAGGACCAGATGCACGCCGCCGCCCTCCAGCCGCGACAGCGCCTGACGGGCGCGCCGGGCCAGCAGCTTGTCCACGCGGGACAGATGCTGCAGCGGGTGGTGCAGGGCCACGACATTCGTGCCCAGAGGGTCCAGCCCGCCCAGCACCCGCCCGACCTCGCCCTTGCGGATCTTGCCGCGCTGCCAGACATAGGGATCGGCGCTGTTGATCCCCAGCACACGCACCTCGCCCACCCGCGCCACCGGGGTCAGGTCGGGGCCGAAATGTCGCCGCCAGCCGGAAAAGGGCCAGAAGATCCGCGCCAGAGGGTTCCAGACCGGCAGGTCGTGATTGCCCGGAACCAGCAGCAGCGGCGCCGCGATCCGGTCCAGAAAGGCGCGCGCCTGCGCCATCTGGCCACCCAGCGCGCGATGGGTCAGATCACCCGTCACCACGACCAGATCGGGCCGCGCATCGGCAATCCGCGCCAGCAGCGGCGCCACCAGCTCATCGCGGTGAAAGCCGAAATGCAGGTCGGTCAGGTGGATCAGCCGCACCATGCTCAGCCCCGGCCCTCCCGAGGGGTCAGCGGGACCAGCAGGCGCAGCGCCTCGCGGCGGACATCCAGCCGGAAGGGGCTGGTCAGAACCGTCTTTTCGCCGTCATGGGCGACAAGCTGGCGTCTGGCGGGTGTCTCGATCTGCATTTCCTCGGCGGTGATCAGGTCGAAATCATCGTTCAGCGCGCCCAGCCCGAAGGCAAGCCGGAAAGCCGAGCGCATCAGCGGCAAAGGCCGCTTCGCCTTGGCGATCAGCACCGACATCTGCCCGTCGCGCACCGCATCGGCGCCGTCCAGATCGAAATTGTCCAGCTGATAGGCACTGCGCGCGACAAACAGCAGCGCGCTGGAAAAGCGCTGCGTCTCGCCCCCGACCCTCGCCGTCAGGCTCATCGGGCGGCGCAGACGGCGCAGCGCGACCAGCACCGACCAATAGGCCGCGATCCGCGAGCGGCCCCAGCGGCGATAGATCCCCTCTCGCGTTTTCAGGATCTGCGGATAGGCGCCGAAACTGACATTGTTCAGAAAGACCAGATCGTTGATCTGCCCGACATCGACAGCTTCGACCCGCGCCGACAGGATCGTCTCCAGCCCCTCTTCGAGGGTTTCGCCCACGCCCAGATCGCGGGCAAAATAGTTGAAGGTGCCGCCCGGCAGCACGCCCATGACCGATCTGCTGCCCGCCAGCGCCCCGGCCACCGCCGATTGCGTGCCGTCGCCGCCCGCCGCGATCACCAGATCGAACCCTTCGCCCGCGACCTGCCGGGCCAGCGCGGGCAGATCGCGGCCCTTGGCGCTTTCGCGCAGCGTAAAGCTGCCGCAGGCCGGGGCAAGGCGGTCGCGCAGCAGATCGGTCAGTTCGCGGTGTTTCTTGCGGCCAGAGCCACGGTTCATCACGACGCAGACCCTGGCGCCGCCAAGGTCGAATTGCTCGGCATTCTCGTGCATCTGGTCGCTGTCCCCGGCCCGGTCACATCAATCGTTGACGATAAAACGCGCCAGCCGGTCGCAGAGTTGCACAAGGTGGCAAAAATCGCCGCTACAGCAGCCGCACGGCGCCCTCGACCGAGGGTTTCAGCCCGGCGCCGCCCTGATCCAGATAGGCCAGCAGCTGCGCGCGCATCCGCGGCTCCCAGTAATCGCGCAGATGGGCCGCGACCTTTTCGGCGGGATTGCCGGGCTGGCTGTCAAAGAAGGTGGCGATCTGGTTGGCCATCATGACCATTTTTTCAGGCGACATCAGAGACCTCGGCGCACAGGCGTTGGGGGTGACAGAACAGATCGAAGCCCTCGGACCGGGCAAAAGCCGCCAGCGTGATGCCCGCCGCATCCGCCAGCCGCAGCGCATGGGCGGTCGGCGCCGAGACGGCGATCAGGATGGCGCAGCCCGCCATGGCGCATTTCTGCACCATCTCGACCGAGACGCGGCTGGTCAGGACAAAGGCGCCCTGCCCCGCATCCATCCCCTGCCGCGCCATGGCGCCGATCAGCTTGTCCAGCGCATTGTGGCGGCCCACATCCTCGCGCGCCAGAACGATGCCCTGACCCGGCTGCAGAAACCCAGCCGCATGGACCGCGCGGCTGGCGTCATGCAGCGGCTGGAAGGCGCGCAGATCGTCCGAGGCCGCCGCGATCTGGCCCCGGTCCAGCACCGGCCCCTGCCCGCGCAGATCGGGCAAGGCGCGCGTGGCCTCGTCCAGACTGTCGATGCCGCACAGCCCGCAGCCGACCGGCCCGGCCATGAAGCGGCGCCGCGCGGCCAGCGCATCGGCGCGGTCCCCGGTCAGCCACATCTGCGCCTCGACGCCCTTGGGATGGGGGATCACCTCCAGCCGCGCGATCTGGCCGGGCGCGGTCACGATCCCCTCGGTCAGCGAAAAACCCAGGGCGAAATCCTCCAGATCCGAGGGGGTCGCCATCATCACCGCCTGCGTGCTGCCGCCATAGACCATCGCGACCGGAGTTTCCTCGGGCAGCGTCCGGGTCACCGCCCGGTGGCTGCCCTGCCGGTGATGCGTGGCCCGCGCCGAGGTCATGGGGGGCGGCAGCGCCACCGGCTATTCCGCCGCCGGCAGGACGCGGCGCGCACGTTCGGCCTGCGCGGCATAGTCCTGCTGCCAGTCCGATGGCCCGTTCGAGGGGCTGATCTGCACCGCCGTCACCTTGTATTCCGGGCAGTTCGTCGCCCAGTCCGAGAAATCGGTGGTGACCACATTGGCCTGCGTCGTCGGGTGGTGAAAGGTCGTATAGACCACGCCGGGCGCGACGCGGTCGGTCAGCACCGCCCGCAGCGTCGTCTCGCCCGCACGGCTGGCCAGACGCACCCAGTCGCCCTGATTGATGCCGCGCGTCTCGGCGTCATGGGGGTGAACCTCCAGCACATCCTCCTGATGCCAGAGGCTGTTCTCGGTCCGCCGCGTCTGCGCGCCGACGTTATATTGCGACAGGATCCGCCCGGTGGTCAGCAGCAGCGGAAAGCGCGGGCCGGTGCGTTCATCGGTGGCGACATATTCGGTGACGATGAAATGCCCCCGGCCCGCCATGAAGCCATCGACATGCATCAGCGGCGTGCCCTCGGGCGCGGCCTCGTTGCAGGGCCATTGCACCGAGCCCAGCACCTCCAGCCGCTCGTAACTCACGCCTGCAAAGCTGGGCGTGGTGGCCGCGATCTCGTCCATGATCTGGCTGGCATGGGTATAGTGCCAGCCCGCCCGCCCCGTGCCTTTCAGCAGCGCATTGGCCAGAAGCTGCGTGACCTCCCAGTCCTCATAGCCATTGCGGGGCGCCATCACGCGGCGCACGCGGTTGATGCGCCGTTCGGCATTGGTGAAGGTGCCGTCCTTTTCCAGAAAGCTGGAGCCGGGCAGGAACACATGCGCGTAATTCGCCGTCTCATTGAGAAACAGGTCATGCACGATGACGCAGTCCATCGCGCGCAGGCCCGCCGCGACATGATGCGTGTCGGGGTCCGATTGCAGAATATCCTCGCCCTGACAGTACAGCCCCCTGAACGTCCCTTCGACGGCGGCGTCCAGCATATTGGGGATGCGCAGCCCCGGCTCGGGGTCGATCTGCACGCCCCAGGCGTTTTCAAAGATCGCGCGCACATCGGGCAGCTTCACATGCCGGTAGCCCGGCAGCTCGTGCGGGAATGACCCCATATCACAGGCGCCCTGCACATTGTTCTGACCGCGCAAGGGGTTCACGCCCACGCCGGGCCGCCCGATATTGCCGGTCAGCATCGCAAGGTTCGCAATCGCCATCACCGTGGTCGAGCCCTGTGAATGTTCGGTCACACCCAGCCCGTAATAGATCGCGCCATTGCCGCCGGTGGCAAACATCCGCGCCGCCGCGCGCAGATCGGCGGCAGGCACGCCGGTCAGCATCCCGGTCGCCTCGGGCGCATGGCGCGGGTCGCTGATGAATTCGGCATAGTGCTGGAACTCGTCCCAGTCGCAGCGCTCGCGGATATAGGCCTCGTCCATCAGCCCTTCGGTGACGATCACATGCGCCATGGCGCTGACCACGGCGACATTGGTGCCGGGGCGCAGAGGCAGGTGATACTGCGCCTCGACATGGGCGCTGCGGACAATATCGGTGCGGCGGGGATCGACCACGATCAGCTTCGCGCCCTGCCGCAGGCGTTTCTTCAACCGGCTGGCAAAGACCGGGTGCCCGTCGGTTGGATTGGCGCCGATAATCAGCACCACATCGGTCTGTTCCACGCTGTCAAAATCCTGCGTGCCCGCCGAGGTGCCGAAGGTCTTGCCCAAGCCATAGCCCGTGGGCGAATGGCAGACCCGCGCGCAGGTATCGGTGTTGTTGTTGCCGAACACCGCCCGCGTCAGCTTCTGGACCAGATAGGTTTCCTCATTCGTGCAGCGCGACGAGGTGATCACCCCGACCGAGCGTCGCCCGTGCCGTTCCTGAATGCCGCGCATCCGGTCGGCGGCAAAGCCAAGCGCCTCGTCCCAGGACACTTCGCGCCAGGGCTGGTCGATCGTCTCGCGGATCATCGGCTTGAGGATGCGGTCCTTGTGGGCGGCATAGCCATAGGCGAACCGGCCCTTGATGCAGCTATGGCCGCGATTGGCCTTGCCGTGTTTCCAGGGCGTCATCCGCACCAGCCGGTCGCCGTTCATCTCGGCCTTGAAGCTGCAGCCCACGCCGCAATAGGCACAGGTGGTGATGACCGAGCGTGTGGGCGTGCCCAGCTCGGCCACCGATTTTTCCTGAAGGGTCGCGGTCGGGCAGGCCTGCACGCAGGCACCGCAGCTGACGCAATCGCTGGCCAGAAAATCATCCGAACCCGCGCCCGCCTTGACGCGGCTGTCAAAGCCCCGCCCCTCGATGGTCAGCGCGAATGTGCCCTGCACCTCTTCGCAGGCGCGCACGCAGCGCGAGCAGACAATGCATTTGCTGGGGTCATAGCTGAAATAGGGGTTGCTGTCGTCTTTCGGAATGAACTGCGGATTGCCCGGCCCCTCGCGCAGACGCGCCTCGGACTGGCTGCGGGCGCCGATGCCCTTGGGGTCGAAATGGTTCGCGCCGGGCGTATAGCGGACATCGCGCAGACCCACCTGCCCCGCCGCATCCTGCAACTGGCAATCGCCATTCGCGGCACAGGTCAGGCAATCCAGCGGGTGGTCGCTGATATACAGCTCCATCACGCCGCGACGGATGCGGCGTACCTTGTCGGACTGGGTGCGCACGACCATGCCCGGCGCCACCGGCGTCGTGCAGCTGGCGGGCGTGCCGCGCCGCCCCTCGATTTCCACGACACAGAGGCGGCACGACCCGAAGGCCTCGACACTGTCGGTCGCGCACAGCTTGGGCACGCTGATGCCCGCCAGAAAGGCCGCGCGCATGACCGATGTGCCCTCGGGCACCGTCACCTCGTGGCCGTCGACGGTCAGGCTGACCGGCGCGCCGTGGCGGGCCGGGGTGCCCAGATCGCGGTCATCGGTGATGTCCTCGCCCGGGGCGAATGCGGGGATGATGAAGTCTTTCATGGCGTTACTTTGCATCCTTTCCGTCGGCCCGGCCCAAAGTTGCCGCCACCAGTGCGTTGGCATGGCCGTGGCCCATGCCCTGCGTCTGTTTCAGCCAAGCCACCAGTTGCATATGTGTCATGCCCGGCTGCGCGCGGATCAGGTCCTGCCAATGGGCGACGGGCTGGCCATATTTCGCCTCGATCGAGGGGAAATAGCTGGCCGGGCCTTTGATCTTCGCGGCATCCGTCATTCGGCGGCCTCCCTCTGGGTGGCAAAATCGTCGGGGAACTGGGTCAGCGCGGACATGACCGGATAGGGGGTGAAGCCGCCAAGCGCGCAGAGCGAGCCATCTTTCATGGTCTCACACAGGTCGGTCAGCAGGGCGGCCGCCCCCGGATCACCGGCGGCGATGCGGTCGATGGTCTCGACCCCGCGCACCGCGCCGATGCGGCAGGGCGTGCATTTGCCGCAGCTTTCGACCGCGCAGAACTCCATCGCGAAACGCGCCAGTTGCAGCATGTCGGCACTGTCGTCGAACACGACCAGCCCGGCATGGCCGATCAGCCCGCCCGCACCGTCGAATTCTTCATATCCCATCGGTGTGTCGAATTTCGCGACCGGCATATAGGCGCCCAAGGGGCCACCCACCTGCACCGCCTTGACCGGCCGCCCCGAGGCCGTGCCGCCGCCGATGTCATTGACCACCTCGCCCAAGGACATGCCGAACGCCGTCTCGAACAGCCCGCCGCGCGCGACATTGCCCGCGATCTGCAAGGTGACCGTGCCGCGCGACCGGCCCAGCCCGAAATCGGCGTAATGCTGCGCGCCCTTCTCAAAAATCACCGGCACCGTGGCCAGCGAGATGACATTGTTCACGACCGTGGGCTTGCCCAGAAACCCCTCCAAAGCGGGCAGCGGCGGCTTGGCGCGCACCGTGCCGCGCTTGCCCTCAAGACTGTTGAGCAGGCTGGTCTCCTCGCCGCAGACATAGGCGCCCGCGCCCACGCGGATCTCCATGTCGAAGGCCCGCCCCGAGCCCAGCACATCCGGCCCCAGCATGCCCCGCTGGCGGGCGATGCGCACCGCCGCCTGCATGATGCGGATCGCATCGGGATATTCGCTGCGCAGATAGACATAACCGCGCGTGGCGCCGACGCCGAGGCCCGCAATCGCCATGCCCTCGATCAGGGTGAACGGATCGCCCTCCATGATCATGCGGTCGGCGAAGGTGCCGCTGTCGCCCTCATCGGCATTGCAGACGATGTATTTCTGGTCCGAGACCGCCCCGGCCACGGTCTTCCACTTGATGCCGGTCGGAAAGCCCGCCCCGCCGCGCCCGCGCAACCCGCTGTCGGTCACCTCGGTCACGATCTGCGCAGGCGTCATGCCGATGGCGCGGCGCAGGCCCGCCAGCCCGCCATGGGCGGCGTAATCGTCCGGATCCAGCGGGTCGATCACCCCGCAACGGGCGAAGGTCAGCCGCGTCTGGCGGGCAAAGAACGGGATGGTTTCCACCGGACCATGGCTGTTCAGTTGCCCGTCCAGCAGCGCAGGCACGTCCGCAGCCGTCACCGGACCATAGGCAATACGGCCGGTGCCGTCGTCGACCTCGACCAGCGGTTCCAGCCAGACCATCCCGCGCGATCCGTTGCGGATGATCTGGACCTCCAGCCCGCGCGCCTGAGCCTCGCGCGCCACCGCGTCGGCCACCGCATCGGCCCCAAGCGCGCGGGCGGCGCTGTCCATCGGCACCCAGATCTTCATGCGACACCCAATTCAGAGACCAGTCGGTCGGCATCGACCCGGCCCAGCACCCGGTCCCCGATCATGGCGGCGGGCGCGCAGGCGCACAGGCCCAGACAATAGACCGGCTCGACCGTCACCGCGCCGTCGGGGGTGGTGCCGTGCCAGTCCACGCCCAGCCGCGCCAGCGTCTCGGCGGCCATGCCGGTGGCACCCATCGCCTGACAGGCCTCGGCCCGGCAGATCTTCAGCACCTGCCGCCCGGCCGGGTGATCGCGGAAATCGTGATAGAAGCTGATCACCCCATGCACCTCGGCCCGGCCAAGGTTCAGCAGATCGGCCAGCACCGGCACCGCCGCGGGCGGCACATGGCCCCATTCCGCCTGAATGGCGTGCAGCATGGGCAGCAAGGGCCCCTCGAGCCCCATCAGGGGGGCGGCGACATCGCGGATCTCGTCTGCGGTCGGGGCTGGCGCGGGATCGTGCATGGCTGGCCTTTCATTGGTCCCCCAGCAGACCCCGTCCGTGATCCAAAATCAATATCGCAGTTCCGTTGATTGATAGGGATTACCTATCAATCACGATCCGCCGCGCCTCGGCCAGCAGCGCCTCCAGCACCGGGGTATGCGGCTCGCGCCAGGGCGCGATCAGGCCCACCGCATGGCCGGGGCCGTGGTCCGACAGCTCGATCGTCACCAGCGGCTTGCCCTGCGCCAGAAACCCCGCGATGCCCTTGGGCAGGATGGTCAGCCAGCCGCCCTCCAGCACATGCGCGACCAGAACCACGGTCGAATTCGACTCGACAGCCGCCTGCGGCACCACGCCCGCCTCGCCCAGTGTGCGGTCGAGGATGCGGCGGTTCTGCATGTCGGAACTCAGCAGGCACAGCCGCTGACCCTCCAGCGCGGACCATGGAAGACGACCCGCACCCGCCAGCGGGTGATCGCGATGCGCCAGCAGCACATAGCGTTCGTCATAGAGCGGCACGCTGCTGACCCGGCCAAGCGGTTCGTTGTCCAGATAGCTGATGCCCGCATCGACATCGAGATCCTCGATCATCTGCAGGATCTCGACCGAACTGCGCGACAGGATGGTAAAGCCCACCTTGGGATGGGCGGCGCCAAAGCGGGCGCTGATCCGGGCGGCCCATGTCAGCGCGGTCGGGATCACCGCGATCCGCAGCCGCCCCGACAGCCCGTGGCGCACGGCCCGCATCTCTTCGCGCAGCTGGCGGCTGTCGCCCACGATCCGGCGCGCCCAGACCAGCGCCGACTGCCCCTCGGGCGTGAGGCCGCCATAGCGCGAGCCGCGAAAGATCAGCAGCACGCCGAGGCTTTCCTCAAGCTGCTTGATCCCCGCCGACAGGCTGGGCTGGGTGATGCCAAGGCTCTGGGCGGCGCGGCCGAAATGGCCCTCTTTGGTGACGGCCAGAAACATTTCCAGTTTGTCGATCATGGCGCCCCCCTGCCCGCGCAGCCCCCCTGCCTGCGCAGCCTTGCACCGGCGGGCCGCGGCTGCAAGGCTGCGGGCATGGCACGGATCGTCCTGATACACGGAGCATGGCATGGCGGCTGGTGCTGGGACGCGGTGGCCGACCGGCTGCGCGCGATGGGCCACGCGGTCGATGCGCCCGATATGCCGGGGGGTGCGGCGACACTGGCCGATTGCGGGGCGGTTGTGGGCGAAGGCCCGGCGCTGCTGGTCGGGCATTCCCTTGGCGGCATGGTGATCGAGGCGCTCGCGGCGCGCGCCACCGCGCTGGTGCATCTGTGTTCCTATCTGCCGCGGCCCGGCGACAGTCTGGCGGCGCTGGACCGGATGGGCGGAATGCCCCGAAACGGGCCGCGCAACTGGCCGCGCGACGATCAGGGCCGCCTGCTGATGCCGCCCGAGGCCGCGCGCGAGATGCTGTATCACGACTGCCCGCCCCCCGAGGTCGCCCGCGCGCTGGCCCGGTTGCGGCCACAGCCCACCGGGCCGATGCGCGAGCCCCTGCCGGGCCCGCGCATCGCCCTGCCGCGCCATTATATCCTGTGCCGCAACGACCGCGCGATTGCGCCAGGCCTGCAACAGGCGATGCTGGCGCGCGCGCCCGTCGATCAGGTGCATGCGCGGGACTGGGGGCATTCGCCGTTCCTGTCCGCGCCCGGGGAACTGGCCCGCCTGCTGGACCGGATCGCGCGCTAGTCGCGCAGGACCGCGATCACCGCCAGACAATCGCCGGTCTGCACCAGCCCCGGAAAATGCCGGGCCGCGATCACGCCGTCCATATTTGCCAGAACCTCGACCGGGGCCACACCGGTCCGGTCGGGTGGCCAGATCTGCGCAATCGGCTGACCCGCCCGGACCGCATCGCCCAGATCGGCCAGCGGGTGCATCAGCCCGTCGCTTGTGGCGAAATGGAAGCAGTCATCGCCCGGCATATCCAGCATGGGGCTGTCCTCCCGCGCCGTGACCGCCCCCGCCAGAATACCCGCATGGCGCAGCACGTTGCGCACGCCTTCGATGGCGATCCGGGCCGAGGCCGCCGTGGCGGTGCCGCCCCCGCCCAACTCGGTGGTGACAAAGATCTTGCCCTGCGTTTCGACCGCCGTGTCGAACATGCCGACATTGTCGATCTCGTGCATCATCATCGTATAGGGCGCACCAAAGGCCCGGACGGCGGCGAGGCAGGCGGCCTCTTTCGCCGGGTCATCCTGATAATGGGCGGCGGCATAGGGCAGGAAATCCAGCGTCTTGCCGCCCGAGTGATAGTCCAGCACCAGATCCGCCTGCGGCACCAGCACATCGTGGATATAGTTCGCGATCTTCTGCGTCACCGTGCCGTCCGGCCTGCCCGGAAAGCAGCGGTTGAGGTTGACCTGATCTATCGGGCTGACCCGCGTGCCCGCCCGGAAGGCGGGATAGTTCATATAGGGCAGGATGATGAGGCGGCCCGTCACCTCCTCGGGCGCCACCTCCCAGGCCAGCTGCTGCAGCGCAATCGGCCCCTCGTATTCATCGCCGTGATTGCCGCCGGTCAGCAGGGCGGTCGGCCCCTCGCCGTTCGCAATCACCGTCAGCGGGATCATCACGCTGCCCCATGCGCTGTCATTGCGGCTGTAGGGCAGCCGCAGAAAGCCGTGATGCTTGCCGTGGCGATCCAGCGGGATGGTGGGGCGGATCGGGTTCGCGCTCATGCCTTCACCAGCATCCGGCGGGGGATGTTGCAGAACAGTTCCGGCTCGCGTTCGGTGATGACGATGGATTCGGTGGTTTCATAGCCCCAGCCCTCCATCCACAGACCCGTCATGAAATGGAAGGTCATGCCCGGTTTCAGCTCGGTCCGGTCGCCGCGGCGCAGCGACATGGTGCGTTCGCCCCAGTCGGGCGGATAGGACAGGCCGATCGGATAGCCGGTGCGGTTGTCCTTCACGATCCCGTAGCGGTCCAGCACCGTGAAGAAGGCGTTGGCAATATCCTCGCAGGTATTGCCCGCGCGGGCGGCGCCAAGGCCCGCCTCCATCCCCTCCAGCACGGCCTTTTCCGCGTCCAGCATGTCCTGCGGCGGCGTGCCCAGAAAGATCGTGCGCGACAGCGGCACGTGATAGCGCTGATAGCAGCCCGCAATCTCGAAGAAGGTGCCCTCATCGCGCTTCATCGGCTGGTCGTCCCAGGTCAGATGCGGGGCTGCGGCATCCGGCCCCGAGGGCAGCAGCGGCACGATGGCCGGGTAATCGCCGCCATGCTGGGACCATTCGTCAAAGCGCAGGCCCGCGTCATAGATCTCGGCCACCAGATCGCATTTGCGCATCCCCACCTCGACCTTGTCGGCGATGCGGCGGTGCATCCGCTCGACGATGCGGGCGGCCTTGCGCATGTATTCCAGTTCCTTGGGCGTCTTGACGGCGCGCTGCCAGCTGACAAGCCCGGTCGCGTCCAGAATCTGCGCCTCGGGCAGGCCATGGACCAGCCGCTCATGCGCCTTGGCCGAGTAATAGTAATTGTCCATCTCGACGCCGATAAAGCCGGTATGCCAGCCCTTGTCGGCCAGCGTGGCCCAGAGGTAATCCATCGGATGCCGCTCGGTCGATTGCACATAGTGGTCGGGATAGCCGATGATATGGTCGTCGGGCATCCAGACCGTGCGCAGCGCGCCCTGCGCATCCTGCCCGCGCCCGAACCAGATCGGCGCCCCGGTCGGACCCACGATCACGCATTGATGCACATAGAAGGACCAGCCGTCATAGCCGGTCAGCCAGGCCATGTTCGAGGGATCGCTGACAATCAGCAGATCCAGCCCCAGCTTTTCCATGCTGGCGCGGGTCTTTTTCAGGCGCTCTTCGTATTCATCGGTCGAAAAGCGATAGGGTGTCCTCTGCAGTTCAGGCATTCGGATTGTCTTTCGAAAACGCGGCAAGCGCGTGGGTGGCAATGGCGGTGTCCTGCACGCCGGTCCCCGTCAGATCGCAGATGGTGATCTGATCGGGATGGGTTCGGCCGGGGCGCTGCCCGGCGATGATCTGGCCCAGTTCGGGATGGTCGATGTCGGGCTGCCCTGCGGCCAGAGCCGCGCGCAGTTCGCCCATCAGGCGGGTCTGGCTGAGACGATCGGCGACATACAGATCGGCGCGCGTCCGGCAGGCGGGGTCCAACTCGTTCTTGCCGGGCTGGTCGCTGCCCATGGCGGTGATGTGCTGGCCCGGGCGCAGCCATTCGGCGCGCAGAATGGGCTGCGTGGCGGGGGTGGTTGTGACGATGATATCTGCCGCAGCGGCGGCCCCGGCGGCATCAGAGGTCGCACGGACGGTCAGGCCGGGGCGGTCCAGATCAGCGGCCAGCGCCTGCGCGCGGGCCGGATCGCGCGCCCAGATCAGCGCCGTGGTGATCGGCCGCACAAGGCACAGCGCCTGCAGCTGCATCCGCGCCTGCACCCCGGCGCCAAAGATCGCGGCGGTCGAGGCCTCCTTGCGCGCCAGATGCCGCGCGGCCACACCGCCCGCCGCCGCCGTGCGCAGATCGGTCAGATAGCCATTGTCCAGCAGCACGGCCCGCACCCGCCCCGTCTGTGCATCCAGTACCACCATCAGCCCCGAGGTCGAGGGCAACCCGCGTGCAGGATTGTCAAAGAAACCGGGTGAGATTTTCACCGCAAAGCCCTGAAACCCCGGCACATATGCCGTCTTGATGTCCACCTCTCCATTCACGTCGGGCAGGTGCATCGACAGGACCGGCGGCATGACCACACCGCCTCCGGCCAGCCGGGCAAAGCCCGCCTCGATCACGTCGATGGCGGTCAGGTCCAGCGGCACGCGGGCGCGCAAATCCGGCTCGGTCAATATCAGCGGGGTCATGCGGTCCTCAGGATGGCGGCGTGGGCGGCGGGGTCGATATTGGCGCCCGACAGGATCAGGATCAGCGGGCCAGATGCGCGCAGCTTGCCCGCCAGCACCGCGCCCGCACCGACGGCGGCGGCGCCCTCGACCACATGGCCCTCGGCGGCCAGATGGCGGATACCGGCGGCAATCTCGGCTTCGGTCAGCAGGATCACCTCGTCCATCAGATCGCGCACCATTGTGAAGGTATGGCGGTTCGACATGCCGATGCCGCCACCCAGACTGTCGGCCAGCGTCGGCAGCTCGCGCACCGCGACCGGATGGCCTGCGCGCAGGCTGGCGGCCATGGCGGCGCCGCGCTCCATGCTGATGCCGATGATGCGGATGTCGGGACGCAGCGCCTTGGCCGCTGCCGCCACGCCCGCCAGCAGACCGCCGCCCGACAGGGGCACGGCGATGGCAGCGGCATCGGGGATCTGGTCCAGGATCTCCAGCCCCAGCGTGCCCTGCCCCGCGATCACATCCGGGTGGTCAAAGGGCGGGATCAGCGCAAAGCCCTGCTCGGCCTGCAGCCGCTGCGCCTCAAGAAACGCCTCGTCCTGGCTGGCGCCCGCGATGCGCGCCTCGGCACCCAGCGCCTCGATCGCCGCCAGCTTGTTGCCCGGCACCAGCGAGGACATGCAGATCACCGCAGGCAGGCCCCGCGCCCGCGCGGCATGGGCCAGCGCGCGGCCATGATTGCCGGTCGAGGCGGTCGTGACCCCTGCCACATCGCCCAAGCGCGCCACCGCATTGCTGGCGCCGCGCAGCTTGAAGGCACCGGTGGTCTGCAGATGCTCCAGCTTCAGCCAGACCGGCCCGCCCGCCAGATCCGACAGCGTGGGCGACTGCGCGACCGGCGTGCAGACCACCTGTCCCGCGATGCGGTCGCGCGCGGCCCGGATCTGGTCCAGCGTCACCATGTCCGGCACCGGAACAGCGCGCCCGGACCGGCGGCGGGCAGCAGCGCCTGATCCAGCATCGCCCAGAACAGCGACTGGTTCGCGGTCAGGACCGGCTTGCCCAGCCGCGCCTCAAGCGTGTCGATCACAGCCAGCGCGGGCAGTGCGGTGCAGGAGATGAACAGCGCCTCAGCCTCGGGGTGATCACAGGCGCAGGCCATCTCGATGATCTCGGGGGCCGGCAGCATTGCCATGTCGCGGTCATCGGCATGGCCCATCGAGGCACGGCGCACGACCTGAATGCCGTTCGCCTCGAAGTAATCGCCCACCAGATCGGTGGTCGCGGCCAGATAGGGCGTCATCAGCGCCACCCGGCGGACGCCAAGCGCAGCAAACCCCCGCAGCGCCGCGCCCGCAGGCGTGGTCAGCGGCGCACGGCCATCCGAGGCCAGCGCGTCGATCTGCGGTCCCAGCACTGCCGAGGCCGAGGTACAGCCAAAGCCGATCCCCTCCAGCGCCACGCCGGGCACCAGCAGATCGACCGCCGCGCGCAGCCGGGGCCCGGTCGCCAGCAGGTTCTCGCGCGTGGTGGGGTTGTCAAAACTGATGCGCGTCACATGCAGCCTTGTGCCGGGCGGCATCAGGGTGGCGGCATCGCCCTCGATCGTCAGGTCGGTCGCCAGCGCCACCAGCCCGAAGCGGCGTAAGGTATCTGTCCACATGAAAGGTCCTCAGACGACAAGAACGGGACAGGGCGCCAGCCCCGTCACCTTGTGACTGACGGAACCCAGCAGATAGCCTTCGGTTGCACCCAGCCCGCGCGAGCCGACCACGATCAGATCGCATTGCTTCTCGCGCGCGACGGCGACGATGGTGCGGGCGGGCTGACCGGCGCGGATAAAGGCGCTGACCTGCGCCACGCCCGCATCGCGGACAAGGCTTTTGGCGTAATCGGCGGCGTCGCGGGCATGGGCGCGCATGGCGTCGTCCAGATGCCCCGGCTCG
Organism: Paracoccus sp. (in: a-proteobacteria); assembly: GCF_046289755.1. Classification (GTDB taxonomy): domain Bacteria; phylum Pseudomonadota; class Alphaproteobacteria; order Rhodobacterales; family Rhodobacteraceae; genus Paracoccus. The sequence goes on along the minus strand of NZ_JBKBVD010000021.1, from coordinate 2,237 downwards.
GACGCGCCGCGCACCATCGACAGCGACGCCTCCAGCATGGCGTGATGGCGATAGACGGTCAGCACGATGGCCTGCCCGCCGCACAGCTTGGCCAGTTCGGCCGCCTTGACCAGCGCGCGCTCGGCCCCGGTCGAGCCGTCATAGGGGATGAGGATACGGTTGAACATGCGGTCAGTCCCTGAACGCCAGATCACGCAGGAACAGCGCGATCTGTGGGAAAAAGATCAGCAGGACCGAGACGGACAGCAGGATAAAGATGAAGGGCGGCGTGCCCTTGACCACCTCGGCATAGGGGCGCTTGAAGACGGCAATGGCTGTGAAGATGTCGCAGCCAAAGGGGGGCGTGGCGCTGCCGATGGCCACCTGCAGGGTGATGATGGTGCCGACCAGCACCGGGTCGAGGCCCGTGGCCTGCACCACCGGCGCAAAGATCGGCACAAGGATCAGGATCACCACGATCGGATCGACGAACATGCAGCCGATGAAAAAGGCGATCGAGATGGTGAACAGCACGCCATAAGGCCCCATCTCGTCGATGCCGATGCCGCCCAGCACCGCCTGCGGGATCTGTGCAAAGCTGATGATATAGCTGAAGGCCGCGCCCGCGCCGACCAGAATGAACACGACCGCCGTGATCAGCCCGGTCGATTTCGCAGTGGCGTAAAGCTGCTTGACCGACATTTCGCGGAAGACGACCATCTCGAGGATCAGCGCGTAAAGGACACAGGCCGCCGCCGCCTCGGTGGGCGAGAAGATGCCGCCATAGATGCCGCCGATGATGATCACCGGAAAGCCCAGGGGCCACAGCGCCCGCTGCGCCGCCCGTGCCCGTTCGCGCCATGTCGCGGGCGGCTCGGTCGGCACATTGTGGCGCACGGCGTAGATATAGGCATAGATCGAGAACAGCAGCAGGATCAGCAGCCCCGGCCCCAGCCCGGCGATGAACAGTTCCGAAATCGAGGTGCCCGAGACGACGCCGTAGATGATCATGCCGATGGATGGCGGGATCAGGAATGCGATGTCGGATGCGTTGATGATCAGCGCCAGCGTGAATTTGTCGCTGTATCCCGCCTTCAGCAGACGCGGACGCAGCGGCCCGCCCACCGCCACCACGGTCGCCTGCGTGGACCCGGACACCGCGCCGAACATGGTGCAGGCCCCGGCGGTGGAAATCGCCAGCCCGCCCTTGATATGGCCCAGAAACGCCATCACCAGATCAATCAGCCGCCCCGCCGACTGGCCGCGCGTCATGATGTCGGCGGCAAAGATGAACATCGGCACCGCGATCAGGCTGGCGGGCTGGATGCCCGCGATGACCTGTTGCACCAGCGTCGGCATCTGGTCGATGCCGCCGAAGATGCCGACAAAGCCCACCATCGACCCGATGATCAGCGGCACCATCATCGGAAAGCCCAGCAGCAGCAGGACGACCATGGTTCCCAGAATGGCTGCGGTCATGGCTCAGACCTCTTCTTCGCGGTTGTCGTCATAGCCTTCCAGCGTGCTGGTCGACAGCCAGATGTCATGGTCCAGCAGGTTGCGGACCGCCGTCAGCGCGTATTGCAGCCCGGTCAGGAAGAACCCCAGCGGCACCCAGACCAGAATCCACCAGTTCGGGATGCGCAGCGCGGGCATCGTGCGGCCCCGTGCTGCCTGCGTGGCGACATACTGATAGGCATACCACGCCAACATCAGCAGCAGCGCCGCCGTGATGGCCGAGATCAGGATCATCGCCACCTTGCGCGCCTTGAAGGGCAGCATGTCGAAAAAGGCCGACATGCGGATATGACGCCCGTGCCGCGCAGCATAGGAAATGCCCGCAAAGGTGATCAGGATGATCAGCGCCTGATTGACCTCTTCGGAAAAATACAGCGACTGGCCAAAGACATAGCGCCCCACGACATTGGCGCAGGTATTGGCCGCCATCGCCAGAACGCCCGCCGCCAGCAACACTGCCTCCAGCCGGGCGATGATCTGGTCCAGCCACCCCAGCGGCCCCGGCAGACCCGAGCGATACGAGCTGTCGTCAATATCATCGGCGGTGACCGAGGGCATCTCGGCCGCGGCCAGCACATCGGGATCAACAGGCGGAGGATCGGCCTTTGACGGCGACTTGGGGTGCGACATGCGGGACTTTCGGCAAAAGGGTCATGCGACCGGCCCGCGCGGGCCGGTCGCGCCCCTCACCGCCCGTGACAGGGGGGGGGGGGCACGATAGGCCGTCAACTGGGCCCGCC
>NZ_JBKBVD010000020.1:0-62937 GCF_046289755.1 Paracoccus sp. (in: a-proteobacteria) | reverse complement strand
GACCCGTTCTGTGTCGACCGGCACCGCGAGGATTTCCGTCGTCTGGTCGCGGGGCCGATGGATTATGTGATCGGCAACCGGCAGGAATGGTGCGCGCTCTATCAGGTCGAGGATCTGGAAGAGGCGCTGCGGCAGGCGGTGGCCGATTGCGGCACGGTGATCTGCACGCGGTCGGGCGAGGATGCGATCCTGATCCGGGCGGGCGAGCGGGTCACGGCGCCGGTGCATCGCGTGGTGCCGGTGGATGCGACCGGCGCGGGCGATCAGTTCGCGGCCGGGTTGCTGTACGGGCTGGCGCAGGGCCGGCCGCTGGCAGAGGCGGGGCGGATGGGCTGTATCGCGGCGGCAGAGGTGATCGGGCATATGGGGGCGCGGCCTGAGGGCGACATCCGGGCGGCGTTCAGGGCCGAAGGGTTGGGATAGTCTGCGTCCCGCGGCAGCCGGGGGGCTTCGCGCCCCGTCAGCCAGCGGTTCTTGAACCGATGGCGAACCACCGGCTGACCCCCCGCGGGATATCTCGAGACCAAAGCAGGCGCATAGGCGTCGCGGTTTCGTGGCGTTGCGTGGTTGCGGCGGGGCGTGTATCACGTCGCGCAATGTGAGCAGTTGAAGGACAGGCGGATGCGCAGGGTTGTTGTCACCGGATTGGGGATGGTCACGCCGCTGGCCTCGGGCGTGGAGGCCAGCTGGGAGCGGCTGCTGGCGGGAAAGTCGGGCGCAGGGCCGATCACGCGGTTTGATGCTTCAGATGTGGTGACGAAATATGCCTGCGAGATCCCCCTGGGGGACGGCTCGGACGGGACGTTCAACCCCGATGACTGGATGGCGCCGAAGGACCGGCGCAAGGTCGATGATTTCATTCTCTACGGGATGGCGGCAGCGCAGCAGGCGGTCGAGGATTCGGGCTGGATGCCCGAGGATGAAGAGAGCCGGCAGCGGACCGGCGTGATGATCGGGTCGGGGATCGGCGGGCTGTCCTCGATCGCCGAGACCGCCGTGCTGATCAAGGAACGGGGGCCGAAGCGGGTCAGCCCCTTCTTTATTCCGGGTGCGCTGATCAATCTGATCTCGGGTCAGGTGTCGATCCGCTATGGATTCAAGGGGCCGAACCATGCGGTGGTGACGGCCTGTTCGACCGGGGCGCATGCGATCGGCGATGCCTCGCGGATGATCCGCTATGGCGATGCGGATGTGATGATCGCGGGCGGGGCCGAGAGCCCGATCAGCGAGATCGGGATTGCCGGGTTCAACGCCTGCAAGGCTTTGTCCACCAGGCGTGCGGATGATCCGCAGGCGGCCAGCCGACCCTATGATGCCGATCGCGACGGGTTCGTGATGGGCGAGGGGGCGGGCGTCGTCGTGCTGGAGGAATATGAGCACGCGGTGGCGCGGGGCGCGAAGATCTATGCCGAGGTGCTGGGTTACGGCATGTCGGGCGACGCCTATCACATCACCGCGCCGAGCGAGGATGGCGATGGCGGATACCGGGCGATGCAGGCGGCGTTGAAGAGTGCCGGGCTGAGCCCGGACCGGATCGACTATATCAACGCGCATGGCACCAGCACCATGGCCGACACGATCGAGCTGGGCGCGGTCGAGCGGCTGCTGGGCGAGCATGCGGCGGGGGTGGTCATGTCCTCGACCAAGTCCAGCATCGGGCATCTGCTGGGGGCGGCAGGCGCGGTCGAGGCGATTTTCTGCGTGCTGGCGATCCGTGATCAGATCTGTCCGCCGACGATCAATCTGGACAATCCGGCCGTGGCGCCGGTGCTGGATCTGGCGGCGAATGCTGCCGTGCGTCGCAGGGTGGATGTCGCACTGTCCAACAGCTTTGGCTTTGGCGGCACCAATGCCAGCCTGATCATGGGGCGGGTCGCGGGATGATCTGGCGAAACCTTGCCTCGAACATGCTGACGCTGCTGATCGTGATCCTGATCGCGGCGGCGGCGGCGGTGGCCTGGGCCAAGCGCGAGTTCAGCGGGCCGGGGGCCAGCGAGATCGCGCAATGTGTCGAGATCGCGCCGGGCGACAGTCTGGGCGTGGTCAGCCAGCGGCTGGCGGGGCAGGGGGCGGTCTCGAACGCCTATGTCTTCCGGGCGGGGGCCGATTACATGGGCCGCGCCGGGGATCTGAAATTCGGCAGCTATCTGGTGCCGCCGCGCGCCAGCATGGAAGAGATCGTCGCGGTGGTCACGGCGGGCGGGCCCTCGACCTGCGGGACCGAGGTGATCGTGCGGGTGGGCGTGCGCGAGAACACCATTCTGCTGCGTGACACCAACCCCGAGACCGGGGCCTATGAGGAGGTCGCGCGGTTCAACCCGGCTGCGGGTGAGCGCCCCGAGATGATTGCCGAGGCCGAAGAGCGCCCTGATGTGCGCATGTCGCTGGTCATGGCCGAGGGTGTGACCAGCTGGCAGGTGGTCGAGGCCCTGAAGGCGGCCAGCGTGCTGACGGGTGAAGTGGCCGAGATCCCCGCCGAGGGGACGCTGGCGCCCGACACCTATCTGCTGGCGCGCGGACAGGAGCGGTCCGCGATTCTGGCCGAGATGGCGCGGCGGCAGGCGGCGATTCTGGCGGCTGAATGGGACAATCGCGCCGAGGGTCTGCCCTATGCCAATCCGCAGGAGGCGCTGATCATGGCCTCGATCGTCGAAAAGGAGACGGCTGTGGCGGATGAGCGGCCTCAGGTCGCCAGCGTGTTTGTGAACCGGCTGCGGCAGGGGATGCGGCTGCAGACCGATCCGACGGTGATCTATGGCGTGACCGAGGGGCGCGGCATTCTGGACCGGGGCATCCGGCGGTCGGAGCTGGATGCGCGCACGCCGTGGAACACCTATCAGATCGACGGGCTGCCGCCGACGCCGATCGCCAATCCGGGCCGCGCCGCGATCCGCGCGACGCTGAACCCGGACACGACCGAATATATCTTTTTTGTTGCGGACGGGACCGGGGGGCATGCCTTTTCGCGCACGCTGGCCGAGCATAATGCCGCCGTCGCCCGCTGGCGCGAGATCGAACGCCAGCGCGGTCTGCCCGCCGATGGTCCGGTCCAGACGGACGGCTGATCCCGGTAGGGTTTGACATTAAGAGGTCCCCGCAGCAGGCTGTTGTGGGGGCCTTTTGCGTGCTGCGGCATCCGGTCGTGGCGGCGCCCCCGTCAAGGGAGACCCGCCATGAAGATGTCCGATATGTTTGCAGTGCTGGCCGAGAATGCCCGCAGCTTTGAAGAGCGCATGGGGGCCTGGCAGGCCGAAATGTCGAAAAACAGCGAAAATGCCGTCGAGCAGGCGCGCAAATGGCAGGAAACCGCCATGCAGCGTCAGGAAGAGGTGAACAGCCAGATCCGCGCGCATATGGAAACCGCCAATGAACAGGTGCGCGGCCAGTGGCAGAAGATGCAGTCGGGCTGGGAAGAGCAGCTTGAGAAGATGCGCGCGCAGGGCGAAGAGATGCGGGCCGCGGCCATGAAGATGACCGGCGGCAAGGACGGGCAGGGCTTTGCCGACTGGAGCGAGGCCTATGCCGCGCAGATGGTGTCGTTCGCGCAGAAGATGCAGGGCGAGGCCGCAGAGGCGATCACCCGCGCCACCGAGGCGCGCGCCGGGAAAACGACGACCCGAAAGAGCTGATCCGCGAGGTGAGTCCGCGCAATGGCGGTTGCTGTTGCGCGGTTTTTTCCCTGCGTGCGCAGGGGGTGTTGCGCGGCTTAACCCTTTGTCAGGACAGGTTTATCTTATCTTCCAGGGTCGCGCTTAGGTTTAGTGATTGACCTGGCGAACGCCCTGAAGTAGAAATTACACATGCTGGAAGAGGTGGGCAAGCGGCCGGGGGAAACCCTTGGGCCGCTTTTTTCGTCTCTTGGCTCGTGCGGACAGGACACGAGGCGGGGCAGTGCATGAATGATATGGAATGGGGCGGACCGGGGGAACCCGGTGGATCTGTTGTGGCTGCGGTCCAGCCCGGCTGCGAGGCCGGGCTGCGGGCGGCCGGAGCACCCGTGGACGAGGACGAGATCGCCGTCGCCCAGTGGTTGTTCTGGGACTACGTCAAGGATCTGCGTCTGCATCAGGCCGAGCTTGCCTCGGCCGGGGTGGACGGGATCGACCCGGCCCGTCTGAAAAAGGCGGTGGAGGCGGCGCGCACGGTTCGCGATGCCATCCAGCTTTTGATGGTCGAAAGGAACAAGGTTGACAAACTTCGCAAGGAGATCGCCGGAGGGGTCGGAGGCGGCAGCCTCGATCTTGACGCCGCAAGAGATGAAATCGGGCGCCGCCTGGCTTGCCTCCGCCGCGCCGGATGAGGTCGAGGCGTTTCTGGGCGGGCTGTCGGACAATGCGCTGATGTCGCTGCCCTGGCTGTTCGAGTTCTGGGCGCTGCCGCATCAGCTGCCGCCCCCGGGTGACTGGAAGTCATGGGTGATCATGGGCGGGCGCGGCGCGGGCAAGACCCGCGCCGGGTCGGAATGGGTGCGGCGCATGGTCGAGGGGCCGACTGCGGCGGCCGGGGGCAGATGTCACCGTGTCGCGCTGGTCGGTGAGACCTTTGATCAGGTGCGCGAGGTGATGGTGTTTGGCGAAAGCGGCATTCTGGCCTGCTCGCCGCCCGACCGGCGACCGGTCTGGGAGGCGGGGCGCAAGCGGCTGGTCTGGGCCAATGGCGCCACGGCGACGGTCTATTCGGCGCATGAGCCCGAGGCGCTGCGCGGGCCGCAATTCGACGCCGCATGGGTCGATGAGCTGGCCAAGTGGAAAAAGGCCGAGGATGTCTGGGACATGCTGCAATTCGCGCTGCGCCTGGGCGAGCATCCGCAGCAGGTGGTCACCACGACGCCGCGCAATGTGGGCGTGCTGAAGCGGATCCTTGGCAATGCCTCGACCGTGGTCAGCCATGCGCCGACCGAGGCGAACCGCGCCTGGCTGGCCGAGAGCTTTCTGGCCGAGGTGCAGGCCCGCTATGGCGGCACGCGGATGGGGCGGCAGGAGCTGGAGGGCGTGCTGCTGGACGATGTCGAGGGCGCGCTGTGGACCACCGCCATGCTGGAGGCGGCGCGGGGCGAGGCTGTGCCGAAGCTGGACCGGATCGTGGTGGCGGTCGATCCGGCGGTCACCGGCGGCCGGGCCAGCGACGAATGCGGCATCGTGGTCGCGGGCGTCGAGATGCGCGGCGATCCGAAGGACTGGCGGGCCTGGGTGCTGGAGGATGCCAGCATCCGCGGCGGTCCGACCGACTGGGCGCGCGCCGCGATTGCCGCGATGGACCGGCATGGGGCCGAGCGGCTGGTGGCCGAGGTCAATCAGGGCGGCGATCTGGTGGAAAGCGTGATCCGGCAGATTGACCCGCTGGTGCCGTTCAAGGCGTTGCGGGCCTCGCGCGGGAAGGGTCTGCGGGCCGAGCCGGTGGCGGCGCTGTATGAGCAGGGCCGGGTGCGGCATCTGCGGGGCGGGTCATTGGGGGTGCTGGAGGATCAGCTGTGTCAGATGACCGTGCGCGGCTATGAGGGGCGGGGCAGTCCCGACCGGCTGGATGCGCTGGTCTGGGCGATCCATGAGCTGATGATCGAGCCTGCGGCGGGCTGGCGGCGGCCGCAGATGCGGGTGCTGTGAGGCGGGTGCTGTGAGGCGGGCGCCGGGGGTTTCACCCCCGGACCCCCAGGATATTTGGATGAAGAAGAAAGGGCTGGCCGTTGGGCCGGCCTTTTTCATGGCCGCATGAAGGAGGCGAGGATGGCGTTTCGAATGTTTTCGCGGGAGCAGAGGGCTGCTGCCGTGCCGGAGAGAAAGGCCAGTGCAACCGGCCGGGTGGTGGCTTTTGCCAGTGGCTCGGGTCGTCCGGTCTGGTCGGCGCGGGATACGTCCAGCCTGACACGTGGCGGGTTCATGGGCAATCCGATCGGGTTCCGTTCGGTCAAGCTGATTGCCGAGGCGGCGGCGGCGGTGCCGCTGGTCTGTGAGGATCACGCGCAGCGCTATGAGGCGCATCCGGTGCTGGATCTGCTGCGCAGGCCCAATCCGGGGCAGGGGCGGGCCGAGCTGTTCGAGGCCTTGTTCGGGCAGATGCTGCTGTCGGGCAATGGCTATCTGGAGGCGGTGGGGCTGGCGGGCTCGGGCCTGCCCGGCGAGCTGCATGTGCTGCGCGCGGACCGCATGAGTGTGGTTCCCGGTGCGGATGGCTGGCCGGTGGCCTATGAATATGCCGTGGGCGGGCGCAGGCATCGCTTTGACATGACCGGCAGCCCCGATCCGATCTGCCATATCAGGAGCTTTCATCCGCAGGACGATCACTACGGGTTGTCGCCGATGCAGGCCGCCGCCGTGGCCGTGGATGTGCATAACAGCGCCAGCGCCTGGTCGAAGGCGCTGCTGGACAATGCAGCCCGGCCCAGTGGCGCGATCATCTACAAGGGGATCGACGGGCAGGGCGTGCTGAGCCCCGAGCAATATGACCGGCTGGTGGGCGAGATCGAGATGAACCATCAGGGGGCGCGCAATGCGGGCCGTCCGATGCTGCTGGAGGGGGGGCTGGACTGGAAGCCGATGGGGTTCTCGCCGTCTGACATGGAGTTCCATGAGACCAAGCTGTCGGCGGCGCGCGAGATTGCGCTGGCCTTCGGGGTGCCGCCGATGCTGCTGGGGATCCCCGGCGATGCGACCTATGCCAATTATGCCGAGGCGAACCGGGCGTTTTACCGCCTGACCGTGCTGCCGCTGGCGGCGCGTGTTGCGGCCTCGGTCGCGTGGTGGCTGTCGGAGCATCTGGGCGCCGAGGTTGATCTGCGCCCCGATCCCGACCGCATCCCGGCCTTGTCGGAAGAGCGCGATCAGCATTGGCGGCGCGTGAGCGAGGCCTCGTTCCTCAGCGATGCGGAAAAGCGGGCGATGCTGGGGCTGGCGCCGATGGCCGGGGCGTGACGCCGTGGAGGGGTCGCGTTTCGTCAGGGATGCCGGCTGGCACGATCAGCGGTTCGAGGCGCAGGAGCGGATCATGGCGCTGCAGTTCGGCGCCGTCGAAAAGCGGCTGGAGCGGATCGAGGTGCTGATCGAAGGGCTGGAGCGGCGGCTGTGGATGACGGTGTACGGCGTGGTCGCCGTGATCCTGACGCAGGCCGTCCAAGGGATACTTGAATTTGCGCCGAAAGGGGGCTGAGGCATGGTTGCGGGGCTGGAAGTGAAATTCGCGGGCGGCGGGCCGGTTCTGTCCGACGGCCATGTGATCGAGGGCTATGGCAGCCTGTTCGGGCTGACCGATCAGGGCGGCGACGCGGTTCTGCCGGGCGCCTTTGCCGCCTCGTTGAAGCGGCTGGCGGCCAGGGGCGACAAGGTGCGGATGCTGTGGCAGCACGACCCCACCCGCCCCATCGGCGTCTGGGACGAGATCCGCGAGGATGGCCGGGGCCTGTGGGTCAAGGGCCGTCTGCTGCCCGAGGTGGCGCAGGCCCGCGAGGCCGCAGCCCTGATCAAGGCGGGCGCCATCGAGGGGCTGTCGATCGGCTATCGCACCATCCGCGCCACGCGCGACCCGAAGGGCCGCCGGATGCTGGCCGAGATCGAGCTGTGGGAGGTCTCGCTTGTGACCTTCCCGATGCTGCCCGAGGCGAAGGTGGGCCGCAAGGAGGCGGGGGATCTGCGCGAGATTGCCGCGATCTTTGCCGAGGCCGCGCAGGCTTTGCGCCGCGCGTGACAGTCATTCGGGCCGCGCGGTTTGCGCGGCCTGTCAGGGTTCGGACCGCCCCCGGAGGTGGTTCGTCAACAGGGGCGCGCGTCAACAGGATCGTCCCCCGATCATCCGCGATGAGGAGAACACCATGACCGAGGCAAAGGCCGCGGGCGGCAGCGACATGCCTGCCGACCTGAAGGGGGCCATGACGGGGTTCGTGCACGAACTTCGGGCTTTCCGTGACGATATTCAGACCCAGCTCAAATCACAGGACGAGCGTATGACCATGATCGACCGCAAGACCGCCCTTCGCAGCCGCGCCCCGCTGTCCACCTCGGCCGAGGCCGCCGCGCCGCACCAGAAGGCGTTCAATGCCTATCTGCGCCACGGCGACGATGATGGCCTGCGCGGGTTGACCATCGAGGAAAAGGGCCTGACGGTGGTCAGCGATGGTGGCTTTCTGGCCGCGCCGCAGGTGGCCGAGACGGTTCAGAACGCATTGCATTCCTCGGCCTCGTTGCGCCGGCTGGCCAATGTCGTGACGATCGAGAGTGCCGTCTATGAGGTGCTGGTCGAGAAGGGCGACATGGGTGCGGGCTGGGCGACCGAGGCTGCCGCGACCGAGACCGCCAATGCGGGCATCGAGCGGATCGCCATCCCGGTCCACGAGCTGTCGGCCATGCCCAAGGCCAGCCAGCGTCTGCTGGATGATGCGGCGTTCGATGTCGAGGGCTGGCTGGCCGAGCGCATCGCCAGCCGCTTTGCGCGGTCCGAGGCGCTGGCCTTTGTCCGGGGCGATGGTGTCGACAAGCCGCGCGGCATCCTGAACTATCCGACCGCCGCCAATGCCGGTGCGACGGCGGCGCAGATCGGCTTTGTCGGGACCGGCGCGCTGGGTGATTTTGGCACCACGGCGCCGATGGACGCGCTGGTCGATCTGATCTTTGCGCTGGGGGCCGAGTATCGCGCAAACGCCTCGTTCCTGATGAACTCGAAAACGGCGGCGCGGGTGCGCAAGATGAAGGACGCCGATGGCCGGTTCCTGTGGAGCGACCCGATGACGGCGGGTCAGGTGCCGCAGCTGCTGGGCTATCCGGTGATGGTCAGCGAGGACATGCCGGACATCGCGGCGAATGCGTTCGCAGTCGCCTTCGGTGATTTCCGCGCGGCCTACACGATCGTCGAGCGCCCCGACCTGCGGGTGCTGCGCGATCCGTTCAGCGCCAAGCCGCATGTGCTGTTCTATGCCACCAAGCGTGTCGGCGGCGGGGTCACCGACTTCCGCGCCGTCAAGCTGCTGCGGTTCGCCTGATCCCTCCGGGGACCGGGTGAAGGGCAGGGGGTGCGCTTGGTGTGCTGGTCGTTCCGGCTTAGCAACTGTCCGCGCGCGCTGATGGCTGGCGGGCGGGCGCGCCCCCTGCCCGATCTGTGGCGAATTGGCGGGGCCCCGCGCGGGGGCCTCGTCCGGGTTGAACGGTGGTGCGGACGGCAGGACGGGAGGTTCGCGACATGATGCTGATTGAGGAAACCGCGGTGGCGGCAGAGGCGCTGCCCGTCGCCGCGCTTCGGGCGCATCTGCGGCTGGGGACAGGTTTTGAGGGGCCCGATGATGCCGCCGAGACCGCCGCCCTGCAGGGATTTCTGCGCGCCGCAATGGCCGCGATCGAGGCGCGGACGGGCAAGGTGCTGCTGAAGCGGCGCTTTGCCATGCGGCTGGATGACTGGCGCGACCGGCTGGGGCAGGCGCTGCCCCTGGCGCCGGTTCACGCGGTCGAGCGGATCGTGATCGGGGACGGTGACGGGCAAGAGACGGATCTGGCCCCGGACAGCTGGCGGCTGGTGCCTGACAGCCAGCGCCCGGTGATCCTGCCCATGGGCGTGGTGCTGCCGCATGTGCCGCGCCGGGGCAGCCTGACGGTCACCTTCATGGCGGGCTTTGGTGAGGCATGGGCCGAGGTGCCCGCCGATCTGGCCCATGCCGTGATCATGCTGGCCGCGCGCTATTACGAGGACCGCCACGATGAGGCCGCGCGGCAGGCGCTGCCCTTTGGGGTCAGCGCGCTGATCGAGAAATGGCGCGCGGTGCGCACGTTAGCCGGGCGCGGCAACCGGGAGTGGCGCTGATGGGCGCGCCGCGACTGACCAGCGAACTGGTGCTGGAGGAGGGGCAGCGCCTGCCTGATGGCATGGGCGGGCACCGTCTGGTCTGGACCGGGCTGGGGCGGCTGTGGGCGGCGATGGAGGCGCGGTCGGGGCGCGAAAAGGGTGCGGGCGTCGGGCTGATCAGCGTGGTGCAGTGGCGCATCACCCTGCGGGGCGCGGCGGTGGGCGATCCGCGCAGGCCCCGCCCCGGCCAGCGCTTTCGCATGGGCACGCGGCTGTTTCTGATCGAGGCGGTGGCCGAGGCCGACGGCATGGGCCGCTATCTGGATTGCTTTGCCCGCGAGGAGGATCAGCCATGAGCTATGGTGCAAGCGCCGCGTTGCAGGCGGCGGTCTATCTGCATCTGCGCGACGATGCGGCGCTGGCCGGTCTGGTCGGTGACGCGATTTTCGACGCGATGCCGGTGGCCGCGCCTGCGGGCGTTTTCGTCACCCTGGGCCCCGAGGATGTCCGCAATGCGGGCGATGTCAGCGCGGGCGGATCGCGCCACGATTTCGTGGTCTCGGTCCTGTCGGGCAACGATCAGGCGGTGGGCTTTGCGATGGTCAAGCAGGTCGCGGCGCGGGTCGCCGATCTGCTGGATGAGGGCCAGCTGACCCTGTCGCGGGGACGGCTGGCGGGAATGTGGTTTCTGCGCGCGGTGGCGCGCCGGATGGACAATGGTGCGGCGCGGCAGGTCGATCTGACCTTTCGTGCGCGCGTGGATCTGGGCTGAGGAGCAAGGCCATGGCGGTACAGAACGGTCGCGATCTGCTGATCAAGATGGATATGACGGGCGACGGCGCCTTCGAGACGGTGGCGGGGCTGCGCGCCACGCGCGTCTCGTTCAACGCCGAGACGGTCGATGTCACCAACCTCGGAAGCGAGGGGGGCTGGCGCGAATTGCTGGGCGGCGCAGGCGTGCGCAGCGCCCGGATCTCGGGCTCGGGGGTGTTCCGGGATGCCGATACCGACGGGCGCGCGCGGCAGGCGTTCTTTGATGGCGAGGTGCCGCGCTGTCAGGTGATCATCCCCGATTTCGGGCGCATCGAGGGCGTGTTTCAGATCACCTCGCTGGAATATGCGGGCAGCTATAACGGCGAGGCCACCTATGAGATCGCGCTGGCCTCGGCCGGTGCGCTGAGCTTTGTGGCGATCTGATGGCGAACCCGATGCGTGGCGAGGTCGCTCTGGTGATCGACGGCCAGCCCCGGCTGGCGCGCCTGACCCTGGGCGCGCTGGCCGAGCTGGAGCAGGAACTGGCCAGCCCCAGCCTGATGGATCTGGCCGAACGCTTTGAAAGCGGGCGCTTTTCGGGGCGCGACGTGCTGGCGGTGCTGGTCGCCGGTCTGCGCGGTGGCGGCTGGTCGGGGCAGGCATCTGATCTGATCGAGGCCGAAATCGAGGGCGGACCGATGGCTGCGGCGCGCGCGGCGGCGCAGTTGCTGGCGCTGGCGTTCCGGGGGCCTGCATGAGCGGCGCCGCGCTGGACTGGACCGGGCTGATGCGGGTGGGCCTGCGCGAGTTGCGGCTGCACCCGGATGCGTTCTGGGCGCTGACGCCCGCCGAACTGGCGCTGATGCTGGGGCTGGACCGGGCGCCCGCGCCGATGTCGCGCGACCGGCTGGCCGATCTGGCGCGGCTTTATCCCGATGCCCGCGCGCCGGGGACGGAACATAACGATACGGGGGACGATGGTGATGGCGATGGATGAAGGCCCGGCACTGGGCCGGATGGACGAGGATCTGGGCGCGACGGCCCGGCAGGCGACAACGCTTGAGGCGGGGCTGTCGCGGCTGCAACAGTCGATGGTGCTGACCAATCGCGAGATGGGCAGCCTGACCGCCGGGCTGGAGGGCGGCCTGCGCCGCGCCTTTGACGGGCTGATCTTTGACGGCGCCAAGCTGTCGGATGCGCTGAAGGGCGTGGGCCGGTCACTGGCCGACAGCGTCTATGGCATCGCCATGAAGCCGGTGGGAAACGCGCTGGCCGGGGGCATGCTGGGGCTGATGGGTCACGCGCTGCCGGGCGCGATCAGGCCCTTTGCCAATGGTGGCGTGTTCCAGCAGGGGCGGGCCTCGGCCATGGGTGGCGATCTGGTCGGCACGCCCACGGCCTTTCCCATGCGCGACGGGCGCGGGTTGATGGGCGAGGCGGGCGCGGAGGCGATCATGCCGCTGTCGCGCGGCCCGGACGGGCGGCTTGGTGTCGCCAGTGCGGGCGGCGGCGGGCGGGCAGTGAATGTCACCTTCAACATCCAGACCCCCGATGTTGCAGGCTTTCAGCGCAGCCAGTCGCAGATCGCGGCGCAGATGTCGCGGCTGATGTCGCAGGGCAATCGCAACAACTGAGGAGGTGAGGGCGATGGCCTTTCACGAGGTGAGATTTCCCGCCAGCCTGTCCTTTGGCAGTGTCGGCGGCCCGGAACGGCGCACCGAGATCGTGACCCTTGCCAGCGGGTTCGAGGAACGCAACACGCCCTGGGCGCATCCCCGGCGGCGCTATGATGCGGGGATGGGGCTGCGCTCGCTGGACGATCTGGCCGAGGTCGTGGCATTTTTCGAGGCGCGGTCGGGCCAGCTGCACGGGTTCCGCTGGAAGGACTGGTCGGATTACAAAAGCTGCCTGCCCTCGGCCGCGCCCGCCTTTGACGATCAGGTGATCGCGGTGGCGGACGGGCAGATGCGCAGTTTCGCGCTGACCAAATCCTATCGCTCGGGCGCGACGGTCTATCTGCGCCCGATCACCAAGCCGGTGCCGGGCACGGTGCGCGTCGGCGTGGGCGGCGACCAGAAGTTCCTGGGCACCAACTATACCGTCGATCACGGGCTGGGGCGGATCAACTTCCTTGAGCCGCCCGAGACCGGCGCCGAGATCAGCGCGGGCTATGAATACGACGTGCCGGTGCGGTTCGATGCCGACCGGATCGCCGTTTCGGTCTCGTCCTTCGAGGCAGGGCAGGTGCCCGACATTCCGGTGGTCGAGGTGCGGGTATGAGTGCGACCGAACGCGCGCGCGCCTGGGCGATCCGGCGCCGGGACGGGCTGACGCTTGGCTTTACCGATCACGACCAGCGGCTGCGGTTCGAGGGCATCCTGTTCCGCCCCGATCACGGGTTGACCGCCCGCGCGATCACGCAGGCCACCGGGCTGTCGGTCGACAACAGCGAGGCCGTGGGCGCGCTGAGCGCCGATGCCATCACCGAGCCCGATCTGATGGCCGGGCGCTGGGATGGCGCAAGCCTGCGCATGTGGGAGGTGAACTGGCGCGACGTGAGCCAGCGCCGGCTGAGTTTTCGCGGCACGCTGGGGGAGGTCTCGCGCGCGAAGGGGGCGTTCCGCGCCGAATTGCGCGGCTTGTCCGAGGCGCTGAATGCGCCGCAGGGCCGGGTCTATCATCCGCGCTGCACCGCCGAACTGGGCGATGGTGCCTGCAAGCTGCGGCTGGATGTGCCTGCCTACAGCGCGACGGTATCGGTCGAGGGGCTGGACGAGGGGCGGATCTTTTCGCTGACCGCATTCCCCGCCTATGACGCCAACTGGTTCGAGGGCGGCATGCTGGAGGTTCTGGACGGCGCGGCGCAGGGTCTGCGCGGGCGGATCAAGAACGACACCGCCCGCCCCGGCCAGCGCCGCGAGATCGAGCTGTGGTCGGCGCTGGCGATCCTGCCCGCGCCGGGCGATCAGATCCGGGTGGTGGCGGGCTGCGACAAGGCGGCGGGCACCTGCCGGTTGAAATTCGCCAATCTGGTCAATTTCCGGGGGTTTCCGCATCTGCCCTCGGAGGACTGGCTGCTGGCGCCGCAGGTGGGCGGGCGCAATGGCTGATCCGCGCGAGGTTGCGATTGCGCGCGGCTGGCTGGGCACGCCCTATATCCATCAGGCCAGCACGCGCGGCGCGGGCGCCGATTGTCTGGGTCTGATCCGGGGCATCTGGCGCGAGGTCCACGGCGCCGAACCCGAGACACCGCCCGCCTATAGCGGCGACTGGGCGGAATGCGGCGGGCAGGAAGCGCTGTGGCAGGCGGCGCTGCGGCATCTGTGCCCGGTGCCGGATGCGGCGGTGCTGACCCCCGGTCAGGTGCTGCTGTTCCGCATGCGCGAGGGGGCCATCGCCAAACATCTGGGGCTGGTCTCGCAGGCAGAAACCGCGCCGCGTTTTATCCATGCCTATACCTCTCATGGCGTCATCGAAAGCCCGCTGACCCGGCCCTGGGCCTCCAGGATCGTGGCGCGGTTCCGCTTTCCCTGACGCCCCTCAGTTACGAAGGATTTGAACATGGCCACGATTGTCCTGTCTGCGGTCGGCGCGTCGCTTGGCGCGGGGTTTGGCGGCACGGTGCTGGGCCTGTCGGGCGCGGTGCTGGGGCGGGCGGCGGGCGCGGTGCTGGGCCGCGCCATCGACCAGCAGCTGCTGGGCGGCGGCGCGCGGGCGGTCGAGACCGGGCGCATCGACCGGCTGCGCCTTCAGACCGCGGGCGAGGGGATGGCTGTCCCGCGCATCTGGGGACAGATGCGGCTGCCGGGCCATGTCATCTGGGCCTCGGCGCTGGAAGAGGTCGTGCGCCGCGAGAACATGCGCGGCGGCAAGGGCGCGCCGCGCACGCAGGTCAGTCAGATCAGCTACCGGCTGTCGGTGGCGCTGGCCTTGTGCGAGGGGCGCATTCTTGGCGTGGGCCGGGTCTGGGCGGATGGCGAGGAGATCGCGCAATCCGATCTGAACATGCGCGTCTATCGCGGCGATGAGGGGCAGATGCCCGACCCGGTCATCGCCGCGACCGAGGGTGATGCCGCCCCCGCCTATCGCGGCGTGGCCTATGTCGTGCTGGAGAACCTGAGCCTTGAGCGCTGGGGCAACCGCATGCCGCAGCTGAGCTTTGAGGTGACCTGCCCGGCGCGCGACGGCACCGGCCTGTCGCGCGATGTGCAGGCGGTGGCACTGATCCCCGGCACCGGCGAATATTCGCTGGCCACCACCCCGGTCAGCCATCAGGTCGAGCTGGGCGAGGCGCGCAGCTTCAACGTCAACACGCCGATGGGGGGGACGGATTTCCGCGCCTCGCTGGATGTGCTGGGGCGTGAATTGCCCAATGTCGGCTCGGTCTCATTGATCGTGTCGTGGTTTGGCAGCGATCTGCGGATCGGCGAGTGCAGGGTCAGGCCCAAGGTGGAATTCGTCAGCGACGAGGGCAGCGAGATGCCCTGGCGCGCGGGCGGGATCACGCGGGGGCAGGCGCCCGAGGTGGCGCGGGTCGAGGGGCGGCCGATCTATGGCGGCACGCCCTCGGACCAGTCGGTGATCGAGGCGCTGCGGGCGCTGACCGCCTCGGGGCGCAAGGCGGTGTTCTATCCGTTCATCCTGATGGAGCAGCTGGCCGGGAACGGGTTGCCCGATCCTTACGGCGCCGGGGAACAGCCGGTCATGCCGTGGCGCGGGCGGGTCACCACCCGCATCGCGCCGGGGCGTCCGGGCACGACGGACCTGACGGCTGTGGCGGTTGCCGAGGTGGCGGCGTTCTTTGGCACGGCCAGCCCCGGCGATTTCAGCCGCGACGGCGAGACGGTCAGCTATGGCGGCCCGGATGAGTGGTCCTATCGCCGGTTCATCCTGCATTATGCGCATCTTTGTGCGGCGGCGGGCGGGATCGACGCTTTCCTGATCGGGTCCGAGATGGTGGCGATGACGCAGATCCGGGGGCCGGGCAACAGCTATCCGGCGGTGGCGGCGCTGCGCCAGCTGGCGGCGGATGTGCGCGGGATTCTGGGGCCGGATGTCAGCATCGGCTATGCCGCCGACTGGTCGGAATATTTCGGCCATCACCCCGGCGATGGCGAGTTGTTCTTTCACCTCGACCCGCTGTGGTCGGACGAGAATATCGACTTTATCGGCATCGACAATTACATGCCGCTGTCGGACTGGCGCGATGGCGATGACCATCTGGATGCGGGTTGGGGGCGGATCGACAATCTCGACTATCTCAAGGCCAATGTCGCGGGCGGCGAGGGGTTCGACTGGTATTATGCCAGCGAGGCCGATCGCGACGCCCAGATCCGCACGCCGATCACCGATGGCGCCTATGACGAGGCCTGGGTCTGGCGCTACAAGGATCTGCGGGAGTGGTGGCAGAACCTGCATTACGACCGTCCGGGCGGGGTCAGAAACCGGGAGGCGACGGGCTGGGTGCCGGGCTCGAAACCGTTCTGGTTCACCGAACTGGGCTGTGCGGCTTTGGACAAGGCGACCAACCAGCCCAACAAGTTCCTCGATGCCATGAGCTCGGAAAGCACCTTACCGTGGTATTCCGACGGCACCCGCAACGATGCCTTGCAGGCGGCCTATGTCGAGGCGTCGATGGCGTTCTGGACCGATCCGGCCAACAATCCGCGCATGGTCGATGGGCGCTTTATGGTCGCGCCGGGGCGTGCCCATATCTGGGCCTGGGATGCGCGGCCCTATCCGGCCTTTCCGGGGCGCCCGGATCTGTGGTCGGACGGTCCGGCCTGGGATCGCGGGCACTGGCTGAACGGGCGGGCGGGGGCGGTCACGCTGCGCGCCGTGGTGGGCGACATCTGCCGGGCGGCGGGGGTGACAGAATATGACGTCAGCCGGATCTCGGGCGTGGTGCGGGGCTTTGCGCTGACCGGGCAGGACAGCGGGCGGGCGGCCTTGCAGCCCCTGATGCTGGCCTATGGCTTCGATGCGGTGGAACGCGACGGCGTGCTGACATTCGTGGCGCGCGATGCGCTGGCGCGGGTGGCGCTTGGCTCCGGTGATCTGGCCGTCGCGGGCGAGATCACCGGGCTGGAGACCACGCGCAGCCCGCAATCGGCGATGCCCGGACGTCTGCGGCTGACCCATATCGCGGCGGGTGGCGACTATACCGCCGCCACCGCCGAGGCGGCGCAGGACGGGCAGGCCCGCAAGGCGGTGGCCGACAGCGAGTTCCAGATGGTGCTGACCCGCCCCGAGGGACGCGCCATTGCCGACCGCTGGCTGGCCGAGGCCGAGGTGGCGCGCGACACGGCGCGGTTCGCGCTGCCGCCCTCGCGTGCGGATCTGGGGCCGGGCGATGTGATCACGATGGCGCAGCCGGGTCTGCCTGCTGGCCGCTGGCGGATCGACCGGCTGGAGCGCGCGGGCGCGATCACCATCGAGGTGGTGCGCGTCGATCCGGGCGTCTACCGCCCCGCGATCAGCCATCAGGAGCAGGGGAGCATCCGCCGCTATCAGCCGCCGATGCCGGTGCTGCCGGTGTTTCTGGACCTGCCGCTGTTGCGCGGGGACGAGGTGCCGCATGCCCCCTGGCTGGCGGTGTCGGCGCATCCCTGGCCGGGGACGGTGGCGGCCTATGTCTCGGGTGATGCCGAGGGCGGGTTCGACACCAACCTGCTGCTGGACCGCCGCGCGCTGATCGGGCGCACGCTGACGCCCCTGCCGCGCGCGCGGCCCGGCCTGCTGGACCGGGGCGCGCCGTTGCGGCTGCGGCTGACGCATGATCCGCTGGCCTCGGTCACGATGCGGGCGCTGTTGTCGGGCGCCAATGCGCTGGCGATCGGGGATGGCTCGGTCGAGGGCTGGGAGGTGCTGCAATTCGCCCGCGCCGATCTGGTCGCCCCGAATGAATGGGAGATCAGCCAGCGGCTGCGGGGGCAGGCGGGCACGGATGGGGTGATGCCGGATGTCTGGCCTGCGGGCAGCATGGTCGTGCTGCTGGATGGCGGGCCGCGTCAGGTCGATCTGCCGCCCTCGGCGCGCGGGCAGGAGCGGTTCTGGCGCATCGGCCCGGCGCTGCGGGCGCCCGACGATCCCGGCTATCGCAGCCGCATGACGGCGGCGCGGGGCATCGGGCTGCGGCCCTATGCACCCTGTCATCTGCGGCTGGAGGGGCCACGCCTGACATGGATCAGGCGCAGCCGGATCGAGGGGGATGGCTGGGACGGTCCCGACATCCCGCTTGGCGAGGATCAGGAGCGCTATGTCCTCCAGATCCTGCGGGGCGGGCAGATGCTGCTGGATCAGCAGGTCTCCGTGCCGTCGCACGACGTATCTGCGGACCTGTGGGCGGACCTGTCGCAGGGTGGGCCGTTCACCGTCCGCGTGGCGCAATTGTCGCAGACCTTCGGGCGCGGCCTCTTTGTCAGGAGAGATTTTCATGTCCAGTGAAACCGCACGTTTGCAGATGGCGCTGATCCAGCCCGCGCAGGCGCAGAAACATGTGACCGTGAATGAGGCGCTGATGCGCCTTGATGCCTCGGTCAATCTGGTGATCGAGAGCATCTCGCAGGTCACCCCGCCCGAAACGGTGCTGGACGGGCAGTGCTGGGCGGTGCCGGGTCAGGCGCAGGGGGTGTGGGCCGGGCAGGCCGGGCGGCTGGCCATCGGCGTCAATGGCGGCTGGGTGTTCCTGCCGCCGCGTCGCGGCATGCGCGCCTTTGTGGCCGACCGGGGGCTGGAGGCGATCCATGACGGCGCGGTCTGGGTCGTGGGCGCGCTGAGCCTGGGGGCCAGCGGGGCGGGCATGGTGGCGGGCATGGCCGAGGATGAGATCGCGATCACGCCGGGTGCATCGGTCACGACAGGTGTTCTCATTCCGGCGGGCGCGATGGTCATCGGCGCGGTGGCGCGGGTGACCTCGGGCCTGACCGGCACGCTGAGCAGCTGGCGGATGGGCACGGCGGGCGCGACCAACCGCTTTGGGCAGGGGCTGGGCAAGGCGAACGGCTCCTGGGCACGCGGCATTCTGGGCGCGCCGATGACCTATTATCAGCCCGAGCCGGTCCTGCTGACCGCCGAAGGGGGCAATTTCGCAGCGGGCCGCATCCGTGTGTCCGTGCATTGGTGGGAGCTGCGGCTGCCGGGATAAGGGCGGGCCGGACGCTGCCGGTCAAATTGACCCCCTCTGCTTTTCCCGGCCCGTTATATGGGTTAGAACGGGATATGTTCAGGATCGGACGGGTTTCAGGATGACCATGCACGCTGTCGCGAAAACGCCCTTGGGATTGGACCGGGATGCCATCTGGGCGCAGCTGCGCCGCGAGGCCAGCGCCGCCGTCAGCGACGAGCCGCTGCTGGGATCGCTGATCCATGCCGGGCTGCTGCATCACCACAGCCTTGAGGCGGCGCTGGCCTATCGGTTTTCGCTGAAACTGGCCTCGGGCGAGATGTCGGAACAGATTCTGCGCGAGATCGCGGATGCCGCCTATGCCGCGGCGCCCGATCTGGGCGACGGGGCGCGGGCGGATCTGATGGCGGTCTATGACCGCGATCCGGCGACCCACCGGCTGTTGCAGCCGGTTCTGTTCTTCAAGGGGTTTCAGGCGTTGCAGGCCTATCGCATCGCGCATTGGCTGTGGCAGGAAAACCGGCGCGATCTGGCCTATTTCGTGCAGATGCGGTCGTCGGAATGCTTCGGGGTCGATATTCATCCCGCCGCCCGGATCGGCACCGGGGTGATGATCGACCACGCCCATTCCATCGTCATCGGCGAGACGGCTGCGGTGGGCAATGACGTGTCGATGCTGCATTCGGTCACGCTTGGCGGCACCGGCAAGGAGGATGGCGACCGTCATCCCAAGATCGGTGACGGCGTGCTGATCGGGGCGGGGGCCAAGGTTCTGGGCAATATCCGCGTGGGCGCGCATTCGCGCATTGCGGCAGGCTCGGTCGTGCTGCACGAGGTGCCGCCCTGCAAGACCGTCGCAGGCGTGCCCGCCCGCGTCATCGGCGATGCGGGCTGCGCCGAGCCGTCGCACAGCATGAACCATCTGCTGGGCGCGGACGAGTTCCGCTAGGGCCGGCTAGGGCCAGTCACTTGCGCCGCTGCCGGTCAGTTCCGGCAGCGTCATGCTGTGCGCGCGCAGGCGGCGGTCGAGGTCTTCCGCGATACGGGGGGCCAGCGACAGGCCCTGATAGATCATCGCGGAATAGATCTGGACCGCACAGGCCCCGGCGCGCAGCTTTTGCCATGCGTCCTCGGCACTGCCGATCCCGCCCACGCCGATGATGGGCAGGCGCCCCCCGGTCAGCCGGTAAAGCTGCGCCACCACGCGGGTCGAGCGGGCGAACAGCGGGCGCCCCGACAGACCGCCCGTCTCGGTCGCATGCGCGCCGGTCAGCCCGTCGCGCGAGAGGGTCGTGTTGGTGGCGATGATGCCGTCGAGGCCCAGACCAAGCGCCACTGCGGCAATATCGGCCAGCTCGGCATCGTCGAGGTCGGGGGCGATCTTGACGAAGACCGGGCGCCGGGCGGGCAGGGCGTCGCGGGCGGTCAGAACGCCCTGCAACAGCGCCTCCAATGCGCGGGCGCCCTGAAGGTCGCGCAGCTTTTCGGTGTTGGGCGAGGACACGTTGACGGTCAGGAAATCGGCGCTGGCCCCGGCGATCTGCACCACCTGCGCGAAATCGGCGGCGCGGTCGGCGCTGTCCTTGTTGGCGCCGATGTTCAGGCCCACGGGAATGCCCGCAGGCCGGGCCGCCAGGCGGGCGGCAATGGCTTCGGCGCCCTCATTGTTGAAGCCAAAGCGGTTGATGATCGCGTGATCCTCGCGCAGGCGGAACAGGCGCGGGCGGGGGTTGCCCGGCTGCGGCCGGGGGGTCGCGGCGCCGACCTCGATGAAGCCGAACCCGGCCTTGGACAGAGGCCCCACCACCCGCGCATTCTTGTCATATCCCGCCGCCAGACCCACCGGGTTGGGCAGGTCCAGACCGGCGATCCGGCAGCGCAGCAGATCGGATGTCGGCGCAGTGCCGCGAAGGGGCACAAGGCCCAGCTCCAGCGCCCGGATCGACAGGTCATGCGCGCGTTCGGGGTCAAGGCGGTGCAGCGCCGACAGGCCCGCGCGTTCCAGCAGCGACATTACAGATCTCCGGTTTCGGGGCCATCGGGCCCCTGCGTTATGGCGCGGCTCCAGCGCAGATCCGCCATGCGCAGGTCGCGATAAAGATGCGGGAACAGCGCGCCGTTGCGGGCAGGCTCCCACCGCAGATCGGCGGCCATGGCCTCGGCGTCGCAGGCCAGCAGCATCAGCCCGGTTTCAGCGGCGAAATGGCGCGACAGGGTGCCGGGCACCTGTTCGGCGGTCGAGAAATGAATATAGCCATCGGCCAGATCGACCGGCGCGCCGCGCGTCCGGCCCTGCGACTGCATCACCTGCCATTCGGGGGCGCGAAGGATCTTGTAGATCAGCATGGCGGCATTTGCCGCGCGCGGGGGCGCCGGGTCAAGCCCTGCCGGACGCGCGGGGCGCATGTCATATCCTGCTATTTGACCCGCCGGTCAGGCTGCGCCATCTTCGGGACTGTCCCCAACAGGGCCGAAAAGGAATCACCCATGACCCGTCTTCTTGCCGCGGCATCCGCCCTTGCGCTGTTTGCCGGAACGGCGCAGGCCGAACTGGTGCTGCATGTTCTTCACACCAACGATCTTCACAGCCGGATCGAGCCGATCAACGCCTTTGACAGCACCTGCGACGCCGAGACGCAGGAGGCAGGCGAGTGCTTTGGCGGTGTCGCGCGGATCGCCTCGAAGGTGGCCGAACTGCGCGAGCAGATCGGGGCCGCAGGCGAGAATGTCGTTTTGCTGGATGCGGGCGATCAGTATCAGGGCTCTTTGTTTTACACGACCTATAAGGGCACCGAGGTCGTCGAGTTCATGAATACCATCGGCTATGATGCGATGACGGTGGGCAATCACGAGTTCGATGACGGCCCCGAAGGGCTGGATGTCTTGCTGAAAGGCGCCGAATTCCCGGTGATTTCCGGCAATCTGGACGTGTCGCAGTCGAACCTGCTGGCGGGCCGTCTGCCCCACCATGTGGTGCTGGAGGTCGGGGACACCCGCATCGGGATCGTCTCGGCGCTGGCGATGGACACGCCCGAGACATCCTCGCCCGGCCCGAACGTGATCTTCCAGGACGATATCGAAAGCCTGAAAGCCGGCGTCGAGGCGCTGACCGATGAGGGCGTGACGCAGATCATCGCGCTGACCCATTCCGGTTATGGCCGCGATCTGGTCTATGCCGCCGAGGTGCCGGGCCTTGATCTGATCGTGGGCGGGCATACCCATACCCTGCTGGGCGATATGGAGGGCGCGGTGGACGCCTATCCCACGCTGGTCAGCGGGCCTGACGGGCGTGAGGTGCCGGTGGTGCAGGCCTATGCCTATGGCAAATATCTGGGCCATGTGACGCTGACCTTTGACGATGAGGGCAATGTCACCTCGGCCTCCGGCCAGCCCATTCTGCTGGACAATGCGGTCCCCGAGGATGAGACGATCGCGGCCCGCGTGGCCGAGATGGTCGAACCCATCGACGAGCTGCGCCAGACGGTCGTGGCGCAGACGCTGGCGTCGATCGACGGCAGCCGCGAGACCTGCCGCGCCCGCGAATGCGAGATGGGCAATCTGGTGGCGGATGCGATACTGGACCGCGTGGCCGCGCAGGGCGTGACCATCGCGATCCAGAATGGCGGCGGGTTGCGCGCCTCGATCGACGAGGGCGAGGTGACCATGGGCGAGGTCTATACCGTCCTGCCGTTCCAGAACACGCTGGCCACCTTCGAGCTGGACGGCGCCGACATCGTCGCGGCGCTGGAGAACGGCGCCAGCCGGATGGAAGACGGTGCGGGGCGTTTCGCGCAGGTGGCGGGTCTGAAATACACCGTCGATCCTGCCGCCGAACCCGGCGCGCGCATCAGCGATGTGATGGTCATGGCCGATGGCGACTGGCAGCCGATCGACGAGCAGGCCAGCTATGGCGTGGCGACCAACAACTATATGCGCAATGGCGGCGACGGCTATGACGTGTTCGCGCAGAATGGCCGCAATGCCTATGATTTCGGCCCGGATCTGGCCGAGGTTCTGGCCGGGTACATGACCGCCGCCGAAGGCGGCTACAGCCCTGCTCTGGATGGCCGGATCACGGTTCGCTGATCCGTCAGGCCAAGGCGGCGCCCGGTCTGGCAACAGCGACCTGGCGCCGCGCAGGTTCGCCCATATCCGCGATTGGCTTGCCCGGAATGATGCGCTAAGCGGACGCCATGAAAACGGGTTTTCCCATCGCGCGGCCCGGCATGCGCATCGGAGTGCTGGGCGGATCGTTTGATCCGGCCCATGCCGGGCATCTGGCGATCAGCCGCGCGGCACTTGCCCGGCTGGGGCTGGACCGGGTCTGGTGGCTGGTCTCTCCGGGCAATCCGCTGAAATCACAGGGGCCTGCGCCTCTGGCCGCCCGGCTGAGCGCCGCCCGCGTGCTGGTCCGCGACCCCCGTATCATCGTCACCGACATCGAGGCGCGGCTGGGTCTGCGCAAGACCGCCGACACGCTGGAGGCGTTGCAGCGGCACTATCCCGCTGTGCATTTCGTCTGGCTGATGGGGTCCGACAATCTGGTGCAGTTTCATCACTGGGACCGCTGGCGCAGCATCGCAGCCCAGGTCCCCTTTGCCGTTCTGGCGCGGCCCGGCACCCGGCTTGCGGCCCGCACCGCCCCCGCCGCACGGGCGCTGCAGACAGCCCGTCTGCCCGAACATCGCGCAGCGGAACTGGCCACGCATTCCCCCCCCGTCTGGACGCTGCTGAACCTGCCGATGTCGCCGCTGTCCTCGACCGCGCTGCGAAAGGGCCTGCGCCATGACGATTGACCGCCGCCGCTTTCTGGCCTCGGCGCTGGCCGCAGCCGCCATGCCCTCGCTGGCCGGGGCCGAAGGGCTGGCGGCGCGGCCGCCGCGCAAGCCCGCGCCCGATCCGCGCGCGGTGCTGGCGGCGGCCCGACTGCCCGGTCAGGCGGCCTTTGCGCTGATCGAGCCGGGCCGCCCCGCAGATCCCCGCCATCTGGCGCGCGCGACCACCCCGATCGCGCCTGCCAGCACGGTCAAGGCGCTGACCTCGATGTTCGTGCTGGACCGGCTGGGGCCTGCGCACCGGCTGCGCACGCGGGTCATCCGCGCGGGCGACATGCTGATCCTTGCAGGCGGCGGCGATCCGACCCTGTCCACCGACGATCTGGCCCGGCTGGCCGCCGATCTGGCCGCCCGCAACCAGCCCGCGCCCGCGCGCTTTGCGGTCTGGGGCGGCGCGCTGCCCGCCTTGCCGCAGATCGCGCCGGAACAGGCCGCGCATCTGCCCTATAACCCGGCCATCTCTGGCATGATGCTGAACTTCAACCGCGTCCATCTGGGCTGGCGGCGCGTCGGCGTCAATTACCAGATGGCGGTCGAGGCCCGTGGCGGCGCCCAGTCCCCGCCCGCCTATACGGTCACGGCGGCGCCGGGCACGCAGGGGCCGCTGTTCACCTACCGGCAGGACGCGGCGCGGGAATACTGGACCGTTTCGCGCGCGGCACTGGGCGGCAGCGGCAGCCGCTGGCTGCCCGTGCGCCTGCCCGAACTGTATGCGGGCGATGTCTTCCAGACGCTGTGCCGGGCGCGCGGTCTGGTCCTGCCCGCCCCCGAAGTGATCGACCGCCTGCCGCAGGGTGAGGTGGTCACCTATCACGACAGCGCCCCGGTCGAGACGCTGCTGCGCGACATGATGCACTATTCCACCAACCTCACCGCCGAGGCGCTTGGCCTGCATGCCAGCGGCGCGGATGATCTGGCGGGATCGGGCGCGCGGATGCTGGACTGGCTGACCGCGGACGCGCCTGCGCTGGGGCAGGGGATGCGTCTGGCCGATCACTCGGGCCTGTCGGATGCCAGCCGCATCAGCGCCCTGTCCATGGCCCGCATTCTGGCCGCACCGGGGCGCGAGACCGGGCTGGCGCCGCTGCTGCGCCGGAACCCGCTGCAGACCGAGGCCCCGCGCGCCGACATCGCGGCCAAGACCGGCACGCTGAACTTCGTCTCGAACCTCGCGGGCTATGTCACGGCGCCCTCGGGCCGTCAGGCGGCCTTCGCGATCCTGTGCACCGACCCGGCCCGCCGCGCCGGCGCCATCGGTCAGGAACTGCCCGCGGGCGTCAGCACATGGACGCGCAGCGCCCGGCAGCTGCAACGCAACCTGCTGGACGCCTTCGCCGACAACCTGGCGTAACGCCTACAGCGTCAGGTGACGCACCCGCGAGGACAGCTCGATCGCCGCCGCATGCAGCCGCGAAACGTTCAGCTGATCGCGGATCTCGGCCAGCATCTCGATCTCGGTCTCGTAGAGCCGCCCGTCCGCCGCCGCGACATCGCAGGCCAGCGCATAGGCGGTCTCATACAGCTTTTCGGGCAGCGCGTCGCGGATCAGCCCGAACAGCGCATCCAGCCCGTCCTCTTCCTCGAACAGGGTCATCACCGTCTGGCTGACGGCGCGGATGCGGTCGTCATCATAGGTCGCAAAGACCGGCGCGTGATCGACCATGCGCTGGATCGCCACCAGTTCCGAGGTGCGGATGGTGTTGTCGGATGCCGACACCGCGACCATGACGGCCACCAGCGCATCGCAGGGGGACAGGGAGGGCAGGTCTGTGGTCATGGTTCTCTCCAGTTGTTCGACCGTCGGCCTGTCTGGCCGCAGGTCTTGGGGCGCAAATTATTGACGATCCTGCGGGCATTCAATAAGGCGTCAGAGCCTTTACCCCGGGAGTACAGACCATGACCACCCTGCGCGACGCCGCAATGCAATCGAAGGCCTGGCCGTTCGAAGAGGCACGCCGGGTGCTCAAGCGCTATGAAAAGGCGCCCCCCGCCAAGGGTCATGTGCTGTTCGAGACGGGCTATGGCCCCTCGGGCCTGCCCCATATCGGCACCTTCGGCGAGGTCGCGCGCACCACGATGATCCGCCGCGCCTTCGAGATGATCAGCGACATCCCGACCCGGATGGTGTGTTTCTCGGACGATCTGGACGGCATGCGCAAGGTGCCCGACAATGTGCCCAACCCGCAGATGTTGCACGAACATCTGCAACGGCCCCTGACCTCGGTGCCCGACCCGTTCGGCACCCATGACAGCTTTGGCGCGCATAACAACGCCATGCTGCGCCGGTTTCTGGACACGTTCGGCTTCGACTACGAATTCATCAGCGCGACCGAATATTACCGCTCGGGCCAGTTCGACGCGGTGCTGCTGCGCGCCGCCGAACGCTATGACGCGATCATGGAGGTGATGCTGGCCAGCTTGCGCGAGGAACGCCAGCAAAGCTATTCCTGCTTCCTGCCCATCAGCCCGAAAACGGGCCGGGTGCTTTATGTGCCCATCAAGCATGTCGATGCCGCGAATGGCACGATCACCTTCGATGAGGATGGCGAGGAACTGACGCTGCCGGTCACCGGCGGCAATGTCAAACTGCAATGGAAGCCCGATTTCGGTGCCCGTTGGGCCGCGCTTGATGTCGATTTCGAGATGTATGGCAAGGATCACAGCACCAACACCCCGATCTATGACCGCATCTGCGAGATCCTGGGCGGCCGCAAGCCCGAGCATTTCACCTATGAGCTGTTCCTCGACCAGACCGGCCAGAAGATCAGCAAATCCAAGGGCAACGGGCTGTCGATCGACGAATGGCTGACCTATGCGGCCACCGAAAGCCTGTCCTATTTCATGTATCTCAAGCCCAAGACGGCCAAGCGGATGCATTTCGACGTGATCCCCAAGGCGGTGGACGAATACCACCAGCAGCTGCGCGCCTATCCCGGCCAGACACCGGAACAGCAGCTGGCCAACCCGGTCTGGCACATCCATGGCGGTCAGGTGCCCGCCTCGGATATGGTCGTGCCGTTCCAGATGCTGCTGAACCTCGCCTCGGTCGCGGGGGACACGGGCAAGGACGGGCTCTGGGGCTTCATCCGCCGCTACGCCCCCGAGGCCAGCCCCGAAACCCATCCCGGCCTCGACCATGCGGCGGGCTTTGCGCTGCGCTATTTCACGGATTTCGTCGCCCCCACCCGCCAGTTCCGCGCCCCCTCTGACACCGAACGCGCAGCCATCCAGGACCTCGCCGACCGTCTCGGCGCATGGGACCAGCCCGCCGATCCCGAGGCGCTGCAGACCATGGTCTTTGCCGTCGGCAAGGATCACGGGTTCGAGCCGCTGCGCGACTGGTTCGCCGCCCTCTATCAGGTGCTTCTGGGCGCCGATCAGGGCCCGCGCTTCGGCGGATTCATCGCGCTTTACGGGATCGACGAAACCCGCGCCCTGATCCAGCGCGCCCTTGCGGGCGAACTGACCACCTGAACTATCTCCCGCAAGGCTTTGCCTTGGTTGAAATATCCTCGGGGGGAATCGCGCCTTCAGGCGCGATCGGGGGGCAGACAGCCCCCCGCCCGGCCATCGGCCATGCCCGCCGTTGCGCAGGCAGACCCGGCGCAACGCGCGCCCGGTTCAGACCGCGTTAACCTCTCATCAACTATCTCTTTCCCCCCGACAGGCGGTCTGGCAACCAGCCGCCCGTCCAGAGTTCTGCAAGGAGAGAGAGCCGATGAACATCGCCATCACCAACGGGCTTTTGCTGACACCGCCTGCGTTTCACGCCGGGCTTGCGGCGTGGTCGCGCAGCAATGGCACACCGGGCAGCCCGACCTGGGCCACGGCGGACAACGTGGCCATCATGCCCGCCGATCAGGATTTCGGCATCTGCCTCGAAGTCCTCAAGCAGCAGACCACCACCAGCATCCGGTTCATGGGCGAGACGCCGATGATCCCCGGCGTCTATCTGCGCATCTCGGCGCGGGTCAAGGCGGTGGCGGGGGCGCTGGCCAGTGCCCGCATCGCGGGCTGGGCGGGGGACGGCGCGCGCAACGCGGTCAACGGGCTGGTCACCACCGGGCGCACGGTTGCGATGCAGTCCTATGGCGAGATCATCGAGGTCAGCGCCATCGTCGGCATCGGCTCGCGCGATGGCGTGGACATGAGCTGGGGCACCCGCCCGGTCTATGGCCATTTCGGTCTGGATCTGGTCGGCGCGAATGGCGGCGCCTTCCGCATCGAATCGGTCCGCATTGATGACATCACCGCGGCATTCGTGCCGTCGCTGCTGGACTGGGTCGATGTGCGCGATTTCGGGGCCGTGGGCGACGGGGTGACCAATGACCGCGCGGCCTTTCTGGCCGCCGATCAGGCCGCCAATGGTGGCTCGGTGCTGGTCCCTCAGGGGGATTTCTTCATCTCGGGCGATCTGTCGATCAACAGCCCGATCCGCTTCAAGGGCCGCCTGATCACCCCTGCCGCCACCCGCGTCGCTTTCCTGCAAAGTTTCGATTTCCCGACCTATGCCGATGCCTTCAAGGACGAAACGCTCGGCATGAAAAAGGCGCTGCAGGCGCTGATGGGCTATACCGACCATATTTCGCTGGACCTGCGCGGCCGCCGCGTCGATCTGGACGAGCCTCTGGTCCTGACCGACATCGCGCCCACGCTGGAGGGCTTCTCGAACCGCCGCGTGATCCAGAACGGCTCCATTCAGGCCAAGCCCGGACCGGCATGGGCGACGACGCGCCGCACCAGCGTGGCAAGCTATAGCCCGTCCCAGCCCAATCTTCTGACCAATGTGGCCAATGTCGCCGCGATCGAGATCGGCTCGCGCGTCAGCGGCAACGGCGTCGGGCGCGAGGTCTATGTCAACAGCCGCAATATCGGCGCAGGCACCATCACCCTGTCGCAGCCCCTGTTCGGAGGCGCGGGCACCCGCACCCTGACCTTCGAGCGCTATCGCTATCTGTTCGATTTCTCGGGTCTGCGTGAGATCAGTCGGCTCAATTTCGTCAATCTCGACTTCAGCTGCGACCGGATCTCCAGCGGCGTCATGCTGGCCCCGGCGGGCGAGATGATCCAGTTCACCGGCTGTTATTTCACCCGCCCGCTGGATCGCGCCATCACCTCGATCGGGCGCGGCTGTCAGGATCTGCTGGTCGACAACTGCCAGTTCCTGTCCAACGACATGGACCTGCCCGCGCAGCAGCGGACCACGGTGGCGATCAACGTCAACGCCAATGACGTCAAGATCCGCAACAACCGCTTTGTCCGCTTTGCGCATTTCATGGTCGCCAATGGCGGCGGCCATATCATCAGCGGCAATCACTGGTTTCAGGGCGACGGCTCGGGCGAGGGGCTGCGCTATGCCGGTCTGGTGCTGACCCAGCCCAATGTGCAGACAACGGTGTCGGGGAACTACATCGACAACGCCTCGATCGAATGGACGAACGAGCACAGCCAGCGCCCCGACTTTACCGGCAACGAGTTCAGCTTTGGCGGGCTGACGCTGACCGGCAATACGTTCCTGTGCTCGAACACGGTGGCGTGGTTTACCTGGATCACCGTCAAACCCTATGGCTCGGGGCATTTCATTCAGGGGCTGAATGTTGTGGGCAATGTGTTCAAGGCGCTGTTTGGCAACGTCAACCGCATCGACCGGGTCGACAGCTCGATTGCGGATCTGAACTACAACAATATGCGCAACCTGCAGTTCGAGGCCAATACCTTCAACGGCGTGAACACCTATGTCGCCAATCCGCTGATGGTGCAGCACAACCAGAGCAGCGCCAGCAGCACCTGGACGCTGCCGGTCATTCAGGGGCTGCCGTTTCAGGGCTGGGCGAAGTCGGTCGAATCGGTCATCACCGAAAGCCCGCTTGTCAACAACTCGGGCACGCGGGTCGATGCCAGCCCGCATGTCCAGATGGAGCAGGGCAATTCGCGCCGCCAGATCCGGCTGAACTGGGCGCAGCCGTTGCGGGGACAGGTCAGCGTCTTCGCCCGGATGGACCGTCCGCAATAGCGCGCAGCCGCGCGTTGACAAGCGCCGCCCCCGCGCCCGATGGTGCTGTCACATGCCGCACATCTTGGGCGGGTGGGGGGTACAGGATGCGCTACCGGCCTGCTTTTCTTGATCTTTCGCCCGGCCTGAAGGATCTTCAGGCCGGGCTGACCGTTGCCATCGTGGCGCTGCCCTTGTCGCTGGCCATCGCCATCGCCAGCGGCGTTCCCCCCGACCGGGGGCTGGTCACCGCCATCGTCGGCGGCTTTCTGGTCAGCGCGCTTGGCGGCACGCGGCATCAGATCGGCGGGCCTGCGGGCGCCTTCATCGTGCTGGTCGCCGCCTGCGTCAGCGCCATCGGGATCGAGGGGCTGATCCTTGCCACGGTCATGTCGGGGATCATGCTGGCCATTCTGGGCGCGCTGCGGCTGGGCGGCGCGATCCGCTTTGTGCCCTATCCGGTCATTCTGGGCTTTACCGCAGGCATTGCCGTCATCATCGGCGCCAGCCAGCTGAGCGATCTGCTGGGCCTGTCGCTGTCGGGCCCCGAGCCGGGGGCGTTGCTGCCCAAGCTGGCCGCCCTGTGGCAGGCGCGCGGCACCGCCCAGCCTGCCGCGCTGCTGGTCGCGGCCCTGACCATCGGCACCATTCTGGGCGTGCAGCGGCTGGCGCCGCGCCTGCCCTCGTTGCTGATGGGGGTGGCGGTGGCGACGCTGGCCGCACAGCTTTTGCCCGCCGAGACGATCCTTGACCGTTTCGGCGCCTTGCCCGGTGGCCTGCCCATGCCCGCCCTGCCGCAGATCAATGCCGCGACGCTGGTGGCCGCGCTGCCCTTTGCGCTGGGGTTCACGCTGCTGGGGGCGATCGAATCGCTGCTGTCGGGAATGGTCGCGGACCAGATGTCGGGCAGCCGGATGCGCCCCAATGACGAGCTGATCGGGCAGGGCATCGCCAATATCGGCGTGGGTCTGTTCGGCGGCTTCTGCACCACCGGCACCATTGCGCGGACGGCCACGAATGTGAAGGCGGGCAGCCGGGGCCCGGCCTCGGGGATGATCCATGCCGGGCTGCTGCTGCTGTTCCTGATCGTCGCCGCGCCGCTGCTGGGGGCGATCCCGCTGGCCGGGCTGGCGGGGCTGCTGATGATTGTCAGCTGGAAGATGATCGAATGGCACGCGCTGCGCAGCCTGTGGCGCATCGACCGGACCGAGGCGGGCGTGGCTGCCGCGACCTTTCTGACCGTTGTTCTGGGCGATCTGGTCATGGGCATTGCGGTCGGCACGGCGCTGGCGGGCATGACCTTTATCGCCCGCATGGCGCAGGATGGCAGTGCCGAGCCCGCAGCCCTGCCGCCCGATGCGCAGCGCGAGGGCGAAATGATCGTGCATCTGCGCGGCCCGCTGTTCTTCGCCTCGGTCGCGCGGATCGAGCGGGTGCTGGACCGCGTTCCCGAACAGCCGCGCCTGATGGTTCTCGATCTGGCGGGCGTCAGCGTCATCGACCAGAGCGGCGGGCAGATGCTGGCCGATCTGGGCGCGCGGATGGCACGGCACAACTGCCGCGTGGTGCTGACAGGGGCCAGCCGCGCGCTGGCCGCGCAGTTGCCGCCCCACATGGCCCGCGCCGACAGTCTGGATCAGGCGCGCGGGCTGGAGGGTCTGTGAAGGATTTACCACAGACGCGCAGATCAGGTGAATTCGTTAACAAAATTATTCAATGAAAAAAATAGGTTAACTTTTTGACGGCGATGTGATTAACATACTCCTCAACGCGGCTGGTATCGGGCAGGGGCCCTTCCGATAATGCGGGCCAGCCGTGGCAGTTCTGTGAGGAGGGGATGTCATGAGCTCTGAAATCGTGGCGAAACACGCCATTCCGCCGGGTTTTGAAAACGCCCATATCGGTCCCGAGGACTATCACCGCCTCTATGCCGAATCGGTCAGCGACCCGCAGGGGTTCTGGGCGCGTGAAGGCAAGCGGCTGGACTGGATCACGCCCTATACCAAGGTGAAGAACACCGATTTCACCCTGGGGCAGGTCAGCATCAAGTGGTTCGAGGACGGCGTTCTGAACGTCAGCGTCAACTGCATCGACCGCCATCTTGAGACGCGCGGCGACCAGACCGCGATCATCTTTGAACCCGATGATCCAAAGACCCCGGCCCAGCACATCACCTATGCGCAACTGTCCGAGCGGGTGAACCGCATGGCCAATGTGCTGCTGGCGCAAGGCGTGATGCGCGGCGACCGGGTGGTGATCTATCTGCCGATGATCCCCGAGGCGGCCTATGCGATGCTGGCCTGCGCGCGGATCGGGGCGATCCATTCCATCGTCTTTGCGGGGTTCTCGCCCGATGCGCTGGCCAACCGGATCAACGATTGCGGCGCCAAGGTCGTCATCACCGCCGATCATGCCCCCCGCGGCGGCCGCAAGACGGCGTTGAAATCCAACACCGATGCGGCCCTGCTGCATTGCTCGGACAGGGTGCGCTGCCTTGTCGTCAAGCATACCGGCGATCAGACCACATGGGTCGATGGCCGCGATGTGGATGTGCGCGCGATGATGGCCGAGGTGGCGCCCGACTGCCCGCCGCGCCCGATGGGGGCCGAGGATCCGCTGTTCATCCTCTATACCTCCGGCTCGACCGGCAAGCCGAAGGGGGTCGTGCACACCAGCGGCGGCTATCTGTGCTATGCCGCGATGACGCACCAGATGGTGTTCGACTATCACGAGGGCGATGTCTTCTGGTGCACCGCCGATGTCGGCTGGGTGACCGGGCACAGCTATATCATCTATGGCCCGCTGGCCAATGGCGCCACCACGGTGATGTTCGAGGGTGTGCCGACCTTCCCCGATGCCGGCCGCTTCTGGGAGGTCTGCGCCAAGCACAAGGTGACGCAGTTCTACACGGCGCCGACCGCGATCCGGTCGCTGATGGGCAAGGGGCCGGAATTCGTGCAGGGCCATGATCTGTCCAGCCTGCGCCTGCTGGGCACGGTGGGCGAGCCGATCAACCCCGAGGCGTGGAACTGGTATAATGAACATGTGGGTCAGGGCCGCTGCCCGATCGTCGATACATGGTGGCAGACCGAAACCGGCGGCCATCTGATCACGCCGCTGCCCGGCGCGACCGAGACCAAACCCGGCTCGGCCACGGTGCCCTTCTTCGGCGTCAAACCCATCGTTCTGGACCCGGCCACGGCGGATGTGATCGAGGGCAACGGGGTCGAGGGTGTTCTGTGCATCGGTGACAGCTGGCCCGGCCAGATGCGCACCCTATGGGGCGATCACGAGCGCTTTGAAGAGGCGTATTTCCAGCAATATCCGGGTTACTACTTCACCGGCGACGGCTGCCGCCGGGATGAGGACGGCTATTACTGGATCACGGGCCGGGTCGATGACGTCATCAATGTCAGCGGTCACCGCATGGGCACCGCCGAGGTCGAATCGGCGCTGGTCGCCCATGAAAAGGTCGCCGAGGCTGCCGTGGTCGGCTATCCGCACGCCATCAAGGGGCAGGGCATCTATGCCTATGTCACCCTGATGAACGGGGTCGAGCCGACCGACGCGCTGCGCGCCGACCTGGAAAAATGGGTCCGCACCGAGATCGGCCCCATCGCCAGGCCCGATCTGATCCAATGGGCGCCGGGCCTGCCCAAGACGCGATCCGGCAAGATCATGCGCCGCATCCTGCGCAAGATCGCCGAGAACGATTATGACGCGCTTGGCGACATCTCGACCCTGGCCGAGCCAGAGGTCGTGGACGAATTGATCGCGGGCCGCATGAACCGCGGCTGACGGTCACCGGGGCGGCCCCGTGCCGCCCCCTTCAGGCGTTCTGGCCACTCTGCCGGGCAGCAGAACGCGACAACGCAAGGGCGGAACACGGGACATGACTGAACAGGGAGGGAACAAGGACCATGACTGACAGAACATCTTCCAACGCCTATTGGGCGGCCAATCTCAGGATCATCTATATTTCCATCGCCATCTGGGCGCTGGTCTCTTACGGCTTCGGCATCATCCTGCGGCCGCTGATCGCCTCGATCCCGGTGGGCGGCACCGATCTGGGCTTCTGGTTTGCCCAGCAAGGGTCGATCCTGTGCTTCATCGTGCTGATCTTTTTCTACGCATGGCGGATGAACAAGCTGGATGCCGAATTCGGCGTGGACGAGTGAGGAACCAGCCATGAGCCAATTTACCCTGAACCTGCTGTTCATCGGCGCGTCCTTCGCGCTTTATATCGGCATCGCGATCTATTGCCGCGCCAAGTCCACGGCGGAATTCTATGCCGCCAACCGTGGCGTCAGCCCGGTGATGAACGGCATGGCGACCGCAGCCGACTGGATGTCGGCGGCCTCGTTCATCTCGATGGCGGGTCTGATCGCCTTTACCGGCTATGACAACTCGACCTATCTGATGGGCTGGACGGGCGGCTATGTGCTGCTGGCCCTGCTGCTGGCGCCGTACTTGCGCAAGTTCGGCAAGTTCACCGTGCCGGAATTCATCGGCGACCGGTTCTATTCCAAGACCGCGCGCATCATCGGCGTGATCTGTCTGCTGATCGTCTCGATCACCTATGTGATCGGCCAGATGACCGGCGTCGGCGTCACCTTCTCGCGCTATCTGGAAGTGTCGAACGCGACCGGCCTGTGGATCGGCGCGGCGCTGGTGTTCTGCTATGCCGTGCTTGGCGGCATGAAGGGCATCACCTATACGCAGGTCGCCCAATATGTCGTGCTGATCATCGCCTATACCATTCCGGCGATCTTCATCTCGCTGCAACTGACCGGCAATTTCCTGCCGCAGCTGGGTCTGTTCGGGACGCATGACGCATCCGGCATGGCCTTCCTGTCCAAGCTGGACCTGCTGGTCACCGATCTGGGCTTCCGCGAATATACCGCGCATCACAACTCGACGCTGGACATGGTGCTGTTCACGCTGGCGCTGATGATCGGCACCGCGGGTCTGCCCCACGTCATCATCCGCTTTTTCACCGTGCCGAAAGTGTCGGACGCGCGGAAATCGGCGGGTTGGGCACTGGTCTTCATCGCGCTGCTCTATACCGTCGCACCTGCGGTCGGCTCGATGGCGCGCTTCAACCTCAGCGCGACCATGTGGCCGGGTGCGCTGACCGGCGACACCTACAGCCAGCCTGCCGTCTCGCTGGAGGCCATCGAGACCGCGCCTGAGCTGCAATGGATGCGCACCTGGCAGGCCACCGGGCTGCTGAACTGGGAAGACAAGAACGGCGACGGTCTGATCCAGTACTATAACGATGCCGCCACCACCGGCCCTGTGGTCGAGATGGCAGCAGAGCAAGGTCTGGTGGGCAACGAGCTGACCACCGTGAACAACGACATCATGGTGCTGGCCAACCCCGAAATCGCCAACCTGCCGGGCTGGGTCATCGCCATCGTGGCGGCGGGCGGTCTGGCTGCGGCCCTGTCCACCGCGGCGGGTCTGCTGCTGGCCATCTCGGGCGCTGTGTCCCACGACCTGATCAAGGGCACCTTGATGCCCAATATCAGTGAACGCGGAGAGCTGAACGCGGCGCGCATCTCGATGGCGGCCTCGATCCTTGTGGCCACGATCCTGGGGCTTAACCCGCCGGGCTTTGCGGCGCAGACCGTGGCGCTGGCCTTTGGTCTTGCGGCCAGCTCGATCTTCCCGGTTCTGATGATGGGCATCTTCTCGAAGCGCATCACCAAGGAAGGCGCGATCTGGGGCATGATCGCGGGCATCGTCTCGACCCTGCTCTATATCTTCACCTACAAGGGCTGGTTCTTCATCGGCGGCACCAACATGCTGCCCGATACGCCCGACGCCTGGCTGCTGGGCATCTCGCCCGCATCCTTCGGGGTCATCGGCGCGCTGATCAACTTCCTGGTGGCCTTCGCCATCTCGAAAGTGACGCAGGAACCGCCGGTCGAGGTGCAGGACATGGTCGAATCGATCCGCGTGCCGCGCGGTGCCGGTGGCGCTGTCGCCCACTGACCACACACCCGCCGCGTCCCCTGCCGGGGGCGCGGCATCCCCGCAACGTCAGCAAGGTGCCCCGCGTGATGTCCGATATTGCAGGTTTCATCGCCACGGTTCATCCCTATGACGGCCTGCCGCGGGACGAGCTGGCGCGTGTCGCCGGTTCCTTCAGCCGCAGGGACTATCCGGCGGGCAGCACGGTCTATGCCCATGGCGACCCGCTGCCCGGCCTCTATCTGATCGAAAAGGGCTGCATTGCCGTGCGGGACCGCAACGGCGACAGCGTCTCGCAGCTGGGGCCGCGCAATTCCTTTGGCGAACGCGGGCTGTTGCGCGACGGTGTGGCCGTCACCAGCGCCCTGGCCGAGACGGACAGCACCGTCCTGCTGCTGCCCCGCGCCGAGGTGGTGCGCCTGATCGCCGACCACCGCGCGGTCGCGCGGTTCTTTGATCGCGGGCGCGGCCCGGTGGATCGCGACCCGGTGGACCGGGGCACCGAGGTCGCCATGCTCAAGGTGGGCGAGTTGCTGTCGGCCCGTCCGCTGTACTGCCCCCCCGACACGCCCATCATCGAGGCCGCGCGGATGATGCGCGACGCCCATGCCAGCAGCCTTGGCATCTGCGAGGGCGGGCGGCTGATCGGCCTTGTGACCATCCGCGACATGTCCACCCGCGTCGTGGCCGAGGGGCGCGACCTGCGCCGCCCCGTCCGCGAGGTGATGACCGAAGATCCGGTGACGCTGGCGCCCTCGGCGCTGGGGCTGGATGTGCTGAACGTGATGCTGGAACGCCGCGTCAGCCATCTGCCGGTGGTCGAGGACGGGCGCTTTCTGGGCATGATCAGCCAGTCGGATCTGACGCGGGTGCAGGCGATTTCCACCGCCGGGCTGATCCGCGAAGTGGCGCAGGCCGACACCGTCGCGCAGATGGCGCGGGTGACCGGGCGCATCCCCGAATTGCTGGTGCAGCTGGTCCACGCCCATCAGCGCCACGAGATCGTCACCCGGATGATCACCGATGTCGCCGATGCGGTGACCCGCCGCCTGATCGCGCTGGCCGGTGACCGGCTTGGGCCCGCGCCCGCCGCATGGGTCTGGGCCGCCTGCGGCAGTCAGGGGCGGCAGGAACAGACCGGCATCAGCGATCAGGACAACTGCCTGATCCTGGCGCCGGGTGCCGATCCGGACGCGGCTTGGTTCCGCGATCTGGCGCGGCAGGTCAGCGACGGGCTGAACGACTGCGGCTATGTCTATTGCCCCGGCGACATGATGGCGACCAACCCGCGCTGGTGCCAGCCGGTCCCGGTCTGGCAGGGCTATTTCCACGACTGGATCGCCCATCCATCGCCCGAGGCGCAGATGCTGTCCTCGGTCATGTTCGATCTGCGCGCCATCGGCGGGCAGGCCGCGCTGCTGGAGGGTCTGCAGCGCGAGACGCTGCTGGCGGCCAACCGCAATTCCATCTTTGTCGCGCATATGATCGCGAATTCGCTGAAGCACCGCCCGCCGCTGGGGCTGATCGGCGGCTTTGCCACGATCCGCTCGGGCGAGCACCGCCACCATATCGACATGAAGCATAACGGCGTCGTGCCGGTCACCGATCTGGCGCGGGTCTATGCGCTGCAGGGCCGGATCGGGGCGGTGAACACCCGCGCCCGGCTGGAGGATGCCGAGACGCGCTCGGTCATCTCGGCCGGGGGTGCGCGCGATCTGATCGCGGCCTATGACATGATCCAGACCGTGCGGCTGGACAATCAGGCGGCGCTGATCAAGGCCGGGCGGGCGCCTGACAATTACCTCTCGCCCTCGGATCTGTCAGACTTTCAGCGCAGTCACCTGCGCGACGCCTTTGTGGTGGTCAGATCCATGCAATCGGCGGTGGGACACGGAAAAGGAATGCTGGGATGAGTGGGATCGGAGCAGAGCTTCTGGGGGTGATCGCCGTGGGGATCGGCATGGCCTCGGTGATGTATGCGGGCATCCATGCGGCGCGCAAGGCGGGTCTGCGGCCCGCGCCCTGGCTGCTGCCTGCGGCCATCGGCGCCGCGATGGTCGCCTATTCCGTCTGGACCGATTATTCCTGGTACGGGCGCGCGATCGACCGGCTGCCCGATGGCGCCGAGGTGCTGATGGTGGGCCGCGCGCATCAGATCTGGGCGCCCTGGACCTATGTGGTCCCGGTCGAGGTGCGCTTTGCCGCACTCGATCCCGCAAGCGTCACCGACGGAGCCGAGGGGCTGCGACAGGCGCAGATCATGCTGGTCGAGCGTCGCGGCCAGACCATAATCGTGCCGCAGGATTTCGACTGCGCCGCGGGCCGCATCCGGCCTGCGCGCGGGGAATGGGCGCCCGTGGCGGGCGATGATCCGGCATTTGCCGTGGTGTGCGGCAGTCAGGGGGGATGATGGCCGATATTCTGGTGATCGAGGACGAGGACAATATCGCCGTGGCGCTGGATTTCCTGCTGACGCGGGACGGGCACCGCCATGCGCGCATGGCCACAGGCTCGGGCGCGGTGGACCGCATCCGCGAGACGCGCCCTGATCTGGTGCTGCTGGACGTGATGCTGCCCGACGTGTCCGGCTATCAGATCGTGCAGGATGTCCGCGCCGACCCGTCGCTGGCCGATGTGCGGGTGCTGATGATGACCGCGCGCGGATCTGTGGTGGAACGGCGCAAGGGGCTGGCACTTGGCGCCGACGGGTTCATCGCCAAACCCTTCGAGTTGTCGGAATTGCGGGCCGAGATGACGCGCCTGCTTGCCGGGCCATGCTGACCGGGCTGTCGCTGCGGCTGCGGGTTCTGCTGATGTTTGCAGGGCTGGCTGTGGCGGGGCTGGCGCTGCTGGGCGCGGCGCTGTGGCTGGCCTTCGCGCGGCTGGCGGGCGCAGGCGTGGCGCCCGCGCAGATGCTGGACGGGCTGATGCAGGCCGGGCTGGTGGCGGGCTTTGGTCTGCTGGGGGGCATCACCGGGCTGTGGTATCTGTTCGACCGCAATATGGCCCGCCCGCTTGAGGCGCTGGCCGGGGGGCTGCGCATGGGCCATGCGCCCGACCCGGACGAGACCCGCTATCTGGCCGATCTGGGCCCTGCCGCGCGCGAGGCCGCCGAGGCCCGCGCCGCCTCTGCCGAGGCGCTGGCCGAGGCTGTGCGCATCCACGCCGCTGAACTGGCGCGCGAAAAGGCGGGGCTCGAATCCATTCTGGCCGATTTCGGCGCGGGGGCGGTGATCTCGGACACGGCGGGGCGGGTGGTGTTCTACAACGCCTCGGCCGCGCGGCTGTTGCCGGGGCTGGCACTGGACCGCCCGCTGGAGCGTCATCTGGGCCGTGGCGCGCTGGAGGCCGCCGAGGCGCGGCTGGCCGCGGGTGCCGCCGCCACCGATCTGATCTGCCTGACCGCCGAGGGCGCGCGCCTGTCGGGCCGCATGCGCCGCGTCGATGACGGCACGCTGATGATCCTGCGCGACCGGCCCGCCGACCGCCCCGCCCCCCGCGCCACGCTGGAGGCCTTGCGCCGCCATGCAGCGACCTTGGTGCCGATGCTGGATGCGCTGGACGGGCCGATCCCGCCCGATCTGGCCCGCGCCATCCGCGATGAGGGGCAGGGGCTGGCCGTGGCCACCCGCCATCTGTCCGAGATATTGGCCGGTGACGCGCCCGGCGGCGTGGCGGGGCTGGATGAGCTGGGCGCGGGCCTGACCGCCGCCTCCCCCCTGCCGCGCCTGCGCTTTCAGGCCGAGGCCGGGCCGATGAATGCGCTGCTGCGCGATCTGGATGCGCGGCTGCGCGCCAGCGGCCGCGCGCCGGTGCTGGACGTGCAGCCCGATGAGGGGGGCGAGGCGCGGCTGATCCTTGGCTGGACCGGTGCGGCGCTTGGCATGGATCAGTTGGACAGCTGGCTGGCCGCACCACCCGATCCGGGCCAGCCCGATCTGTCGGGCGCCGAGATTCTGGCGGGCCACGGCACCGGCATCTGGCCCGAGGCTGCGGGCGATCACGCGCGGCTGGTGCTGCCGTTGCGGCTGGTCATGCACCATGCCGAGGGCGCGGGCGTGACCTATGATTTCGCGCTGGCCTCGCGCGGCGCGGCCTCGTCGCGGCTGGCGGATCTGACCTGCGTGGTGTTTGACACCGAAACCACCGGCATGGCGCCCCATGACCGGATCGTGCAGATCGCGGGCGTGCGGATTGCGCGGGGCCGCCTGACCGGCGAGCGGTTCGACACGCTGGTCGATCCGGGCCGCCCGATCCCGCCCGCCTCGACCGCGATCCATGGCGTCACCGATGCGATGGTCGCGGGCGCCCCCGACATGACCGCCGCCCTGACCGCCTTCCAGCATTTTACCGAAGGCGCGGTGCTGGTGGCGCATAACGCGCCGTTTGACATGGGCTATCTGCGCCGCGCCGCCGCCGAAACGGGCGCGCATTTCGACAACCGGGTGCTGGACACGGTGCTGCTGTCGGCGATGGTCTGGGGGCAGTCGGCGGTGCATTCGCTGGACGCGCTGACCGACCGGCTGGGCATCGTGATCCCGCCCGAGGCCCGCCACACCGCCATGGGCGACACCATCGCCACCGCCGACGCCTTTCTGCGCCTGATCCCCGCGCTGGAGGCGAAGGGGATCGAGCGGTTCGAGCAGGCCGTCGAAGAGGCCCGCCGCCATCGCCGCCTGATCGGGGATGCGAACCTGCCCACCAGCCTGATGACGGCCAGCCCGCCGCCCGGCGCCGGGCCACTTGCCGAGCCGTCCGCCTGAGGCCGCCACTCAGATCTCGATGTCGTCCGGTGAGGGGGTGGGGGTCAGGTCCGGGGCCGGATCACCGGGCGTGACCAGACCGCGCAGCCCGTCCCCGATGGGCGGGGGCGGCGGCGCCTCGGCGCGGCGGCGGATCAGCACATCGCCATTCTCCAGCCGCTCGGGCGGGTGATAGTGGCGGATGTCATCGACCAGAACCGCCAGATCCTGCAGGGCGGGCGCCAGCTGTTGCAGCGCGCCCGACAGATCGCGGGTCATCAGGTCAAGCTGGGGCGCGGCCTCGGACATCAGGTTGCGAAACAGCATGCCGATGCCGCGTTCGATCAGGCCCAGACCCTCTTCGGTCCCCTCCGCAGGCTGCGGCGGGGCAGGCTGAGCGGAGGCGGGCAGCGACAGGGCTGCAACAGTCAGGGCGGCAAGGGCAAGGCGGCGCATCGACATGACCCCAAGATGGGCGCGCGCGGGCCATGGCGCAAGCCCCGTCAGCCCCTCGGGCCATGCCCCTCAGGCCGGGCGCTGCTGGTTTGCCGCGTGCAGGGCGCGGAATTTCTCCCATGCCTCGTTCAGGCGGCGGGTGCGGGCCTCGGCCAGCCGCACCGCCTCGGGGGGCAGGCCACGGGCGATGGCGCGGTCGGGATGCGCCTCAAGGATCAGGCTGCGCCAGCGTTTGCGCGCATCGGGCAGCGGCGTGCCGGGCGCGATGCCCAGCACGTCGCAGGGCGGGCATTCGCTGCGCGGATCATGGCGGCGCCGGATATCGGCCAGCCGCTCGGGCGCCAGCGCGAAGATGCGCGCGACCTCGTCCAGAAAGATGATCTCGGCCTCGTGCAGATCGCCATCGGCGACGGCGATGATGAACAGCCCCTCGATCACGTCCTCAAGCACCGGATCGCCGGGCGCGAACATGGAGGCGATCTTGCGCGCCCATGCGTCAAACCCCGCCACATCCTGCCGGGCCAGATCAAAGACTCGGGCGGCGTTCTTTTCCTCGGCGCGCGGGATGATGAAGACGCGGCGAAAGGCTGCGATCTCGGACCGGGCGACGGTGCCGTCGGCCTTGGCCAGTTTCGCGCCAAGCGCGATCACCGCAATGGTGAACGCGACCGAGCGTTCGCGCGGCGTGGCCGGGCGGCTGGTCCACATGAAGGCCACGACCCGGTCCGCGATCCGCTGCCAGAAGCTGCGCGGACGCGGCAGGTCGGGGCACGGCCCGGAACAGATCAGAGGGTTGTCGCAGCATTCCATGGCGCCAAGGTTAACGCCCCCGGCCTCGCTGCGATAGGGGCGCGATGTCACTGGCCCAGATCCCCCGCGCCCAGATCCTTGCCCATCAGCACCAGATCGTGGAACTGCCCGAACTTCCAGCCCGCCGCAGGGATGCGCCCCCATTCGCCGTAGCCAAGCGCCGCGTGAAAGGCGATCGAGCCCGCGTTCGAGCCGGTGATCCCCGCAATCATCAGCCGGTGGCCCGCGTCGCGGGCATGATCCTCGATTGCGGCCAGCAGGCGGCGGCCCAGCCCTTGCCCGCGCGCCTGCGGGGCTGCGTGGATTGTGTGTTCCATGCTGTGGGCATAG
Source organism: Paracoccus sp. (in: a-proteobacteria) (assembly GCF_046289755.1). Lineage (GTDB taxonomy): Bacteria > Pseudomonadota > Alphaproteobacteria > Rhodobacterales > Rhodobacteraceae > Paracoccus. The sequence continues at coordinate 21,159 of NZ_JBKBVD010000020.1, read as the reverse complement.
CCCGCGCCGCCGCGAAACTGGGAATAGGTGGCAAAACCCAGCACGCCCGCATCGGTCTGGGCCACCAGAAAGGCCAGACCCGCCGCCTGCCGTTCGTGGATGATCGCCGCGATCTCGGCATCGCTGCGTTCGGTGGGCCAGAAGGTGATGGCGGTGTCGCGGATGATGGCATTCCAGATCGCCCCGATGGCCGGGGCGTCCGCAGATGTGGCGTCGCGCAGAATCACGCCATCAGCCCCCCCGGTCATCCCCGGTGCGCACCGGTGGCCAGATCGCGCACGAAATCAAGGATCTCGGACACAGGACGGCCTTCGCCGATCTGTTTGACGATGGCGCTGCCCACGACGCAGCCATCGGCCACCGAGGCGATCTGCTGCGCGGCCTCGGGTGTCGAGATGCCAAAGCCCACCACGACCGGCAGCCCGGCGCTGGCGCGGATGCGCGCGACCTCGGGGGCCACCTCGGCGGCGTTGGCGGCAGGCCCGCCGGTGATGCCGGTGACGCTGACGTAATAGACAAAGCCCGAGGTGTTTTTCACCACGGCAGGCAGGCGGCGGTCATCGGTCGTGGGCGTGGCCAGCCGGATAAAGTTCAGCCCGGCGCGGGCGGCGGGCAGGCACAGTTCCTCGTCTTCCTCGGGCGGCAGGTCGACGACGATCAGCCCGTCGATGCCCGCCTCGACCGCCTCGGACAGAAAGCCCTCGACCCCGCCGGGGCGGGCATAGATCGGGTTGTAATAGCCCATCAGCACGATGGGGGTGGTGCTGTCATCCCGCCGGAACGCGCGCACCATGTCCAGCGTGCGCGAGACACTGCCGCCTGCGGCCAGCGCGCGCTGGCCCGCCAGCTGGATGATCGGGCCGTCGGCCATCGGATCGGTGAAGGGCATGCCCAGCTCGATCACATCGACGCCCGCCTGCGGCAGGCCGCGCATGATCGAAAGCGCCGTGTCCTGATCGGGATCGCTGGCCATCATATAGGCGACGAACGCCTTTTTGCCTTCGGCCTTCAGCGCCTGAAAGGTCGTGTCGATTCTGGTCATGTCCGCCCCCGCGCAGCTTTTCATGCAGCACTAGCCCGCAAGCGCGCCGGGCGCAATGTGCGCAGGCTGGACTTGGGGGCGGGGGCGGCGTAACAGACGCGCGGAATTCGCAAATGACAAAGGGGCGCGCAGATGGGCTTTCGCATGGGGATCGTGGGCTTGCCGAATGTGGGCAAATCCACGCTGTTCAACGCGCTGACGCGCACGGCCGCCGCACAGGCCGCCAATTTTCCGTTCTGCACGATCGAGCCGAATGTCGGCGAGGTGGCCGTGCCCGACCGGCGGCTGGATACGCTGGCCCAGATCGCGGGCAGCAAGCAGATCATCCCGACGCGCATCACCTTTGTCGATATTGCGGGTCTGGTGAAGGGCGCCAGCAAGGGCGAGGGGCTGGGCAACCAGTTTCTGGCCACCATCCGCGAGGTGGACGCGATTGCCCATGTGCTGCGCTGCTTCGAGGATGGCGACATCACCCATGTCGAGGGCCGCGTCGATCCGCTGGCCGATGCCGAGGTGATCGAGACCGAGCTGATGATCGCCGATATGGAATCGATCGAGCGCCGTCTGGCCAATATCGCGCGCAAGCTGAAAGGCGGCGACAAGGAGGCCGCGCAGCAGGAGGGGCTGCTGAAACGCGCACTGACCGCCCTTGAGGCCGGTCAGCCCGCCCGCACGCTGGACATCGCCGAGGATGACCGCAAGGCCTGGGGAATGCTGCAGCTGCTGACCTCGAAGCCGGTTCTGTATGTCTGCAACGTGGCCGAGACGGATGCCGCCAACGGCAATGCGCTGAGCGACAAGGTGGCCCAGATGGCCGCCGCGCAGGGGGCGGGCCATGTCGTCATCTCGGCCCGGATCGAGGAAGAGATCAGCCAGCTTGAGGCCGAAGAGGCCGAGATGTTCCTGTCCGAGATGGGGCTGGACGAGGCGGGTCTGGACCGGCTGATCCGCGCGGGCTATGAATTGCTGGGCTTGCAGACCTATTTCACCGTCGGCCCGAAAGAGGCCCGCGCCTGGACCATCACCCGCGGCACGCTGGCCCCGCAGGCGGCGGGCGTGATCCATGGCGATTTCGAGAAGGGCTTTATCCGCAGCGAAACCATCGCCTATGACGATTACGTCGCAGGCAATGGCGAGGCGGGCGCGCGCGAGGCCGGCAAGCTGCGGGTCGAGGGCAAGTCCTATGAGGTCAAGGACGGCGACGTGCTGCATTTCCTGTTCAGCGGCTGAGTTTGTCCCGCAGACCACCCAGGGCAGGGCGGTGCAGGGCGGTGCGATGCATCGCCCTTTTTGCTGGCCCTTTTTGCTGCCTGCGCCGCAAATTCGTTACCGCATTGTCATCATGCCGTCATCTGCGGGAATTAGATAAGGCCGCAGCCAGTGATTGCTGCGGCCCCTCGCGCGATTGTTGGTGCGCAGTCTCCCTGCCGGACTGGCCGGTCATCATTGGGCGCGAAACTAGTCGCGGCGTCGTGATCCGTCAACAGCCCAGAACTGTCCCTTTGGTCAGGTTTCGGCGCTGCCCCGTTCTCAGATGAAAAAAGCCGCGCCCGAAGGCGCGGCAGTCCAACAGGGAGGAAGGTCCGACGCCAAGGATGCGGCACCGGACGACTCAACCATGACACGAAAAGGTTAAGTTAGTCTTGCGCGATAAAGCGTTGCATGTTCGCCTGCGAAAAATCGCCGGCGGGTGGAACGATGATGCGGTCAGTGCTTGATCCAGAGGCAGGAGAGATCTTTGTCGGCGGCTGCGGCCCCGACTATGGAACCTCTGAAACAGTTTTGTTGCGGCTGGCGAACCGGCACGGGCTGATTGCGGGCGCGACCGGCACCGGCAAGACGGTGACCTTGCAGACGCTGGCCGAAAGCCTGTCGCTGGCGGGCGTTCCCGTCTTTCTGGCGGATGTGAAAGGCGATCTGGCGGGCCTGTCGCGCCCCGGCGATCCGGGCGGGCGGCTGCATGACGCCTTTGTCGCACGCGCCGGTCGGATCGGTTTGTCTTTGGATTATCAGGGATTTCCGGTGGCGTTCTGGGATGTCTGGGGCGAGCAGGGCCACCCCGTCCGCACCACCCCGGCCGAGATGGGGCCCCTGCTGCTGTCGCGACTGCTGGACCTGACCGCCGTGCAGGAGGGGGTGATGAACATCGCCTTTCGCGTGGCCGACGAAGAGGGGCTGCCGGTCCTCGATCTCAAGGATCTGCAGGCGATGCTGCGCTGGGTGGGCGCGAATGCCGGTGACCTGTCGCTGCGCTATGGCAATGTCAGCGCCGCCAGCGTCGGCGCGATCCAGCGCGCGCTGCTGGTGCTGGAGAATCAGGGCGGCGCGCGGTTGTTCGGGGAACCGGCGCTGGAGCTGTCGGACCTGATCCGGTGCGACGCCTCGGGCAAGGGGGTCATCAATATCCTGTCGGCGGGGCGGCTGATGACTTCACCGCGCCTCTATGCGACCTTTCTGCTGTGGCTGCTGTCAGAGCTGTTCGAACAGCTGCCTGAAATCGGCGATCCCGACCGCCCGCGCGTGGCGTTCTTTTTCGACGAGGCGCATCTGCTGTTCGGTGACGCGCCCAAAGCCTTGATCGAAAAGGTGGAACAGGTCGCGCGGCTGATCCGGTCGAAAGGCGTCAGCGTCTGGTTCATCAGCCAGAACCCGACCGATATTCCCGATCCGGTCCTGTCGCAGCTGGGCAACCGGGTCCAGCACGCACTGCGCGCCTTTACCGCGCGCGACCAGAAGGCGCTGCGCGACGCGGCGCAGAATTACCGGCCCAACCCGGATTTCGACATTGCCGAGGCGATCCGGCAGGTGGGCACGGGCGAGGCCGTGACCTCGTTTCTTGAGGCCAAGGGCAGTCCCGGCGTGGCGCAGCGCACGCTGATCCGCCCGCCCTTCAGCCAGCCCGGCCCGATCACCGGGGCGCAGCTGCAGGCGCATCTGGCCGCGTCCGATCTGGGGCCGAAATACGACCGCAGCATCGACCGCGATTCGGCGCATGAGATGCTGGCACGGCGCACCGCCGATGCGCCCCCGCCCGAGGCCCTGCAGCAGGCGCGGCGCTATCAGCCGCCAGCGCGCCGCACCTCGACCGCGCGCAGCGATGGCGTCGCGGAGACCTTCGGCAAGCGCCTTGCCAGAGAGTTGGGCACACGCACCGGGCAGGCGCTGGTGCGCGGCCTTCTGGGATCGCTGCTGAAAAAGCCGCGCTGAACACGCGCCTAGCGCGCGGCCAGCAGCGGCGCGGGTGCGGCCTCGATCGCGGCCTTCATCTCGGCCAGAATCGCCACCATCAGCAGCACGTGGCGCCGCATGGGATATTCCGCCGCAGCGGCCAGCCGCATGTCGTTCACCATCGCCTCTTCGGCGCGCAGGCGCGGCAGGCAGGCGCCGGGGCGCGGGCAATTGTCCAGCCGCAGGAGCCGCGCCAGATCGCGCTCGCGGCGCCATCCACGCTGACCCTCGCGCGCGGCCCGGATCAGCAGCCGGGGACGGCGCAGCGGCTGATCGGTGCCGCGGGGGTGAAAGGGAATCACATTGCCGTCCCTGCCTTTGGAACTGTTGGCTGACAGGTTGGCTGCGGCACGGTCTGCGGTCATGGCATCAATCCTTTGATCTGCGACAGCCACAGCTTCACACAACCACAGGGTGTGTTGCCGATTCTGCCCGTGCAGCGCACGCACCGGCAATCATTCTTTAGGGTTTGTTAGTGATTGTTGCGTCTACGTGCAGAAACGCCCGGTTAACCAAGATGGGCGAAGATTCAACCCAGGGTGGTTTTTTGCCGGACTGCCCAAGGACCACAAGGGACGTGACATGACGATATTTTCCGGTGATTTCGCAATCGGCCCCCACGAGGCGGAGCACCGCGAGGACGGCGCCTGCCTTGCTGCCCCGGACGGTTCCGCCGATGATGACCTTTGCCAGGACGCGCAGCTGTATCTGCGCCATGTCGAGAATGGCGAGGCGATCCGCGCGCTGGCGCGCGAGACGGGGTGCCATGCCTCGACCATTCTGCGCCGCATCCGCCGGTTCGAGGCGCGGCGCGACGATCCGCTGGTCGACGCTGCGCTGACATCGGCCCCCCGCCCGGCGCCCCAGTTCGATGAGCGTCAGGCGCTGCGCGTGCTGCGGCGGCTGTCGGAACCGGGCGCGGTGCTGGCCTCGGCTGTGGGCATGGACAAGGCGATCGTCACCCGCGACGACATCCGCACCGCCGTGCTGACCCGGCATCTGGCCGAGGAACTGGCCCTGCGCGGCTGGGTGGTGCAATCGGGGCAGGGCGGTCGGCTGTCGCGCTATGTGATGGCGCCCACCGGTCGCGACGCGCTGCGCCAGATGCTGCGCTCGCCCCGTCAGCGCAACGCGGTGCCGGGCCCGGACGCCTTTGACGAGGCCGCGCCGGTCGTGACCGGCATGGCCGAGGCGCCCACCACATTCGACCATGCCGGTCAGCATCGGGTCTGGGACGACCGGCTCATCACCGACCCCGAAGATGGCCGCCGCCGCCGTGCCCGCGTCAACATCGCCGAGGCGCCGCTGCTGCTGCTGGCGCGCAGGCGGGATACGGACGGACAGCCCTTTCTCAGCGCGGGCATGGTCGCGGCCGGGGAACGGCTGCGCGAGGATTTCGAACTGGCGCAGATGGGGCCGCGCGTGACGCAGAACTGGGACGGGTTCATGACCTCGGGCATCGACGTGTCGCGCCATGGCGGCGGGCATCGCGGCGGGTCCGAGACGGCGCGCGACCGGGTGGCCCTTGCGCTGCGTGATCTGGGGCCGGGGATGGGCGACATCGTGCTGCGGGTCTGCTGCTTTCTGGAAGGGATCGAGATGACCGAGCGCAGGCTGGGCTGGTCCGCGCGCTCGGGCAAGATCGTGCTGCGGCTGGCGCTGATGCGGCTGGAACGGCATTACGCCGAAACCTATGGCAAGGGCGCGCCGCTGATCGGCTGATGCCCGCGCGCGCCGCTTGAGTGGCGGCGTGTGGCGCGATAAGGTATCGCTTATCCATTGCACCATGCGCATCAGGCGGGCTTATGAACATCACCTTGCGCCAGTTGCGCTATTTTCTGGCCCTGTCGGAACACGCGCATTTCACCCGCGCCGCCGAGGCGATCCATGTCACCCAGCCCGCCCTGTCGATGCAGATCCGGCAACTGGAAGAGGTCGCAGGCGCAAGGCTGGTCGAGCGCACGCCCGCGGGGATCGTTCTGACCCCTCAGGGCCGGGCGCTGGACACCCATGCCCGCCGTGTCATGGCCAGCATGGCGGGGCTGGAACAGGCGATGCGGCAGCCGGGGCAGGGGGGCCGCCTGATGCTGGGGATGATCCCGACGGTGGCGCCCTATCTGCTGCCGGTGGCCCTGCCGGTGCTGCGGGCGCAGAATATCGGCCGCGACCTGCATCTGCGCGAGGCGCAGACCGAACGCCTGCTGGACGAGCTGGCCGCCGGGCGGCTGGATGCGGTGGTGGTGGCGACCCCGCCGCAGGGGGGCAGCACCGAGGCCGTGCCCCTGTTCACCGACCGCTTTCTGCTGGCGGGCAGCGCCGCGCGCATCGCCGATCTGGACGCCCGCAGCGACGCCCGCAGCATCGGGCCGCGCGATCTGGACCCCGGCCAGCTGCTGCTGCTGGATGAGGGGCATTGCCTTGGCGATCAGGCGCTGGAGGTCTGCGGGCTGAACCGTCGCAGCAGCCGGCTGGATCTGGGCGCGGCCTCGCTGGCGACGCTGTGCCGGCTGGCGGCGCAGGGGATGGGGCTGACCTTCCTGCCCGAGATCGCCCGCAGTCAGGAGATTGCCGCCGCCCCCGGCCTGACCGCGATCCGCTTTCCCGATCCTCAGCCCGCGCGGCAGGTGGTGCTGATGCGCCGCGCCTCGACCCCGCCGGGCGGCTGGTTCGATGAGCTGGCGCAGATCCTGTCGGATGCGGCGCGCCCGCTGCTGGCCTAGCTGCCGGTATCGGGGGACGCGCGCGTTGCCAAAGGGTGCGGAACGCCTTAGATATGGCGGATACGCGACGGAACGCCCGCGACCAGAAGGATGACCAGTTTGCGCGACCTCACGATCCCGGATCAGCGCCACCCGGAAAAGGCGCATCGCCCCGATCAGGCGCAGCCGAAAAAACCCGCATGGATCCGCGTCAAGGCGCCCACATCCGAAGGCTACAAGGCCACGCGCGATCTGCTGCGCGAACATCGCCTGTCGACCGTCTGCGAGGAAGCAGGCTGCCCCAATGTCGGCGAATGCTGGAGCCAAGGCCACGCCACCATGATGATCATGGGCGAGATCTGCACCCGCGGCTGCACCTTCTGCAATGTGGCCACCGGCAAGCCCAACGCGCTGGACGCGTTTGAACCCGGCCGCGTCGCCCATGCGGTGCAGAAGCTGGGCCTGAACCATGTCGTCATCACCAGCGTCGACCGCGACGATCTGGACGATGGTGGCGCCGAGCATTTCGCCCAGACCATCCGCGCGATCCGCCACCGCTCGCCCGCCTCGACGATCGAGGTGCTGGTGCCGGATTTCCTGAAATCGGCCCCCGGCGCGCTGGAGAAGGTAGTCGAGGCGCGGCCCGATGTGTTCAACCACAATCTGGAAACCGTGCCCGGCCTCTATCCGACCGTGCGGCCCGGTGCGCGTTATTTCCATTCGCTGCGCATTCTGCAAAAGGTCAAGGAGCTTGATCCGACCATGTTCACCAAATCGGGGATCATGGTGGGTCTGGGCGAGGACCGGCAGGGCGTCTTGCAGGTGATGGACGACATGCGCGCCGCCGATATCGACTTTATCACCATCGGCCAGTATCTGCAGCCGACGCCCAAGCATCACCGTGTGGACCGCTTTGTCACCCCCGAGGAATTCTCGGGCTATGAGAAATCGGCCTATGGCAAGGGGTTCCTGATGGTCTCGGCCACGCCGTTGACGCGGTCGTCCTATCATGCGGGCGATGATTTCGCGCAACTGCGGCAGGCGCGGCTGGAAAAGCTGGGCCGCGCCTGACAGACCCGCGCGCGCGGGCTTGCAAATCCGCGCGGGCCGATTTACGTCAGATTTCACGGCCCCTCGGGGCCTTCGGTCAAAGCGCCGGGCACTGGTCCTGGGGGTATGGCGGAATGGTAGACGCAGGGCATTCAAAATGCCCCGCCGCAAGGCGTGGGGGTTCGAGTCCCTCTACCCCTACCACCGCTTTGACCACGCCCTTTTCTGCATTGCAGCATCTTGCGCCCGGTTGCCGGGGATGAGACCCTGCGGCCCATCCGAAACGGGCATGCGGGGCGCGCGCGATATGGGTCTGCTGGGCATCTTTCTGTCGCTGATCTTGCTGATGTATCTGGCCTATCGCGAGATCAATGTTCTGGTCCTGTCGCCGGTTCTGGCGCTGCTGGCGGTGGCGATGTCGGGCGGGGTGCCGCTGCTGGCAAGCTATACGCAGGTCTTCATGACGGCGCTTGGCGATTACGTCATCCTGTATTTTCCGCTGTTCCTGCTGGGCGCGATCTTTGGCAAGATCATGGCCGACAGCGGGGCTGCGCGCAGCATTGCCGAATGGATCGTGGCGCGGCTTGGCGCCAGCCGGGCGATTCTGGCGGTGGTGCTGTCCTGCGGGGTGCTGACCTATGGCGGCGTGTCGCTGTTCGTGGTGGCCTTTGCCGTCTATCCCATCGCCAGCGCGCTGTTCCGCCGCGCGGGCATCCCCAAGCGGCTGCTGCCCGCGACCATCGCGCTTGGCGCCTTCACCTTCACCATGAGCGCCTTTCCCGGCACGCCCGCGATCCAGAACGCCATCCCGATGCCGTTTTTCGGCACCAATGTCTTTGCCGCGCCGGTTCTGGGGCTGCTGGCGGGGGCGATCATGCTGGCGGGCGGCACGCTGTGGCTGAACCGCCGTGCGGCTGCTGCCACCGCGCGCGGCGAGGGATACGGCACCCACCCCGCCACCCCCGCCGATGCCAGCCTGCCCGAGGAGGCCGACCTGCCGCCCTTTGCGCAGGCGGTCATGCCCGTGGTCGCGGTGATCGCGCTGAATGCGCTGCTGAGCTGGGTCGTCTTTCCGCGCATGCAGACCGCCTATCTTGCCCTGCCGGAATATGGCGGGACCGATCTGTCGGCGGTGGCGGGGCTGTGGGCGATCATCGTCGCGCTGGTCGTGTCGATCTGTCTTGCCATCGCGCTGAACCGGCGCCGCTTTGCCAGCCTGCGCGGCAGCGTCAACGAAGGCACGATCGGCTCGTTGCAGCCGATCCTCAACACCGCCTCGGTGGTGGGCTATGGCGCGGTGATCGCCTCGCTGCCGGGCTTTCTGGCTCTGCGCGACGCGGTGCTGGGGCTGTTTCCCGCCGATCCCGTCGCCTCGCTGGCGGTGGCGGTGATGGTGCTGGCGGGCATCACCGGCAGCGCCTCGGGGGGGATGTCGATCGCGCTGCAGACGCTTGGCGCGCAATTCGCGGAAATGGGGCAGGCGCAGGGGATCAGCATGGAGCTGATGCACCGCGTCACCGCGCTGGCCTCGGGCGGGTTCGACGCGCTGCCCCATAACGGCGCGGTCATCACCCTGCTGGCGATCAGCGGGATGAGCCACCGCAAAAGCTATGGCGATATTTTCGTGGTCGCGGTGGCGATTCCGGCTGCGGCCCTTCTGGTGGTGATCCTGCTGGGCGGCATGTTCTAGCGATAACCCTGCGCCTGCAATTCGAACAGTTCCTTGTAACGTCCCGGGCGCGATAACAATTCCGCGTGGCTGCCCTGATCCTGCACGGCGCCCTGTTCCAGCACGATAATGCGGTCGGCCATCCGCACGGACGAAAAGCGGTGCGAGATCAGCAGCGCCGTGCGCCCCTCGGTCAGGTCGCGAAAGCGCTGGAACACCTCGAACTCGGCGCGGGCATCCAGCGCGGCGGTCGGCTCGTCCAGCACCAGCAACTGCGCGTCGCGCATATAGGCGCGCGCGATGGCCAGCTTCTGCCACTCGCCGCCCGACAGGTCCAACCCGCGCGCAAAGCGGCGACCGACCATCTGGTCATAGCCCTGCGGCAGCTTCGCAATCACCTGATCCGCCAGCGCGCGCTCGGCCGAGGCCACGATGCGCGGCCGGTCCTCGCGTTCCTCGATGCGGCCGATGGCGATGTTTTCGGCGGCCGTCACCGCATAGCGGACGAAATCCTGAAAGATCACGCCGATGGCGCCGCGCAGGCCGTCCAGATCATAATCACGCAGGTCGCGCCCATCCAGCGTGATGCGCCCCTCATCAGGGTCATAGAGCCGCGCCAGCAGCTTGACGATGGTGGTCTTGCCCGCGCCATTCTCGCCCACCAGCGCCACGGTTTCGCCCGCGTGCAGATCCAGCGTCATGTGGCGGACCGCCCAAGCCTCGCGGCCCGGATAGCGGAAGCCCACATTCTCGAACCGGAATCCCTGCCGGATCGGGTTGGGCACCGGCAGCGGATCGGCGGGCGAGGCAATGGCGGGCAGGGCGGTGAAGAACCCGAACAGGTCGTCCAGATACATCGCCTGCCCCGCCATGCTGGAAAAGCCCGCCAGCAGCCCCTCCAGCAGCCCGCGCAGGCGCAGGAAGCTGCCCGACAGAAAGGTCAGATCGCCAAGCGTCAGCTGCCCCGTCAGCGTGCGCGCGATGATCCACAGGAACGCCGCGTAATAGGCCAGCGTGCCAAGCGCCGTCAGCACCGCCATGACCGACAGTTGCCGCCTCTGGATCTTGCGGTTCTCGCGATAGAACCGCTCGGCCAGCACCAGATAACGGTCGCGCAGCCAGGGCGACAGGCCGAATATCTTGACCTCTTTCGCGGTCTCGGCGGTGGCGGCGATCATGCGCAGATAGTCGCGTTCGCGCCGGTCGGCCGCGCGGGCGTGGTTCAGCGCATAGGTGCGGGCGTTGAAGTGCATCTCGCCCAGCAAGGACGGGATCAGCGCCAGCGCCAGCAGCACCACCAGCCACGGATTATACAGGATCAGGCCGATGGCAAAGCTGGCCACCGTCACGCTGTCCTGCATCTGCTGCATCAGCTGGTTCAGCAGCGGAATGCGTCCCATCGTCTGGCGCCGCGCGCGGTCCAGACGGTCCTGAAATCCGGCATCCTCGAAACTGGCAAGGTCCAGCCCCGCCGCGTGGTCCATCAGCCGGATCGAGATGTCGATGACCAGCTTTTCCTGCAGCAGCGCGTCGGCATAGCTGACCAGCCGCCCCAGCACATCCTGCGCCACGGCCAGCGCCAGTTCCAGCGCGACCAGCCAGATCAGCCTGTCGGCCAGCCCGCTGTCCCACCAGCCGGACAGGCTGTCCGGCCCGCCCGAGGCCGCCCCGCCCATGCCCGACAGCGCCACGACCTGATCAATGATCAGCTTGCCCACCCACAGCATCGCCACCGGCATCAGCGCCCGTAACAGGCGCAGCACGATCATGGCGGCGGTCAGCGCCGGGCTGGCCCGCCAGACCAGCACCAGAAACGGCGGGATGTTCTTCAGCGCCGCCCACCGGGCCGAAAAGGACGGACCCTTTGGCGTGTCAGTGGGCATGGGCTGCAACCTCGCTGTGGCGGGCGCGCGCGCCTGCGCCCCGGTCGCTGATCCGGCGCGGCGCGGACGGTCTGTCGGGCGGTGGTGGCGACAAGCTGATCACCGCGTGGTCTCCGGGTCATGTGCAATCCGGTGCACCTTAGGCAAAGCGCGGGCATCGGCAAGGCGCATTCCCGCTTCACAGACGGCGCGTCATGTGGAACAGATGCGCGCCATGAGCGACCGGGGACATATCACGCTGGTGACGGGCGGCGCGCGCTCGGGCAAATCCGATCTGGCCGAACGGCTGGTCGCGCGCCACGGTCTGCCGCGCCTCTATATCGCGACAGCCGAGCCGCGCGATGGCGAGATGGCTGAACGAATCGCGCGGCATCAACGGCGTCGCGGCGAAGGCTGGATCACGGTCGAAGAGCCGGTCGCGCTGGCCGGGGCGCTGCACCGGACCGACGGGCAGGGCGCGCGGCTGGTCGATTGCCTGACGCTGTGGCTGTCAAACTGCATGGGTCAGGCGGATGTCGGCGCGCTTGTCGCGGCGCTGCGCCAGCAATCCGGCCCTGTGGTGCTGGTCACGAACGAGCTGGGACAGGGCATCGTTCCGGCAAATGAGCTGTCCCGTCGGTTTCGCGACGATCACGGGCGGATGAACCAACTGATCGCGGGGATGGCCGATGAGGTCTGGCTGGCCGTCGCGGGCCAGCCCCTGCGCCTGAAACCGACAAGGGACGATCCCGATGCGCCACTATGACGAGACCGCCGCCAATGCCGCCCGCGCGCGGCAGGCCGAATTGACCAAGCCGCCCGGCTCGCTTGGCCGGCTGGAGGATCTGGCCGTGTTCATGGCCGGCTGGCAGGGGCAGGCGCGCCCCCGGATCACCGCCGCGCAGGCGCTGGTCTTTGCGGGCAATCACGGCATCGTGGCGCGCGGGATCACGCCCTTTCCCGCCGAGGTCACGGCGGCGATGGTCGCCAATTTCCGCGCCGGTGGTGCGGCCATCAACCAGCTGTGCCGCGCGGCGGGGGCGGATCTGACCGTCGTGCCGCTGGATCTGGACCGGCCCACCGGCGATTTCACCCAAGGCCCCGCCATGAGCGATGCCGAGGTCTCAGCCGCAATGCAGGCCGGGGCCGATGCGGTCGATCCCGGCGCCGATCTACTGCTGCTGGGCGAGATGGGGATCGGCAATTCCGCCGTCTCGGCGGCGCTGGCGGGGTCGGTCTTTGGCGGGCAGGCCGAGGACTGGACCGGCCCCGGCACGGGGGCTGCGGGCGAGGTTCTGACGCGCAAGATCGCGGTCGTGGCCGAGGGGCTGGCGCGTCACGCGCCCACCGATACGCGCGCCACGCTGGCGGCGTTTGGCGGGCGCGAGCAGGCGGCGATCTGCGGCGCGGTGCGGCGCGCGCGCGAACTGGGGCTGCCGGTGCTGCTGGACGGGTTCATCTGCACCGCCGCCGCCGCCGTGCTGACCCGCGACGATCCCGATGCGCTGGCCCATTGCCTGATCGGCCATGAAAGCGCCGAGCCGGGCCATCGCCGCCTGATCGCAGCCCTGGGAATGACGCCCGTGCTGTCGCTGGACATGCGGCTGGGCGAGGGTTCGGGTGCTGCCGTGGCGCTGTTGGTGCTGCGCGCGGCGCTGGAATGCCACAACGGCATGGCCACCTTTGCCGAGGCCGGGATTGCGGGCTAGGTGGCATCAGGCGCTGCTGGCGGCGGTGTTTCTGACCCGCCTGCCGCTTGGCCGCCTGTTGCCCGCCCGCGTGATGCCGCTGTCGGATGCGGCATGGTCTTTTCCGCTGATCGGCGCGCTGGCGGGTGCGCTGGCGGCGCTGCCCTTGTGGCTGCTGGGGCCGGGGCTGCTGCCCGCCGCGCTGGCGCTGGCGGGGGCTGTCTGGCTGACCGGCGCGCTGCACGAGGATGCGTTGGCCGATTTCGCCGATGCGGGCGGCGGCCGGACGCGCGAGGACCGGCTGCGCATCATGCGCGATTCGACCATCGGCAGCTATGGCGCCGTGGCGCTGATCGCGTGCTATGCGCTGCGGCTGACGGCTCTGGCCGGGCTGGGTCCGTGGCACCTGATCGCGGCGATGGCTGCCGGGCGCGCGGTGACCGTGGCGCTGATGGCGGGCCTGCCGCCCGCGCGCGCCGACGGGCTGGGGCAGGGGGCCGGGCGCCCCTCGGGCGGATCGGTTCTGGTGGCGGGCGGGCTGGCCCTGGCGCTGCTGGCCGTTGCCGCTCCGGGTGCTGCGGTGCTGGCGGCGGGGCTGGCTGCGGGTGCGGCGGGGCTGGCGGTTGCGGCCCGTGCCCGGCATCTGCTGGGCGGACAGACGGGCGATGTGCTGGGCGCGGGCACGCTGTGGGCCGAGACGGCGGTGCTTGTGGCCTTTGCCGCACTGGTCTGAGCCCGATTGCGCCGCGCGCCCCGCACCGAATATCTTGACCGGTCCCGGCATCCGTCATACCCCGGTTGAACGCGCACAAGCCGGGGCACAACCGGCCCGACCCGCCGGGTCCGCGCCAAGGGGGAGGACTACAGCATGAACGGGCTATTGGCCCTGTCACGCGGCATCGACCGCGTCACAACCGTGATCGGCAAATCGGTGGCCTGGCTGATCCTGATGGCGATCCTTGTCAGCGCGGTCAATGCCGTGGTGCGCAAGGTGTTTTCCATGTCCTCGAACGCCTGGCTGGAGCTGCAATGGTATCTGTTCGGCGGCGCCTTCATGCTGGCCGCCGCCTGGACGCTGCTGGACAACGAACATATCCGCATCGACATCATCTATGGCCGCTGGTCGCGCCGGGTGCAGCACTGGATCGACCTGCTGGGCACCCTGCTGTTCCTGATGCCGTTCTCGGCCATCATGATCTGGCTGATGCAGCCCTCGCTGATGCGGTCATGGCGTGCCGGAGAGGTGTCGATGAACGCAGGCGGGCTGATCATCTGGCCCGCCAAGGCGGTGCTGCTGGCCGGGTTCATCATGCTGTTCGTGCAGGGCATATCCGAGATTATCAAGAAAATCGCGGTGATGCGCGGGCTGATCCCCGACCTGCATGTCGGCCATGACACGGCGCTGCGCGAGGCCGAGCTGATGACCGCAGGCATGCGCGACGACCGCATCGACACCACCCCGGAGAGCCGCCCGTGATCGACCTTATCGCCCATAACCTGGCGCCCATCATGTTCGTGTCGATGGTCGCCTTTCTGCTGATCGGCTATCCCATCGCCTTCGCGCTGGCCGCCAACGGGCTGCTGTTCTTCTTCTTCGGCGTGTTCCTGACGCCGCTGTCCGATCAGGTCAATCTGGGCTGGAACCTGCTGGGCGCGCTTGGCGACCGCGTGTTCGGGGTGATGCGCAACGACACGCTGCTGGCGATCCCGTTCTTTACCTTCATGGGGATCGTGCTGGAACGCTCGCGCATGGCCGAGGATCTGCTGGACACGATCGGCCAGCTGTTCGGCCCGGTGCGCGGCGGGCTGGCCTATGCGGTCATTCTGGTCGGTGCGCTGCTGGCGGCGACCACCGGGGTCGTGGCGGCCTCGGTCATCTCGATGGGGCTGATCTCATTGCCGATCATGATGCGCTATGGCTATGACCGGCGTATGGCCTCGGGGGTGATCACCGCCTCGGGGACGCTGGCGCAGATCATCCCGCCCTCGCTGGTGCTGATCGTGCTGGCCGACCAGCTGGGCCGCTCGGTGGGCGATATGTACAAGGCGGCGATGGTGCCCGCGCTGGTGCTGACCGGGATCTACATGCTGTACGTGCTGGTCATGTCGTTCCTGCGCCCGGCCTCGATGCCCGCGCT
The DNA here is from genome assembly GCF_046289755.1 of Paracoccus sp. (in: a-proteobacteria). Classification (GTDB taxonomy): domain Bacteria; phylum Pseudomonadota; class Alphaproteobacteria; order Rhodobacterales; family Rhodobacteraceae; genus Paracoccus. Next base: position 5,783 of record NZ_JBKBVD010000020.1, on the reverse strand, counting down.
GCCCGCCGAGGCCCGCAGCCTGGGCTCGGGCGGCTGGTCGCTGGCCCTGTCGCTGGCCTTTGCGCTGGGGTTCTACTGGCTGGCCGCGCAATGGCTGGAGGGTCAGCTGGGCGATGACAGCGCCATCTGGGCCGCCGCGCTGACCGTGGTGGTCATGCTGCTGCTGGCGCTGCTGGACCGGGTCACGGGGCTGCATCTGATGTCGCCGATGACGCGGCAGGTGATCATCGTGATGATCCCGCCGCTGGCGCTGGTCTTTCTGGTGCTGGGCACGATCTTTCTGGGCATCGCGACGCCGACCGAGGGCGGCGCCATGGGCGCGGTCGGCGCGTTGGTGCTGGCCGGGATGAAGGGGCGGCTGTCGTTTGGCGTCGTCAATCAGGCGCTGCTGGCGACGGTCAAGCTGTCGGCCTTTGTCATGTTCATCCTGATCGGCGCCACGGTCTTTTCGCTGACCTATTATTCGATCAACGGCCATATCTGGGTGCGCGACCTGATGACCGCGCTGCCGGGGGGCGAGATCGGGTTCCTCGTCGCCGTCTGCGCCATCATCTTTTTCCTGGCGTTCTTTCTGGATTTCTTCGAGCTGGCCTTTGTCATCGTGCCGCTGCTGATCCCGGCGGCGAATGTGCTGGGCATCGACCTTGTGTGGTTCGGGGTCATTCTGGCGGTGACGATGCAGACCTCGTTCCTGACGCCTCCGGTGGGGTTTGCGCTGTTCTATCTGCGATCCGTGGCGCCGCGAAAACCCTACAAGGACAAGGTGACCGGCTTGCAGATGCCCGCGGTCAGCACGATCGACATCTATCGCGGTGCGGTGCCGTTTGTGGGGCTGCAGGTGCTGATGATCGTGGCTGTGATCGCCTTCCCGCAGATGGTCATGCACTATCGCGGCCCGGTGATCGACAGCTCGAATATCCGCATCGAGATCCCCATGGGAGGCGGGCTTGGCGGCGGGCTTGGCGGCGGGCTTGGCGGGGGCCTGAACGGCGCGCAGCCGGGCGGCGGCAGCGGATTTGGCACACTTGGCGGTCTGGGCGGCTCGCCCTTTGGCCAGCAGCAGCCGGCCAGCCCGGCGCCGGCGGGTGATCCGGCGGGTGATCCGGCGGGTGATTCAGGCGCGACCGAGCCGGCACCGGGCGGGATGGGCCTCGGATTGGGTGGTCCGCCGCCGGGTCTGTCAGGGAACTGAGCACGACGCGGCGGGGGCCTGTCGCAGAAAACCCCCGCCGACAAGTCGTCTTTTCTGGCCTGTCCGCGCGAAATTGCCTATGATCCGTATTACACGCCGCGCCAAAGGCCTCTCTGATGATCACGCAAAAGATGAAATACGCGCTGAAAGCCCTGCTTATTCTGGGTGACGAGGCGCGGCGCAATCATCCCGAGGCGCTGACCATCGAGGCCATCGCCACCCGCTCGGGGACGCCCAAACGGTTTCTCGAGCAGATCCTGCTGGAGATCCGCAATGCCGGGATCGTGGCCTCGATCCGGGGCCGCTCGGGCGGCTATTTGCTGATCAAAAGGCCCGAAGAGATCTCCATATCAGAGCTTCTGCGCCTGATCGACGGGCCGATCGCGCCTTTGCCCTGCCTGTCGCGGCGCGCCTATCAGCGCTGCGAGGACTGCACGGATGAGGCCACCTGCCGCTTGCGCCGGGTCTTTGCGGAACTGTTCTGGTCCTATCTGATCCTGATCGAGTCGCTTAGTCTGGCTGACATGCTGGGCTCGGAAGAGATGGCGGCACAGGTGGCCGGATAACAGCTATCTGTTTGATATATAACAGTTTTAATTTAAGACGGGCCGCAGCAGCACATCCTTTGTCGGCTGCTGGACGATCCGGCATGTCTGCCGCCATGTCGGTCTGCGCGCGCGGCTGAGACCACACAGGAAGGCGCAACTCATTTACCCATAATCTGTATTATGTAACTACAATATCAGATCGGCGTTGCGACCATTTCATGGGTTGTTGCGATCCTCACACTTGCCCCAGACTGCTGCCAGACAACACGGAGACGACGATGGCCGTATCACCACCCGTATGCGATTTCGACGCCCCCTGGCAGGATTTCTCGTTGCCCGGCACCGATGGCCAGACGTACCGGCTGGATGACGTCAAAGGTCAGCGCGGCACGCTGGTCATGTTCATCTGCAACCATTGCCCCTATGTGCAGGCGATCCTTGACCGGATCCTGCGCGACGCCGCCGCGTTGCAGGCGGCAGGCATCGGCGTCGTGGCCATCTCTTCGAACGATGCTGACAGCTATCCGCAGGACAGCCCCGAACAGATGCGCCAGCTGGCGCAAGAGCGCGGCTTTCCCTTTCCCTACCTGCATGATGCCACCCAGCAGGTTGCCCGTGCCTATGGCGCCGAATGCACGCCGGATTTCTTTGGCTATAACAGCGACGGCGGACTGCAGTATCGCGGGCGGCTGGATGCCTCTGGCCGCACGGCCGGTCCGACCGATGCCCGCCGCGACCTGTTCGAGGCGATGATGCAGATTGCCGCGACGGGCAAAGGCCCCGAAAATCAGATCCCGTCGATGGGATGTTCAATCAAATGGAAAGACGCCTGATATGCGCAGTGCCCCTTGCCCGGTCGTGTTCGACCTTGATGGAACGCTGATCGACAGCGCGCCCGACATTCATGCCTGCGTGAACGCGGTGCTGCGCGACAATCAGGTGCCGCCGCTGACACTGGCGCGGGTGCGCAGCTTTATCGGCGGCGGCGTCGATCTGCTGTGGACCCGCGTGATTGCGGCCTGCGACATCGACCCGGTCCATCGCCGCGATCTGATCGCCGCCTTCATGTCGCGCTATCACGACGCGACCGCGCTGACGCGGCTTTACCCCGGCGCCGCCGGGGCGCTGGCGGCGCTGGCGCAGCTGGGCCACCCCATTGGCCTGTGCACCAACAAGCCGCTGGGGCCGACGCAGCATATTCTTGAACATTTCGGCCTGACCCGCAGCTTTGGCGTGGTGATCGCGGGCGACTCGCTCCCCGAGAAAAAGCCGCATCCCGCGCCGCTGCGGGCGGCCTTGTCGGCGCTTGGGGCGGATGGCGCGCAGCCGCGCGGTCTCTATGTCGGTGACAGCGAATTCGACGCGAACTGCGCCAAGGCCGTCCCGGTGCCGTTTCTGCTGTACACCGAGGGCTACCGCCATGTGCCGCTGGACGAGATGACCAGCCATGCGCGGTTCAGCCATTTCGACCATCTGCCCCGACTGGTGGCAGACGCGGCCGAGGTGCTGCCAGCGGCTTGACATCCCGCCCCGAACCGGCTGAATCGCGGTGAAGCTCCGCGAAAGGACCGCCCATGGATCTGCGTCAACTCAGCCCGACCCTTGCCGTCTCGGCCCAGATCCAGCCCGAGGATGTGCCCGCGCTGGCCGCCGCAGGGTTCAAGGTGCTGGTCAACAACCGCCCCGACCACGAGGTCGACGCCCAGATCGACCATGACGCCATGTCGAAGGCGGCAGCCGAAGCCGGGATGCGCTATCATTACCTGCCGTTCACGCCCGGCGAGGTGACACCGCAGCTGATCTCGGATTTCGGCGCCGCCACCGCCGATCAGGCCCCGGTCATCGCCTATTGCCGCAGCGGCAACCGCTCGACCGTGCTCTGGGCGCTCAATCAGGCTGGAAAACTGCCCGAGGGTGAAATTCTCGAAACGGCGGCCAAGGCGGGCTATGATCTGACATCGGTGCAGCCGCTGATCGCATCGCTGGCCAGCCGCAAAGGCTGAGAGGGGCAGGCGACCCCTGCCCCATCGCCCCCTGCCCCATCAGGGTCAGACCGGCACGCCAAGCGCCCGCTTGACATTCGCGGTCCAGCCCAGAAGCCTTTGATCCCCCTCGACAATCGCCGGGCGCTTCATCACTGATGGCTTGGCGCCCATCATCAGGGCCGGATCGGCGGCGCGCTCGTCCTCGGACATGCCGCGCCAGGTCAGGCTGGCCCGGTTGATGATCTTCTCACCGAAATCCGTGACAAGCGCCTGACGCTCTGCCTCGGTCAGCGGCTCTTTCTGGACGTCGCGAAAGCTGACCTGCCAGCCCTGCTCTTCCAGCGCGGCCTGCGCCTTCTGGCAGGTTGAGCAATGGGAAAGACCAAATATTTTCAGGGTCTTGACCATAATATCCTCGATCAGATGAAGGGGACGAACGGCACACCGCAGGCGGACAAGGCGGTCAGGGTCAGAAGGGCAAGGTAAAGGCGCATGATCATGGCTCCGGGTGAGGGTCGCCTGTTTATTGCCGCAGCCCTGCCCCGCCACAAGTCACAATGTGCTGTGGCCGCCCTGATGCAGGTTTTGCCGCACCCGCCGCATCCCCCACCAGGCCACCAGCACGGTCAGCGGCGTCAGCGCGGCAATCAGCACCGTCTTGTCCAGCCCCACACCCGCCGCCAGCGGCGCCATCGCATAGCCCAGCAGCCCCACAGCGTAATAGCTGATCGCCACGACCGACAGCCCCTCGACCGTGTGCTGCAACCGCAGCTGCAGATCGGCGCGGCGGTCCATCCGCTCCATGATCTTCTGGTTCTGGGCGCTGCGTTCGACCTCGACCCGCGTGCGCAGCAACTCGCCGGTCCGGGTCGCCCGCTCCATCACCGCCTTCAGACGGGCCTCGGCCGATTGGGTGGTGCGCATGGCGGGCAGATAGCGGCGGCGCATGAATTCGGTCAGCATCTGGCATTGCAGAAAGCGGGACTCGCGCAGAACCTCGATCCGGTCGGCGACGATGGCCTGATAGGCACGCGTGGCGCCAAAGCGGAAACTGTGCTGGGTGGCCTGCGCCTCCAGCTCGGTGGCGATGGGCAGCAGGTCGTGCAGCACCTCCTCGGCGGGGCGCGCACCGTCGGCCATGCTGTCGACCAGCGCCGACAGCCGCAGCTCCAGCGCATTCAGCCGCGAGCTCAGATCCCGCGCCCGGCTCAGCCCCAGCATCGAGACGGCGCGATAGGTCTCCAGTTCGACCAGCCGGTGCACCAGCCGCCCGATCCGGCCCTCGGACACGTCGGGGCGCACGAAGGCGGCAAAGCGCATCCAGCCATCCGGGTCGATGCGGAAATCGCTGGCGATCACGGCGGTTTTGTCCAGCACCCAGACCGCCGCCAGACTGTCGCGCGCAAACCAGCCCGAGATGCGGGTCAGCACCTCGGCCGGGTCTTCGGGCATCAGGTCGATCTGCACCATGACGGCGGCGACCCGGCGGCCCGGCGCATGGTCCTGCCACGGATCGGGAAAGATCGCGGCGGCGGAGGGGTCAAAGGGCCGTGGCGGCAGGCCCGGCGTCATCGCCATATAGGTCACGAATTCGGTGTGACTTTCCCATTTCAGATCGTGCCGCCCCAGCTTGCCCTGATAATGGCTTTCCTCCGGGTCGGGGCGCTGTCCGCCATGGCGGGTGACCAGTTCGGCCAGATGCGCCTGATCGCGCGCCCGGTCGCGGTTGGCGGCGTCGCGTGGTTCCTTGAAGGCCAGAAACACCGCCGTCGAGGGCGCCCGCAGCCGGGGCGAGGGCCGGGCGTGCAGCTCATTCACCAGCGCATAGCGCATGGGATGTTCGGTCTCGGGGGTCACGCGGCTCTCCTGCGGTGGCTCATATGCGACAGGGGCCGCACGGGCCCCTGTCATGGTTATAGACTGTTCACCGGAAAAGGCTCACTCGATCATCGGCAACAGCTTATTGATGCTGTCTTTCGCATCGCCATAGAACATGCGGGTGTTGTCCTTGAAGAACAGCGGGTTCTCGATGCCGGAATAGCCGGTGCCCTGACCGCG
>NZ_JBKBVD010000019.1:0-63272 GCF_046289755.1 Paracoccus sp. (in: a-proteobacteria) | reverse complement strand
GCGGTCCATCAGCGCGCGCAGGGGGATGGCGCCCAGATCGTCGGGGCGGACCATGGCCAGCGCGCCGCCGAAACGGCCGATGGGGGTGCGGATATAGTCGCAGATGAACACGTCGGTCATGCAAGATCCTCGGGGGCGGTGATGTCGGTGACGGGGCCGTCCAGATGCAATCTGGCGCCGGTGACAGCCTGCAGGTCGTCAAAGGACAGCCCGGCCAGCTTTTCGCGCAGGACAAAGCGCCCGTCCTGAATGTCGATCACCGCAAGGCTGGTATAGACGCGGGTGACGCAGGCCAGCCCGGTCAGCGGCAGGGTGCAGGCCTCGACCAGCTTGGGCGCGCCGTCGCGGGTGGTGTGATCGGTGATGACGGCGACCTGCCGCGCGCCATGGACCAGATCCATCGCGCCGCCGACCGCCGGAATGCCACCGCGCCCGGTCGACCAGTTCGCCAGATCGCCATTCTGCGCCACCTCATAGGCGCCCAGAATCGCCACATCCAGATGGCCGCCGCGCACCATGGCAAAGCTGTCGGCATGGTGAAAGAACGCCGTGCCGGGCTGGACCGTCACGGCCTTTTTCCCGGCATTGATCAGATCCCAGTCCTCGAGCCCCGGCGCGGGGGCGGCGCCGAAACCCAGAATGCCGTTTTCGGTGTGAAAGATCGCCTGACGGCCCTCGGGCTGAAAGCGGGCGACCATCTCGGGCAGGCCGATGCCAAGGTTCACATAGGCGCCGTCGGTGATGTCCTGGGCGGCGCGCCATGCCATCTGGGCGGGGGAAAGACGGGTCATGCTTGCACCTCTGGATAGCGCGCACCGGCGCGGTTCAGGTCTTCTTCCTGCGCGGGGGCGGGCACCTCGATCAGCGCCTGCACGAAGATGCCGGGGGTCACGACCGTCTCGGGGTCGATGCCGCCGGGTGCTTCCAGAGACCGCACCTGCACGACGGTATGGCGGGCCGCCGCGCACATCAGCGGGCCGAAATTGCGCGCGGCCATGCGATAGGTCAGGTTGCCGAGCGTGTCGCCCCGGTCCGCCTTGACCAGCGCCACATCGGCGCGCAGCCAGCGTTCCTGCACGTAATCGCGCCCCTCGAATGTGGCGACCGGCTTGCCCTCGGCCAGTGTCGTGCCAAGGCTGGTGGGGGTGTAAAACGCCGGGATGCCCGCCCCGCCTGCGCGGATGCGTTCGGCCAATGTGCCCTGCGGCACGACCTCCAGCTCGATCCGGCCCGCCTTGTAGGCCTCGGTGAAGGCCACCGGATCGGCCGAGCGGGGGAAGGAGCAGATCAGTTTCGCCACCATGCCGCGTTCGATCAGGGCTGCCAGACCCACATGGCCGTTGCCCGCATTGTTGTTGATCACGGTCAGCCCGGTCGGGTGGCCGGTGGCGACATGGCGGTCGATCAGCGCGTGGATCAGCTCGATCGGGGCGCCCGAGCCGCCGAAACCGCCGATCATCACCACCATGCCATCCTGAATCCCGGCCACGGCATCCGCCAGCGACGCACAGGTCTTGTCCATCAGACTCCCCTCCTTGCAGGTTCGTTGCTTTCTAGGCGCGGGCGCGGGCTGGCGTCGATTCATTTCGTGCGCTATGGTAACTTTGTTCGCATATCGCACATTCGGGAGAGAGGGCGCATGACACAGTCCCGCGACATCATCGGCGGTCTGGCCAAGGGTCTGGCGGTGATCGAGGTGTTCAGCGCCGAGCATCCGCGCCTCAGCGTGGCCGAGGCGGCGGCGGGGGCGGGGCTGGACCGGGCCACGGCGCGGCGCTGCCTGCTGACGCTGGCCCATCACGGCTATGCCGATTACGACGGCAAGTATTTCACCCTGACGCCGCGCGTGCTGCGGCTGGGCACCGGCTGTCTGGCGACGATGCCGCTGCCGCAGATCGTGCAGCCGCATCTGGACCGGCTGTCGGACCGGATCGGGGAAAGCACGTCCGTTTCGGTGCTGGACGGGGCCGAGATCGTCTATGTCGCCCGCGCCGCGCAACGCAAGCTGATGGCCATTGCGCTGATGCCGGGATCGCGGCTGCCCGCGCATTGCACCTCGATGGGTCGCGTGCTGCTGGCGGCGCTGCCCGAGGATGACTGCCGTGATCTGCTGGCGCGCCACCCGCCCGTGGCGCGCACGCCGCGCACGATCACCGACCCCGGGGCGGTGCTGGCGCAGATCGCGCAGGTCCGCGCGCAGGGCCATGCGCTGATAGATCAGGAGGTCGAGACGGGGCTGTGTTCCATCGCGGTGCCCTTGCGCTCGGGGCGCGGGCGGGTGGTGGCGGCGCTGAATTGCGGGATGGCGGCGGCGCCCGACGCGCTGGAGCGGCTGCGCGCGGTGGTGCTGCCGCAGCTGGAGGCGCTGGCGCAGGATCTGCGCGGTGTGCTGCCCGGTTGAGGCATCGGGCGGGTGCATAATAGTTATTGACCATAACTATTATGCACCATATCAAAAATGGGCAGGAGGGACCGATGACGAATCAACCCGAGGCCCATGGCGACGATCAGACCTCTGCCGGTGTGAAGGACAGCGTGCTGGGCCATCTGATCGGATACCGGCTCAAGCGGGCCTATATGCAGCTTTTGCCCGCCGCACAGCGGGCGCTGGCCACCGAGGATCTGCGGGTCGTCAGCTTTTCCTGCCTGTCCATCATCACCGACAATCCCGGCATCGTGCAGTCGCAGCTGGCTGATGCGCTGCAGATGGAACGCTCGAACCTTGTCGTCATCATCGACGAGCTGGAAGAACGCGGGCTGATCGGGCGCAAGAAGGTGCCCTCGGACCGCAGGCGCTATGCGCTGACCGCGACCCTGCGGGGCCGCCATCTGCGCGATCGTGCCGCCGCGAAACTGGGTCAGGCCGAGGATCACATCCTTGGCCGGCTGGAGGACGACGCCCGCAGCCATCTGATCGCCGTGCTGGAACGGCTGGAGCGCGCGGGCTGAACGATACCGCGCGGGGAAGAGGAGCCCCGCCATACCGTCAGGGAGGATACCATGAAGACGCAGATTTCTGTGATTGCACTGGCATGTTCATTCGCCGGTCTTGCCGCGCCCGCTTTGGCCGACACGATCCGCGCCACCTCGGCCTTTGGCCCCAACCATGCGGTCGCGCGCAACGTCTATCCGACGATGTTCGCGAGGCTGGAGGCGCTGACGGACGGGCGCTGGACCGGGCAGGACACGCCCTCGGGGCTGGTCGCGCCGACCGAGATGTCGACCGCGCTGCGCGATGGCGTCAGCGATTTCGGGCCCCTGCTGATGCCCTATTTCATCGCCGAATACCCCGATGCGGCGATGGTGTCGGAACTGTCGATGCTGGGCAGCAGCGCGCCGGTCGTGTCCTCGGCGGTGACCGAATATATCGTCACCTGCGCGCCCTGTCAGGCTGAATTCAGCCGCAACGGGCAGGTTTATCTGGGCTCGGACGCGACGCCGCTCTATCAGCTGATGACCACGCGGCCCGTGGCGTCGGTCGCGGATATGCGCGGGCTGAAGCTGCGCAGCGGATCGCCCTTTTACGCGGCCTTCATCGAAAGCCTTGGCGGGGTGGCGGTGCAGATGCCCTCATCCGAGCTGTTCGAAAGCCTCAGTCAGGGCGTGATCGAGGGCACGTTCAGTTCCCCGCACGAGATCATCGCGAACCGCCTTGGCGATGTGATCGGCCATGTCACCGAGATTGATCAGGGCACCTTCAACGCCGCCGCCATCGCCACCGCCAGCCGCATGCTGTGGGACCGCATGAGCGTCGAGGACCGCGCGGCCCTTGCCCGCGCAGCCCAAGAGGGGGTGGCCGCAGGCATGGCTGCCTTTGACGAACAGATCGCGCAGATCCGCGCCGAAGAGATGGTCGATTTCCTCACCCCCGATGCCGATCTGATCGCCGCCCGCGACGCCTTCAACGCCGACCGGCTGGCCAATGCCGCCGCCATTCTGGAGGCGCGCGGGGTCGAGGACGCGCAGGCCAAGATCGACCGCTATGTCGCGCTGATCGCGAAATGGGAGGGGCTGATCACCCCCGGCATGTCCGTCGAAGACCTGGGCGCGCTGCGCGAGCGGGAAATCTGGTCGGGCGTCGATCTGGCAAGCTACGGGCAATGAGCCTGCGGGCGGATCGGAGGGTCGGATGCTGAAGGGGATCGAAACCGCGATTGCGCGGGTCAGCATGGTCGCGGGCGGGCTGGTCCTGCTTGCGATGATGGCGCAGGTCGTGATTGACGTGGCAATGCGCAGCCTGCTGGGCGCGGGCTTTCCGGCCACGTCCGATCTGGTCAGCAAATACTACATGGTCGCGGTCAGCGTGCTGCCGCTGGCCCTGACCGAACTGAAGCGCCGCCATATCGAGGCGACGGTGTTTACCCAGTCGCTGACCGGCCCGGCGCTGCGCGCGGTGCAGTTGCTGGGCTTTCTGGCCTTTGGCGCGGTTCTGGCGGCGCTGGTCTGGGGCTCGGGCGGCGAGGCCGTCCGCCACATGCAGCGCGGCACCTATATCGAGGCGGGCACGATCCGTTTCGTCACCTGGCCCAGCTACTGGATTCTGCCGGTGTCCTTCGCGCTGGCGCTGGTGGTGATCGCGATCCGCATCTTCGAGGTGCTGACCGGCCGCTTTGGCGAGAACGGGCCGGACCCGCTGGTCCCTGCCGGGAGGGATGCGTGATGGATCCGGTCACGATCGGCCTTCTGGCGCTGGTGGCTCTGCTGGTGCTGATTGCGGTGCGGGTGCCCATCGCGGTGGCCCTGATCGGCGTGTCCTTTCTGGGCATCTGGGCGGTGGCGGGGCTGCGCCCGGCGATGTCGATGCTGTCGACGATCCCCTATACCACCTCGGCCAGCTGGACGCTGTCCTCGATCCCGATGTTCCTGCTGATGGGCTATATCGCCTATCATTCCGGCCTGACGCGCGGGCTGTTCGAGGCCGCGCGGGTCTGGTGGGGCTGGATGCCCGGCGGGCTGGCGATCGCCTCGCTGGCCGGGGCGTCGGGCTTTGCGGCGGTGTCGGGATCGTCCGTCGCCTGCTCGGCGGCCATCGGGCGGATCGCGGTGCCGGAAATGGCGCGGCAGGGATATGACCTGCGCATCGCCACCGGCGCCGTGGCCGCAGGCGGCACGATCGGCGCGCTGATCCCGCCCTCGATCATCCTGATCCTGTTCGGGATTCAGGCCGAGGTCTCGATCAACGACCTGTTTCTGGGCGGGCTGTTTCTGGGGCTGGCCTCGCTGGCCTTCTACATCATGGCGGTGCTGGCCGTCTGGTGGCGCGACCCCTCGCGCCTGCCCCGCGCGCCCGCCTATACGATGGGCGACCGTTGGGCCAAGACCTTTCAGATCTGGCCGGTGCTGCTGCTGATCGGCGCCGTCTTTGGCGGGCTGTTCTCGGGCATCTTCACCGCAACCGAGGCGGGGGCGTTCGGCAGCTTTGTCGCGCTGCTGCTGGGGATCGCGCGCCGCACGCTCAGTTGGGAGGGCTTCAAGGAAAGCCTGCTGGACACGCTGCTGGCGGGGGGCGCGCTGTTCATCATCGCCATCGGCGCCAACCTGTTCACCCGGCTGGTGGCGATGTCGGGCCTGTCCGCGCAGATGGGTCTGTTCGTCGAGGGGCTGGGTCTGGGCACCTTCGCGCTGCTGCTGGCCATCGTTGTGATCTATCTGATCCTGGGCATGTTTCTGGAACCCATCGGGGCGCTGCTGCTGACCCTGCCGCTGTTCCTGCCGATTCTGGCGCAGCATGGCGTGGACAAGCTGTGGTTCGGCCTGCTGGTCGCCAAGCTGCTGGAGATCGGGATGATTACGCCGCCGGTGGGGCTGAACGTCTTCGTCATCCATTCGGTCGCGCGCGATTATGTGCGGCTGGAGCAGATATTCGCCGGCATCGTGCCGTTCATTCTGGCCGATCTGGCGCTGGTGGCCTGCCTGCTGGCGCTGCGCGGCTTCATGTAGGGAAAAGGGGCAAGACCCATGCAGATTTCGGATCAGATTGCGCTGGTGACGGGGGCGGCCAGCGGGCTGGGCTGCGCCACCGCCGAACGGCTGGCCGCCGCAGGCGCGCGCGTCGTGGTGCTGGACCGCGACCCGGAGGCCGCCGACCGGGTGGCCGCCGGGATCGGCGGCCTTGGCGTGGCGGCGGATGTCTCGGATGCGGGCGCGGTCGAGGCGGCCTTTGCCCGCGTGCTGGCGCAGTGGGGCACGCCGCGCATCGTGGTCAACTGCGCGGGCATCGGCACGGCGGCGCGCATCCTGCCCCGCGACGGCAGCCTCAGCCTTGAGGTGTTCGAGCGCACGCTGCGGGTGAACCTGTTCGGCAGCTATGTCGTGCTGAGCCATGCGGCCCGCGCCATGGCCGCGCTGCCGGTGCTGGACGCGGATGGCGCGCGCGGGATCGTGGTCAACACCGCCTCGGTCGCGTGGCAGGACGGGCAGATCGGGCAGGCCGCCTATGCGGCCTCCAAGGGCGGCATCGCCTCGCTGACCCTGCCCGCCGCGCGGGAACTGGCCCGCGTCGGCATCCGCGTGATGACGCTGGCGCCCGGCCTCTTCGAGACCGCCATGAGCGCGGGCCTGCCGCCTGATGCCCGTACCGCGCTGGAGGCCGGGCTGCCCTTTCCCGCCCGCATGGGCCAGCCCGACGAATTTGCCCATATGGTGCAGGCCGTGATCGAGAACCCGCTGATGAACGGCGAGGTGATCCGCATCGACAGCGCCGTGCGCCTTGCCCCCAAATGAACGAGGATTCCATGACCGCAAACCCCTATCTGACCACCGAAACCGACGGCCCGATCGCCACGATCACCCTGATCCGCACCGCCAAGCGCAATGCCATCAGCGACGGGCTGATCGCCGCGCTTGAGGGCGCCTATGCGGGCCTGCCCGCTGACGTGCGGGTGGTGATCCTGACCGGGGCGGGGGGGCATTTCTGCGCCGGGCTCGATCTGGCCGAACATATCAGCCGCAGCGCCGAAGAGGGCGTGCACCATTCGCGCAACTGGCACCGGGTGATGGACACGGTCCAGTTCGGCGGGCGGGTGACCGTCTCGGCCATGACCGGGGCGGTGATCGGCGGCGGGCTGGAACTGGCCGCCGCGACCCATGTCCGCATCGCCGAGCCTTCGGTCATGTTCCAACTGCCCGAGGGGCGGCGCGGCATCTTTGTCGGTGGCGGCGCCTCGGTCCGGGTGGGGCGCATCATCGGCGCCGACCGCATGACCGAGATGATGCTGACCGGGCGCAAATATGGCGCCGATGACGGGCTGCGGCTGGGGCTGGCGCATTACAGCGTGGCCGAGGGCGAGGGGCTGCCGCTGGCGCGCACACTGGCGGCCGAGATTGCGGGCAACGCGCCGATGTCGAATTACTTCATGGTGCAGGCGATCAGTCGCATCAACGACATGTCGCGTGCCGACGGGCTGTTCACCGAAAGCCTCTGTGCGGCCCTGTCGCAGACCACCCCCGACGCGCAGGAAGGTCTGCGCGCCTTTCTGGAAAAGCGCCCGCCGGTCTTCCGCTGAGCCGCCAACAGGAGAGAGAGATGCAGAATATCGACTTTGCCAAGGTCCGCGCCATCGACTTTCACACCCATGCCGAGGAATCCTGCGGCTGCCATGCCGATGACGGCTATGACGACCTGCAATCCAGCATGGCGAAATATTTCGGCGCGCCCTGGGCGCATCCGCCCACCATCGACCAGACCGCCGCGCATTACCGCGAAAAGAACATCGCCGCCGTGATCTTTCCCGTCGATGCCGAACGCGAGACCGGCTATCGCCGTTACAACAATTACGAGGTGGCCGAGGCCTGCGCGAAACATGACGACATCCTGATCCCCTTCGCCTCGATCGACCCGGCCAAGGGCAAGCTGGGCGCCCGCGAGGCCCGCGATCTGGTCGCCAATCACGGCGTGCAGGGCTTCAAGTTCCACCCCACGATGCAGGGCTTTTATCCCAACGACCGCATGGCATGGCCGCTCTATGAGGCGATTGCCGAAAGCGGCAAGCCGGCGCTGTTCCATACCGGCCAGACCGGGGTGGGCTCGGGGATGCGGGGCGGCAACGGGATGCGGCTGAAATTCTCGAACCCGATGTTCATGGACGATCTGGCGGTCGATTTTCCCGACATGCCGATCATTCTGGCGCATCCCTCGTTCCCCTGGCAGGAAGAGGCGCTGGCCGTGGCCCAGCACAAGCCCAATGTCTATATCGACCTGTCTGGCTGGTCGCCGAAATATTTCCCCAAGATCCTGATCCAATACGCAAACACGATTCTCAAGCACAAGATGCTGTTCGGCAGCGACTGGCCGATGATCGCGCCCGACAAATGGCTGGACGCCTTCGACAAGGCCGAGTTTCGCGACGAGGTGCGCCCGCTGATCCTGAAAGACAACGCCCTGCGCCTGCTGGGGATCACGGCTTGATCCCCTTTGCCGCGCCGGTGGAGGATATTCTGGCCAGTCTGGAGATGTTCGCGGGTGATGTGCCGGGCTTTGACCCCGGTCTGACCCGCGAGGTGGTGCAGCATTTCGCGGGCTTTGCGGCGGGCGTGCTGGCGCCCCTGACCGGCCCCGGTGACCGGCAGGGCTGTCGGCTGGACCACGGTCGCGTGCGCATGCCCGATGGCTATGCCGAGGCCTATCGCCAGCTGGCCGCAGGTGGCTGGCAGGGCCTGACCGCGCCGGAGGCGCAGGGCGGGCAGGGCATGGACCACCTGACCGCCGCCGCTGTGACCGAGGTCTTCGCAGGCGCCAATCACGCGCTGCAGATGCTGGCGGGGCTGGTGCCCGGCGCGATCCAGACCTTGCTGGCCCATGGCAGCGCCGATCAGCAGGCGCGGTTCATCCCGCCCCTGATCTCGGGTCAGGCGCTGTCGACGATGTGTCTGACCGAGGCGGGCGCGGGCTCGGACCTGTCGCGCATCCGCTGTGCGGCGCGGCATGACGGCGCGGGCTGGCGGATCACGGGGCAGAAGATATTCATCTCGGGCGGCGATCAGGACATGTCGCAGGCCATCCTGCATCTGGTGCTGGCCCGCACCGGCACGCCCGAGGATGGTGTGCATGGCCTGTCGCTGTTTCTCTGCCCCTCTGATCGGGACGGCGCGCGCAATGCCATCACCGTCACCCGGATCGAAGAAAAGCTGGGCCTGCATGCCTCGCCCACCTGCCAGATGGAGTTCGACGGCGCCCATGCCGAAGTGATCGGCGCCGAGGGGCAGGGGCTGCGCGCGATGTTCACGATGATGAACCACGCCCGGCTGGATGTCGCACTGCAGGGCGTCGGCCACGCGGCCCGCGCCCATGCGATTGCGCGGGCCTATGCGGCGGACCGCCAGCAGGGGCGGCGCCCCGATGGCACGCCCGCGGTGCTGGCTGATCACCCCGATGTGCAGCGGATGCTGACCGCGCAGCATCACGATGCCCGCATCGCGCGGGCCATGTGCCATATCGCGCTGGCCGAGATGGCGCGCGGCGACCGGCCCGCGCTGGTCGGGCTGCTGACGCCTCTGTGCAAGATCACCGGCACCGAAGCGGGCATCCGCGGCGCCGATCTGGGCATCCAGATCCTTGGCGGCTATGGCTATCTTGAGGAATACGGCATGGCGCGGGTCTGGCGCGACGCGCGGATCACCTCGATCTATGAGGGCGCGAACGGCATCCACGCGCTGACCCTGACCACGCGCGGCCTGCGACATCAGGACGGCGCCGCGATTGGCCAGATGGTCGCGCTGACCGCGCAGCTGGCCCCCGGCGATGCGGCAGTCGCGGCGCAGGCAGAGGCGTGGCAGGCCCGCGCCCGCGATCTGGCCGCCATGGCCGATGTGCGGGCCGAGGCGCATGAGTTCGCCGCGCAAACCGGCGATCTGCTGGCGCAGGCCATCGGGGTCCGGCTGCGGGGCCGGACCCCCTGAGCGCAGGGCCTCAGGGCAGGGTCACCACCCCCGCCCCGCCCTCATGCAGCTGTGCCACCAGTGCGGGGCGGTGCATCAGCACCGCGCGCTGGTTGACCGAGCCCTTGTCGGTGACCTCGCCCGCCGCCGGGTCCAGCGGATCGGCCAGCCACATCGCGCACATGACCCGCGTGGACGACCCCGTCGCACGGGCCGCGAATTCGGCCAGCCGCGCGCGCAGCAGCTCGGTCAGGCGCGGGTCGTCCAGCGCCGTGCCTGGGCCGAACAGCCGCGCGATCTCGGGCAGACCCGGCACCAGCAGCGCGCCGATCCGGGGCTGGTTCTCGCCGGTCAGCACCGCGTCCTGCGCCAGCCCGCCCAGAGCATCGACCAGCGCCGCCCGCAGCGGCCCGACCGCGACCCAGGTGCCGGTGTCCAGCTTGAAATTCTCGGCCGTGCGCCCGTCGAACACGAAACCTTGCGCGGGATCGTCCGGGTCAACCGGGCGCAGCGCGTCGCCCATGCGGTAAAAGCCTTCCTCGTCAAAGGCGGCGGCGGTCAGATCGGGCGCGCGCCAGTAGCCGGGGGTGATATTGGGGCCTTTCAGCCGCAGCTCCATCTTGCCGGTATGGGGCACCAGCTTCATCACGACGCCCCGCGCGGGCAGGCCGATATTGCCCGGCCCCGCGACATCGCGGACCGAGGCCAGCGCGAAAGGCCCGGTCTCGGTCGCGCCCAGCCCGCTGCCCATCAGCGTGCGCGCCCCCGTCGCCGCCACCGACAGCGCCTGCAGCCGGTCCCATGTCCGCAGCGACATGCCCGCGCCCGCATACATCACCATCTTCAACCGGCTGAAGAACCGGTCGCGCAGCGCCGCATCCGCCTCCATCGCGTCGCACAGCGCGTCAAAGCCGGTCGGCACGTTGAAATACCAGCTGGGCGCCACCTCGCGCAGGTTGCGGATCGTCTCGGCCATGCCCCTGGGCGTGGGCTTGCCCGCATCGACATGAAAGGTGCCGCCGAAATGGATCGCCATATTGAAGACCTTGGACCCCGAGGCGACGTGATTCCACGGCGCCCAATCGACAAAGACCGGCGGTTCCTCGGTCAGAAAGCGGTAGCAGTCGGCGATCATCGCCTGATTGGCGCACAGCATCCGCTGCGTCTGGATCACCGCCTTGGGCGCGCCCGTCGTGCCCGAGGTGAACATGAATTTGGCGATGCTGTCGGGCGTCAGCGCGGCATGGGCCTGATGGACCTGCGCGCGCGCGGGGGCATCGGGGATCTGCTCCAGCACGGGCAGGCCGGGCAGCAGATCGCGCGCGATCCGGGCCAGCGCGGGGTCGGGGGCATAGACCGCGCCCGGCGTGATCTGCGCCGCGATCCCCGCCAGCTTGTCGCCGCCGCCAAACTGCGCATAGGCGGTCGAGACCGCAGCCGAAGGCACGCCCGCATGCTGCGCGCCAAGCGCCATCAGCGCATGTCCGATGCTGTTGCCGTCAAGGATCACCAGCGGCCGCTCGACCGACAGCCCCAGATCCAGCAGCGCCTGACCGATGCGCGGCAGCCGGTCGGCCAGCGCGCCATAGCTGACCTCATCCCAGGTCCCGGCGCCGTTGCGTTCGGCCATCCAGATGCGCGCGGGCGCGGCCTGCGCCCAGTGGCTCACCCGGTCCGACATGTGCCGCGCGGGTGGGTCCAGCGGCTCGGCCTGCCAGATGATCTGGCTGCCATCGGCGCGCATCTCGCGGTGCAGTTGCGGTGTCCAGACGGCGACCGGACGCAGCGGGTGACAGGCGGCCCGGCCGGTGCCGGTCGGTTCATGGCTCATGGATTTTCCTCCGTTGC
Organism: Paracoccus sp. (in: a-proteobacteria); assembly: GCF_046289755.1. Taxonomy (GTDB): domain Bacteria; phylum Pseudomonadota; class Alphaproteobacteria; order Rhodobacterales; family Rhodobacteraceae; genus Paracoccus. The sequence continues at coordinate 51,548 of NZ_JBKBVD010000019.1, read as the reverse complement.
GGCATGGCCGCGGCTCCCACCCCCGATTTTAGTTTCCACGGATAATATTTACAACATTTTTGTAGTCGCGTATCGCAGGTATATGACAGCAAAGGGGCCGCGCATGACACAGAACCGGATCCGCCACATCCGCCACCATCAGGCCGGGCGCGGATGACCCGCGCGCCCTTTGACCAGATCGAGTTGGGCGGGCTTGCGGCCTCGCTGGGGTTTCTGCTGCGGATCGGGCAGCTGGAGGCGTTCAATGCCTTTTTCGACCGTTTCGCGGGGCAGGATCTGCGGCCGGGCGAGTTTTCGGTGATGTGGGTGATCGGCCTCAATCCCGGCCTGCGGCAGGGTGATCTGGCGCATGCGCTGCGGATCAAGCCCGCGCATATGACCAAGATCATCCGCAGGCTTGAGGAATCGGGCCGCGTGGCGCGCAGCATTCCCGAAGCCGACCGACGCTCGGTTCATCTGCGGCTGACCTCGCAGGGCTGCACCTTCATCCGCGGTCACGAGGCGGCGTTTTTCGGACAGGACGCCTATTTCACCCATTCGCTGACCTCGCAGGAAGAGGCCGATCTGGTCCGGCTGCTGCGCAAGCTCACCGGGCTTTCGTAAGTCACCGGGCTTTCGCAAGTCACCCCGCTTCAATAAGCGTCCGCAACCGGCGCACGGCGCTGTCGGGCGTGGTCACGACCGGGCAGTCATGTTCCGCCCGCAGCGCCGGGGCGGCGCGCGCCAGACTGAACTGGCCCAGCAGCAGCAGATCCTGCGCGCCCAGATCGCGGCAGGCGGCCAGCACCGCGGCATCATGCCCCTGCGCATCGCCCGCTTTCAGCGCCGCCAGCGCGCCGTCTGCCAGAACCGGCGTGATCTGGACCTTGCGCCCCGCCGCATCGGCCATCTGCTGCAGCTCCGCCATCAGCGCGGGCAGCGAGGGCGGAAAGGTCACCACCAGCGCGATCCGGCGACCCGTCTCCAGCGCCTCGGCAAAGGCGGCCTCGTTGGGGCGCAGCACCGGGATGGGCAGCGCGGCGCGCACCGCATCAATCGCGGGGCCAAAGGCCGAGCAGGTGAACAGCACCGCGCGCGCGGGCGTGGCGCCGCTGCCCGCCGCCGCATAGCGGCCAAGCGTCAGAAAGCGGTCGGTCATCGCCTGATCCAGCCGCCCCGCCGCCGCCAGATCTGCCGACAGCGAGGCGTCCAGCAGATCGGTGGTCTGCGCCTCGGGCCACAGGCGCGCAAAGGCGGCCCGGATCGGCGCCACCGATTCCTCCAGCGCGTGAATCAGGGCGATGCGGGGGGCAGGGGTCATGGGCGGGCCTTTTCGTGATCGCAATTATGGTGACGATGTTTGTATGTATAGCTGGCTTCCTACCGGAATAAACAAAAAACTTGCAAAATGCGATCGCAAAAAATACCGATGGGCAAACGCCCCGCAGGGGGCCAGGCCAGAGGAACCTCACCATGTCGGACATCTGCCCCAATCTGATCGGCGGCGCGTGGCGCAGCGCCCCGGACCTGACCGGAAACCGCAACCCTTCGGACCCGTCCGACCTGATCAGCCGCCATGCCCGCGCCACCGCGCCCGATCTGGACGACGCGGCGCAGGCGGCCCATGCGGCGGCCCCGGCATGGGCCGAGGCCTCGCCGCAGGTCCGCGCCGATCTGCTGGACCGCATCGCGACCGCCATCACCGCGCAGGAAGCCGCGCTGGCGCATATGCTGGCGCGCGAGCAGGGCAAGGTGCTGCCCGACGCGCTGGCCGAGACGCGCCGCGCCGCCCATGTCTTTCGCTTTTTCGCAGGCGAGGCGCTGCGGATGCGCGGCGAGGCGCTGGCCTCGGTCCGCGCCGGCGTCGATGTCGAGATCACGCGAGAGCCTCTGGGCGTCGTCGGCCTGATCACGCCGTGGAATTTCCCGATCGCGATCCCGGCCTGGAAGATCGCGCCCGCTTTGGCCTATGGCAATGCGGTGATCCTGAAACCGGCAGAGCTGACGCCGGGCACGGCATGGATGCTGGCGCGGATCATCCATGAGGCGGGCTGCCCGGCGGGGGTGTTCAATCTGTTGGTCGGGCCGGGCCGCGTGCTGGGGCAGGCGATGGTCGATGATCCGCGGATTGCCGGGATTTCGTTCACCGGCTCGGTGCCGGTGGGGCGCGGGCTGGCGCAGGGCTGCGCGGGCGCGATGAAGAAGGTCCAGCTGGAGATGGGCGGCCGCAACCCGATGATCGTCATGGACGATGCCGATCTGGAGGTGGCGGTGGCGGCCTGCCTGAACGGCGCCTATTTCCAGACCGGGCAGCGCTGCACGGCCTCGTCGCGGCTGATCGTGCAGGCGGGCATCCATGACCGCTTTGTTGCGGAACTGACCCGCCAGATGCAGGCCCTGCGGGTCGGCCCGGCGCTGGACGCGGGCAGCCAGATCGGCCCCGTCGCCAGCGAGGGCCAGCTGCGCAGCAATCTGGATTACGTGGCGCTGGCCCGGTCCGAGGGCTGCGAGGTGATCGGCGGCGATCATCTGGACCTGCCGACCGAGGGGTATTTTCAGGCGCCCGCCCTGTTTCTGGGCGCCCGAAACGACATGCGCAGCGCGCGCGAGGAAATCTTCGGCCCCTGCGCCAGCGTGATCCGCGTCGACGATTTCGATCAGGCGCTGGCGGTGGCCAATGACACCAGCTTTGGCCTGTCCTCGGGGATCTGCACCACCAGCCTGCGCCATGCGCGCGAATTCCGGCGCCGCTCGGCGGCGGGGATGGTGATGGTGAACCTGCCCACGGCGGGGGTGGATTACCACGTGCCCTTTGGCGGGCGAAAGGGCTCCAGCATGGGGTCGCGCGAGCAGGGCAGCATGGCGGCCGAGTTCTATACCTCGGTCAAGACGGCCTACGTTTTCGCGGGCTAGGCGCGGCGGCCAGCAGGTCGCGCCCCGCCAGCGTCAGCCCGTCGCGGATGTCCGACTGCAGCGCCGCCGTCAGCGCATCGGCGTCGCGCAGGCGCAGCGCGGTCAGGATCTGCTTGTGGTGATCGACGCTGTAATGATGCTGCGCCACGGCCATCAGCTGACGCTGGAATGGTCCCAGCTGCAGCCAGATGCTGTCGATCAGCGCCATGACGGCGTGATCGGGGCAGGCGCAATACATCGCGCGGTGAAAGGCGTGGTTCTGCCGGGTCATGCCCACCGCCTCGCCCTGCCGGGCCAGATCGTCCAGATCGGCGTCGATGGCCGTCATCTGATCAATCACATGGTCCGAGATATGGGGCAGGCAGCGCCGCGCCGCATGGGTTTCCAGCGCCACGCGCAGCTGCACCAGATCGTCGAACCGCCCCGGCGTCATCACCGGCACGCGCAGGCGGCGATTCTCCAGCACCTCGATGGCGTTTTCCGAGGACAGGCGGCGGATCGCCTCGCGCACCGGGGTCTGGGACAGGCCCAGCTGATCGGCCAGCCCGCGGATGGTCAGCTTGTGCCCCGGCGGCAGCGCGCCGGTCATGATCGCTGTGCGCAGGCGCAGATAGGTATGTTCCTGCGTCGTCATCTCATCGTCGGGATCAAGAGGCGGGAGGTCGGTGACGGGAAGGTCCATCGGAATGCCTTGCATGGGGTTGACCGATCATAGCGGTCGTGCCGCTTGACACAAGGCTGTCATGATGTATCAATCATTCAAACGCTATCACATTATGACCACCGCAACCCCGAAAGGTGCCCGATGAACGCGATGTCCAAGCCCTATGCCGGCACCGGCGCCCATGTTGGCAGCCTTTATGCCGCCACCGCCAATCCCACGCGGGTCCGGCCCGCGCTGGCGGGCAGCCATCAGACCGACATCTGCGTGGTGGGGGCGGGCTTTACCGGCCTGTCGACGGCGCTGCATCTGGCGGAAAAGGGCTATAAGGTCACCATCGTCGAGGGCGCGCGGGTCGGCTGGGGCGCCTCGGGGCGCAATGGCGGGCAGATCGTGAACGGGCTGAATGCCAGCCTGTCCAAGATCGGCCGCCAGTTCGGCACCGACACCGCCCGCTTTGTCGCAGGTCTGGTGACCGAGGGCGGCGACATCATCCGGTCCCGCGTCGCGAAATACGCCATCAACTGCGATCTGAAGCAGGGCAATATCCTGACCGCCATTTCCGCCGCCGACATGAAGGAGCTGGAGGGCCGTCAGCGGCTGTGGGAAAGCTATGGCATCACCTGTCAGCAGATGCTGGGTCCGGATCAGATCCGCCAGCATATCGGCTCTGACATGTATATCGGCGGCCAGCTTGACCATAAGGGCGGCCATATCCACCCGCTCAATCTGGCGCAGGGCGAGGCCGAGGCGTTCGAGGCCAACGGCGGCACCATCTTCGAGATGTCACCGGTCACCTCGGTCGAGACGACCGGCCCGACCCCGGTGGTGCAGACCGCGCAGGGCCGGGTCGAGTGCAAGACGCTGGTTCTGTGCGGCAATGCCTATCTGGGCGATGTGGTGCCGACGCTGACATGGCGCGTGATGCCGGTGACGACGCAGATCATGGCGACCCGGCCCCTGTCGCCCGAAATGGCCGCGCGCCTGCTGCCCACCGACCATTGCGTCGAGGATATTCGTTACATCCCCGACTATTACCGCCTGTCCGCGGACAAAAGGCTGCTGATCGGCGGCGGCTCGGTCTATGGCGGGGTCGATGATCTGAACATCCAGACCAAGCTGCGCCGCAATCTGTATCGCATCTTCCCCGAGCTGCGCGGCATCGAGGTCGAGTATAGCTGGAGCGGCAATTTCGCCCTGTCCTTTACCCGCGTCCCGCAGATGGGCCGGATCGGCGCCAATACCTATTTCGCGCATGGCTATAGCGGCCATGGCGTCACCGGCACCCACACCTTCGGGCGCATCCTGTCCGAGGTGATCGACGGCGATCAGACCCGGTTCGACATGTTCGCGGGCCTACCCTGGTATCCCTTTCCCGGCGGGCGCACCTTCCGCGTGCCCTATTCGGTGATGGGCTCGTGGTATTACGCCCTGCGCGACAAGCTGGGCATCTGAACAATCCATAAAAAGCCCGGCTGCGACCCCGCAGGGGCGACGGACCGGGCGCTTCCCCCCAACGGAGAGACCCATGACCCGATCCTGCGCCCTCATGCTGGCCCTGATGACGACGACCGCCCATGCCCAAAGCACACAGCTGAACGTCTATAACTGGTCCGACTATATCGCCGACAGCACCGTGCCGGATTTCCAGTCCGAGACCGGCATCAGCGTCAATTACGACGTGTTCGACGCCAATGAGGTGCTGGAGGCGAAGCTGCTGACCGGATCGACCGGCTATGACGTGGTGGTTCCCTCGGTCGAGTTCATGGCGCGGCAGATCCAGGCGGGCGTGTTCATGCCGATCGACAAGGACAAGCTGTCGAACTACGCCAATCTGGACCCGCAACTGCTGGCGGCGCTGGAGACGAACGATCCGGGCAACACCTATGGCGTGCCCTATCTGATGTTCTCGACCGGCTTGGGCTATGACATCGACAAGGTCGGGGCGCGGATTGACGCGGAGAAGATCGGCAGCTGGGACATGGTGTTCGACCCCGAACTGTCGGCGAAACTGGCCGATTGTGGCATCGCCGTGCTGGACAGCCCGACCGAGGTGGTGGCCGCCGCGCTGAACTATCTGGAACTGGACCCCTCGTCCGAGGATCAGGGCGATCTGGACCGCGCGATGGAGCTGCTGGGGGGGCTGCGCCCGCATCTGCGCTATTTCAATTCCTCGCAATATCTCAGCGATCTGGCGAATGGCGAGGTCTGCGTGGTGATCGGCTATTCCGGCGACGTGCTGCAGGCCCGCGACCGCGCCGACGAGGCCGGGCAGGGCATCCGCATCGCCTACTCCATCCCGCCCGAGGGCGCGCAGCTGGGCTTTGACATGCTGGCGATCCCGGCCGATGCCCCGAACCCCGACAACGCGCTGGCCTTCATCGACCACCTGCTGCGCCCCGAGGTGGCCGCTGCCCTGACCAATGCGGTCTATTACGCCAACCCCAATATGGCCGCGACGCCGCTGGTCGACCCGGAGGTGGCGGGCGATCCGGGCATCTATCCGGCGGATGCGGTGCGCGCCAAGCTGTTCACCCTGCGTCCGCATACGCCGCGCTATGACCGGCTGCTGACGCGGGCCTGGACGACGCTGAAGACCGGGCGGTGAGCGGCATGCCGGCGCCTGCCCCCGACCCGCACCCCTTTCTGCGCATTCAGAACGTCTCCAAACGCTTCGGCACGGTCATGGCGGTCGATGACGTGTCGCTGGACATCGCGCAGGGGGAACTGTTCTGCCTGCTGGGCGGGTCGGGCAGCGGCAAATCCACGCTGCTGCGCATGCTGGCGGGGTTCGAGGAGGTCAGTTCTGGCCGGATCAGCATCGACGGGCAGGATATGACCGCGATGCCCCCCGACCGTCGCCCCACCAATATGATGTTCCAGTCCTACGCGCTGTTCCCGCATATGAGCGTGGAACGCAACATCGCCTATGGCTTGCACCGCGACGGCCGCCCCAAGGACGAGATCCGCGACCGGGTCGCCGCCATGCTGGCGATGGTGCAGATGTCGGATTACGCGGCACGCAAGCCGCATCAGCTGTCGGGCGGCCAGCGCCAGCGGGTCGCGCTGGCCCGCGCGCTGGTGAAAAAGCCCAAGCTGCTGCTGCTGGACGAACCCCTTGGCGCGCTGGACAAGAAGCTGCGCGAGGAAACCCAGTTTCACCTGCTGGAGATCCAGAAAACCCTTGGCATCACTTTCCTGATCGTCACCCATGATCAGGACGAGGCGATGACCCTGTCCTCGCGCGTGGGGGTGATGACAGACGGGCGCATCGTGCAGACCGGCACCCCGCGCGAGGTCTATGAATATCCGCAAAGCCGCTTTGTCGCGGGCTTCATCGGGTCCGTGAACCTGTTCGAGGGCCGCATTTCGGAGGACGAGGTCGATCATGTCGTGATCACCTGCGACCGGACCGGCGCGCAGATCATGGTGGCGCATGGGATGGCCTGCACCATGGGCCAGCGGGCGGCGGTGGCGATCCGCCCCGAAAAGATCACCCTGTCGTGCAGCCCCTTGCCCGATCTGCCAAACCGCCTGACCGGCACGGTCGAGGGGGTCGGCTATCTGGGCAACCTGTCGGTCTATCGCGTGGCGGTCGCGGGGGGGATGGTGCTGCGGGTGGCGCAGTCGAACCGCACCCGCGCGGGCGATGATCTGCCGCAGACGGGCGATGCGGTCCATCTGGGCTGGGGCGGCAGCGATGCCGTGGTGTTGCTGACATGAGGGCGCCGTGGCTGCGCCGACATGGCCGGGCGGCGGTGATCGCGGTGCCGATGATCTGGCTGGGGCTGTTCTTTCTGATCCCGTTTCTGGTGGTCGCCAAGATCTCTCTGTCCGAGCCCGCCATTGCCCAGCCCCCCTTTCTGCCGATCTGGGAATGGGCGCAGGGGGTGCTGTCGATTGATCTGAATTTCGCCAGCTATCAGTTCCTGCTGGACGATCCGCTGTATCTGGCGGCCTATCTGGAATCGCTGCGCATCGCGGGTCTGGCGACGATCTGCGCGCTGCTGATCGGCTATCCGATGGCCTGGATGATCGCGCGCGCCCCCGAGGGACGCCGCAATCTGCTGCTGATGCTGGTGATCCTGCCCTTCTGGACCTCGTTCCTGCTGCGGGTCTATGCGTGGATCGGGTTTCTGCGCTCCAATGGCGTCATCAACAACATGCTGATGAAGCTGGGGCTGATCGACCAGCCGCTGGTGCTGCTGCAGACCGATTTCGCGGTGCTGATCGGGATCGTCTATACCTATCTGCCCTTCATGATCCTGCCGCTATACGCCAATCTGGTGAAGCTGGATCAGTCCTGTCTGGACGCCGCCGCCGATCTGGGCGCGCGCCCCGCGACCGTGTTCCTGACCGTCACCCTGCCCATGTCAAAGGCGGGGATTCTGGCGGGCTCGATGCTGGTCTTTATCCCGGCGGTGGGCGAATTCGTGATCCCGGCCCTGCTGGGCGGGCCGGACACGCTGATGATCGGCGCGGTCCTGTGGAACGAGTTCTTCTCGAACCGCGACTGGCCGATGGCCTCGGCGGTGGCGATTGTCATGCTGGTGGTGCTGGTCGTGCCGATCATGGTGCTGCGCCGCGCGCAGGAACGGGGAGAGGGGGCATGATGCGCCGGTCACGCATCGCCCTGATCGCGGGGCTGCTGGGGTTTGCGTTTCTCTATGCGCCGATCCTGTCGCTGATCATCTTCAGCTTCAACGACTCGCAGCTGGTGACGGTCTGGGGCGGGTTCTCGACCCGCTGGTATGGCGAATTGCTGCGCGATCCGCAGATCCTGTCGGCGGCCTGGCTCAGCCTGCGGGTGGCGTTCTTCAGCGCCACGATCGCGGTGGCGGTGGGCACGCTGGCGGCGCTGGCGCTGGTGCGGTTCCCGCGCTTTCGCGGGCGTCCGCTGCTGGGGGCGATGATCACCGCGCCGCTGGTCATGCCCGAGGTCATCATCGGGCTGTCGCTGCTGCTGCTGTTCGTCAGCCTGCAGGGGCTGACCGGCTGGCCGGGGCAACGCGGCATGCTGACCATCATCACCGCGCATGCGACCTTTGGCGCGGCCTATGCGACGGTGGTGATCCAGTCGCGGCTGGCGGGGATGGATGACGCGCTGGAAGAGGCCGCGCGCGATCTGGGCGCGGGGCCTGCGCGGGTGTTCTTTGACGTGACCCTGCCGGTGATCGCGCCGGCGCTGCTGTCGGGCTGGCTGCTGGCCTTCACGCTCAGCCTTGATGATCTGGTCGTGGCCAGTTTCGTGTCGGGGCCGGGGGCATCCACCCTGCCGATGGTGATCTTTTCCAAGGTCCGGCTGGGGGTCAGCCCCGATGTCAACGCGCTGGCCACGCTGATGATCGCGGCCGTGGCAGTGGGGGTGCTGGCCGTCGCCCTGATCAGTGCCCGCAGCGGGCGGCGCTAGTCCGTCCCGGCGCAGTCATGCGCCAGACGGGTCAGCAGCTCCAGCGCCGGGTCCGGGGGGCTGGCCTGCCGCCGGGTCAGCCCCACCGCGCCGGTCAGAAAGCCCGCGCCGGTCGGCCATGCGATCAGCTGGCCCCGCTCCAGCTCATCCGCGACCACGCCCTGCGAGATGAACCACAGCGCGTCCGAGCCCGCCAGAATGCCGCGCCCCACGGCCAGCGCCGCGGTCTCGAAGGCGGGGTGCAGCGCCGACAGGTTGCGCGCCAGCAGATAGTCGCCCACCGCGCGGCGGATCAGCGCGTCCTGCGGCGGCAGGATCAGCGGGCAGGCGGCCAGCGCCTCGACCGCCGGGCGGCCCGCCATCGGATGGCCCGCGCGCGAGACCAGCACGATCTGATCCTCATAGAGATGATCGAACCGCAGCCCGGCCAGATCGGCGGCGGCAGGCATGCGCCCGATCATCAGATCAATCCCGCCCGCGCGCAGCAGGGCGGTCAGATGCGGATGCGGCCCCGTCTCGACCGCCAGCGTCACCTGCGGCGCCAGCTGCCGGAACCGCAGCGCGATGCGCGGAAACAGCCGCGTCGCCGCCGTGGGCAGGATGCCGACCCGCAGCCGCCCCCCCGGCGCATCCGCGCGCAGGGCGGCGGCACCCGCCTCCAGCGCCTGCATGGCGGTGGCGGCATGGGCGCGGAACAGCGCCCCCGCCTCGGTCAGGATAAGGCGGCGGCGCTCGCGCAGGAACAGGCGGGTGGCCAGCAGCGCCTCCAGTTCCGCCAGACTGCGGCTGAGGGCGGGCTGCGTGATCCCCTGCGCGCGGGCCGAGGCCGACAGGTTGCCGCTGGCCGCGATGTCCAGAAAGGCGCGGATATGGCGCAGCTTGACGCCCGGATGCATAATCATATCGGCATCAACTGCGGCTGAATTTGCATTATGACCCCCGTTTCCGCCATGCTAGATTATGGACCGGAGGAGTTCACATGCAAGCCCTGATGCGTCCCTACGGCGCCCTGCATTACCTTCTTGACGGCCCCCTGGGCGCGCCGGTGGTGCTGATGGCCAATTCGCTTGGCACCGACCTGCGCCTGTGGGACGCGGTGCTGCCGCTGTTGCCGCAAGGTCTGCGCTATCTGCGCTATGACAAGCAGGGGCACGGGCTGTCGGCCCTGGGTCGCGCTGACCGGATCGAGGATCACGCCGCAGACGCCGCCGCGCTGATCGCGGCGGTGGGCGGCCCCGTGGTCATGGTCGGCCTGTCCATTGGCGGGCTGATCGCGCAGCGGCTGGCCGCCGACCGGCCCGATCTGGTCCGCGCGCTGGTGCTGTCGAACACCGCCGCCCGGCTTGGCACTGCCGACAGCTGGCAGGCGCGCATCGACGCCGTGACGGCGGGCGGGCCCGAGGCGATTGCCGACGCGGTGATGGAACGCTGGTTCGCCGCCCCCTTCCGCGCCACGCCCGAACTGGCGCTGTGGCGCGCGATGCTGGCCCGTACCCCGGCTGCGGGCTATATCGCCGCCTGCCGCGCGCTGGCCACGGCCGATCAGACGCAGGCCACGGCGGCTTTGCGCCTGCCGGTGCTGGTGGTGGCAGGGTCCGGGGACGGCGCCTCGCCCCCCGAACTGGTGCGCGCCACGGCGGATCTGATCCCCGGCGCCGCCTTCCACCTGATTGACGGCGCGGGCCATCTGCCCTGTGTCGAGACGCCCACGGCCTTTGCCGCAGCCATCGGCCCCTTTCTGGAAAGCCACGCAAGATGACCGAACTGCCCCCGACCGAGTTGACCGATACCGGCATGGCCACGCGCCGCCGGGTTCTGGGCGCCGCGCATGTCGCCCGCGCCGAGGCGCAGAAGACGCCGTTCGATGCGCCCTTTCAGGCGCTGATCGCCGATGCCGCCTGGGGCCATGTCTGGTCGCGCGGCACGATCCCGCTGCGCGAACGGTCCATGATGACCATCGCGCTGCTGGCGGGTCTGGGCAATGACGGCGAACTGGCGCTGCATCTGCGCGCCATCCCGAACACCGGCACCAGCCGCGACGATGTGATGGAGGCGCTGCTGCATGTCGCCATCTATGCGGGCGTGCCGCGCGCCAATCACGCGATCAAACTGGCGCGCGAGATCTTTGCCGAGGCCGACGAGAAGGGGAGGAACCCATGACACAAGCTCTGTTCCAGCGCGACCGCACCTGGCACCCGCCGGCGCTGGCGCCCGACTATAAAACCTCGGTCGCGCGTTCGCCGCGCCTGCCGCTGCTGTCGATGGAGGGCACGGTGTCGGAGCTGACCGGCCCCCGCTTTGGCCACAGCGACATCGACGCGGGCGATTGCGACCTGATCCGCAACTATGCCACCACGGGCGACCCGGTGGGCGAGCGGATCATCGTCCATGGCCGCGTGCTGGATGAGAACCGCCGCCCCGTGCCCGGCACGCTGGTCGAGATCTGGCAGGCCAATGCGGGCGGGCGCTATCGCCACAAGAAGGACAGCTATCTGGCGCCGGTCGATCCCAATTTCGGCGGCTGCGGGCGCGTGCTGACCGATGCCGAGGGGTATTACGCCTTTCGCACCATCAAGCCCGGTGCCTATCCCTGGCGCAACTGGGTGAACAACTGGCGGCCCGCGCACATCCACTTCTCGGTCTTTGGCCATGCCTTCGCGCAGCGGTTGATCACCCAGATGTATTTCGAGGGCGATCCGCTGATCGCCCGCTGCCCCATCGTCAATGCGATCCCCGATCCGCGCGCGATCGAGGCGCTGATCGCGCCGCTGGACCTCAATGCCGCCGTGCCGCTGGATTGTCTGGCCTATCGCTTTGACATCGTGCTGCGCGGCAGCCGCTCGACCCTGTTCGAGAACCGCCCGGAGGGGAACTGACATGCCGCAATCCTTGGACTATCTGCGCGAAACCCCATCCCAGACGGCGGGCCCCTATGTCCATATCGGGCTGGTGCCGGGGGCGGCTGGCTTTGACATCTATCGCGCCGAGTTGGGGCATTCCGTCGCCGACGACGACATGCCGGGCGCGCGGGTCCGCATTCAGGGCCGCGTCCTTGACGGCATGGGCGCGCCGGTCAAGGATGTGCTGATCGAGGTGTGGCAGGCCGATGCGAGCGGGATCTATCCGGGGCAGGAGGGCTGCGCCGAGGGGTTCAGAGGCTGGGCGCGGGTGGTGCCCGATTTCGACAGCGGCCTATTCGCCTTCGACACGATCCTGCCCGGCGTGGTGCCGGGTCCGGGCGGGCGGATGCAGGCACCGCATCTGTCGCTGTGGCTGGTCTCGCGCGGGATCAATACCGGGCTGCAGACGCGGATGTATTTCGGTGATCAGGACAATGCAGGCGACCCGGTGCTGGCGCTGATCGAGCAACCCCAGCGCCGCGACACGCTGATCGCGGCCCTGCGCGACGGGGTCTATCACTTCGACATCCACCTGCAGGGCGACCGGGAAACGGTGTTCCTTGATGTCTGATCTGTCCCGATATTGCCCGGAGGCGCCATGACCAGCCTTGCCGCGAACCCGATCTATGCCGCCCTGTTCGGTGACCCGCAGACCGAGGCGTTCTTTACCGCCAAGGCCGAACTGGACACCATGATCGCGGTCGAGGCCGCGCTGGCGCAGGCGCAATCCGCGCTTGGCGTGATCCCCTCTGACGCGGGGCCTGCGCTGGCTGCGGCCTGCGAGGGGCTGCGGATCGACGCGGCCGCGCTGGCGCAGGCGACGGCCCAGAACGGCGTGCCGGTGCCCGCGCTGGTCAAGGCGATGCGGGCGCAGATCGACCCGGCGCAGGGGCAGTATCTGCATTGGGGCGCGACCAGTCAGGACATCATGGACAGCGGGCTGGCCCTGCGCCTGCGCCCGATGCTGGATCTGTGGCAGGTGCGGCTGGCAGGCGTGACCGGCCAGCTGGCGGCGCTGGCGGGCGATCATGCCGATCTGCCGATGGCGGCGCGGACCTATGGGCAGGTGGCCACGCCCACCAGCTTTGGCGCGGTCGCGGCGGGCTGGGGCTGGCCGCTGGCGGATCACGCGCGCGGGCTGGACGGCTTGCGCGCGCAGGTTCTGCGCGTGTCTCTGTCGGGGGCGGCGGGCACGCTGTCGGCAATGGGGCCGCAGGGGCCTGCGGTGCGCGCCGGAATGGCTCGGGCGCTGGATCTGGCCGATCCGGGGCGGGGCTGGCACAGCGACCGTTCAGGGCTAGGGCATCTGGCGGATTGGGCGGCGGGGCTGGCCGCGTCGCTTGGCAAGCTGGCCGAGGATCTGCTGCTGATGACCCAGTCGGGCATTGCGCTGGTGCGGATCGACGGGGCCGGGGCATCCTCGACCATGCCGCAAAAGCAGAACCCGGTCGGGCCCTCGGCGCTGGTGGCGCTGGCGCGGCAGGTGATGGGGCTGGCGGCGGTCTTTGGCACGGCGGGCCTGCACCGGCAGGGCCGCGACGGGGCGGCGTGGTTCACCGAATGGCTGACCCTGCCGCAGCTTTGCGTCAGCACCGGCGCCATGCTGCGGCTGACCGCCGATGTGCTGGCGCGCCTGTCGCCCGATCCGCAGGCGATGGCGCGCGATCTGACCGCGAGCCACGGCACCATCCATGCCGAGGCGCTGGCCTTTGCCGTGACCGAAACGGGCGTGCTGGACCGCGTGGCGGCATCTGCGCGGGTCGGCGCGCTGTGCGCTGTGGCCCTGCGCGAGGGGCGCGACCTGCTGGATCTGGCGGGCGCGGAATGGCCGGGCCATGACTGGGCCGCGCTGACCCATGCCCGCGCCCTGGGCTGCGCCCCGGACGAGGCGCGGGCCTTTGCTGCCGCCTATTCCTCCAGCTTGCGGCGATAGCTGCCGGGCGACAGGCCCATGACGGCGCGGAAGCGGCGGTTGAAATAGCTGGGGTCCTGATAGCCCAGCTGATAGGCCACCGCCTGCGCCGACATCCGGGTATAGGCCAGCAGGCGCGCCGCCTCGCGCATCAGATGCGCCTCCAGCAGCGCATGCGGGCTGTGGCCCGTGCGCGCCCGGCACAGCCGCGACAGGTTGCGCGGCGACATGCCCATCGCCTGCGCATAACGGTCGATCGTCCAGTGCTGCGCATGATGGCGTGCGATCAGGTCGGTGAACTGCGCCAGCCTCGGGTCGGTCGGACCCGCGCCGGGCGCATCATCCGCCGCGCGACCCTGAAAGATGTCGCAGAACAGCCCCGCCAGCATCCCCCGCAGCCGCGCGCGGCGCAGGGGGCGGCTGGACTGCCATGCCCCGGCCAGCTGCTCGAAGGCGCGCGACAGAGGGGGCGACGCCGGGGCGATCAGGGTCCGGGCGGTCAGCGCGGCCAGTTCCGCCGGGTCGGCGAACAGATCGGGATGACTGGCGACGGGCAGGGTCAGCACCCAGCCCTCGGTCCCCGCCGCAAAGGCAAAGCCATGCACGACGCCCGGCGGCACGAACAGCAGGCAGGGCAGATCGGGCTGCTGCCCGTCGCCATCCAGCGAAAACATGGCCCGCCCGCGTTCCAGCAGAAACACCTGCGCCAGATGCGCGTGGCGGTGCGGGCTGATGCGCCAGTCGAGGCCCGCCGCACGGTCGCGCACCCGCTCAAGATGCAGGATGTCGGGGAAGGGGGCGCGCTCGCCGTATAGCTGCCAGGCGGGGATGGGGTCGGTCGCGGACATGGCCGGATAGTGCCATGATTTGCCCGCATCGTCCATTCCGTCCAGGGGGCACGGGCCGCTATTCTGAGGGCCACGAACAGGGGGAATGAACCATGCGCACTCAGGTCGCGATCATCGGCGGCGGGCCTTCGGGGCTTTTGCTGTCGCAACTGCTGAACCGGGCGGGCATCGCCACCGTGGTTCTGGAACGTCAGTCGCGCGACCATGTCCTGACCCGCATCCGCGCCGGCGTGCTGGAGCGCGGCACGGTCGAATTGCTGGAACAGGCGGGTGTCGGCGAACGGATGCGCCAGCAGGGCCAGCCGCATCACGGCTGCTACCTGTCGCACGATCAGGACATGATCCGCATCGACTTTCGCGAAAGCTGCGGGCACGAGGTGATGGTTTATGGCCAGACCGAGGTGACGCGCGATCTGTATCAGGCGCAGGACGCGATCGGTGCGACCCATCTGCACGGCGTGTCCGATGTCGTGCTGCACGATCTGGAGGGCGAGGCGCCTTTCGTGACCTTTACGGCGGATGGGCAGACACAGCGGCTGGATTGCGATTATGTCGCCGGATGCGACGGGTTTCACGGCGTCAGCCGCCGCTCGATCCCCGAGGGCATCCGCCGCGAATACGAACGCGTCTATCCCTTCGGCTGGCTGGGCGTGCTGTCCGAGACGCCGCCCGTCTGCGACGAGCTGATCTATGCCAGCCATCCGCGCGGCTTTGCCTTGGCCTCGATGCGCAACAGCGCGCTGTCCCGATATTACATTCAGGTGCCGCTGACCGACCGGGTCGAGGACTGGTCCGACGCGGCCTTCTGGGACGAATTGCGCGCCCGTCTGCCCGCCGGTATTGCCGCCGGTCTGGTCACCGGACCGTCCATCGAGAAATCCATCGCGCCGCTGCGCAGCTTCGTCAGCGAGCCGATGCGCTGGGGCCGTCTGTTCCTGTGCGGCGACGCCGCCCATATCGTGCCGCCGACCGGCGCCAAGGGGCTGAATCTGGCCGCATCGGATGTGAAATACCTGTCCGACGGGCTGATCGCGCATTACCGCGACGGCATTGACGCCGGGCTGGAAAGCTATTCCGAAACCGCCCTGCGCCGGGTGTGGAAGGCCATGCGCTTTTCGTGGTCGGTCACCACGATGATGCACCATTTCCCCGAGCACGGCGACTATGACCGCCAGATGCAGCGGGCCGAGCTGGATCAGCTGGCCACCTCGCCCGCAGCCCGCGCCGCCTTCGCCGAAAGCTATGTCGGCGCGGCACTTTAGCGCCCGTATCGGTTTGCTCTGGCGGTGCGTTCCGGGCTAGTCTGGGCGCGCAGCAGGCAGGACCCGCAGATGACCCAGATCAGCCGTGGCCGGCTACGACATTCCACCTATGACGCCGTCAAATCCCTGATCATCACCGGGCAGCTGCCCCCCGGCGCCCGCGTGACCGAGGCCGAACTGGCCGAGCGTCTGGGCGTCAGCCGCACCCCCATCCGCGAGGCGCTGAACCGGCTGGAACGCGACGGGCTGGTCGAGGGGCGCGCCAAAAGCGGCTTTGCCGTGGCGGCCTTCGATGTCCGCACCGCGCGCGAGGCGTTCGAGCTGCGCGAGGTGCTGGAGGTGCAGGCCGTCGTGCTGGCCTGCCGCCACGCGACCGAGGCCGACCACCGGACCCTGCGCGGCATCGTGGCGGAATGCGAGGCGCTGGCCGATCTGCCCGATCACGAGGCGCGCTTTAAACTGCGCGAGTTTCAGCTGGGCATGGATGTGCATCGCGCGATTGCCGAGGCGGGTGGCAACCGCATCCTGTCGCGGATCATCGACGATCTGCTGGACCGCTGTCAGGTCTATGTCTGGATGGACCTGACCGCGCTGGACCACTGGCAGGCCGCCCGCGCCGAGCACCGCGCGCTGGTCGAGGCGATCTGCGCCCGCGACGAGGCCCGCGCCGAGGTGGTCATCACCGCCCATATCGCAGACGCGCGGGCCAATGTGCTGGACCTGATGCGCGCCCGCAACCATCTGCGCGACATGGCGGGCGGGCTGCACCCTTAGGGGCCCGCCCGGTTCGCCCGGTCAATACCCCAGCGCGATCCCGTCCTTGCGCGGGTCCGAGGCGCCGGTCAGCGTGCCGCGATCCGCGTCGATCCAGACGGCCTGCGCACCGCCATGCGGCTCGGAGGCAAAGGTGACCTCGTGGCCGCGCTCCTGCAGGCCCGCGATGCTGTGGGCGGGCACGCCGCGTTCGACCTGCACCACGCGCCCGTCATGGAAGGCGCGCGGGTGGTCCACCGCCTGTTGCAGGTCCATGCCGTAATCCAGCAGGTTGACCAGCAGATGCGCATGCCCCGCAGGCTGGTAATCGCCGCCCATCACGCCGTAGGGCATGACCGCCGCCCCGTCTTTGGTGACCATGCCGGGCATGATCGTGTGCATGGGGCGCTTGCGCGGGGCCAGCGCATTGGGATGGGCGGGGTCCAGCCGGAAGCTGGCACCGCGGTTCTGGAAAACGATTCCGGTTTCGGGGCAGGTGATCCCGGCGCCAAAGGAATGATAGGTCGAGTTGATGAAGCTGACCGCATTGCGGTCGCGGTCCACCACGCTGATATAGACGGTGTCGGACAAAGCCAGTTCCGGCTGCGGCAGTTCCGCGATGCGGCGGTCGGGCGCGATCCGGTCGCGCAGCGCCTGCGCCTGACCCGGCGCCAGCAGACGGTCCACAATCCCCGCATCATCGCCCAGATGGTGGTTGCGGGCGTGATAGGCCAGTCGCGCGGCCTCGATTTCCAGATGCATCCGCTCGGGGCCGTCGGGGTCCAGGGCTGCCAGATCATAGCCCGACAGGATGTCCAGCATGACCAGCGCGGTCAGGCCCTGATTGTTCGGTGGCACCTGATGGACGCGGTAGCCGCGATACAGCGTCGAGATCGGCGTGACCGCGCTGCTGTCGGTGGCGCTGAAATCGGACAGATCATGCAGCCCGCCAAGGCTGCGCAGATGCGCGACCATGGCCTGCGCGATGGGGCCTTCGTAGAACACGTTGCGCCCTTCGCGGGCGATGCTGCGCAGGGTCTGGGCCAGTGCGGGCTGGCAATGCAGATCGCCCGCGCGCGGGGCCGCATCGCCGGGCAGAAAAGTGGCCGCGCTGGTCGGGTCCAGCGCCAGCCGCGCAGCCGCGATCTGCCAGTCATAGGCCACGCGGTCATGGATGACATAGCCCTCTTCGGCATAACCGATGGCGGGTTCCAGCAGGCGGGCCATGGGCAGGCGCCCGTGATCGGCGGACAGGCGGAACCATGCGTCAATGGCGCCGGGCGTGGTGACCGAATGCGGGCCATAGGTGGGCATCGCGGTCAGGCCCATGGCGCGCATCGCCTCGATCGAGGCCCCGGCGGGCGCGCGGCCCGATCCGTTCAGCCCCAGCACGCGGTCGCCCCCGCCGGGGCAATGCAGCACGAAACAATCGCCGCCGATGCCGGTCGATTGGGGTTCCACCACCGCCTGCACGGCGGCGGCGCAGATGGCGGCGTCCATCGCCGTGCCGCCCTCGCGCAGCACGTCCAGCGCCGCCAGCGTGGACAGGGGATGCGAGGTCGCGGCCATCGCCTGCGTGGTGCGGACGGCCGATCGGCCGGGTGTCTGGAAATCGCGCATGGGCGGGTCCTTTGGTCAGCGTGTCAGGTCTGGTATCAGCCGGGCGGGGGCGGGGCTGCGGCGGGTATGGGCGGTCAGGCGATGCTCGATCCGGCCTGCGATCAGCAGAAAGCCATAGACCAGCGCCAGATACATGATCGCGGCCATGCCGAAGGCCTCGTAAAAGCGGAAATCGCGGGTGCCGATGGCGCGGGCGACGCCGGTGATGTCCATGATGGTGATGACCGAGACCAGCGAGGTCGCCTGAATCTGATAGACCACCTCGTTGGTATAGGCGGGCCAGGCGATGCGGATCGCGCGCGGCATCACCACCAGCCGCAGCCGCAGCCAGCGGCCAAGGCCCAGGGCGCGCGCGGCCTCGATCTCTCCGCGCGGGATGGCGCTGATGGCGCCGCGCAGGATTTCCGAGGTATAGGCGCCGGTGTTCAGGGTCAGCGTCAGGATGGCGCAGAACCACGGGTCGCGGAACAGGCCCCACAGCCCGATGCTGTCCAGAGGGGCGCGGAACTGGCCCGCGCCGTAATAGATCAGAAAGATCTGCGCCAGCAGCGGCGTGCCCCGGAAAAAGATCACATAGCCGGTGGACAGGGCGCGCAGGATCAGGTTCCCGGACAGCCGCGCCAGCGCCACCGGCACCGCGATCAGAAAGCCAAGCGCGCAGCTGATTGCGGCCAGTTGCAGGGTGATCCATGCCGCATCCAGAAAACGCGGCAGGTTGGTGGCGATGAACTCCATCAGGCGCGCCCTCCGACAAGGCCACGTGCGGCGCGGCGTTCCAGCCGCGACTGCACCACCATCGAGACCAGCGTGATCGCCAGATAGACCAGACAGGCCAGCAGAAAGAAGGTGAACGGCTCGCGCGTGGTGCGCGCGGCGATGTCTGCGTTGCGCATCAGCTCCGGCAGCTGGATCAGCGAGATCAGCGAGGTCGCCTTGACCAGCACCATCCAGACATTGCCCAGACCCGGCAGCGCCAGCCGCATCATCTGCGGCAGGATCACCTTGAGAAACGCCACGCGCGGCGGCAGGCCAAGGGCCTGCGCGGCCTCGGTCTGGCCTGCGGGCACCGCGAGGTAAGCGGCGCGGTAAACCTCGCAGGCGAAGGCGCCATAGATCATCGTCAGCGTGGCGACCCCCGCCAGAAACGGGTTCAGCGCCAGCCGCATGTCATGGCCCATGGCGCCAGCCGCATCCTGCACCAGCGTCGGCAGGCCGTAATAGATCAGCAGCAGCAGGACCAGTTCGGGCACGCCCCGCACCACGGTCATATAGACCCCGATGACGCCGCGCAGCAGGCGCCCGCCCCAGATGCGCCCGATGGCCAGCGCCAGCCCAAGGACCAGCACCCCCACAAGGGCCAGCGCCGAGACGCCAAGCGTCAGCGCCGCGCCGCGCGCCAGCAGCCCGCCATATCCGTGCAGATCGGGGATCACGTCAGATCAGCCGCCATAGACATCGACGCCGAACCACTTGTCGGAAATCTGCTGATAGGTGCCATCCTCGCGCAGCGCCTGAATGGCCGCCGAGAAGGCATCCGCGATGGGCTCCTGCCCCTGACGGACGGCCACGGCCGCGCCCTCGCCGAACCATTGCGGGTCGGTGTAATCGGGGCCGCGCATCTCGAAGCCCGCGCCCTCGGGCTGGTCCAGAAAGCCGTTCTTCAGCGCGACCACATCGCCCATCACCGCATCGACCCGCCCCGAGGACAGGTCCAGATAGGCCTCGTCCATCGTGCCATAGAGGCGCAGATCGGCATCCGGCATATTGTCGGTGATGAAGCGTTCGAATGTGGTGCCGCGCTGCGTGCCGATGATGGCGCCGTCCAGCCCCTCGGGGGTGATGTCCAGATCGCTGTCGGTGGGCACGACCAGCCGCGCGGGCACCTGATAGTATTTGGCCGAGAATGCGATCTGCTGCTTGCGTTCCTCGGTCACATACAGCGAGGCGATGATCGCGTCATATTGCTGCGCCAGCAGGCCGGGAATGATGCCGTCCCAGCTTTGCGTGACCCATTCGCATTCAATGCCGATCTGCGCGCACATGGCATTGCCCAGATCGACCTCGAACCCCTCGACCGTGCCGTCGGGGCGGGTGGCGTTGAACGGGGGATAGGCGCCCTCGGTCACGATCAGCAGGCGGTCTGGCAGGTCCGGGGCGGGCTGATCCTGCGCGGCCAGCGCGCCTGCGGACAGCGACAGGGCCATCGCGGACAGGCCGCACAGAAAACGGGCGTGAAGGGTGGTCATCGTCATCTCCCTGCAAAAGGCGCGTGGGCCGCGCCGTGTCGTTCCCTGAATTGTATCCAATATTGGATACAAACCTAGAGGAAACATGTCGGGCGGTGCGGATGGGCGGATTTTGCCTGCAATTCGGGCAGAAATCGACGCTGAAATGACGAACGCCGCCCGCGCGACGGGCGCGGGCGGCGACGGTACAGAAAGGGGCGAATCGCCTCAGCGCAGGACTTCGGTCCAGATCCGGGTGTACAGATCCTGCGTCGCGGGGGCGCAGAGCCGGGCGAACTGGGCCGAGGCGCGCAGATCTTCGGGGATGTGCAGCTCGGGGGCGTCGATCAGGTCGGGGTCCATGAACGCCTCCGAGCCCTTGATGGCGTTGGAATAGCGCGCAAAGTTCGAGATGATCGCGGCGTTTTCCGGGTCCATCACAAAGTTCTGGAACAGCGCCGCGTTGTCGGGATTGCGGGCATCGGCCAGCACGGCGATGTTTTCCATGAAGATCGGAAAGCCCTCGCGCGGGTGACCATAGGCGAATGCCGGATTGGCCTGCCGGATGCGCATCGAGGCGCCGTTCCAGAAGGTCGAGGCCAGAATATCCTCGTTGATGAAGGTCTCGAACGGGGGATAGTCGATGCCGGTCCAGTTGGGCTTGGCCGCCAGCAGCCCGTCGCGCACCTGACGCAGGATGTCCATGTCGTCGGTGCACATCTCGCCGCCGTAATACATGATCGCCAGGTTCATCACGTCCTGCATCTCGGGCACGACATTGATGCGGCCGCGCAGCTCTTCGGGCGGGTCAAGGAAGATGGCCGAGGTGTTGATGTCGCCCTCATAGCTGCCGGTATGGATCAGGATCCCGGTCGTGCCCCATTGATAGGGCGCGGTATAGGTGCGGCCCGGATCCCAGTCGACATCGACCCATTCGGGCAGGACATTGGCGAAATTCTCCATCTGGTCGGGGCGGGTCTGCAGCAGCAGCCCCTCTTCGATCCAGATGGGCAGAAAGCTGGAGGTCGGCACCACGATGTCGAACCCGTGGCCGCCCGCCTTGATCTTGGCCAGCGCCGCGTCGTTGCTGTCATATTCGGTGACGGTCACGCGGACATCATAGGTGTCCTGAAATTTCTCGATCAGCTCGGGCGGGGTGTAGTTGCCCCAGTTGAAGATATGCAGCTCGCCCTCGGCCAGGGCCGCGGTGGCGGTCAGGGTGGCAAGGCCGCAGGCAAGGGTGCCGGTTAGTCTGGTCATGGGTGGTCTCCTCTGTCGGGATGGGGTCGCGGTCTAGGGCCGCTTTCGGTTCACAAGGAAAGACAGGGTCAGGATCAGCAGGCTGAGGCCGACCAGCATGGTCGAGACGGCATAGATCTCGGCCGAGATGCCGCGCCGCAGCTGGCCCAGCATGTAGGTGGGCAGGGTTTCCTGCCCCGCCGTCTTGACGAATTGCGAGATGACGACATTGTCGAGCGAGATGACAAAGGCCAGCATGAACCCCGCCATGATCCCCGGCGCCAGCAGGGGCAGGGTGATGCGGCGGAAGATGGTCAGCGGGCTGGCATAAAGATCGGCGGCGGCCCGTTCCAGATTGGCGTCCATGCCCTCCAGCCGGGCGCGGATCGGCAGGTAGGCGAAGGGGATGCAGAAGGTCACATGCGCGGCCACCAGATAGCCCATCCCCGACAGCCCGGTCGCCTGCCGGATCATCGAGAACAGCAGCAGCAACGCCACCGCCATCACGATCTCGGGGACCATCAGCGGCTGGTTGATGACGGCGGTGATGGCGTGGCGGGGGCGGAAATGGTCGGCCCGCGTGGTGGCCAGCGCGGCCAGAACGGCGAGGATGGTGGACAGCACCGCTGCCACCGCCGCCAGCCCCAGCGACCGCAGCGCCGCGTCCTGAATGGCCGCATTGCCAAGCGCCTGCGTATACCAGCGCAGCGAGATGCCCTCCCACCGGCCGATCAGATCGCCCGCGTTGAAGGAATAGACGACAAGGATCACCAGCGGCAGATACAGCAGCACGAATGCCAGCGCGGCGATGGCGGCAAAACCCGGCAGGGTCTGGGGATCGAACGGGCGGCGCTTAGCCATGGGACACCGCCTTTCCGCGCAGCAGCCGCGCACAGGGGATCAGCGCCAGCAGGATCAGCGCCATCAGCGTCAGCGCCAGCGCCGCCCCCAGCGGCCAGTTGCGGCCCTGCCCGAACTGCAGCTCGATCAGGTTGCCGATCATCAGGTTCGATCCGCCGCCCAGAATGCGCGGGGTGACGTAATCGCCAAGCGACGGGATAAAGACGAGGATCGACCCCGCGATGATGCCGGGCCGGATCAGCGGCACGATCACCTGCCAGAAGGTCCGCGCGCGCGAGGCATAGAGGTCATAGGCCGCCTCCATCAGCCGCGGGTCCAGCCGCTGCACGGCGGCATAGACCGGCAGCACCATCAGCGGCAGATAGACATAGGTCATCCCCAGCCCGATGGCGAAATCGGTGAACAGCATCTGGATAGGTTCGTCGATCAGGCCCAGCTGCAGCAGCGCGGTGTTGACCAGCCCGTCGCGGCGGATGATCTCGCCGATGGCGATGATGCGGATCAGCAGCGAGGTCCAGAACGGCACGGTGATCAGGAACAGCCACAGATTGCGGGTATGGGCCGGCCGCGTGCCGATGAAATAGGCGGTGGGCACGCCGATCAGCAGCGTCAGCCCGGTGGTGATCAGTGACAGCCGGACCGAGCGCCACAGGATCGCCAGATGCGCCTCGGCAGGGGTCAGAGTATCGTCGAAAATGTCGCGTTGAAAGAAGACGCTGACCCAGCCCTCGCCCGAGAATTGCGGGGTGACGCCGCCGTAATTGCCCCGCTCCAGCACTGAATAGAGGATGACGATGGCAAGCGGCAGCAGCGACAGCAGGCCGATGGTGATCAGCGCGGGCGCCGACAGCAACCAGCGCGCGCGGCGGTCGCGGCGGGACTGGCGGGCCTCGGCGGGGCGGGGTCCGGCGGGCTGGGCCCCGGACGGGCGGGCGGTGTCAGCCATGCTCATGCCGGCACCAGACGCAGGGCTTCGGTCGGCACGGCCAGACCGGCGCGGTGGCCTGCGGCAAGGCTGCGCAGCTGCGCGTCGCCATTGCCGATCCGCGCCACCACCTGCGCGCCATCGTCCAGCCGCAGATGCAGATGCGTGTCGGTGCCGATATAGACGAGGTTCTCGATCACGCCCGACAGATGCAGCCCGCAGCCCGCATCCGCAGGGGCGCAGAGGCGGATCTGTTCGGGGCGCACCATCGCATGCACACAGGCCCCCGGCTGCGCGTCGTCGGGCAGGGCACCGGCGGGCAGGGTCAGCGCCGCGCCCGCGACACTGACCCGCGCCTGCCCGCCATCGCGCGACAGGATGTTGACCGGCAGGAAATTCCCCTCGCCGATAAAGCCCGCGACAAAGCGGTTGGCGGGGCGGTCATACAGATCGCGCGGGCAGGCCACCTGATGCAGCAGTCCGCCGCCCATGACGGCGATGCGGTCCGACATGGTCAGCGCCTCCTCCTGATCATGGGTGACGAAGACAAAGGTGATGCCGGTCTCGGCCTGCAGCCGCTTCAGCTCGATCTGCATCTGGCGGCGCAGCTTCAGGTCCAGCGCCGACAAGGGCTCATCCAGCAGCAGGATGCGGGGTTCGGGGGCCAGCGCGCGCGCCAGTGCCACCCGCTGTTGCTGGCCGCCCGACATGGCGGCGATCTTGCGGTCGGCCAGATGCTCCATCGCGACCAGCGCCAGCATCTCGGCCACGCGGGCCTTGATGGCGGCGCGGGGACGGCGCAGCGATTGCAGGCCAAAGGCGATGTTCTGTGCCACCGTCATATGC
Organism: Paracoccus sp. (in: a-proteobacteria); assembly: GCF_046289755.1. Taxonomy (GTDB): domain Bacteria; phylum Pseudomonadota; class Alphaproteobacteria; order Rhodobacterales; family Rhodobacteraceae; genus Paracoccus. Next base: position 27,194 of record NZ_JBKBVD010000019.1, on the reverse strand, counting down.
GGAAACAGCGCATAGTTCTGGAACACCGTGTTGATCGGGCGCTGGTTGGGCGGCATGTCGGCGATGTCGGTGCCGTCCAGCACGATGGCGCCGCGGCTGGGCACCTCGAACCCGGCCAGCATCCGCAGCAGCGTGGTCTTGCCGCAGCCCGAGGGGCCAAGCAGCGTGAAGAACTCGTTCTCGGCAATCGTCAGGCTGACATCTGACAGCGCGGTGACGGCGCTTTGACCTGCGCCGTAAATCTTGGACACGGATTGAAGCTGAATCATCTGAGGGGGCCTTTCCGACGATGCGGTCTGGACACAGATTGGTATTGACAGAAAACTTTTAGTCAATAAAAAAGTTTATAGAGACAAACTTTTTGATGGAGAAGCCGGTGTCCCATGCAGACGATGCGATCAGCCCGCCCGGCAGTCCTCCGGGGCTGCGCGACCGCAAGAAGGCGCAGCGCCGGGCCGACATCCTGACCAATGCCGCGCGGCTGTTTGCACAGAACGGCATCGACGCCACCACCATGGCCGAACTGGCGGATGCGACGCAGGTCTCGCCGCCCACTTTGTTCAATTATTTCGGGACCAAGGACGGCATTCTGATCGCGATGATCGCCGACGGCTCGCGCAAGTTCCGCGAGACGGATACCGCCATGCGCCCGCGCACCGATACCGATTTCGGCACCGTGCTGGTGGACATGCTGAGCCAGGTCTCGGCCCGCACGCTGGACATCGCGGGCAAGCGGGTCTGGCGCTATGCCGAGGCCTCGGTCATCCGTCACCCGAATGCCGAGCTGTCGCGCGAATATTCCGCCATCAACGACCAGCTGATCGAATCGGTCGTGGGGTTCATGGCGATGTATGACCTGCGCCTGCGCTGCGGCGATGCGCCCGATCCGGCACAGCTGGGGCGGCTGGTCTTCGATGTCTGGAACGCCGCCTTTCTGGACCTGATCCGCGATCAGGGCATGACGCTTGAGGCGCATATCCAGACCTTGCAGGCCCGCATCCGCCCGCTGGCCCGGCAGATCCTTGACGACGCGTTTCTGGCCGCGCCGACCCTCAGATGATCCCTGTTACGAAAGGTCCGATCATGGACAAGACCACCCTGCTGATCCGCAATGCGCGGGTGCTGACGATGGACCCCGACCGCCCCCATGCGCAGGCCGTGGCCATCGCGGGCAACCGCATTGCCGCTGTCGGCGATGAGGCAACGGTGATGGCGCTGGCCGGTCCCGACACCCGCATCATCGACGCGCAGGGGGGCGCGCTGCTGCCCGGTTTCGTCGAATCGCATCTGCATCTGTTCAGCGGCGGCGCCGGGCTGACCCTGCTGCAACTGGCCGGGGTAAAGGGCCGCGAGGCGCTGACCCGCGCGATCCGCGACTATGCGACCGCCCATCCCGATGAGGGGCTGCTGATCTGTCAGGGCGCGCCCTATGATATTCTGGGCAGCGACGCCGAACCCGACCGGCACCTGCTGGATGAGATCATCGCAGACCGCCCCGTTCTCGTGATGGCCTTCGACTTCCACAGCGCATGGGCCAACACCATCGCGCTGGACCGCGCGGGCCTGCTGCATGGCGCCGCGATGGAGGACGGCAACGAGGTCGTCATGGGCGATGACGGCAAGGCCACCGGCGCGCTGCACGAAAAGGGCGCCTTCGGCCCGGTGCTGGATCTGCGCAGCTCTGGCGGGCGCGAGATGCTGGGCATGTCCGGGCGCGAGCCCGGCACCCCGCCGACGCCTGCAGAACGCGCCGAGGATATGGCGATGATCCGCGCCGGTCTGCGCCATTGCGCGGCGGCTGGCATCACCTCGATCCACAATATGGACGGCAACCACTATACGCTGGACCTGCTGCGAGAGATCCGCGCGGCGGGCGATCTGACCGCGCGGGTCGAGGTGCCTTATCACCTGACCGCCGACAAACCTCTGTCCGCGCTGGATGAGGCCAGCGCGATCAGCGCCGAGTTCGATGACGAGATGCTGTCCTCGGGCCGGGTCAAGATCTTCGTGGACGGGGTGATCGAAAGCGGCACGGCGGTTTTCGTGGACGATTACGCCGACCGCCCCGGCCACAAGGGCACGCCGCTGTTCTCGGCGGATGCCTTCCGCAAGGCCGCCATCGAGGCCGACCGTCGCGGCCTGCAGATCAGCGTCCATGCCATCGGCGACGGCGCGGTGCGCATCACGCTGGACGGGTATCAGGCAGCAGCCGAGGCCAATGGCCCCCGCGACAGCCGCCACCGGATCGAACATATCGAGGTCATCACCGACGCCGACCTGCCGCGCTTCGCGGAGCTGGGGGTGATCGCCTCGATCCAGCCGCTGCACCCGCCGGGCGTGCGCGGCGAGGGGATCGAGCCTGCGGCATCTTCCATCGGCACCGACCGCTGGCATCTGGCCTATGCCTGGCGGACGATCCTGGATGCGGGGGCGGATTTCTGCTTTTCGTCCGACTGGCCGATCGTGCCGGTCGAGCCGCTGGTCTCCATTCAGGCCGCCCTGCTGCGCCAGCCATGGGGCGCGCCCATGCCCGACCAGCGCGTGACGCTGGACGAATTGCTGGAGGGCTATACCTGGCGCGGCGCCTATGCGGGCTTTGCCGAGGGGCGCGTGGGCCGCATCCGCCCCGGCATGCTGGCCGATCTGGTGCTGCTGCCCGCCGATCCGCATGAGGTGGCGCCCGAGGCCATCGCGGATCTGGCGCCGCGCCTGACCATCTGCGACGGGCGCATCACCTATCAGGCGTAAGATGGGGGCAGGCGGTTACAGAACCGCCCGCCACAGCTCGATCCAGACATGATCGTCGTCACCCGCCGCCGCATGGGCGGTGCCGAACAGCACCGCATCCGACAGCGCTGACTGCGGCCCGTCGGGCGCCTGAATCTCGGCCCGTGTGCGCCCGTCATAGGACCCGTCCGGCTGCGCCCACATCCGCCCCGCATTCAGGACCGACAGGATGGCGCCGTCCTCGGTCCGCGCGAAATACCGCGCCTCGATGGCATAGCTGCCATCGGGCAGGCGGGTCGCAAAATCGGCGCCGCCGGGCAGGATGGTGGCGCGCCAGCCATCCCCCGCGATGTCTCCGCCGGTGATCGGAAACATGGCGCGGGTGATCCCGTGCGAGGTGGTAAACTCGACCGCAGGCCCCAGATCGGCGCGGATCGACAGGGCGAATTCAAGCCGGGGCTGCGGCAGATCGGCCTTGGCCCCCAGAGAGGTGATGCGCATCATGGCTCCTGTCACGATGGAAGAATTCAGCGATCAGATCGGCATAGCGCGCCTGATCGGGCGGGGCGTCGCGCAGGCGCGCGCGCGCGGCCTCGGCCAGCCCCGGCGGCAGGGCGCTTGCGCGCAGGCGCAGCAGCCCGTCCAGAAACGCGGCCCCGTATTCGGGATGCGCCTGAATGCCCAGGGCCCGGTCGCCGTAAGCCAGCACCGCGTGGCGGCAATGCCCGGTCGAGGCCCGCGTGACCGCACCCGGCGGCGGCACGATCACCTGATCCTGATGCCAGGTCATCAGGTGGTCGCCCGTATCGTGCCGCGTCAGCCCCACCGACCAGCCGCCCTCGAATTTCTCGACCCGCCCGCCAAGCGCGCGGGCCAGCAGCTGGTGGCCAAAGCAGATGCCAACGACCGGCACGCCCGTGTCATATGCGAGGCGGACAAACCCCTCCAATGGCGCGATCCAGTCAAGGTCCTCATAAACGCCATGCCGAGATCCGGTGATCAGCCAGCCATCCATGTCGCCGGGCGAGGCGGGCAGTTCGCCCTCCAGAGCCGCCCAGCTTTGGAACGCAAACCCCTGACCGGACAGCAGATCCCGGATCATGGCGTCGTAGTCGCCATGCTGCGCCAGCTGATCCGGCACCCGGCCTGCGCGCAGGATGCCGATCCTCACAGCGCCAGCATCTCGGGCGTGGCGGCGTCCAGAGCACGGGCATAGCGGGTGGTGGCCTCGTCGATCTGGGCCTCAGAGATCGACAAGGGCGGCGACATCGAGGTGACCGGCAGGAAGGGCAGCGCGCGGGTCAGCACCCCCTGCGCCATCGCATGTCCCGCCACCAGTTTATGCGCCCCGGCGGGCAGGCGGGCGCGGGTGGCGCGGTCGGCCACGAATTCGACCGCCGCCATCAGGCCCACGCCGCGGATGTCGCCCACCAGCGGGTGATCGCCGACCTTGGCCCGCAGCGCCTCCAGCAGCACCGGGCCAAGGCGGGCGGCATTGGCGGGCATATCCTCGGCCTCCATCATGTCAAGGTTCGCCATGGCGATGGCCGCGCCCACCGGATGACCGGAATAGGTAAAGCCGTGCATCAGCGCGCCCATCTTTTCGGACGCACCCTCCAGCACCTCCCAGATGCGGCGCGAGACGATCGAGGCCGACATCGGGAAATAGGCCGAGGTCAGACCCTTGGCCAGCGACACGATGTCGGGGCGGATACCATAGGTCTGACAGCCGAACCAGTTGCCGGTGCGGCCGAACCCGGTGATGACCTCATCCGCGATCAGCAGGATGTCGTGGCGGTCCAGCACCTGTTGCACCCGTTCGAAATATCCCACAGGCGGCAGGAAGACGCCGCCCGTGCCCATGACGGGTTCCGCAATGAAGGCAGCGACCGTATCGGCCCCCTCGCGTTCGATCATCGCCTCCAGTTCGGCGATCAGGCGGTCGGTAAACGCGGCCTCGGTCTCGCCGTCATGGGCAAAGGCGTAATGGTGCGGGCAGCTGGTGTGCAGCACGCCGGGCATCGGCAGGTCAAAGGCGGTGTGATAGCCCTCGATCCCCGTCAGGCTGGTCGCGGCATAGGTCAGCCCGTGATAGGCCCCCTTGCGCGAGATCACCTTTTTCTTCGCGGGCTTGCCGCGCAGGTTGTTGTAATAGATCACCAGTTTCAGCGCCGTGTCATTGGCGTCCGAGCCTGAGCAGCCAAAGAACACCCGCGCCATGTCGGCGCCCGGCACCGTCTCGTTGAACAGGCCCAGCAGCCGGTCGGCCAGCCGGATCGTGGGCTCGGCCGAGGCGCCGCCGAAGAAATGCTGAAAGCTCAGATCCTGCATCGCCTGCGCGCCCGCCGCGACCAGTTCGGGCCGCCCATAACCCACATTCACGCACCACAGGCCCGCGCCCATGTCGATCAGCGTCTGGCCCCCCTCGCGCGTGACCTCGACGCCATTCGCGCCGGTATAGATCACCGGCCCCTTGGTCTGCAGGTCGTGGATCGAGGTGACGGGATGGAACAGCGCCCCCCGGTCCAGATCGGAAAGCGAGATATTGGCGCGGTCGTTCATGGCGGTGGTCCTTTACAGATGTCCGGTGATGTGGCGGGCGTGCAGAATGGCGATCAGGGCTGTGTCGCGGGTGGCCTCCAGCGTGGGGATGTCGCGGCCCTGCGCCTCGGCTTCGATGCCCTGGGTCAGCGCGGCGCGCACCTCGGGGGTCAGCGAGGGCGTGCCCAGATCGGCCCAACGGCGTTCCTGACTGGGGCCGAGGTGATCCAGATAAGCGGCCATCCCCCCCGGCCCGCCGCCCAGATGATAGGCCATATGCGCGCCCATCACCGACCAGCGCAGCCCCGGCCCGTGGACCAGCGCCGCATCGACGGCTTCCACATCGGCGATCCCTTCGGCCACGATATGCACCGCCTCGCGCCAGAGCGCCGAGGCGAGGCGGTTGGCGATATGGCCGGTGGCGGGCTTTTGCAGCCGCACGGGGTGGCGGCGGGCGGCGCGATAGATCGCCTCGGCCTGCTCAAGGCGGGCGGTGTCGCTGCCATAGGTCTCGACCAGCGGCACCAGATGCGGCGGGTTGAACGGATGCGCGGTAATCAGCTGCGCGGGGTTTTGCAGCCCCGGCGCCAGATCGGTCCAGCACAGCCCGCTGGCCGAGGACGCGATGGTGGCGTCGGTCAGCGCCTCGATCTGCGCATAGAGGGCGTGTTTCAGCGCGGTCTTTTCCGGGGCGTTTTCCTGCACCAGCACGGCGCCGTCCAGCGCGGTCGCCAGATCGCCGGTCACGCTGAGGCTGCCGCGCGCGGTGTGGCCGGTGATCTCGGCCAGTTGGCGCAGGGGGGTCGCCATGCGGCCATCCAGCCCCTCGCGGGCGGCGGCATCGGGGTCCCATGCTGCGACCCGCGCGCCGTGATGGACGAACAAAGCCGCCCATGCGGCGCCGATCAGGCCCAGCCCCAGAATGGCGATCTTGGTGTCTTGCATCGGCGCCCCTCATTTCGTGATCGCAAAAATGATGCAGCTGAGGAAGGAAAGCAAGCGCTTTATGTGGGTCCGTGAAATATCCGTCTTGATTGCGATCGCAAAAAATGAGACATCTGCGGCAACAAGCGAGGAGATCGTCGATGCAACTGGATCGCGGATATGTGGACGGCGCGTGGGTGGCCGTGGCGGCAGCGGGCTGGCAGCCCATCGTGAACCCGGCCACGGGCGAAACGGTCGGTCAGGTCGCCTTAGCGGGGCCTGCGGATGGCGCCCGCGCCGTCGAGGCCGCCCGCCGCGCCTTCCCCGGCTGGTCCGCGACCACGCCCGCGCAGTGCCAGCAGGCGCTGGACCGCGTCATCGCCGCCTATGTCGCGCATCAGGACGATCTGGCCCGCGCCATGACCACCGAGATGGGGGCGCCCGCCACCCTGTCGGCAGGCGCGCAGGTCGGCGCAGGGCTGGGCCATCTGCGCGATTTCCGCGACGCCATCGACCGGGTGACATGGGAGGAACCGTTGGCTTTGGGCGACGGCACCGACCGCATCCTGCACGATCCGATGGGGGTCGCGGTGCTGATCACGCCGTGGAACTGGCCGATGAACCAGATCACGCTGAAGGTCGGCGCGGCGCTGGCGGCGGGCTGCACGATGGTGCTGAAACCCTCGGAACTGGCGCCCCTGTCGGCGCAGGTCTTTGCCCAGATCATGGATGAGGCCGACCTGCCGCCCGGCGTTTTCAACATGCTGTTCGGCACCGGCCCCGATCTGGGCGAGGCGCTGGTGCGCCACCCCGATGTGGCGGTGGTGTCGCTGACCGGCTCGACCCGCGCAGGCGCGGCGGTGGCGGCGGCGGCGGCGCAGGGCATCAAGCGCGTCAGTCTGGAACTGGGCGGCAAGGGCGCCTGCATCCTGTTCGAGGACGCCCCGGCCCATGCCGCCCGCGACACCGCGCAGGCGATGTTCCGCAATTCGGGGCAGTCCTGCAACGCGCCCTCGCGCCTGCTGGTGCATCGCAGCATTTACGATGCGGCGGTGCAGGCGGCGGTGGATGTGGCGCAGGGCCTGCGCATGGGCGACCCCGCCGATCCGGCGACCCAGATGGGGCCGCTGGCCAACCGCCCGCAATTCGACCGGGTCTGCGAGTTCCTGACCAAGGGCAAAGCCGAGGCGCGGCTGGTTGCGGGCGGCACGACCTCGGATCGGGGCTTTTTCGTCGCCCCCACCGTCTTTGCAGATGTCACCCCCGAGATGATCATCGCGCGCGAGGAAATCTTTGGCCCGGTCCTGTCGATCATCCCCTTCGATACCGAGGATCAGGCGATCGCCATCGCCAATGACAGCCCCTATGGTCTTGCCGCCTATCTGTGGACGGCGGATATGGACCGCGCGCGGCGCGTGGCGCGGCGGCTGCGGTCGGGGATGGTGCGGCTCAATGGCACCGACATCCCCTTTGGCGCGCCCTTCGGCGGCATGGGCCAGTCCGGCATCGGGCGCGAGGGCGGGGTCTGGGGCATCGAGGAATTCCTCGAGGTCAAGGTCGTCAGCGGCTGGCAGGGCGCCGCATGACGGCGCGCCCCATGCCCCTCGGCCTTGACGCGCTGGAGACGGTGCCGGTCCATGAACAGGTCTATCGCCAGCTGACCCGCGCGCTGATGGCGGGCCGCATCCCGCCGGGGCGCAAACTGACCACCCGCAAGGTCGCCGCCGAACTGGGCTGTTCCGACATGCCGGTGCGCGCGGCTTTGGCGCGGCTGCAATCCCTGCGCGCGCTGGAGGCGCTGCCGAATGGCTCGATGATCCTGCCGCGCATGGACCGGGCGCGGTTCGCCGATCTGATGGCCGCGCGCGTGACATGCGAGGGGCGGGCGGCGGAACTGGCGGCGGGGGCGGCGTCCGACGCGCATCTGCGCGCGATCCGGCAGGCGGGGGCGGCGCTGACGCAGGCCGCGCTGGATCAGGACATCGACAGCTATCTGGAGCAGAACTACGAGTTCAAGTTTCTGGTCTATCGCGCCTCCGGCTCGGACGCGCTGATCTTTCTGATCGAGACGCTGTGGCTGCAGGTCGGCCCCTTCCTGCGCCAGTTCGCGGGCAAGTTCGAGGGCGCCTTGTCGGGTATTCTGGAGCTGGATTTCCACGAGGATGTGGCGAATGCCCTGTCGCGCGGCGACGGCCCGGCGGCAGGCGAGGCCATGCGCCGCGACATCAGTGCAGGCGCCGAGTTCCTGCTGGCCCATGGCGAATTCGAGGCAGCAGCATGAGCGTGACCATCATCACCGGCGCCACCTCCGGCATCGGCGCGGCCATCGCGGCGATGCTGCCGGGGCCGCTGCTGCTGGTCGCCCGCCGCGCGCCCGAGGCGGTCGCGGCCCATGCGCGGTTCCTGTCCGCCGACCTGTCGGACCCCGCCGCGCCCGACCGGATCATCGAGGCCGCGTTGGCCCTTGGCCCGGTGAGCGGGCTGGTCAATGCGGCGGGGGTGCTGGGGCGCGGGCGGGCCGATCAGACGTCGGACGCGGATTGGGCGCGGGTGATCGACCTGAACCTTGGCGCCACGTTCCGCATGTCGCGCGCCGTGCTTGACCCCATGCGGCAGGCGGGAGGCGGAGCGATCGTCAACATCGCCTCGGACTGGGGGCTGATCGCGGCACAGTCGGCGGTGGCTTACGGCGTCGCCAAGGCGGGCGTGGTGCAGCTGACCCGCTGCATGGCGCTGGACCACGCGCGCGAGGGCATCCGCGTCAACGCCGTCTGCCCCGGCGACACCGACACGCCGATGCTGGCTGTGGGCGAGACCGGCGCCGCCCGCGCGGCCACGCTGGCCCGGTTCGGCGCGACCATCCCCATGGGCCGGGTCGCGCGCCCCGAGGACATCGCCGCCGCCGTGGCATTCCTGCTGTCGGATGCGGCCCAATTCATCACCGGCGCGGCCCTGCCCGTCGACGGCGGCAACACGCTGGCCGCCATCGCTTCATCAGAGGATCTGACATGACGCTGCTCAATTCGACCCACGACCTGCGCGCCATGGACGCCGCGCATCACCTGCACCCCTTCACCGATACCGGCGCGCTGAACGCCAAGGGCGTGCGGATCATCACCCATGCCAAGGGCGTGCATCTGACCGACAGCGAGGGCAACCGGATCCTGGACGGGATGGCGGGCCTGTGGTGCGTGGCCGCAGGGTACGGGCGCGACGAGATCGCGGATGCGGTGGCGCGTCAGCTGCGGCAGCTGCCCTTTTACAACACCTTCTTCCAGACCTCGCACCCGCCGGTGATCGAGACCGCGCGCCTGCTGGCCCAGATCACCCCCGACCATATCAACCGCTTTTTCTTCACCGGCTCGGGCTCGGAATCGAACGACACGATCTTTCGGATGGTCGCCCATTACTGGGCGGTGATGGGCCAGCCCGACCGCAACATCATCGTCTCGCGGCAGGGGGCCTATCACGGCTCGACCGTGGCGGCCTCGGCGGTGGGCGGTTTCGGCTTCATGCATGCGCAGCCCGGCCTGCCGGTGGGCAATATCCTGCATGCGCCGCGCCCCGCATGGTGGGCCGAGGGCGGCGATCTGTCGCCCGAGGATTTCGGGCTGAAGGTTGCGCGCGACACCTTGGCGCTGGTCGACGGGATCGGCGCGCATCGCGTGGCGGGCTTTATCGCGGAACCGATCATGGGCGCGGGCGGCGTCATCATTCCGCCGGACAGCTATTGGCCCGCACTGTCGGCGGGGCTGACCGAGCGCGGCGTGATGCTGATCTCGGACGAGGTGATCTGCGGCTTTGGGCGCACGGGGTCGTGGTTCGGCTGCCAGACCTATGGCATCACGCCCGATTTCATGACCATGGCCAAGGGCTTGACCTCGGGCTATGTGCCGATGGGGGCGGTGGGCGTGTCCGACCGCGTGGCCGAGGTGCTGAGCGCCAGGGGCGGCGAATTCGCCCATGGCTACACCTATTCCGGCCATCCGGCGGCCTGTGCGGCGGCCATCGCCAATCTGGGCATCCTGCAATCCGAGGGGCTGGTGACCCGCGTGGCCGATGACATCGGCCCCTATCTGCAGGCCAAATGGCGGGCGCTGGCCGAGCATCCGCTGGTGGGCGAGGCGGTGATGACCGGCCTGATCGGCGCCATCCAGCTGTGCGCCGACAAATCCGCGCGAAAACCCTTTGCCGATGACATGGGTGTGGGGATGATCTGCCGCGAACATGCCTTTGCGAACGGGCTGATCATGCGGGCGGTGGGCGACCGGATGGTGGTGTCCCCGCCGCTGGTCCTGACCCATGCCGAGGCTGATGAGCTGATCGAAAAGGCCTGGCGCGTGCTGGACCTGACGCAGGCGCAGGTCGGGGGGCAATGATGACCATGTCCCCCACCGGCGCGCCGACCGACGAGGCGCAGGCCTTTCTGGACGCCAACCCCGATGTCGAGGCCATCGACATCTCGCTGGCCGATCTGCACGGGATCGGGCGCGGCAAGATGATCCGCCGCCATGAACTGGCCGGTCTGTTCCGCAATGGGCGCGGCATGCCCGCCTCGCTGTTTGCGCAGGATGTCGAGGGCAATGACGTGGCAGGTGCCATCGCCACCCAGAATGACGGCGGCGGCGACAGCCTGTGCTGGCCGGTGGCGGGCACTCTGGGGCGCCAGCCCAACGGGCGCGGGCTGGTGCTGTTGCAGATGTTCGGGCGCGATGGCGCGCCGGTCCCGCATGATCCGCGCGGCGCGATGATGGGCCAGATCGCCCGCGCCCGCGCCATGGGATACCAGCCGATGGGCGCGCTGGAGCTGGAGTTCTATCTGCTGGATGCCGCCGGAGGCCCCGCCCGCGCGCCCTTGGGGGGGCGGCGCATGTCATCCACCAACTGCATGTCGGTCGATGAGCTGGATGAGATGTCGCCCTTTTTCGACGCCGTCTATGCCGCCGCCGCCAGTTTCGATCTGCCGCTGGAGACGCTGATTTCCGAATATGCGCAGGGCCAGTTCGAGCTGACGCTGCGTTACCGCGATCTGGCGCGGGCGGCGGATGACATCCTGCTGGCCAAGCAGATCCTGCGCAGCACGGCGCGGCGCTTTGGCATGCGGACCTGCTTCATGCCGAAGCCCTTTGCCGGGCGGTCGGGGTCGGGGATGCATCTGCATCTGTCGCTGACCGATCCGGGCGATGGCGCGAACCTGTTTGCCGATCAGGGTGGCGCCACGTCACCCCTGATGCTGCACGCGATTGGCGGCGTGCGGGCAGCGATGGCTGACACGATGCTGGTGCTGGGGCCGACGCTGAATTCATGGCGGCGGCTGTCGGGGGCGATCTATTCGCCTGCCTCCAACAGCTGGGGGCGCGATGACCGCAATGTGGCGCTGCGCATTCCCGGCGGCAGCGCCGCCGCGCGCCATTTCGAACATCGCGTGGCGGGGGTGGATGCCAACCCCTATCTGGTCGCCGCCGTGACGCTGGGAACCGTGCTGGACGGGATCGCAGCGCAGGCCGATCCCGGCCCTGAATCCTCGACCGATGGCGCACCCGCCCTGCCGCGCAACTGGGAGGGCGCGATCGCGGCGTTTGCGGGTTCGGACGCGATGCGCCGCATTCTGGGCGCCGATCTGCACGCGGCCTTTCACGCCATCAAGCAGGCCGAGCATGCCCGCATGAGCGACCATGTCAGCGACATCGAATGGCAGCTTTACGCCGATATGTAAGCCTCAGGCGGCCTTGAGCAATTCCGAGGCCGCCAGTTTTCCCAGCGCATTGCTGGCCAGCGGGCTGTCGCCGGTCAGCAACCTGCCATCCTGACAGGTGGCGCCGGTGGTCAGCCTGTTGGTGATGACAAAGCCCTGCGCCTTCAGCTTTTCGCCGAATTTCCACGTCAGCTTGCCGGGCATATAGCCGATCCTGGGCGTGTGATTGTCGACCAGATCGGGAAAAGCCACGATCTTGCGGCCCCGGAACGGATTGTCGTCACCAAGCGCCAGAAACGCCGCCGGTCCGTGACAGAGCGAGATGACGAAACGGTCATTTGCCGCCGCCCAGTCCAGCGCGGCCTTGACCTCGGCGCTGTCGGGCAGGCCCATCAGCGCGCCATGCCCGCCCGGAATGAACACCGCCAGATAGTCGCTGTCCGGTCCCAGCCCGGCCACCACATCCGCCAGCGTCTTTGACGCCTCGAAGGCGGGCAGGTGGCGCTGGTGAAAGCCGGTGACCACCTCGTCTTTCAGCGGCATGGCCCAATGTTCGAACCTGACCGGCCCGCCCGACAGGGTCGCGATGTCAAAGCTGAAACCCGCGCGTTCCAGATGGATCATCGGCAGCAGGGTCTCGATCGGGTGGTTGCCGGTCGAGAACAGCTTGCCGCCCGCCATTTCCAGATATTGCTGGTCCGAGCCGATCACCAGAATTTTCCAGCGACCGCCCGTATAGGGCGTGGGGTATTCCGCGCCGCTGAGGTTGGAGACGTCATCCGTGAACAGGCGCAGCGACAGGGGCGAGGGTTCAAAGGCATTGGGCATGGCCGGGTCAGGGGTTGGCCTGATCTTGCTGAATACGGGCATGGCGGCGCGTCCTTTTGGCGGGTCTGGCCCTGATCCTAGCTCTGGTGCCCTGGCCGCGCAACGGCTCAGCCGTTCTGGCCGTTTCCATGCGCGTAAAGCATGTTTGAGCGGTCAAGATGCGCCTTCATCGCCTCGATCGCGGCATCGGCCTCGCGGGCCTCGATCAGGTCGACCATCTGCTGATGTTCGCGCAGGGTGATGTCCTCATTGCCCGACCAGTGCAGCAGCACGCCGTGATAGTGAAACAGCCAGCGCAGCATCGACTGGCTGGTGGCGATCAGGATCGGGTTGCCCGACACGGCAGCGATGCGGGTGTGAAACGCCATGTCATGGGTGACAAAGGCCTCGGGATCGTCCATGCAGCCGCGTTGCAGGGCCACCAGTTGGCGCAGTTCGGCCACATCCTGCGGCGTGGCCGAGGTGGCGGCCACGCGCATCAGCCCGCATTCGAACATCCGGCGCGCGTCTTTCAGATGCTCCAGCTGTTCGGGTTCCGAGGACAGCAGCATCCGCGCCACGTCATCGACCCGGCTCAGCACGCTGCCCGCGCTCAGCTCGTTGACGCGGCTGCGTTCGCCATGGCTGATCGTGATCAGGCCCATCGTGTGCATGTGCTGCAAGGCCTCGCGCACGGCGGGGCGGCCAACGCCGAAACGCTCCATCAGATCGCGTTCGGATGGCATGGGCGCGCCCGGCGGCAATTCACCGCTGGCCATCAGCTCGCGCAGCCGCTCGAACACCTGATCCGACAGCTTGCGCCGCACGATCCGGTCGCTGCCACCTGCCGCCTCATCCTTTTTCATCCTGACCCCATCGCCTTGTCGCCCCCGTGGTCTAGGCGCAGCCGCCGCCGGGCGCAAACCCCTAGCCATCACACAGCCGCCAGCCGAAGGGCGCCAGAGGGCCGTCGGGCGCCGCGTCCAGCGGCCCCGACGTCAGATTGGCGGTCAGGACCGCCCCGCCCAGATGCAGCCGGGCCAGCCCGTCGCGGATGCCCGCCTGCCCGACCGGCAGGCCCGCGCGGGCCGCCAGCGCCGCCACCAGCGGCGCAACGGGCCGGGGGTGGCCGCCCGCATCAAACAGCCCGCGCGGACCGTACAGCGCGGCAGGCGTCCAGACCGTCAGCCCCGCAGGTGCCAGCGCCGTGGCCAGCCCGCAGGCCCATGCGGCGGCAAAATCGCCCTCCTGTCGCGGATCGTCATCGCTCATGCAGATGCGGGCGCGGTCAGGGTTGGGGATCGTGCGGCTGCCATAGGGGTTCTGGCGCATGGCGATGGTCGAGGGGCCCAGCCGGTACTCCGCCGCCCCCGCAATCGCGCGGCCCGAGGCCAGAATATGCGGCACCGTCTCCAGCGTTTCGATCACCGACAGATCGTCGGCGGCATGGACGATGGGGCACAGCCCATGGGTGAGGAAATCCAGCATCTGCACCGGCGGGCGCTTGCGGTTCAGTTCGGGGAAAAAGCTGGCGCTGCCGCCGCCAAGCGGCAGGCCGGGAAAGGCCGCGCGCGCAGCGGCGTGGATCTGCTCCAGCGGCGGGCAGGCGGGCCAGTCCGAGCCGGGCGGCACCGATTGCCGGTCCACCGCTGGCGTCACCATGACCGAGGCCGGGCACAGCCCCGACGCCGCCACCGCCCGCGCATAGCCCGCGAATTCGGCGTCCAGATCAGTGTCGGGCGGGCAGGCGGCGATCAGCTCCAGATCAAAATCCAGATCGGGGAAGGCGGCCTGCAGCGCGGCGAAGGCGGCCAGATCCTGCGGCCCCGTCCCTGCGCTCGTGTCCAGATGGCACAGCAGGCGCTGCGGGCCGATGCTGGTCAGATCCTGCGGATGGGCTGTGGCGCGGCGGGCCTCGGGCGCGGTCAGGATCAGAGCGGTCTGTGGAAAGCGCGGCTCGGGATGGGTGGCGCGCAGGGGCGGCACCGGCGGGGCGGCGCCTGTGGCGGGCTGCCAGCGGATCTGCACCGACTGGCGCAGGGCCTCCTCGGGCAGATGATAGGGCCAGGGCCGCGCCAGCGGGCGGTTATAGGTCTTGAAGGACGCATCGCCCCATTGGCGCTGATCCTCCATCTCGAACACATCGCCCTGAAAGGCGCAGTCGACCGTCCAGCCGCCCGCCCGGTGGGTCAGGGCGGCGATGTCCTGAAAGGGCTGCCATGGCGCGATCAGGCCGGGAAAACGCGCGTGTTCGGTGCGGCCATCGGCATGGCGCAGGGTGACGGGGGCGCCTGCGACACCCTCGATCGGGTGCAGCACGGTAAAGCCCGCGCGGTTGGTCCAGACCTCGCCTGTCGCCTGCGCCAGGGCCTCGGCGGTCAGGCTGTCGGCGGTCAGGGTCAGCGTGATGTCGGCGGTCAGCCGCCCGGTGCCCATGTCATAGGTCGCGCGATAGGTCACGCGGGCGCCCTGCGCATCCGAGGCGATCCGCATGTCGCTGATCTGCGGTACCACCGTGCCCCAGTCGCGGTCGCGGACCAGAAACACCACCCCCCGGATCGCCTCGGCCCCGTCAAGGCGCAGATGGCGCAGCTGGCCCTCTTCCAGCGTCACCGTCGCGGGGCCGCAATTCAGCGCGCGCATCACAGCGCGATCCGGCTGCCATCGCGGGCCGAGGCATAGGCGGCCTCGACCAGCGCCAGCGTTTGCAGGTTGTCGCGCCCCGAGGTTTCGGGCGCCCGGCCCGTGCGCAGGCAGTCGACAAAATGGCCCTGAATGATCTGCACGCTTTCCTGAATATTGTGCCAGGGCCGTTCGGCCCAGGGCAACAGCGGCGGGGCGACATCGCGGACGTCTTCCGCGCCGCCGTTCTGGATCACCAGCCGGTAACCCGCATCCAGCCGCAATGTGCCCTGATCGCCGTCGATCTCCAGCAGGGTTTCGGGGAAGGTCTCGGGGCTGCGGCGCGTCGCATAAGAGCAATCCACCACCGAGGTCACCCCGCCGGCATGATCCAGCAGCATCGTCGCCACATCCTCGCCCCGGATGGCGGGGTTGATGCGGGTGGTCGCGGCAGACAGACGCGTCACATCGCCGAACAGCGCGCGGGCGATGTCCAGAATATGGATGCCCAGATCCTGAATGATAAAGCGCGGATCGGTGGCCAGATAGGGCTGGCCGGAAAACACGTCATAGCCCGACCGGAAGCTGACCCGGCCAAAGAAGGGCTGACCGATGGCGCCCGCGCGCAGCGCGTCGATGGCGGCGCGGATGGGCGATTGCCAGCGGAAATTCTCGTGCACCATCAGGATGCGGCCTGCGGCGTCGACGGCCCCGACCATGGCGCGGGCATCCTCCATGGTTTCGGCAAAGGGCTTCTGGCAGATGACATGCAGGCCCGCGCGCGCCGCCATTTCGACCAGCGGGCGGTGCGCGGCGACGGTGGTGGCGATGTCGACGAAATCCAGATCCTCGGCAGCGATCATCCGGGCGGCATCGTCATAGGTCCGCGTGATGCCAAAGCGGGCAGCGGTGTCCTCCAGCCGCGCCGGATCGCGGTCGCAAAGCGCGGTGATCTGCGCGCCGGGGATGGCCTGCCATGCGTGCATCTGGTTCTGCGCAAAGAACCCGCAACCGATCAGTGCGCCTTTCAGCATGTCATGCCCCCGCCTCGGATTGCAGCGCGACCCGCGCCTGCAGTTTCTGCTGTGCCTGATCGACCACGACCGCGGCGATGATGACAAGCCCCTTGATGACCGTCTGCCAGAACGAGGACACCCCCATCATCACCAGCCCGTCCGACAGCACGCCGATGACAAAGGCGCCGACAATGGTGCCGCCGATCCGCCCCCGCCCGCCCGACATCGAGGTGCCGCCCAGCACGGCGGCGGCAATCGCGTTCAGCTCGAACGACTGCCCGGTCGCCGGATGCGCGGCCACCAGCTGCGAGCTGATGATCAGCCCGACCAGCGCCGCGCAGAGCCCGCTGAACATATAGACGAACAGCTTGATGCGGGTGACATTGACGCCCGACAGGGCCGCCCCGCGCTCATTCCCGCCGACCGCATAGATATAGCGGCCAAGCGGCGTGCGCCGCGCGATATAGGCCGCCACCACCGCCACCACGACCAGCATCCAGATCGAGACGGGCAGGCCCAGAAAATTCCCCGCCCCGATCAGCCGGAACGTGTCCGAGCCGTATTCGGCATTGCCCGACAGGTTCGGAAATGTCCGCCCGTCCGAAAACAGCATCGCAGCACCGCGACAGACATACAGCGTGCCAAGCGTGGCGATAAAGGGCGCGACGTTCAGTTTGGTGATCAGAAACCCGTTGATCGCGCCGATGGCCACGCCTGCGGCCATGACGATCAGGCAGATCTCGACCGTGTTGAACTGGATCGACCAGCCCAGCCCGATATCGATGCCGTTCAGGATCAGATAGCCCGCGACCATCCCGCAAAGACCCACGATGGACCCCACCGACAGGTCAATCCCGCCCGAGATGATCACGAAGGTCATGCCGATGGCCAGAAAGGCGTTCAGCGCGACATGTTTGGACATGATGACCATATTCGCGGTCGACAGGAAATTCGGCGCGGCAAAGGCGAAGAAGGCAAAGACCAGGATCAGCGCGATGAAGGTCCGCGCCTTCAGCAGCACCAGCAGGGCCTGCGTCGATTGCGGGACCGACCGGGCGGGGGAGGCTGTATCGCTCATGCGGCGGGCTCCTGTGCGGGGGTGGGGGCGTGGCCTTTGGCCGATGCGGCCACCACAAGGGTTTCGGTGGCGTCCTTGCGGTCAAAGCGGCCGGTGACGCGGCCGTTCGACATGACGATGATGCGGTCGGACAGGGCCATCAGTTCCTCCAGATCCGAGGTGACGAAGATGATCCCCAGCCCCTGCGCGGCCAGATCGCGCATGACGCGGAACACCTCGGCCTTGGCGCCGATGTCGATCCCGCGCGAGGGCTCGTCCATCAGCAGCACGCGGGGTTTGGTCATCAGCGCCTTGCCGATCACCACCTTTTGCTGGTTGCCGCCCGACAGGCTGGAGACGGGGTTTTCCATCGAGGCGATCTTGACCGTCAGCCGTTTCACGAACGCGGTCACGCTGCGGCGTTCGGCGGTCAGGTTCATGTGCACGCCTGCGGTCGTGACCGCCCCCAGACTGGACAGGGTCATATTCTCGCGGATCGACAGGATCTGGACCAGCCCGTCATTCTTGCGATCCTCGGGGATCAGGGCGATGCCGTTGCGGATGCGGGCGGCGACGCCGCGCGCGGTCAGGGGGCGGCCCTCGATGAACAGCCGGCCCGTGGCGTGGGAATGGCGCCCGATGACGCATTCCAGAAACTCGCTGCGGCCCGCGCCCATCAGCCCGTAGACGCCCAGAATCTCGCCGCCGCGCAGGGACAGGCTGACATGATCGACGGCCAGCCCGCCGGGGCGGGGCAGGCAGACATCCTCGGCGCGGAAGATCTCGGGGCCAAAGGGGTGACCCTCGGCCTTGGCGTAATCCTTGCTGGCCTCGCCGATCATGGAACGCACGATCCAGCCCAGGTCGACGCCCTCCATGGGCCGCGCGCCGGTGATGGCGCCGTCGCGCAGGACGGTGATGTGATCGCCGATCCGCAGCAACTCCTCCAGCCGGTGCGAGATATAGACGATGCCCACCCCCTGCCGCCGCAGATCGTCGATGACGCGGAACAGAATGGTGACCTCGGCGGCGGACAGCGCGCTGGTCGGCTCGTCCAGGATCAGGATGCGGGCATCCTGCGCGAGGCTTTTGGCGATCTCGACGATCTGCTGCTGGCCCACGCGCAGATCGCCCAGCATCGTGTCGGGGTCGATGGGCTGTTCCAGCCGCGCCATCAGCGCCCGCGTCTGGGCGCGTTGGGCGTTCATGTCGATGTCGACGCCCGCGCGGGTTTTCTCGCGGCCCATGAAGATATTCTCGGCCACCGTCAGGTTCGGAAACAGGTTCAGCTCCTGAAACACGATCCCGATGCCGTGGCGGCGCGCATCGTCGGGGCCGCTGAACCGCACCTCGGCGCCGTCCATCAGGATGCGGCCCTCGGTCAGCTGCTCGACGCCTGCGATGACCTTCATCATCGTGGACTTGCCCGCGCCGTTTTCGCCCACCAGCACATTGACCGCGCCCATATGCAGGTCGAAATCCACCGATTTCAGCGCCCTGGTGCCGGGATAGACCTTGCTGCCGCCGCGGATCTGCAGACCCACCGTCATGGCGCGGCCAGTGCGGTCGGCACGACCACCCATGCCGCATCGGCCGAGGGCAGGGTCATCGCCCCCTCGACGCTGAGGCGCTGGCCGGTCATATCGCCTTCGGGCAAGGACAGGCGCTGATGCGACTGATCGTTCAGCGCACGGGCCAGTTTGGCGAATTCGATCTGGTCGCGGAACTCGGTAAAGACCAGAAAATCCAGCGCGTCGCGCAAAGCCGTGCCCCGGATCACCGGGCCAAGCTGCACGGTCAGATCGCCCGCCCCGTCGCCATCCGTGTCCAGCACCACGCTTGCCGCACGCGATTCCCGGTCGGCCCCGACCACCTCGCCCGTCGCGCGGAGGATGAAGTTCCACGAACTGCCCTCGGCCCCGGCGCGCAGGCCATGGACCTGACCGGCGGCGTCCAGCCCCTGCGCCAGCACCTCGCGCAGCGTGGCGGCCTCGACGGCATGGTCGCTGACATGCGCGGGCAGGCGGTCGTCAAAGATCTGCGCGGCCAGCGCGGCCATGCGCTGATCGTCATCCATCGGCGCCTCGGCCCCTTCGGCGGTGGGGTCGGGGTTCGGCACGATCTTGCAGCCGGGCAGCAGGCCAAGGGTCAGCGTGCCGACCAGAAGCGCGGTCAAGGCATGGGTCATCGGTCACATCCTGAACTGGCCCGGCGCAGGCGCCGGGCCCTGTGGCGTCACTGCATCGGCGTCATTCGGCCAGCGCGAAGGTTTCCAGCTGGCCTGCATTGTCCGCGTTGATGAGGATGCAATCCATCAGCTGTTTCTCTTCCAGCCCGGTCGCGCCGGTGCGCAGGTATTCGTCGGCCTGCTCGACCGCCAGCTGCGCCTGCCGATAGGCCGGTTGCAGCACGGTGGCCTTGATGCCGCCCGCCAGAATGGAATCGCGCACATCGTTCGAGCCGTCAAACCCGACCACGATCACATCGGTGCGGCCCGCCGCCTCCAGCGCGGCCCATGCGCCCATCGCCATCGTGTCATTGCCCGAGATCACGCCCTTGATGCCGGGCTGCGCCTGCAGGATCGTCTCCATCACCGTATAGGCCTCGGTCTGGGACCAGTTGGCGGTCTGCTGGGCGACCATCTCCATGTCGGGATACTGGTCGATGATGTCGTGATAGCCCGAGGAGCGGATGCCCGCATTGGTGTCGGCCTCGCGGCCCAGCAGTTCGGCATACTGGCCCGTCTCGCCCATCAGGCGGACGAATTCCTCGGCCCCCAGCTGCGCACCCTGATAGTTGTTGGACACGATCTGGCTGACGGCGATGCCGCTTTCCTTGATCTCGCGGTCGATCAGGAACGAGGGGATGCCCGCATCCTTTGCGCGCCGGACGGCGGCGACGGTCGCATCGGCCCCCGCATTGTCCAGAATGATCGCCTTGGCGCCACGCGCGATGGCGGTGTTGTACAGTTCGGACTGCTTGTTGGGGTCGTCGTCATGGACCATCACGACGGTTTCATAGCCCAGCTCCTGCGCGCGGGCCTCGGCGCCGACGGCTTCGGCCTTGAAGAACGGGTTGTCATGGCTGGGGGTGATGATGGCGATCAGCCCTTCGGCGGCTGCGGCGCCCGGCATGGCGATGGCCATAGCGAGGCCAACGGCTGACAGCGTCAGCCTGCGGTTCGGTTTCATGATATCCTCCCTGTGGTCAGCCGGGCAGCCTGCCCGATCCTCTCTGACACTCCCAACGCTGCTGCCGAATCATCATCAAGTCAACAGGTATGATGAGATGATGCCCTAGGGCATCATCCACCAGCCCAGCCCCAGCGAGATGGCGGGGACATAGGTGATCAGCGCCAGCGAGGTCAGCACCACAAGGATCGGCCAGACCAGCGAGGCGAACAGCGCCTGCACCGGCACCCTAGCCACCGCCGCGGCGGCAAACAGGTTCACCCCCAGCGGTGGCGTGATCATCCCCAGCGCCAGATTGACCACGATGACGATGCCGAAATGCACCGGGTCGATGCCAAAGCTGATCGCCACCGGCGTCAGGATCGGCGCCAGCACCAGGATCGCGGCGCTGGTCTCGATGAACATGCCGACGACCAGCAGCAGCAGGTTGACGCCCAGCAGAAAGGTCAGCGCGCTGGCGAAATTGTCCTGTGCCCAGCTGCCGACCATGCCGGGCAGGCCCGACAGGCTGATCAGAAAGCTGAACAGGGCCGCCGCCGAGATGATCAGCATGACCGCGCCCGAGGACACCGCCGCCGCCCGGAAGATGCCCGGCAGATCGCGCCACGACATCTCGCGGTAGATGACCAGCGACAAGAGCAGCGCATAGACCACCGACACCGCCGCCGCCTCGGTCGGGGTAAAGATGCCGCCATAGATGCCGCCCACGATGATGATGGGCATCAAGAGCGCCCAGAAGGCGCGGCGCAATGCGGGCAGGATCGGCTGGCGCCCGGCGCCGTCCTGCTTGCCGTAGCCCTTCACCCGGCACCAGATCTGCACCATCACCACCAGCCCGGCCGCGATCAGCAGGCCCGGCCCCAGACCGGCCAGAAACAGCCGCGTGATCGAGGTCTCGGTCGAGACGGCATAGAGGATCAGCGGCACCGAGGGCGGGATGATCACGCCCAGTTCCGCCGAGGATGCCTGCACCGCGCCCGCCATGCCGACCGGATAGCCGTGCTTCAGCATCGCCGGGATCAGGATCGCGCCCACCGCGAATGTCGTGGCCACGGATGAGCCGGAAATCGCCGCGAACAGCATGCAGGTCAGCACGCAGCAACTGGCCAGCCCGCCCTGCACATTGCCGATCATCGACTTGACCAGATCGACCAGCCGGGCCGAGATGCCGCCCCGCGTCATGATCGCGCCCGCCAGAATGAAGAACGGCACCGCCATCAGCGGAAAGCTGTCCAGCCCGGTGAACATCCGCTGCGGCACCACCAGCAGCGGCAGGTTCGAGAAGAAATAGACCGCGATGATCGAGGCCAGCGCAATCGACACCGCAACCGGCACCGACAGGGCGAACAGGCCGACAAGGGCCGTGGCAAGGGCTGCGTTCATGGGGTGTCCCGTTCCTGTTCCAGATGGCGCAGCAGCACGCCGGGGATCGCCATCAGCGCCCCCACCGGAATGGCCGCGTAAAACCAGCTCATCGAGGTGCCCAGCATCGCCACGCGCTGCGCCTGCACCCGCACCGTCATCGCCCAGCCCTGCCAGACCAGCACCACCAGCAGCGTCAGCGTCATCACCGTGACCAGCCGGATCACCCAGATCTGGAGGTGCAAGGGCAGCAGGCCGCGCAGAAAGTCGATGGGGATCATGGCGCCCAGCCGGAAGGCAGCCGCCGCGACCAGCAGCGTTGACCAGATGATCAGGCCGCGGGCCAGAATTTCAGACCAGCCGGCGGAATGGCCAAGGCCAAAGCGGGTGATGACCTGAAAGAAGACAAGACCGGTCGCCACCGCCAGCAGCAAGGCCGCCAGGTTATGCGCCAGCCGGACGATGACCTCGCCCAAAGCCTCGACATGTTTCATGATCTGCTCCGAGGGAAAGGGGCGGGACCGCGCGGCCCCGCCACCGGAGGCTTATTGCTGGGCGTCGCGGATGCGCTGGATCAGTTCCGGCGCATAGCGGGCGGCGAATTCGTCATAGGCGGGCTGGACGGCGGCGGCAAAGGCGGCCTTGTCGATCTCCTCGACCACCTCCATGCCGTTTTCCTTCATCAGCGCGATGCCCGATTCCTCATTCGCGGCGACCGTGGCGCGCGAGGCTGCCGCTGCGGCCTGCGCGGCCTCAACGAACCAGCCCTGCTGTTCCTCGGTCAGGGTGGACCAGTGGATGCCCGACATGGCGACCACGGCGGGCGAATAGACATGCCCGGTCAGGGTGATATTGTCCTGAATTTCCCACATGTTGTTGGCGGTCACGATCGGGATCGGGTTTTCCTGCCCGTCGATCGTGCCCTGCTGCAACGAGGTCAGAACCTCGGTCCAGCTCATCGGCGTGGGCGCGGCCCCGGCGGCGCGGAAGGCGGCGATATGGACCTCGTTCTCCATCGTGCGCAGCTTGAGGCCCGCCATGTCGGCAGGTTCGCGGATCGGACGGATCGAGTTGGTGATATGGCGGAACCCGTTTTCGGCCCAGGCCAGCCCGACGATGCCATGCGGCTCGAAGCTGGCCAGCAGCTCCTGCCCGATCTCGCCGTCCAGCACCGCGTGCGCGCTGGCGTAATCGGTGAACAGGAACGGGAAATCCAGCGCATAGACCTCGGGGACGAAATTGCCGATGGGGCCGGTCGAGGAAATCGTCAGCTCGACCGTGCCGATCTGCAGCCCCTCGATCACGTCCCGCTCGCCGCCAAGCGCGCCTGCGGGGCGCAGCGAAATCTCGAAGGCGCCGTCGGACAGTTCGGCGATCTTGTCGGCAAAGGCCCGGCCCGCATCGCCGTAATGGCTGTCAGAGGGCGGCGTAAAGGCCAGGTTCATCGTGACCTGCGCCAGCGCCGGACTCGCCGCCAGCATCGCCGCCAGAACCGAGCCTGTCATCATCAGCTTGTTCATTTCAGTATCCTCCCTGTGGTGTGAAAAGCAGCGGGCCTCCCCGACCCGCCGCGCAGGCTCAGGTGATCCGCTCGATGCTGGCGGTCACCTCGTCCCAGTCAAAGACGCGCTTCCAGTCGTCGCGCATCAGCATGGGCTTGCCGAATTCGATGGCCTTGTTGCAGGCATCCGAGAACGCGCCCTCGCGTTCGTTGAACAGCACCGCGCCCAGGATATTCATGTGGCCCAGCAGGAAATCGCGGGCGCATTCATGGCTGACGCCGCTGCGGGCGACGCATTCGTCCAGCGCCTCGCGCATGACCGACAGCAGCGAGGCGCAGACGGTTTCCGACAGGCCCGGCTCCAGCATGGCCATCTGCCTGACGGTCACCTCATAGCTGCGCGCGACGGGGGCATAGATGGCGCGGGCGACGCGCTCGCCCAGTTCGTAATGTTCGCGCGGGCCCTGCATCAGCGCATTCACGACGCCCTGCTGTGCCGCGACGCCGCCGAAGTGATCGGCCCGGCCCTCGGGAGTGGATTCGTCGTTGAAGATCGGCGGGTGGCAGGGATGGGTCACGAAATAGGTGACATCCGCGCGTTCCGGCAGATGGCCCGCAAAGGGGGCGGCGGCGTCCAGCACCACGACCATGGTGCCCGGCGCGAGGGTGGGCACGACCTCGGCCGCGACGGCGCGGATCACGGTATCGGGTACGGCCAGGATCACCACCTCGGCGCCCTCCAGCGCCACCGCGCGGTCGATGCAGTCGACGCCGACCTCGGCCTTCAGCCGGTCGCGCCCGACGGGGCTGACCTCGACATGGGCGACCTCGAAATCGGTGCGGGCCAGGTTGGTGGCCAGCCGCACACCCATCTTTCCGCCCGCCCCCAGCAGAGCAATCTTGGTCATCTTTCCCCTCCCAGCAGGAATCGTCTTGCGTAACTGGTATGATGAGATGATAATCAAACGAACTTGTCAAGCGCGATGGAGGGGGCGATGGGGCAAAACCCGAGGGTGGCGTGGCTGGGCGATGATTTCACCGGCGCGGCTGCGGTGATGGAGGTGCTGGAATTCGCTGGCCTGCCCTCGGTCCTGTTCACCGAACTGCCCCCGCCGGCGCTGCTGGCGCGGTTCGCGGGTTGCGCGGGGATCGGCCTTGCCACCACGGCGCGGACATATGCGCCGGACCGGATGGCGCGCGACCTGCCGCCGCTGCTGGGCTTTCTGGACGCGCTGGCGCCTGCGATCCTGCATTACAAGATCTGCTCGACCTTCGATTCCGCGCCCGGTGTGGGGTCCATCGGGGCTGCGATCGCGGCGGGGCTGGCTGTGCGCCCGGCGCAGGCGGTGCCGCTGCTGACGGCGGCGCCCGCGATGCGGCGCTATCAGGCCTTCGGGCATCTCTTCGCGGGCACGCCCGAGGGGGTGTTCCGCCTTGATCGCCATCCGGTCATGGCGCATCACCCGGTCACGCCGATGGCGGAATCCGATCTGCTGGCGCATCTGGCGGGGCAGACCGACCTGCCCGGCGCGCTGATCGACCTTGAGGCGTTGGCGGGCGATCCGCAGGCGCGGCTGGAGGCGGCGCTGGCAGATGGCGCGCGCATCCTGTCGGTCGATTGCATGGACGCGGCCAGCGAGGCCGCAGCGGGGCGGCTGATCTGGCAGAACCGCGACCGGATGGGGCTGGTGGCGGGCAGTCAGGGCGTCGAATACGCGCTGGTGCGCCACTGGCAGGAGACGGGCGAGATTGCCGTGGTTCCCCCGCCCGGCTCGGCGGGCGCGGTGGCGCAGATTGCGGCGGTGTCGGGCTCGGTCTCGCCGGTGACGGCGGCGCAGCTGGACTGGGCCGGGCAGAACGGCTTTGCGGTTCTGGGCTTTGACGCGCGCGCGGCCTGCGGCAGCGAGGCGGATCTGACCGCCGAGGTGACCCGCCTGACCCGCGCCGCGCTGCAGGCCGCCAGCGAGGGCGCCAGCCCGTTGGTCCATTCCGCCGCGGGCCATGATGGCGCGCAGGTCACGTTTTTCCGCGCCGCGCTGGCCGCCAGCGGCCTGCCGCCCGAGGCCGCCAACCGCCGCATCGGCGAGGGGCTGGGCCGGGTGCTGGACGGGGTGCTGCGCGGGTCCGGCCTCCGCCGGGCGGTGATCTCGGGCGGGGACACATCGGGGCATGCGATGCGCCAGCTGGGCCTGCAGGCGCTGACCGCACTGGCGCCCACGATCCCCGGCGCGGCCCTGTGTGCGGGCCATGGCGAGGGCGCGCATGACGGGCTGGAAATCGCGCTGAAGGGCGGGCAGATGGGCTCGGTGGATTATTTCGGCTGGATCCGCGACGGCGGCGGCCCCCGGCACACGACCCAGTTAAAAGGAACCCCGGCATGAGCAGCATGATCCGCGTCACCTATCTGATCGAAACCCCCGGCGACCCGCAGGCCATGGCGGCCAAGATCGCCGCCGACCAGTCCACCGGCACCTTCACCGAACTGCCCGGCGAGACGGATGCCCTGCGCGCCCGCCACGCCGCCCGCGTCGAACAGGTGACCCTGCTGGAACCTGCGCCCCGCCCCTCACTGCCCGAGGCGGGCGACCATCCCGGCCCGTTCCAGCGGGCGCGGGTGGTGATCGCCTATCCGCTGGACAGCATCGGCACCGATATGGCCGCGCTGATGACGGTGACGCTTGGCGGTGTCTTTGCCGCGCGCGGGCTGACCGGCATCCGCATTCTGGATCTGGACCTGCCGCCCGAATTCGCCTGCCATCCGGGGCCGCAATTCGGCATCGACGGCTCGCGCCGCCTGACCGGCGTGAACAAGGGGCCGATCATCGCGTCGATCATCAAACCCTCGCTGGGGCTGACCCCGGATGAGACCGCGCAGGTGGTGGCCGGTCTGTGCGCGGCGGGGGTGGATTTCATCAAGGATGATGAAAAGATGATGAACCCCGCCTATGCGCCCTTTGACGCGCGGGTCGATGCGGTGATGGCGGTGATCCGCGATCATGCTGAGCGGACCGGCAAGCAGGTGATGTATGCCTTCGGCATCTCGGCTGCCGATCCCGACGTGATGATGCGCCGCCACGATCATGTCGTGGCGCAGGGCGGCACGGCGGCTGTCGTCAACATCAATTCCATCGGGCCGGGGGGAATGGCGTTTCTGCGCAAGCGCTCCGCCCTGTGCCTGCACGCGCATCGCAACGGCTGGGATCTGCTGACCCGGCATCCGGGGATGGGCTATGATTTCCGCCCCTATCAGAAGATCTGGCGGCTGCTGGGCGTGGATCAGTTCCAGATCAACGGCATCGCCGCGAAATACTGGGAGGGGGATGACAGCTTCGTGCAGTCCTTCGCCGATGTGACGACGCCGATCTTTTCCGATGCCGACCGGGCGCTGCCGGTGGTCTGTTCCGGCCAATGGGGCGGGCAGGCCTTCGAGACATGGGCACGCACCGGGCAGACGCTGGATCTGATGTATCTGGGCGGCGGCGGCATCCATGGCCATCCCGGCGGTGCGGCGGCAGGCGTGCGCGCGATCCGCGCCGCATGGGACGCCGCCAGCCGGGGCCTGTCCCCGCGCGAGGCCATGGCCGACAGCCCCGAACTGGCCGCTGCTTTTGCGAAATGGGGACCGGCGGCCTAGGGCTTGTTGAGTATCAGGATTCCCAAGTGTTCTGATTTCTGATTCAAACTTCCCAAATAGGAGGTTTGGATGCCGGTTGACCGCTACATCATCACGGATCGCCAGTGGGCGAAGATC
>NZ_JBKBVD010000018.1:0-63677 GCF_046289755.1 Paracoccus sp. (in: a-proteobacteria) | reverse complement strand
GCAGATCGAGGGCGCGGGCCCCGCCGTCGTGACGGAACTGAAGATCGTCGAGGCCGCCGCACAGCGCATGGCCCGCGCCCGCGTCATGCACCGGCCCGTTCTGTCGGGCTGGCAGGCGCTGCTGGATTATTGCCACACCGCCATGGCCCATCGCGAGATCGAGCAGTTCCGCGTGCTGTTCATGGACCGCAAGAACGTGCTGATCGCCGATGAGGAACAGGCGCGCGGCACGGTCGATCACGTCCCGGTCTATCCGCGCGAAATCATCCGCCGGGCGCTGGAACTGAACGCCTCGGCGCTGATTCTCGTGCACAACCATCCCTCGGGCGATCCCACGCCATCCGAGGCCGACATCACGATGACCGCCCGGATCGCGCAGGCGGCAGAGAGCATGGGAATGACCATCCACGACCATCTCATCATCGGCAAATCGCGCGAAATCAGCTTCCGGTCCGAGGGGCTTTTGTGAGTCGCGCAGCCGTCGCAAATGCGCCACAGCGCGCGGCAAACGGCGCCTCACAACGCAAGGCACTGCGACGTCCGGTCGCAGTTTGGGCGCAAACGGCACCCTGATCGCCTGCGCATGCGGCGATTTGCGACGTGCCCTCAGGGCTTATCATCTGGACTGACAGGGAATTGAACGCTAGAACCGCGACCGCGAAGGCTGCGTTCGGACGCGGCCCGGAATGTCGTATCGGCCGGCTCTTCGGCCCGAATTGGAGTATGACCCGTGTCCCACGCAGATGACCACGTAGGCACCCGGAGGGATTTCCTCTATTATGCCACGGCGGGCGCAGGCACGGTGGCCGCCGGTGCCGCCGCCTGGACGCTTGTGAACCAGATGAACCCCTCGGCGGATGTGCAGGCGCTTGCCTCGATCCAGGTCGATGTCAGCGGCGTTGCACCTGGGTCGCAGATCACCGTGCTGTTTCTGGGCAAGCCCGTGTTCATCCGCCGCCGCACGCCCGAGGAAATCGAGGCTGGCCGCGCCGTGGAGGTGAACCAGCTTCCCGACCAGAACGCGCAGAACCCCAATCTGGGCGATGCCGCCGCTCCGGCGACCGACGCGAACCGCGCTCTGGACGAGACCGGCGAATGGCTGGTCCAGATCGGCGTCTGCACCCATCTGGGCTGTGTGCCCATCGGGGACGGCGCCGGTGACTTTGGCGGCTGGTTCTGCCCCTGCCACGGCAGCCACTATGACACCGCCGGCCGCATTCGTCGCGGCCCCGCGCCCGAAAACATGCATATTCCCGTGGCGTCGTTTGTGAACGACACCACCATCCAGCTGGGCTGAGGGGGGAACCAATGGCCGGAATTCCGCACGATCACTACGAGCCCAAGACCGGGTTCGAACGTTGGCTGCACCGCCGCCTTCCCGTGGCTGGGCTGCTCTATGACACCCTGATGATCCCCACGCCCAAGAACCTGAACTGGATGTGGATCTGGGGCATCGTTCTGACCTTCTGTCTGGCGCTGCAGATCATCACCGGCATCGTTCTGGTGATGCACTATACCCCGCATGTCGACATGGCCTTCAGCAGCGTCGAACACATCATGCGCAACGTCAACGGCGGCTACATGCTGCGTTACCTGCACGCAAACGGCGCCTCGCTGTTCTTCGTTGCGGTGTATCTGCACATCTTCCGCGGTCTGTACTATGGCAGCTACAAGGCCCCGCGCGAGGTCACCTGGATCATCGGCATGCTGATCTATCTGCTGATGATGGCCACCGCCTTCATGGGCTATGTGCTGCCCTGGGGTCAGATGTCCTTCTGGGGCGCGACCGTCATCACCGGCCTGTTCGGCGCCATTCCCGGCATTGGGGAGACGATCCAGACCTGGCTGCTGGGCGGACCTGCGGTCGATAACGCGACGCTCAACCGTTTCTTCTCGCTGCATTATCTGCTGCCCTTCGTGATTGCGGGCCTTGTGGTCGTCCATATCTGGGCCTTCCACACGACCGGCAACAACAACCCCACCGGGGTCGAGGTGCGCCGCACCAGCAAGGAAGAGGCCCAGAAAGACACCCTGCCCTTCTGGCCCTATTTCGTGATCAAGGATCTGTTCGCGCTGGCGCTGATCCTGGTCGTGTTCTTCGCGATCGTCGGCTTCATGCCCAACTATCTGGGCCATGCCGACAACTACATCCCGGCCAACCCGCTGGCGACGCCCGCGCATATCGTGCCGGAATGGTACTTCCTGCCCTTCTACGCCATCCTGCGCGCCTTTGACGGCGATGTCTGGCTGGTGCAACTGGTGCAGTTCGTCAGCTTCGGCATCGTCGACGCCAAGTTCTTCGGCGTGCTGGCGATGTTCGGCGCAATCCTCGTGATGGCGCTGGTTCCCTGGCTGGACACCTCGCGCGTGCGGTCGGGCCGCTATCGCCCGATGTTCAAGTGGTGGTTCTGGCTGCTGGTCGTGGACTTCATGGTCCTGATGTGGGTGGGCGCCATGCCCGCCGAGGGGATCTATCCCTACATCGCGCTGGTCGCTTCGGCCTACTGGTTCGCCTATTTCCTCGTGATCCTGCCGGTTCTGGGCGTGATCGAGAAACCCGATCCCGTGCCCGCCACGATCGAGGAAGACTTCAACGCGCATTACAGCGCCAAGGCGACACCGGCCGAGTAAGGAGAGCCATAGAATGACCCTGAGAACCAAGACGCTCACGGCCGCTCTGGCCCTGACGATCTCTGCCGGTGGCATGGCCTGGGCGCAGGACAGCACGACGGTGCCGATGACGGCACCCGAGGCTGCCGCCGAGGATGGTGCGACCTTTGTGGCTACCCCTGAGGGCGAGGCCACAGAGGCCACAGAGGCCCCAGAGGCAACCGAAGCCGCTGAGGCGCCCGAAGCCGAGGCCGGGTCTCCCGACGCCGCTGCGGTGACCGCCGGGGACGAGGTTGCCGCGCCGGTCGAGACGACCACCGATGTCCCGGCGGTCGATGACCATGCCCGGCTTGAGGCCGGTGTCGCCGAGGCCGTTGACCCCGGCGCCGATGAGGATGCCGTTGATGCCTATGGCGGCGGCAGCTATTCCGGCCATACCGAGGACGTGTCCTTCAGCTTTGAAGGCCCGTTCGGCAGCTTCGACCAGTTCCAGCTTCAGCGCGGCCTTCAGGTCTATACCGAGGTCTGTTCGGCCTGCCACGGTCTGACCCATGTGCCGATCCGCACCCTGTCGGATTCCAGCGGCCCCGGCCTGCCGGAAAATCAGGTCCGTGCCTATGCGGCGGAGCTGCTGCCGATCTACGACGCCGATATCGACGAAGAGCGCGCACGCCTTCCCACCGACCATTTCCCGACCATTTCGGGAATGGGCATGGGGCCGGACCTGTCGCTGATGGCCAAGGCGCGTTCGGGCTTTCACGGCCCTTACGGCACCGGCATCAACCAGCTGATCCGTGGCATCGGCGGGCCGGAATACATCTACTCGCTGCTGACCGGCTATACCGGGCAGGAACAGGAACAGGCCGGCACGCTGTTTTACGGCAACACCGCCTTTCCCGGCGGCTGGATCAGCATGGCCCCGCCCCTGTCCGAGGATCGGGTGACCTTTGAAGACGGCACCCCGGCCACGGTCGAGCAGATGTCCATGGATCTGGCGGCCTTCCTGATGTGGACCGCCGAACCCAGGATGATGGACCGCAAGCAGATCGGTCTGGTCGCGGTTCTGTTCCTGATCGTGCTGACCGTGCTGCTGTATCTGACCAACAAGCGCATCTGGGCGCCCCACAAGCACAAGCTGAAGAACGACGACTGATCGTTCCTGCAGCGTGATCGTGAAACGCGTCCCTTCGGGGGCGCGTTTTTCGTTACTGGACAAGGCCGTCCGGTCGGGGCCACATTCCGCAGCAAAAGGGGGATCATATGGCGATCTGGAATCTGGGTTCGATCAATATTGATCACGTCTACCGTCTGCCGCACCTGCCGCTGCCCGGCGAGACGCTGGCCGCGCATGGTTTTTCGCAGGGGCTGGGCGGCAAAGGTGCCAATCAGTCGGTTGCCGCAGCGCGGGCGGGCTCGGTCACGCATCATCTGGGCGCGATGGGCGAAGGCGAGGCCTGGGTTCTCGACCGGCTGCGCAGCATCGGCGTGAACGTGGCACAGGTCCAGCGCCTGCAGGGCAAGGCGACCGGGCACGCGATCATCCTGCTGGACGCCGAGGCCGAGAACGCCATCGTCATCCATCCCGGCGCAAACCGGGCCGTCGATACGCAGGCCCTTGCCAATGCCCTTGAGAAGATTGGGGTCGGCGACACGCTGCTGATCCAGAACGAAACCAACGGCCAGCCCGACGCCGCCCGCACCGCCCGCGCACAGGGGGCACGGGTGATCTATTCCGCAGCACCCTTTGATCTGGAGGCCGTCCGGGCGGTTCTGCCCCATGTCTCGGTTCTGGCCATGAATGAGGGCGAGGCCGCGCAACTGTTCGCCGCCATCCCCGGCGATCTACCGGTCGAGGGGCTGCTGATCACCAAGGGATCAAAGGGCGCCGAATATCGCGACCTGCGCACGCACACCGTCCACCAACAGGCGGCCTTCCCGGTCACTCCTGTGGACACGACCGGGGCGGGCGATACCTATGCGGGCTATTTCGCGGCCGCGCTGGATCAGGGCGCGGATATTGCCGCCGCACTGCGTCTGGCCTCGGCGGCGGCAGCCATACAGGTCACGCGGCCCGGTGCGGGCGATGCCATCCCCTCGCGCGCCGAGGTGGACGCGTTTCTGTCAGATCAGCCGATCTGACCCCGCACGCCCCCGGTCTGGGCACGATCCATCAGCAGGTGATCCAGGATCACGCAGGCCGCCATCGCCTCGGCCACGGGGACCGCGCGGATGCCCACGCAGGGGTCGTGGCGGCCCTTTGTGATCACATCAATCTCTTCGCCGCGCGAGTTGATCGAGCGGCGCGGCGTGGTGATGGAACTGGTCGGCTTGATCGAGAACCGCACCACGATGTCCTGACCCGTCGAGATGCCGCCCAGAATCCCGCCCGCATGGTTCGACAGAAATTCCGGGCCGTCCGGACCCATGCGGATCTCATCGGCATTGGCCACGCCGGTCAGGGCGGCGGCATCCATCCCCTCGCCGATCTCGACGCCTTTGACGGCGTTGATCGACATCATCGCGGCGGCCAGATCGGTGTCCAGCTTCGCATAGACCGGCGCGCCAAGGCCGGGCGGGCAGCCCGCGACCCGCACCTCGATCGCGGCGCCGACGCTGTTCTGGTCACGGCGGATGCCGTCCAGATAGTCGGACCACGCTGCAACCGCGCCCGCATCGGGCAGAAAGAACGGGTTGTCGTTGATGGCTGTCGGGTCGAACCGCGCCCGGTCCAGAGACAGCGCGCCCATCTGTACCATATAGCCGGTGATCGTCAGATCCGGCACCAGCTGCGCCAGCACCGCCTGCGCCACCGCCCCCGCCGCCACCCGCGACGCCGTCTCGCGCGCCGAGGACCGGCCGCCGCCGCGATAATCGCGGACGCCGTATTTCAGGTGATAGGTGATGTCGGCATGGCCGGGGCGAAAGCTGGTGGCGATGTCGCCATAATCCTTGGACCGCTGGTCGGTATTCTCGATCATCAGCTGAATCGAGGTGCCGGTGGTCACCCCCTCGAACACGCCCGACAGGATGCGCACCTGATCGGGTTCGCGCCGCTGCGTGGTGTGTTTGCTGGTGCCGGGGCGGCGGCGGTCCATGAATTGCTGGATATAATCCTCGGTCAGGGGCACGCCGGGGGGCACGCCGTCCACCGTGGCACCGATGGCCGGGCCATGGCTTTCGCCCCATGTGGTAAAGCGGAATTCGCGGCCAAAGGTGTTATAGCTCATCCGGCTTTCTCCTCGGTCAGGGCTTTCAGCTCATAGATCAGGTCCAGCGCCTCGCGCGGGGTCAGGGCGTCGGGATGCACCGCTTTCATCCGCGCGTCCAGAGCCGAGGCCTTGCGCACAGGCGGCGGCGCGGCGCGGAACAGCGGCAGATCGTCGATCAGGGCCGTGGGGCGCGCGGCCCCCTGCCGTTCCCCCGATTCCAGCGCATCCAGCACGGCGCGGGCCCGCTCGACCACGCTGGCGGGCAGACCGGCCAGCTTGGCCACCTGCACGCCATAGCTGCGGTCGGCGGCGCCCCGGCGGACCTCGTGCAGAAAGATCACCTCGCCCTGCCATTCGCGCACAGAGACGGTGGCGTTTTCCACGCCCTCCAGCTTGGCGGTCAGGGCCGTCATTTCGTGGTAATGCGTGGCGAACAGCGCGCGGCAGCGGTTCAGGCCGTGCAGATGCTCCATCACCGCCCAGGCAATCGACAGCCCGTCCCAGGTCGAGGTGCCGCGCCCGATCTCATCCAGAATCACCAGCGCGCGGTCGTCGGCCTGATTGAGGATCGCCGCCGTCTCGACCATCTCGACCATGAACGTGGACCGGCCCCGCGCCAGATCGTCCGAGGCGCCGACGCGGCTGAACAGCTGGCTGACCAGACCGATATGCGCCGCGCGCGCGGGCACAAAGGCCCCAGCCTGCGCCAGCACCGCAATCAGCGCGTTCTGGCGCAGAAAGGTCGATTTGCCCGCCATGTTCGGGCCGGTCAGCAGCCAGATCGCGGGCGTCGCGCCCGTGGTCAGGTCGCAGTCATTGGCGACAAAGCTGTCGGCCTTGCGCCGCAGCGCGCGTTCCACCACCGGGTGCCGCCCGCCTGTGATCACAAAAGCGCGGCTGTCATCGACGCGCGGTCGCACCCAGCCCTCGCCCGAGGCCAGATCGGCGAAGGCCGCCGCTAAGTCAATCTCGGCCAGCGCGCGGGCGGCTTGCCCGATGGCCGCCGCATGATCCAGCACAGCGGCGCGGAGGCGGTCAAAGACGCCCCGCTCGATTTCCAGCGCGCGGTCGCGGGCGTTCAGGATGCGGGTTTCCAGCTCGGACAGCTCGACCGTGGTAAAGCGGATCTGGTTGGCGGTGGTCTGGCGGTGGATAAAGGTCTGGTTCAGCGGCGCCGCCATCATGCGTTCGGCATGGGTCGCGGTCGTTTCGATGAAATAGCCCAGCACGTTGTTATGCTTGATTTTCAGGCTGCTGACCCCGGCCTGCGCCGCATAATCGGCCTGCATCCCGGCGATGACCCCGCGCCCCTCGTCGCGCAGCCGCCGGGTCTGGTCCAGATCGGCGTCATAGCCCTCGGCCACAAAGCCACCATCGCGGGCCAGCAGCGGCGGCTCGGCCACAAGGGCCGCGTCCAGCAGGGCGATCAGCGCATCGTGCCCCACCAGATCGGCGGCGGCATCGCGCAGCGCCGGCGGCGCGTCGCCCGGCAGGCGCGCGGCAATCGCCGCCCCCTGCACCAGCCCCGCCCGGACCGAGGCCAGATCGCGCGGCCCGCCCCTCTCCAGCGCCAGCCGCGACAGCGCCCGGTCCATATCAGGCACCCGCGCAAAGGCCGTGCGCAGATCGGCCATCAGCCGGGGATCGCCCGCCAGCGCCGCAACCGCATCATGCCGCGCATGGATCAGCGCCAGATCGCGCGAAGGCGCGCTGACCCGGCGTTCCAGCAGCCGCGCGCCGGGTGCGGTCACGGTGCGGTCGATCGCGGCCAGCAGCGACCCCTCGCGCCCACCCGACAGCGCCTGCGTCAACTCCAGATTGCGCCGGGTCGCCGCGTCGATCTGCATCGCGCCGCCCGCACGTTCGCGGACCGGAGGCCGCAGCAGCGGCAGCTTGCCCTTTTGCGTCATGTCCAGATAATCGACGATGGCGCCCATCGCGGCCAGTTCCGCGCGGCTGAAATGGCCAAACCCGTCCAGCGTGTCCACGCCATACAGCGCGCAGAGGCGCCGCGCTCCCGCGCCGCTGTCAAAGGCGCTGGCATGCAGGTCGGTCATCGCGGCGCCGGCCTCGGTGACCAGTTCCTCCAGCGCGGTATCGCAGCACAGCACCTCGCGCGGGGCCAGCCGGGCCAGTTCGGGGGCCAGACGCGGCAGCGGGCAGTCCATCACCTGAAACGCGCCGGTGGAAATATCGACCCAGGCCAGCGCGCCCTCATCCCGCACGACGACGAAAGCGGCCAGATAATTGTGCCGCCGCGCCTCCAGCAGCGATTCCTCGGTCAGCGTGCCGGGGGTGACCAGCCGCACCACGTCGCGCGCCACGACCGATTTGGACCCGCGCTTTTTCGCCTCGGCCGGGTCCTCCATCTGCTCGGCAATGGCCACGCGGAACCCTTTGCGGATCAGCGTCAGCAGATAGCCTTCGGCGGCATGGACCGGCACGCCGCACATCGGGATCGGCTGACCCAGATGGGTGCCGCGTTTGGTCAGCGCAATGTCCAGCGCGGCGGCGGCCGCGACCGCGTCGTCAAAGAACATCTCGTAGAAATCGCCCATGCGATAGAACAGCAGCGCACCGGGATTCGCGTCGCGGATCGCCAGATACTGCGCCATCATCGGGGTCGGCTGGTCGGTCATGTCCTTGGTCATGGCGCTGGTTCTAGCGGCTTGCGCGTGGCCGCGAAACCTCTACATTCGTGCCCACCTCGGGGTGCCCCTCACGGGCTGAGACGCAAGCGCGGACCCGTTGAACCTGAACCGGCTGATCCCGGCGGAGGGAAGGTGCGGTCCATCCTTCTTTTCGTGACCAATGAAAGGAGGCGCCATGAAACTTGCCCTGTCCCTGACCGCCCTGATCGCCACGCCCGCTTGGGCACAGGACCGCGTGCTGACCGTCTATGCCGAGGATTACACCGCCAGCGAATGGGGCCCCGGCCCGGCGATCAAATCCGGCTTCGAGGCGTTCTGCGACTGCGAGCTGCGCTTTGTCACCGGCGACATCCTGCCCCGCCTGCTGATGGAGGGTGCGGGCACGCAGGCCGATGTGGTCTTTGGCCTGAACACCGACGTTCTGGCGCGGGCGCGGGCCTCGGGTCTGTTCACGCCGCACGGGCAGGACACCTCGGATATGTCGCTGCCCATCGACTGGGATGACCCGATTTTCCTGCCCTATAACTGGGGCGAGACCGCCTTTGTCTATGACGAGACGCGGCTGGAGAACCCGCCCGCCAGCTTTGCCGAATTGCTGGAGGCGGAGGATCTGCGCATTGTGATCCAGGACCCGCGCAGCTCGATCTCGGGTCTGGCGCTGCTGCTGTGGGTGCGGCAGGTCTATGGCGACGACGCGCCCGCGGCATGGGCGAAGCTGGCGCCCAAGGTGCTGACGGTGACGCGCGGCTGGTCGGAAAGCTACGGCATGTTCACCAGCGGCGAGGCCGATATGGTGCTGTCCTTCACCACCTCGCCCGCCTATCACATCGCCGCCGAGGAGGACCCGACCAAAAAGGCCGCGATCTTCCCCGAGGGGCATTATTTCATGACCGAACTGGCCGCGCAGCTTGCAGGCACCGACCAGCCCGAGCTGGCGCAGTCCTTCATGGACTGGATCGTGACGCCCGAGTTTCAGGCCGAAATCCCGCTGGCCAACTGGTCGCTGCCCGCGAAACTGCCGCCGCAGGACTGGCCGCAGGTCCTGCGCGACCTGCCACGCCCCGACCTGACGCTGTTCTACGATGAGGATCAGGCCGAGGCGCTGCGCCAGCCCGCGCTGGACGAATGGCTGCGGGCCTTCAACTGAGCCCCGGTCACGCCGTCGCAGCCGCCCTTGGCGCGGCGATCCTGGGCACGCTGGCGGCGGTCGCATGGGTCGCGGGCGGGCTGACCAGCCTCAGCGAATGGGACTGGCGCGCGGTGCGCTTCACGCTGTGGCAGGCGGCGCTGTCGGCCACGATCTCGGCGGTGCTGGCGGTGCCGGTGGCGCGGGCGCTGGCGCGGCGCCGGTTCCGGGGGCGCGGGCTGCTGGTCACGCTGCTGGGGGCGCCGTTCATCCTGCCAGTGATCGTGGCGATCATGGGGCTGATCGCGGTGTTTGGGCGGAATGGCGCGA
The DNA here is from genome assembly GCF_046289755.1 of Paracoccus sp. (in: a-proteobacteria). Taxonomy (GTDB): domain Bacteria; phylum Pseudomonadota; class Alphaproteobacteria; order Rhodobacterales; family Rhodobacteraceae; genus Paracoccus. The sequence continues at coordinate 53,751 of NZ_JBKBVD010000018.1, read as the reverse complement.
TCAATCAGGCGCTTGGCGCGATGGGCCTGCCCGAATTCTCGGTCTATGGCTGGCAGGGCGTGATTCTGGCGCATGTGTTTTTCAACCTGCCCTTGTCCGTGCGGCTGATCCTGCAAGGCTGGCAGGCGATCCCGGCCGAGCGGTTCCGCCTTGCGGCCAGCCTGAATTTCGCGCCGTCTGATATTGCGCGCCATCTGGAACGCCCGATGCTGCGCGCGACTTTGCCGGGCGTCTGGCTGGCCGTGTTCCTGGTCTGCCTCACCTCGTTCACCGTTGCCTTGGCCTTGGGAGGCGGCCCGCGCGCCACCACGGTCGAGCTGGCGATCTATCAGGCGTTCCGCTTCGATTTCGATCTGGGCCGGGCGGCGACACTGGGGCTGGTGCAGATCGCGCTGTGCATCGGCGCGCTGCTGGCCGCGCGCTGGATCGCGGTGCCTGCAGGCTTTGGCGCCGGGATGGACGCGGCCCCCCTGCTGCCCGCGCCCGGTGGCTGGCGCCGTTGGGGCGACATTTCTGTGATCACACTCGCCTCGGCCTTTCTGCTCTGGCCGCTTCTGGCTGTGATCACAATCGGCCTGCCCCGCATCCCGTCCCTCCCGCCCGAGGTCTGGGACGCGGCGCTGCGTTCAGTCGTCATGGCGGTGATCTCGGCGTTTCTGGCGATTGCCGCCTGTCTGGCGCTGGCGCTGGCCATTGCGCGCGGCGCCGGGCGCTGGGTCGAGGTCGCGGGGATGCTGCCGCTGATCGCCTCGCCTCTGGTGCTGGGAACGGGGCTGTTCATCCTGCTGCGCGGCGCGGCCAGCCCGCAGCAGATGGCGCTGCCGGTCACGGTGGCGGTGAATGCCGCGATGGCGCTGCCCTTCGGGCTGCGCGCGCTGATCCCGGCGGCGCAGGCGCTGCAGGCCGATTACGGGCGGCTGGCCGCATCGCTGGACCTGCGCGGATGGGCGCGGCTGCGGCTGCTGGTGCTGCCACGTCTGGCGCGTCCCCTGGGCTTTGCGGGCGGGCTGGCGGCGGCGCTGGCGATGGGCGATCTGGGTGTGATCACGTTGTTTGCCAGCGACCAGCCGACGCTGCCGCTGAAACTATATCAGTTGATGAACAGTTACCGCATGGCCGATGCGGCGGCGGCATCGGTCCTGCTGATGGCGCTCAGCTTTGCGCTGTTCTGGGCGTTCGACAGAGGGGGCCGGCTTGAGCCTTGAGTTCCGCAATATCCTGATCCGGCAGGGCGATTTCACCCTCGCGGCCGCGCTGACCCTGCCCAGAGGGCGCTATGCGGTCATCGGCGCCTCGGGGTCCGGCAAATCGACGCTGCTGTCGCTGATCGGGGGCTTTCTGGCGCCCGCGCAGGGGCGGCTGATCTGGGACGGGCAGGACATCACGGATATGGCGCCGGGACAGCGCCCCGTTTCGATGCTGTTTCAGCACCACAATCTGTTTCCGCACCTGACAGTGGCGCAAAATGTGGGGATGGGCCTGCGCCCGGACCTGCGGCTGGACCGGGCGCAGAAGGGCCACGTGGCGCAGGTGCTGGATCAGGTCGGCCTGACCGGCATGGATGACCGGCGCCCCGGCGCGCTGTCGGGTGGCCAGCAAAGCCGCGTCGCACTGGCCCGCGTGCTGCTGCGCGCCCGCCCCCTGCTGCTGCTGGACGAGCCCTTTGCAGCACTTGGCCCGGCGCTGAAATCCGAGATGCTGGCCCTGCTGGCGCAGATCTCGGACCAGACCGGCGCGACGGTGCTGATGGTGACCCATGACCCCGCCGATGCCCGCGCCTTTGCCCCCGACACGCTGCTGATCGAGGATCACCGCGCCCATCCGCCCCGCCCGACCGGCCCGCTGCTGGACAACCCGCCCCCCGGCCTGCGCGCCTATCTGGGCTGAACCTTGCAGGACCGCCCGCCACCCCTCTGCCGCGCCCATCAGACAGGAGCCGCCATGCCGCTGCCCACCCTTGCCATCATCGGCTCCGGCCCCCGCGCCCTTGGCGCGCTGGAGGCGCTGGCCCGGACGGGGCTGGCGGCAGAGGTGACCCTGTTCGACCCGCAGCCTGATCCGGGCGCCGGGCCGAATTTCGCGCCCGGTCAGTCGGATCTGATGCTGCTGAACATCCCGCTGCGCGCCATCGACCTGCCACCCGCGCCGGTCGCGGGCTTTCCCGATCTGGCGGGCTGGCTGGGCGATGCGGACCCCGAAGCCTACCCCTCGCGCGCGGAACTGGGCGCCTGGCTGGCGGCGCGGTTTGACGCGCTGGTCCAGCACGGGCCGCTGCGGATCAGCCATTGCCGCGATGTGATCACAAGCATCGCGCCGCTGGATGGCGGCTGGCAGATGGCCGGGCGGCGCTTTGACGCGGTGCTGCTGACGCCCGGCCAGCCCGCCACCGCGCCCGACGATCAGCTGGCCCGCTGGCAGGATCACGCCGCCCGGACCGGCGCCGGTCTGCGGCCCGTCTATCCCGACGCGGCGCTGCTGGCTGCCGCGCAGGGCTGGGCGGGCACGCAGGTCGGCATCCGGGGCCTTGGCCTTGCCACGCTGGACGCGCTGCGCCTGCTGACCGAGGGGCTGGGCGGGCGGTTTGCGGCGGGCCGCTACCACCGCTCGGGGCGCGAGCCTGCGCGCATCCTGCCGTTTTCCCTGAACGGCCTGCCGCCCTTTCCCAAACCCGCGACCGCCGCGCTGGATGCAGCCCTCGACCCGACCGACGCCGAGACCGCCGCATTCGAGGCCGCGCTGGCGCAGGCCCTGACCCTGCCGCCCGATGCCGCCTTGCGCGCCCTCTGTGCACCTCTGGCCGATGCGGCGGCGCGCATTCTGGGCACCCGGCCCGATGACTGGCTGGCGGCCGAACGCGCGGCGCCGGGGTCGCAGCATACCGATGGCCCGGTCCGGACCCTGCGCCACGCCATCGCCATGGCGCGTGGCGACGCGCCGCCCGATGCCGGCCATGTCATCGGCGCGCTGTGGCGCAAATGGCAGAACCCGCTGCGGCGCGGCTTTAACCCCGCGCGCCTGCCCGACCCCACCGCCGAGGCGCTGATCGGCTTTGACGAGGGGCTCAAGCGCTATTCCTATGGCCCGCCCCTGTCTGCGGCGGAGCGCCTGCTGGCGCTGATCGGGGCCGGGCTGGTCGATCTGCGCGCCACCGACGATCCCGACATCCGCCTGACCCCGCAAGGCTGGCAGCTGCACGAGGGCAAGACGCGGGCCGAGGTGACGGCGATGGTCGACGCGGTGCTGCCCTCGCCCCGGCTGGACGCGCTGTCGGACCCGCTGTTTGCGGACCTGCGGGCACAGGGGCTTATCCAGCCCACAGGTCAGGGAATGGGCGCGCGGCTGGCCCCCGATGGCAGGCTGATCGCTGCGGACGGGCAGCCGGTGACGGGGCTGGCGCTGCTGGGCCGGATGGGTCTGGGCTGCGTGATCGCCGTGGACAGCATTCACGATTGCTTTGGCGCTGCAGCCACCCGGTGGGCCAGCGGCGTTGTGCTGCAGATGAGGGCACAGACATGAACGACATCACCAGCCGCAAATCCGAACATCTGCGCATCGTCACCGAGGGGCGCGGCCAGCAGCACCGGCAGGGCACCGGCTTTGACGGGGTGCAGTTCCTGCACAACGCCCTGCCGGATCTGGATTTCGACCTGATCGACATGGGCACGCGGCTGCTGGGCCGGACCCTGCGGGCGCCGCTGCTGGTCTCGGCCATGACCGGCGGGCCGTCCGAGGCGGGGCGCATCAACGCCCATATCGCCGAGGCGTGCCAGCATCTGGGCATCGCGCTGTCGGTCGGCTCGCAGCGGATCGCAGTCGAGCAGGGGGCCACCGGCGGTCTGGGGCGCGATCTGCGCGCACGGGCGCCCGATATTCCGATCATGGGAAATATCGGCGCGGTGCAGCTGAATTACGGCTTTGGCGCTGATGAGGCGCTGCGCGCGGTCGAGATGATCGGCGCCGATGCGCTGATCCTGCACCTGAACCCGCTGCAAGAGGCGATCCAGCCGGGCGGTGACCGCAATTTCGCGGGCCTTCTGCCCCGGATCGAGGCACTGGTGCGCGCGCTGCCGGTGCCCCTGGGGATCAAGGAGGTCGGCGCGGGGCTTGCCCCGCAACTGGTGCAGCGCCTGCTGGATGCCGGGGTCACGATCATCGACGTGGCCGGGCTGGGCGGCACCAGCTGGGCACGGGTCGAGGCGGAACGCGGCCCCGAGGCCCTGCGCCGGATCGCCGCGCCCTTCCACGACTGGGGCATCCCCACGGCGGATGCGCTGCGGATGGCGGCGCCGCTGATGGCGGCCGGGCAGGTGCTGGTGGCCTCGGGCGGGGTGCGGCACGGGCTGGATGTGGCCCGCGCGATCCGGCTGGGCGCCGATCTGGCGGGGCAGGCGGGTCACGCGCTGGCCGCCGCGCGCGACAGCACCGGCGCGCTGGTCGCGCATTTCGACGAGGTGATCGCGCAGTTGCGGATTGCCATGTTCTGCACCGGCTCGGGCGATCTGGCGGCGCTGCGGGCTGCGGCACTGCTGCGACAGGATGAAGGCTGGCAAAGCGACGGCCACGGCGCTAGCCTTGATCCCCAAGGCAGGACATAGGCCATGACAATGCCCGACCTCATGCACCCCACCGAGGCACGCACCAGCCTGACGCTGGCCGCTGTCGTCACCGCCCTCTGGCTGGGGCTGCATGTGCTGGCGGTCTGGCATCTGGAGGCGCAGGCCCAGCCACTGCTGGCGCTGGCCGCTCTGGCGGGGCTGACATGGCTGTCGACGGGGCTGTTCATCATTGCCCATGACGCGATGCACGGCACCGTGGCGCCGGGCCGCCCGCGCCTGAACGCCGCCATCGGTCAGGTCACGCTGTGGCTGTTTGCGGGCTTTTCGTGGCGCAGGCTGATCGTCAAGCATATGGCCCATCACCGCCATGCCGGCACCGATGACGACCCCGATTTCGGGCCGGATGCGGGCCGGGGCGGCGCGGCCCGCTGGTATCTGAAATTCCTGCGCACCTATTTCGGCTGGCGCGAGGCGCTGCTGCTGGGCGGGGTGACGCTGCTTTACGCGCTGATCCTGGGGCCGCGCTGGCCCTATATCGCCTTCTGGTCGCTGCCCGCGATCCTGGCCTCGATGCAGCTGTTCTATTTCGGCACCTATCTGCCCCATATGCCGCGCGAGACCGGTGATTTCCCCGACCGCCATCGCGCCCGGTCGTCGCGGATGAGCGATCCTGTCTCGCTGCTCAGCTGCTTTCACTTTGGCGGCTATCATCACGAGCATCACCTTTACCCGCATGTCCCGTGGTGGCGCCTGCCGCGCACCCGATGCCCCCACAAGGAGGCCGCGAAATGAGCTGGGCGATCCCTCTGGCTATTGTGATCACAACCGTCGGGGTCATGGAACTGGTCGCCTATTCGGTGCATCGCTGGATCATGCACGGATCGTTCGGCTGGGGCTGGCACAAGTCGCATCACGACGAACATGGCGACCATCAGGGCGGGTTCGAGAAGAACGACCTTTACGGTCTGGTCTTTTCGGTGATCGCGGCGGGGCTGTTCATCCTGTCAGATGGCTGGCTGTGGTGGGTTGCGGTCGGCATGACGGTCTATGGCGTGATCTATCTGCTGCTGCATGATTGTCTGGTCCATCAGCGCTGGCCCTTCCGCGCGATCCCGCGCCGGGGCTATCTGCGCCGCGTCTATCAGGCGCACCGGCTGCATCACGCGGTCGAGGGGCGCGAGGGCTGCGTCAGCTTTGGCTTCATCTACGCCCCCCCGGTCGAGCGGCTGAAGAATGAGCTGCGCCAGACCGGCGGGCTGCGACAGGACCGGCAGGCGGCGGATGCGGATGCCGCCCGCGATCAGACCCGCTAGGCAGGGATGGCGCGGATCGTCCTTTGCCTGCCTGCGATGCGGGGCCATCTGGGCGCCCATGCGCCGCTGGCCCGCGAGCTGGCGCGACGCGGGCATGACTGCGTGTTGCTGGGCAGCGCCGGGCTGGGCGATCTGTCCAGCGGGCAGGGGGTACCGGTCCGTGTTCTGCCCTGGGCCGAGCCTGACCTTGGCGGCGCGGGGCTGGCGCTGACGCTGTGGCGCACGGCGGCGGCCACGCGCGGGGTGATCCGTCACGCGCCACAGGTGCTGCGCGACCTGCGCCCCGATCTGGTCATCGCCGATCAGGCCGAGCCGGGCTATGCGCTGGCCGCCGAGGCCGCAGGCGTGCCCCTGCGCGCCACGCTGACACCGGGCCTGCCTGTCGATGACGACCCCGCCGCGCCGCCGCCCTTTCTGGACTGGCCGCACGGGGACGGCCCGAAGGCGCGGCGCCGCAATGAGGGCGGCTGGCGGGTGGCGCGCGCGCTGATGGTGCTGCAGTCGCGGGCTCTGGCGCAGGGCTGCCGCCGCCACGGCCTGCCGTTGCGGACGGGCATCGCGCAATGGACCAGCCCGGCGCTGGAGCTGCGCCAGCTTGTCCCCGCGCTGGACTTTCCCCGCGACTGGCCGCGCGCTGCGGTGGGCCTTGGACCTCTGCGCGACCCGCATGACATGGGGGCGCGGCCCACAGACCTGCTGCGCCCGGACCTGCTGCCCCCGGACCTGATGCAGGACGACCGACCGCTGGTCTTTGCCTCGCTGGGAACGCTGGCGGGTCGGCGCAGGCGCCTGCTGCATGCGATCTGCGAGGCTGCGGCCCGCCTGCCGGTGACGCTGGCGCTGGCCCATGCCGGGGCGCTGACCGAGGCCGAGGCCGCAGCGCTGCCGGGCCGCCCCCATGTCCGCGCGCTGTGGCCGCAGCAGGCGATGCTGGCCCGCGCCTCGGTCTGCATCACCCATGGCGGGCTGAACACCGTGCTGGATTGCGCGGCGGCGGGCGTGCCCATGCTGGCCCTGCCGCTGGCCTTCGAGCAGCCGGGCATCGCCGCCCGGATCGAGGCGCACGGGCTTGGCCTGAGCCTGAAGCCCGTGCAGGCGGGTCCACAGGCCATTGCGAAGGCGCTGCATCATCTGCTGGAGGCGCCGCAATGGCGTGACACCCTGTCCGCCATGTCGGGGGAACTGCGCGCGGCAGGTGGCGTTCGCAGGGGGGCTGATCTGATCGAGGGGCTGCTGGCAGGTGACAGGCTGCAACAGGCTGCGCCATGAACGCTGACGGCGTGGGCGCTGACATCATCATGGCTGGCGCGGGTCTCGCGGGCAGCCTGATCGCGCTGGCCCTGCGCCGGGCGCGGCCCGATCTGTCGGTGCTGATGCTGGATGCGGCGCCCGGCCCTTCCGAGGCGCATACATGGTCGTTTCACGGCCCCGACATCCCGGCCCGCTGGCACGCGATGCTGGCCCCCGCCAAGCGCGGCGACTGGCCGGGGCAGGAGGTGCGCTTTCCCGCCCATTCGCGCCAGCTGCGCGCGGGCTATTCCTCGATCGACGGTCCGGGGCTGGCGCGGCTGCTGGATCAGGCCGGGGTGCGGATCCGCTATGGCACACGGGTCGACCAGCTTGGCGCCGGTCACGCGCGGCTTGCGGACGGCGCGGAACTGACCGCGCCCTGCGTGCTGGACGCGCGCGGTGCGCAACCGGGGCCGCATCTGGTCACCGGCTTTCAGAAATTCGTAGGCGTCGAGATCGCCTGCGACGCCCCCCACGGCATCGACCGCCCGGTCATCATGGACGCGACCGTCCCGCAGGTGGACGGCTACCGCTTTATGTACCTGCTGCCTTTCACCGACCGGCACATCCTGATCGAGGACACGCGCTACAGCGACGGCGCCGGTCTGGACGATGCCTCGCTGGCGCAGGCCGTGCTGGATTACGCCGCCGCGCGCGGCTGGCAGGGCCGCGAGGTCCGGCGCGAGCGGGGCGTGCTGCCCATCGCGCTGGCCCATGACGCGCCGGGGTTCTGGGACGCGCATCGGGCGGGCGCGGTGCCGGTGGGCCTGCGCGCGGGGCTGTTTCACCCGGTCACCGGCTATTCGCTGCCCGTCGCGGTTCAGACAGCCGACCTGATCGCGGCCACCGCGCCGCTGACCACGGATGCGGTCCGCGACCGGCTGCGCGCCTTTGCGCTGGCGCGCGCGCGGCAGGACCGGTTTCTGCGCCTGCTGAACCGGATGCTGTTTCACGGCTGCCCCGGACCCGACCGCTATCGCCTGCTGGAGCGATTTTACCGCCTGCCGGAACCGCTGATCGAACGCTTTTACGCGGGCCGGCTGACATGGGCCGACCGGGCGCGGATCGTGACCGGAAAACCGCCCATTCCCATCAGCCGCGCCCTGCGCTGCCTGCCCGAGACACCCCTGCTGAGAGGTAAGACATGACGACAGCCATCGTGATCGGCGCAGGCTTTGGCGGCCTTGCGCTGGCGATCCGCCTGCAATCGGCGGGCATCGCCACGACGCTGGTCGAGGCCCGCGACAAGCCGGGCGGGCGCGCCTATGTCTGGCACGATCAGGGCCATGTCTTTGACGCGGGCCCCACGGTCATCACCGATCCCGACGCGCTGCGCGAACTGTGGGCGCTGTCGGGGCAGGACATGGCGCGCGACGTGACGCTGATGCCGGTCTCGCCGTTTTACCGGCTGATGTGGCCGGGCGGGAAGGTGTTCGACTATGTCAACGAGGCGGATCAGCTGGAACAACAGATCGCGCGCTTCAACCCCGACGATCTGGAGGGCTATCGCCGCTTCCGCGATTACGCCGAGGAGGTTTACCAGGAGGGCTATGTCAAACTGGGCACCGTGCCGTTCCTGAAGCTGGGTCAGATGCTGCGCGCGGCCCCCGCATTGATGCGGCTGGAGGCGTATCGCTCGGTCCATTCCAAGGTCTCGACCTTCATCAAGGACCCCTATCTGCGGCAGGCGTTTTCCTATCACACGCTGCTGGTGGGCGGGAATCCGTTCTCGACCAGTTCGATCTATGCGCTGATCCATGCGCTGGAGCGGCGCGGCGGTGTCTGGTTCGCCAAGGGCGGCACCAACCGGCTGGTTGCGGGGATGGTGGCGCTGTTTGAACGTCTGGGTGGGCAGGTGATGCTGAACGCCCGCGTGGCCCGGATCGGGACCGAGGGCGCGCGCGCGACCGGGGTGACGCTGGCCGATGGCCGCGTGCTTGCCGCTGATATGGTCGCCAGCAATGGCGATGTCATGCACAACTACCGCGACCTGCTGGGCCATACGGCGCGGGGGCAGGGGCAGGCCCGCGCGCTTGGCCGCAAGCGTTGGTCGATGTCGCTGTTCGTGCTGCATTTCGGCCTGCGCGAGGTGCCGAAGGACATCGCCCATCACACGATCCTGTTCGGCCCCCGCTACAAGGAACTGGTGAACGAAATCTTCAAGGGCCCGGACCTGCCCGATGATTTCTCGCTCTATCTGCATTCGCCCTGCGCGACCGACCCCGACATGGCGCCGCCGGGCATGTCCACCCATTACGTGCTGGCGCCGGTGCCGCATCTGGGGCGGGCGGACATTGATTGGGCCGTCGAAGGCCCCGCCTATGCCGACCGCATTCTGGCCAGCCTTGAGGACCGGCTGATCCCGAACCTGCGCGCCAATCTGACCACGCAGCGCATCTTTACCCCCGCCGATTTCGCCAGCGAACTGGGCGCCCATCACGGCAGCGCCTTTTCGGTCGAGCCGATCCTGACGCAATCGGCATGGTTCCGGCCCCATAACCGCGACAGCACGTTCCGCAATTTCTATCTGGTCGGCGCGGGCACCCATCCGGGGGCGGGCATTCCGGGCGTCGTGGGCAGCGCCAAGGCCACGGCGCAGGTGATGCTGAGTGACGCGGGGATGGCATGAACCAGACCGTCGCCGCCGCGCAGGACGCCATCGCGAAAGGCTCGCAGAGCTTCGGCGCCGCCGCCCGGCTGATGCCAGCGGGTATCCGCGAGGATACGGTCATGCTGTATGCTTGGTGCCGCTACGCCGATGACGTGATCGACGGGCAGGATCTGGGCGGCCGCCCGGACGGCGCCGATGATCCCGCGGCCCGGCTGGCGGGCCTGCGCGCGGACACGCTGGCGGCGCTGCACGGCACGGCCCCGATGTCGCCCCCGTTCGAGGCGCTGCGCGCCGTCGCCCGCCGCCACGATTTCCCCGAACGCTGGCCGCTGGACCTGATCGAGGGTTTTGCGATGGATGTGAGCGCGCGCGACTATCGCTCGCTGTCCGATACGCTGGACTATTCCTATCATGTCGCGGGCGTGGTGGGGGTGATGATGGCGCGCGTGATGGGTGCGCGCGATCCGGCGGTGCTGGACCGTGCCTGCGATCTGGGGCTGGCGTTCCAGCTGACCAATATCGCGCGCGATGTGATGGATGATGCCGCCATCGGGCGGGTCTATCTGCCGGGCGACTGGCTGGATCAGGCGGGCGCCCGGATCGAAGGCACAACCCCGTCACCCGCGCTCTATGGCGTGATCCTGCGGCTGCTGGACGCGGCTGAACCCTATTACGCCTCGGCCATGGCGGGCCTGCCGGCGCTGCCGCCGCGCTGTGCCCTGTCGATCGCCTCGGCGGCACGGATCTATCGCGCCATCGGCACCCGCATCCGCGCAGGCGGCCCCGGGGCCTATCGCGCGCGCATTCGCACGTCGGGCGCGGCCAAGGCGGGGCTGGTGCTGCACGGCGGCTGGGATGTGATGCGCAGTCGCGGACCCGGCGCCGCGCCCCCCCGCGACGGGTTGTGGACCCGCCCCGACGAAGGCGGCTAGGCGCTGCGCTGCAGCCGGTGTGGCAGCACGCGGGCCAGCAGCGCCTGCATCTCGGGGTGGTGAACGCGGCGGCCCTGCAGCATCTCGTCCAGCTCGGCGCGGCGCTGTTCGTATCCGCGCGACACCTCTTGCAGGCTGGCCACGGCCAGCGCGCCGCGCGCCGGACCCGCGGCCGCCTGATCGCGGCCCGTGTCCTTGCCGATGCTGGCGCTGTCGCCCGACAGGTCCAGCAGATCGTCATAGGACTGGAACACCCGGCCAAGCTGGCGGCCAAAGGCCGTCATCGCGTCCAGTTCCTCCTGATCCAGCGACTTGATCGCGGCCAGCATTTCCAGCCCGGCGACAAACAGCACGCCGGTCTTCAGATCCTGTTCGCGCTGGACCCCTTCGGGCGTCTTTTCCGCCGACAGGTCCAGATCCTGCCCCGCGCACAGGCCAAGCGGCCCCAGCGCATGCGACAGGATCGCCACCAGCCGCGCCTGCACCTGCGGCGGGGCGCCGCGCGCGGTGGACAGAAGGCGCATCGCCTCGGTGATCAGCGCAATCCCGGCCAGCACCGCGCGGCCTTCGCCATGCACGATGTGGCTGGCGGGCTTGCCGCGCCGCAGCCGGGCGTCATCCATGCAGGGCAGGTCGTCAAAAACCAACGAGGCCGCATGCACGATCTCCAGCGCCGCAGCCGCATCGACGGCGGCATCGCAGGCCCCGCCTGCCGCTTCGGCGGCCATCAGCAGCAGCACGCCCCGGAACCGCTTGCCCGAGGACAGCGCCGCGTCCTCCATCGCGCGGCCAAGCGCCGGAGAGGCCGCGCCAAATCCCGCCGCCACCTGCGACAACCGTGCCTCAAGACCTGTCCGCAACCTGTCTGAAAGGGTATCCGTCACGCCACCTGCCACCATTTGAAACCGGTCCTGCGACCAAAGAATTTCTGCGCCGCATACCGGGCAACGCACATGCCCGTTATCGGTTCAACTTCCACGCCTTGCGCGACGGCCCCGGTGGCGCCGCATCCGTCAGCGGATCGCGCCTTTGCGGTCGGGGCAGGGCAGCGGGGCGCAGGGCCGCCCCTCAGTAGTCGCGCTCGAAATAGACGCCGATGCTGCTGCTGCCGTCACTGCCGACCGAGCCACGGGCACGCAGGCTTTGGCTGATGTCCAGATTGAGATTGATCGTGCTGCGCCCGCTTTCGCCCACGGACACGTCGGTATAGACGTTCTCGCTGAGATAGCGGCCCGCGCGCAGTTCGACATTGCCGTCCTCATCGGTGGTCAGGTCCAGATCGTCCAGTCCGGCGCTTCTGCGCAGATTGCCGATGATCCCTTCGCCGCCCCGCCCCGCCAGCACCGCAATCGCATTGGCAAGCTGGGCGGCCTGCAGCGGCGTGATGCTGTCCAGCCCGCGCCCGAACAGCAGCTGCGACAGAACCTCTTCCTGCGGCAGTTCGGGCGAGGATTCAAAGGTGATCTCTGGGTCGCGGACCTCTCCGTCGATGATGATGCGGGTGGTGATGCCGCCGCGATCGGTTTCCGCCACCAGCCGGATCACCGGGATCAGGCTGCCCTGCAGCTCGACCAGCCCCTCGGTCAGGTTAAAGCGGTTGCCCAGCAGATCGACCCGGCCCCGGATCAGCTCCAGATTGCCGACGGGCACGACATTGCGGATGGTGCCCTGAATGCGGAAGCTGCCGCCCAGTTCGGCATCGACCCCGCGCCCGCGCACAAACACCCGGTTGGGGGCGTCGATCACCAGATCGAGACGCGGCGGGTTTGCGGGCGGGGTCGACGGTGGCCCGGCCAGACCGGCGGCGCTGGCGGCAGGGCTGGGATAGCCCTCAAGCCCGGCGCGCGCGCGGGTGGCGCGGACCGGCGGGCGCTGATTGCCGACATGGCGGATATCAGGGATACCCCGCGCGCCACCCAGCCCGGTCGAGGGAATGCGGATCTCGGTCTCTTCCAGCACGATCCGGCCTGACAGCAGCGGCCCCGCCGCCAGTGTCCCCGAGATGCGGATGGCCCCGTTCACCCGCGCCTCATAGAGGTTGGGGTCACGCAGCACGGCGTTGTTGAGGTTCAGCGCGATGTCCAGTGTTCCGCCCCCCAGATCGACCGGCCCGGAGACAGTCATCCGCCCGCCAGCAGCAAAGGCGCCGCCGCCATCGACCCGCAGCTGTCCGTTCTGGAACGCCGCCGTCACGCCGATCTGCTCCAGCCGGACGCCAAGGCCGGGGTCGGACAGTTGCCCGCCCTCCAGCCGCACCTGCCCGCCAAGCGACTGCAGCGCCAGCGGTCCGGCCAGCCGCAGGTCGATCGCCAGAGGCCCCGAGATGCTGCGGGTGCGCAGCGCGGTATTGGCCAGCGCGGAATCGGCGCTGCCGGTGATCGCCAGATCGGCGGTCGACCCGTCGCGCGCGGCGGTTCCAGCGATGCGCAGACTGACGCTGCCCGGTGCGGTCGCGGCCAGATCCATCACGAAATTCGTGCCCTGTTCGCGCAGCGTGCCGGTCACCGTCGCCGGGCCGGGAAATTCCGGCACCAGCAGGCCCAGATTGGCCAGCCGCGCGTCAAGGTTGATCCCCGAGGCCGGATCGCCGCTGCCCTCGACCCGGATCTGGGGGTTGTTCACCAGCAGACGCTGCACGCTGAGGCCGCCATCGCCCTGCGTCGCGGCCAGATCAAAGCTGGTCTGCCCCGCCAGAACCGGATCAACCCGCGCCTGCCCGATGCGCAGCCCGTTGGCGGTGCCGGTCGCGGTGACGCGCCGCTGCGCGCCGTCATCGACCAGCCGCCCCTGCGCCTGCACCGCGCCGCCAAAGCCCGCGCCCAGAAAGCGCAGATCGCTGGCCTGAACCTCGGCCTCGACATCGGTGGCGCCTGCGCCCACCTGTCCGGTCGCGGTGCCGGTCAGGCGGGGGTTTTCGATCCGTGCGGTCTGGATCGAGAAGATGCCGTCAGCCTCGGTCCCGGTCAGGGCCAGACGCGTTTCGCCCGACAGCGCGCCATCGACCTGCGCCTGACCAAAGGCCAGATCGCGCCCGGTGCCGGTCACATCCAGCCGGCGCACCCCGTCGCCCGCCTCGGCAAAGCTGCCGCTGGCAGTCAGCGCGCCGCGCCAGCCCGGACCAAAGGGCGCCAGCGAGGCCACCTCCACATCGGCGGTCAGGTCGGTCACGCCCTCGCCAAAGACGCCTTGCGCCGTCGCGCGCAGCTGATCATTCGTCACCTGCACGTCGCGCAGAGTCACCACGCCGTCGGCCTCTTCCGCCCGCACGCGCAGGGCGGTGCGCCCGGTCAGCGCACCGTCGACGCCGCCCTGCCCGAAGGCCAGATCCTGCCCTTCGCCGGTCATGTCGATCAGGCGGCGGCCCTCCTCTTCGGTCAGCCGCGCCTCGGCGGTCAGGCTGCCGGTCCAGCCGGGGTTCAGCGCCGCAAGGCTGGGGATGGCGACGTCCGCCACCGCATCCAGCGCGCCGCCCAGAAAATTGCCCTGACCCGAGGCGGTGATCTGCGGGTTGCTGACGCGGAAGCTGTCCAGCTGATAGCCTTCGTCGGTTTCGCCCGCGATCAGGGTCAGGCTGGTCATGCCCGCCAGCGCGCGGTCCAGCGCCTCGATGCCGATGCGCAGGTCCTGCGTCTCGCCGCTGACGGTCACGCGGCGGGTGCCGCGGGCGCCGTTCAGCCGCGCCTCGGCCTCGAGACTGCCGCCATAGACCGGATCGGCCTCGGCCAGCGAGGGCATCGAGATGCGCGCGACCAGATCGCTGGACAGGCTGGACAGCCGCCCGGTGGCCTCGGCGGTCAGGCGCGAAGCCGCGATGGTCAGCTCCTCGACCTCGATCCCGGTTTCGTCGCGGCGGATCTGGGCGGTGATGTCCGAGCGCCCGCCCAGCAGGCGGTCCAGCTGCGGCTGATCCAGCATCAGATCGGTCGCGGTGACGCGCGCATCAAGGTCAAAGCTGCGGTTCAGCACGATGTAATAGCCGCTGATCTCGGCCTCGGCCACGCCGGTCAGATCGCGCCCCGACAGGGTGGACAGGCGCGACAGATCGCTGTGCTGCGCATTGGCCGCGACGGACAGGGTGATGCCGCTGGACAGGCCCGCAACCAGAAAGTCGCCGGTCAGGCCGTAATCGGCGCCCTCGACGCGCACGTCGAAAATGTCCAGCACGTTGCCGGGGGTAAAGTTGAACCCCGCCCGCCCCTCGATCGCCGTGCCGATCGCCTCGGCCATGCCGGGATCGGCGAAGGCCATCGCGCGGGTGCCGAAATCCAGCGCGCCGGTCACCTCGGACAGCGCGCCATCGTCCAGCACCACCTCGCCGCCGCCGTTCAGCGCCAGCTCACCGATGGTCACATCCCCCCGGTCGACCTGCCCGACACGGCCCGCCAGGGTCCAGCCCTGACCTTCGGCAGCGTCATAGGACAAGTCCAGCCGCCCGCTGTCGACGGTGGTGCCATCGGCAAAGGGCAGCGCGACGGGCAGTTGCGGCGCCTCGGCGTCGCGGCCCAGCAGGATCTGCAGTTCGGCCCGCTGCGGCGCGCTTTGATCGTTGGTCGAGAACGAGCCGGACATGCTCAGCGCCTCGGTCTGCAGGCTCAGCTGCGGAACCTCGATCCGCCCGGTCTCGGCCCGCCAGCCCTCGGCCAGCAGGCGGGTGTCGCGGCCAAAGAAGGCGCGGTCCTGCGGGCGCAGCAACGAGGCGACATCGCCGCCGATCCGGATGCCAAAGGCGGTGCCGGGGGTGCCATCCTCGCCGGGGCGGGCATTGGCGCTGAGACGTCCCGTGATGCGCGGCTGACCATTGGTCGCCAGCCGGATGTCGGCGCCAAAATCCGCAATCGCGCCTTCGCCGCTGATCTGCGCGGTCAGGGCAGGGCGTTCATAGAGGTCGATCAGGTTCGCCAGCACCCCGTCGGCCGCCTCGTCCAGCCCCAGATTCAGCCGCAGCACCTGCGTCTCGTTCGAATAGGCGGTGTCCAGCACGAACTGGCCGCGCGGCCCGTCAAGGCGGTTGATGGTCAGCTGCGTCTCGCCCTCGCCATCGTCCAGACTGAGGCTGCCGTCGATCTGCAGCGCGGCCTCGATGCCGAGCACCGGCTCGCCCAGGGACACGCGGCCTGCGCGTATCTGGTCGATCTTCAGCGACACGGGCAGTTCGGGCAGGGCAAAGACCGGCGCCTCGGCCTGCACGCCGGTCGCCTCGCCCGCGGGCAGACGGGGCAGCAGGATCTCGGCGGCGGACAGTTCGGCAATCTCGATCCGGCGGCGCAGCAGGGCGCTGCGGTTCCACTGGATCGCGCCGTCGCGCAGGGTCAGCCAGACGCCCTCCTCATCGGAAATGCGCAATTCGCGGAAGGTCGCGCGCGAGGACAGTGCGCCCTCGAACCCCTCCAGCACGACCGTCCGGCCCGCGCCCGACAGGTTGCGCTCCAGCAGGCCGGTCAGAAAGCCGCGGTCGTCGTCGATCTGTTCGGACAGTTCGGCGGCGGTCTGCGCCAGAACGGCCAGCGGAAACAGCAGCGCAAAGATGGTGATCCAGAAAAGACGCATCAGAATGCCTGCCCAAGCCCGAGGTAAAGTTGAACGCCGCTGCCGGTATCGCCAGCGACCGGCCCGGCCACGTCAAAGCGCAGCGGCCCGACCGGCGTGTCATAGCGGATACCGATGCCCGCGCCCGAGTGATCGCCGGTGACCCCCTCGAAACCGCCCTCGGACCAGACGCGCCCGTAATCGGCAAAGGCCACCAGCCCGATATTGTCGCGCACCTGAAAGCGGATCTCGGCGGTGGCATTCGCCACGCTCATGCCGCCGGTGCGGATCGGGCCGTCAGGGCCGGGGATCACCTCGGCGCCAAGGCTTTGATAGGGCTGCCCCCGGACCGAGCCCCCGCCGCCGGAAAAGAACAGATAGCCGCGCGGGGTGGTGTCGATCTCGCTGCCAAGAATGCTGCCGAACCGCCCGCGCCCGGCCAGCGTGAACCGGTCATCCTCGCCAAAGGACAGATAGCCGCGCCCCTCGGCCAGCGCCCGCAGGCCCGACCCGGTGTCTTCAAAGCCGTAGAAGGGCGTCGCCTCGGCCGACAGCCAATAGCCACGCTTGGCGTTGTTCGGCTCGTCCCGCCGGTCCCAGATGATGTCCGAGGGCAGGGCCAGCACGCGGAAATCGGTGCGGCCATTGGCGTCGAACACGCGGCTGATGCGGTATTCCGCCGACACATCGGCGGTCAGGCGTTCGCTGAAGATATGGTTGAAGCCAAGCGCCAGGCTGGCGCTGTCCTCGTTGTAATCCTCTTCGCGCATGCGGGCGATGCTGGTTTCCAGATAGCCGGTCGTGTCCGCCGTGATCGTCGCGGGCCGGTCGATGCGCAGCTTGATCTCATCGTCGCGGTCGCTGGTATCCGAGCCGATGTCCTGAACCTTCGCGTCAACGCGCAGCCGTTCGCCGCCACCCAGCAGGTTGCGGTGCATCCAGTAGGCCGACAGCAGAATTCCATCGGTGTTCGAGATTTCAAAGCCAGCGCCGATGCGCCGGGGGCTTTGTTCCACCACGGTCAGGTCCACGTCCAGCGTGTTGCCCTGCGACAGATCATCGGCCTCGGTCAGGGTGATGGCGGAAAAGACGCCGCTGCGGCGCAGGCGGCGTCGCACGGTTTCCAGCTCTTCGGGGTCAAAGCGCTGACCTTCGGGAAAGCCCGCGATCTTGCGCAGGCGGCGTTCGTTCAGGCGCTGGTTGCCGCTGACGCGCATCTGCCCAAAGCTGACGGCCGGGCCGGGGTCCAGACCGATGCGGCTGTCCACGCTGCTGGTGTCATGTTCCGCGGTGATCTGCTGATCGGCGATATCGGCCTTGGCATGGCCCGCACCGCGCCAGCCATCCACCCCGGCCAGCGCCGCGCGCCGCATGGTGCCGGTGCCCGCAACCTCGCCCGCCGCATATTCTTCGGGAATGTCACTGCCCGGCGCGACCGGCGCGATCTGCGCGCGCGAAAAGCGAAAGCGCGGGCCGGGATCGACCGCGATCACCACCCGGCGCACCAGTTCGGGGGCGTCCAGCGGTGCGACCTCGGCGGCCTCGGTTCCGTCAAGCTGGATGCTGACCTCTCCCGCGTAATACCCCTCATCATAGAGGACACCCAGAATGCGGGCATAATCGGCGCGGGCGGCGGCAAGGATGTCCTGCCCGGTGATACGGTCCTCGGCCAGCGCGCCCGAAATCAGCGAGGTGTTTCGAAAGGCGCGTTCCAGCCCGTAGTCATCGCCCGCCACGCGAATGTCGAAATCGACCGGGCTGTCGCTGTCAGCGCGCCCGAACCACCCCGAAAACGGAGACGAGGATTGCGACTGCGCCGCACCCGTCGCCACGAGCACGCCACCCATTGCCGTCGTCGCCGCCAGCACCGCCCCGATCAATCGCCGCATCGCCCTGCCTGTCCTTTTGTTCTTGGACCAATAGAAGCAGGAACGGGCCGCGAAATCCAGCAATTCCCCGGCCAGATCACGCGCTGTCGCTTAACCTTTGCGTGCCTGCCCCGCAGGCTGCCCAAGGGCCGCCAGACAGCCATGCAGCGCGGCCATATCATCGCGGATCAGGAAAAGCGGCGTGTTTTCCGGGATGTGGCGCATATGTGCCTCGGCCAGAAAGGCCGGTTCGAACAGGCGCATCCGGTCGGCGATGCTGCGGCCCACGCTGCCGGCCAGAAACAGCCCCTCCAGCGGCATGAAGCGCAGCGCCAGCTCGCGGCACAAAAGACCGACCAGTTCGGCAAAGAAATCATAGGTGGCGGTGGCCTGCGGATCGCCCGACTCGGCGGCACGGGCGATCTCTTCGCTGCGGACGGGATCGGTACCGGTCATGGCGGCGTGCAGGCGCGACAGCCCGCGCCCGGCGAATGTCTCTTCGGTCGAGAAAAAGCCCGCCGCCGCATCGGTGCCCACGCGATCCACCAGCCGGGCCATGATATTGGCGGGCAGGTGGGTGTGACCCTCTTCGGCCTCCAGCGCGGTGATCGCGCCGCCGGGCAGCACGCGGACGGCGCAGACGTTGAACCCGGTGCCCAGCCCCACGACCAGCGCCTGACCGTTGCGGGCGCGGTCCACCGGCGCCTCGCGCAGGGTGGCCACGCCGTCGCCTGTCAGCGCGGGCGTGGCATAGCCAAGCGCGGTCAGATCGTTGATCAGCCGCACCTGATCGGCATCGGTCAGCCGCGCCAGCTGATCCTCGTCAAAGGACCAGTCGCGATTGGTCAGCCGCGCACGTCCGCCGCTGACCGGCCCCGCCACGGCAATGCACATGGACGAGATATTGGGCTGATGCTGTTCGGCCATGAACTGGCGCACCACATCGTCGAAGGTGGCAAAATCATCGCCGCGATACCGCGTGACGGTGCCCGCATCTATGCTGCCGTTCCGCGCGATCGCCAGCCGCGCATTGGTTCCGCCCACATCACCCAATAGCATCGCCATTCCGTCACCCCGTCAGTTCAGCCGCTCTGGTTCCTTTACGCGAGACAGACAACAGTTTCGAGAGGTGGAATGCCAGCGCAAACATGGCCCCTTGCGACCCGCGCTGCGGGACGACGCTGCGCCCTTCTGCGCCGTCGTGAAACACGCCCTGACGGGACGTAACGGGAACCTTGCCGCAAAGACCCGCGTTTTGCCTGTGTCAATCCGTGACGACAGGACAACGAAAGGCCAGACCCATGACCCGCACCGCCCCCCGCCTCGGACTGGCCGGCAGCGCCGCGCTGCTGCTGGCTCTGCCGGCCATGGCCTCGAACCACACCGAACAGCCGGTGCAAAGCTGGTCCGCCATGGAGGGCATCGAGGTGGCCACGCTGCTGGATCAGATCGACACCCTGCCTGTCTCGGACCTGGCGGTCGACGATCAGCCCTATTGCGCCAGCGACGCCGAGATCGCGCAGACACTTCGGCACGATTTCGCCGAAGCGCCCGTCCTGACGGCGGGGCTGGGCGGGGCCGAACTGTGGGCCTCGGACGTGATGGGGACCTGGACGCTGGTGGCCCCGCGCGCCGATGAAACAAGCTGTATCATCGCGTCCGGCATCGGCTTTGAAGAAGAGCTTGACGCCAACGTCTATTACAGCAGCGCCGGGCTGTAACAGGTCTGAACGCGCGCCTTGATCGCGGCGATATGATCACGCGAGGCGCCAAGACATGTCGCTGCCAGCGCAGCGGCGCCATCCATCAGATCAGGTGCGGGCAGGATGCGGTCGATCAGACCCCATGACACCGCCTCGGGCGCGGCAATCCGGGCCCCTGCCATCAGGATCATCCTGGTCCGTGCCGGGCCGATCAGTTGCACCATGCGTTCCGGGTCGCCCTGCGGCGGCTGATAGCCAAGCCGCATGACGGGATAGAAGAACTCTGCCTCGGGAACGGCCAGCCGGATGTCGCAGGCCAGCACCATTCCGAACGCACCCCCCGCAAGCGTCCCGTTCAGCGCCGCAATCGTCAGGCAGGGCATCGAGGCCATGCGCCCCGACAGCGCGGCCCACGCATCCGATTGCGCCAGCCCCGCGCGGGCCGCCTCCAGATCGGCACCCGCCGAAAAAACCTTGCCCCTGCCCGTCAGGATCACCGCCTTGGCGCCCGCTTGCGCCAGCCGCTCCAGCCCTTCGGTCAGATCGCGCAGCATCTGTTCGGTCAGCGCATTGGCCTTGCCGGGCCGGTCGATGACCAGCAGCGCCATTTCGCCACCCGCTTTCTGCTCGATCCGGATCATGCCGTCATGCCTTTCACTTTACGCCTGCCTGTGTCAGAAATCGGGCTGAATGCAGTACTGCGAAAGGTATCAGTCATGTTTCGTCCCCTTGCAACCTCGGCCCTTGCTCTGATCCTGGGTGCCGGTGCCGCACTGGCCGACCTGACCCCGGCACAGGTCTGGGAAAACGTGGAACGCAGCCTGACCGACGCGGGCAGCGAAGTCGAAATCGGGTCGCGCGACGACAGCGGCGACCGTCTGGTGCTGGAGGATGTCGTCCTGCGCGCACCTGCCGAGGCCGAGGGCCGCTTTTCGGTGACCTTCCCGCGGATGGTATTCGAAGATGCGGGCGACGGGCAGGTCCGCTCGGTCGTCGAGGGCGACATGCAGTTTGTTGCCCGCAGCACCGATATGTCGGGCGAGGAAAGCGGCTTTGACATGGTCGTGCAGATGCCGGGCAACGAGACGATCTCGTCCGGCACGGTCGATGATATGCGCCATGTCTATACGATCCCCGAACTGCGCCTGACCGGCTCGGCCGCTGATTCCGAGGGCGAGGCCCCGGTGACCGTCAGCATGACCGATATCGCGGGCAATCAGACAATTCGTCTGCTGGAAGACGGCGGCAACGAACAGACCTATGAGATCAGCGCCGCCGCGATGGACATGACCATCGCAGCCGAAAGCACCGCAACCGAGATCGACGATGCGGCCGAAGGCGAAGACAGCGCAACCGACGGCACGGCCCCCGGCGCGACCGACAGCTTTGAAGGCACGTTCCGCATCGAAAACATGACCATCACCGGCGAGGGCACCACCCCCGGCGGCGTGGCGGGCTTTGACGTGGACCCGGCCGAGGCGCTGCGTGCGGGCATGGATGGCACCGCGACGTTCGCCGTGGGACCGATGACCGGCGCATTCAAAAGCATGACCTCGGACTATGCAGGCCAGCAACAGGAAGGGCGCGGCAGCTTTTCGGCAGAAAGCGGCGAACTGACCGCGGCCCTGTCGGCTGCGGGCCTGACCCTCGACACCAAGGGCGTGAACTCGAACGTCAAGATCCAAAGCTCGGGGATGGACATGATGCCGGTGTCCTATGGCATGGCGGAATGGGCCTTTGGCCTGGTCCTGCCAATGCTGGCCGACGAGGCCGAGCAGCCCTTTGGCCTGACCTACCGGATCGGTGGCCTGACGCTGGACGACGCGCTGTGGTCGATCTTTGATCCCGAGGCAAAGCTGCCCCGTGACCCGGCCAATCTGGATATCGACATTGACGGTCAGGCGGTTCTGGTCGCCGACCTCATGGACCCCGAGGCGGTCGAGGCCGAGGATATGCCGTTCCTGCCGCGCAGCCTGACGGTGAACAGGATGTCGCTGGATGCCGTCGGCGCCTCGGCCGAGGTGACCGGCGCGCTGACCTTTGGCGATGACCCGACCCAGCCCGTGGGCAGCATCACGGGCAATTTCACCGGCATCGACGCGCTGATGGACACCATGGTCGCGATGGGCCTGCTGCCACAGGAACAACTGATGGGCACGCGCATGATGATGGCGATGTTCGCCCGCCCGGTCGATGGCGACGCCAACCGCCTGCGCACCGAGATGGAGTTCCGCGAGGATGGCTCGATCTTTGCGAATGGCCAGCAGGTGAAGTGACCTGCCCCGGCAGTGACCATCAGGCCGGGGCGCGCAGATGCGCCCCGGCCTTTTTCCGTTCCTGTCCCGCCCGCAGGTGGGACAGGGCAGCGCAAGGGCCTGATCCGCGATGAACCTTCACACCCCCGACCGTGACCGTCTGAAACGTCTGGCCGAAACGCTGGTCGACATGGCCCGCCGCGCGGGCGCCGATCAGGCCGATGCGCTGGCCGTTGACGGCCGCTCGGTCAGCATCGACATGCGCGCGGGCACACTGGAACAGGCCGAACGCGCCGAGGGGCTGGAGATCGGGCTGCGCGTCCTGATCGGCGGGCGGCAGGCGGCCGTGTCCTCGTCTGATCACAGCGAGGCGGTGATGGCGCAGATGGCCGAACGCGCCGTCGCCATGGCCCGCGAGGCGCCGGTGGACGACACTCTGGGTCTGGCCGATCCCGGCCAGCTGGCACAGATCCGCAATGCAGCCGCGCTGGAACTGGCCGAGGATGCGCCCGAGCCCGACCCCCAGCATCTGCAGGATCTGGCGCAGCGCGCCGAGGCTGCGGCGCTTGAGGCCAAAGGCATTTCTCAGGTCGAGGGCGCGAATGCCAGCTATAGCCACCGGCGCATGTGGCTGGCCGCCTCGAACGGGTTTTCGGGCGGCTATGCGCGCACCGGCCATGCGCTGTCGGTCATCGCCATCACCGGCGAGGGGCTGGGGATGGAGCGCGACTATGCGGGCGAATCCCGCGTCTTTGCCGCCGACCTGCCCGCCCCCGAAGAGATCGGGCGACTTGCCGCCGAACGCACGCTGGCACGGGCGGGCGCGCGCAAGCCGCCGACGGGGGCCTTTCCGATCCTCTATGACCGGCGCGTGTCGGGCACGCTGATCGCGCATCTTCTGTCGGCGGTGAACGGCAGCGCGGTGGCGCGGGGCGCCAGCTGGCTGCGCCGCGATCTGGGCCAGCCGGTCCTGCCCGAGGGGATGGACCTGACCGAAGACCCGCTGCGCCCGCGCTACCCCTCATCGCGCCCCTTCGACGCCGAGGGGCTGCCCACACGCGCGCGCCAGATCGTGGCGCAGGGCGTGCTGCAGGGCTGGACGCTGGATCTGGCCTCGGCGCGCAAGCTGGGCATGGACAGCACCGCATCGGCGGCGCGCGGTCTGGCCTCGGCGCCCGCGCCCGGCCATTCCAATGTGATCCTGACGCCGGGGCAGGGCGACCAGCAGGCGCTGATTGCGCAGATGGGGCGCGGGCTGATCGTGACCTCGATGCTGGGCGCCTCGATCAATGGCACCACGGGCGATTATTCGCGCGGCGCGGCGGGGTTCTGGGTCGAGAACGGGCAGATCGCCTATCCGGTCAACGAATGCACCATCGCGGGCAATCTGCGCCAGATGCTGATGACGCTGATCGCCGCCGATGACGCGCTGCCGTGGCGCGGCATCGAAGTGCCCAGCCTGCTGGTCGGGGGGATGACCGTTGCGGGCGCCTGAGGCCGATCTGGCCCTGCTGGAGGCCGCCGCGCGACAGGCGGGGCAGATCGCGCTTGGCTATTGGCGCCGCGATCCCAGGGCATGGGACAAGGATGACGGCGCAGGCCCGGTGACCGAGGCCGATCTGGCCGTGAACGTGGCGCTGGAGGAATTGCTGCTGACGGCCCGGCCCGGTTACGGCTGGCTGTCCGAGGAATCCGAGGCCAATGCCTCGCGGCTGGATGCGCAGCGTTGCTTTATCATCGACCCGATCGACGGCACGCGGGCCTTTATCGACGGGCAGGACAGTTTCTCGCATTCGCTGGCGATTGCCGATGGCGAACGGATCATCGCCGCCGCCGTGCATCTGCCCGCGCGCGATCTGACCTATACCGCCTTTGCCGATGGCCCGGCGCTGCTGAACGGCCAGCCGATCGCGCCGACCGATGCCGGGATCGACGGCGCGCGGGTGCTGACCTATCGCGCCGTGACCGAGGCGCAGAACTGGCAGGGCGGCGTGGTCCCGCCCTTCCGGCGCGAGTTCCGGTCATCGCTGGCATGGCGGCTCTGTCTGGCCGCCGAGGGGCAGTTCGACGCCGCCCTGTCGCTGCGCGCGGCGTGGGAATGGGACATTGCGGCGGGCGCGCTGATCGCGGAACGGTCGGGCGCGCGGGTCAGCGACCGGCGCGGCGGGGTGATGCGCTTCAACAGCCCGCGCGCCATGGTCGACGGGCTGGTTGTCGCCGGGCCGCGCCTGCATGGCGAATTGCTGGCGGCGCTGGCCTGATCAGAACAGCGGCGGCAGGTCGAACGGGTCCAGCGCCGCAGGCGCGCGCGTGGCAATCGTGGCGCCCGGCCCCGACAGCGTCGCAATCTGCTGCGCCAGCACCGAAATCGCCTGAGACAGCGCCACCGCCGTGCCGCCGGGTGTCTGCGCGCTCATCGGGACCGAGATGTCAAAGCTGCGCGCATGGTTCGTGCCGCCCCCCGAGCGTCCGTCATCCGCCACGAAATAGCGCCCGCTGAGACGGTAGATGCCATTGGCCTGCGCCAGCGCACGCTCGACCCGCACCTCGACCTCGCGCTGGGGCGGCTCGGCCAGCGGCCAGGGCTCGCCGATGACGGTGGCGCCCGAGACCTCGGTGATGGCGCGGGCCAACGCGGTGGTGAAGGCGCGGCCCGGACTGTCGGCCCACAGATTGTCGGGGGTCGAGCGGACAGCCCCGTCCCCGGTCTGGAACGCGACCTCCTGATCCGAGGCATATTGCGGCAGGCTGACATCCTTCAGCACCGCCGAGCCCAGCCGGTTGGGCACCTGCACCCCCGCCGTGGGCGGGTCGATCAGGAAACGCGCGGTCTTTTCCGGGTTGGAACAGGCGCCAAGCGCCAGAACGGCGGCCAGCGGGATCAGCGTCAGGTGTTTGGTCATCATCAACGTCCCAGAATAAAGGCGCGGGGGTTTCGTTCGATCATGCGCGCCAGCGAGCCGAACGCCTCGGTCGCGCGGCGCAATTCGCGCAAGGTGCCGATTGCTTCGTTGTTGAAGGCCGACCGGTCGCCATAGCTGGACAGCACCCCGTCCGCCCGCGAGGCCGTGACCTGCAGCCGCTGGATCAGTTGCGGCAGCTGCTGGACCGAGCGGGCGATTTCATCCGCCGCCGCACTGGCCGAACCAAGCGCATTGTTCAGGTTGCCCGCCGCATCGCCATCACGCAGATCGTTCAGCAGGCCAGTCGCCGCCTCCAGCGTGTTCGACAGGTTGCGCGGCAGCTGTTCAGCATCCTCGCTGCCCAGCATGGCGCGCAGATCGGCCAGAATCCCCTCGACCTGCGCGCTGACCTCGGCAAACCCGAACTGCTCGACCGCCGCCGCCGCCGCGTCGATGCGGTCGACCATTTCGGGCACGTCCACGGCGGCATCCGTGACCGCCTGAAAGGCCGCCGATGCATCCTCCAGCACCTGCGCCAGCGTCTGACCGCTGTTGTTCTCGCGCAGTTCCGCCGTGATCGCGCTGAGATCGGACAGCGCCAGCCGGCCGTCCTCGATCGCCTCGCGCAGGGCGGTGGGAATGGCGCGGGTGTCCTCGCTGCGGGTGATGGCGGTGATGCTGTCCAGCATGTCGCGGGCCGAGTTCATCAGCTCTTCGATCGGCAGGCTGCCGATGCGGTCGATGAACCCCTGCGCGCTGGCCGAGAAATCCTCAAGATCGCCCTCGACCGAGGGGATCAGCGGGTTGGGATCGGTGGTCAGATCCAGCGTGGCGTCGGGCGCGTTGGGGATCTCGACCAGTTCGACCATCAGCGAGGTGCCCAGAAAACCCGCGCTGGCGATGCGGGCGCGCAGCCCGTCCTCGACCGCTGTGGACAGGAAGGCCAGCGCATCCTCGGCCAGCGCGTCATCGGCCAGCCCCAGCCTGCTGGGCGAGATCGACAGGGTGACAAGCTGGCGCAGCTCGGGGCGGCCATCGGCCCCTTCGGTGGTGATGACGGCCAGATCGGTGACCTGACCCACGCGCAGCCCCTGAAACTGCACATCCGCGCCGCGCGTCAGACCGCGCAGTGAATCGTCAATGATCATGCCAAGACGCAGCGGCTGGGTGTCTTCGTCGCCGGTGAACAGCAGGTTGCGTGCCGTGGCTTCGTCGGGCTGGACGGAAAAGACCTGCTGCGTCTCGACCGGGCGGCCCCCGCTGACCAAGGTGTCAAAGGCGATCCCGCCCTGCAGGATCGAGGCCAGCGAATTGACGTTGAACGACAGGCCCTGCGCGCCAAGCGACAGCGAAAAGCCGGATGTGTCCCAGAAGACCGTCGCACTGGTCAGCCGCGCGTCATGGGGCGCGGCGACAAAGGCATCGGCCAGAACCCGGTCCGAGGCGGTATCGAGGCGGATATTCTCGATCCGGCCCACGCCGACGCCCCGGAACAGGACCGGCGCCCCCTCGTTCAGGCCATCGGCAACCTCCATCGACAGGGTGACCCATGTGCCGGGCTGGTCGTTGCGGATCAGCGGCGGGCGTTCCAGCCCGACGAAATCCGTCGTCAGGGCGCTGACATCAGCGTCCCAATACCCCTCGATGAAGGCGCCGGTCAGCACCGTGTCCAGCCGCGTGACGCCCTGCGCCGTGACCTGCGGGCGCACGATCCAGAAGCTGGCCTCATCGTCGATATATTGCGCCACGTCCGGGTCTACCCGCACCGCCACCAGCACGCGGCTGAGGTCATCGCTGAAGCGCACCGATTCAACCCGGCCCACGATGATTTCGCGAAAACGCAGCGTCGTCTCGCCCGCCGTGATGCCGGTGGCATCCGCGAATTCGATCTCGATCAGACTGCCCCGGTCGCGGAAGGCGTTCCAGGCAATGGCCAGCGTCACCACCAGCGCGATGATCGGCACGATCCAGATGACGTTTATACCGGCCTGTGCCGCACGGGCGGCGGTCTTGCGCACCGGGCTGGCGGGCGTCAGGGGCGGCGTCGTGTTGGGGGGGGTGTCACTCATTAACTGGGTCGTCCTTGGCGGCGCGTTCTGCCGGGGATGTCAGGGGCGGCGGCTGCGCAAGGGCAGGCCGCGCCAGATCAACCGGGCATCAAAACTTTGCGCGGAAAGCATGGTGAAGGCAACAGACAGCGCAAATGACACTGCCGCCGGGCCGGGATGGATCGAGGCCACGAACCCCAGCTGCACCAGCGCCGACAGGATCGCCACGACGAACACGTCGATCATCGACCAGCGGCCGATGAACTCGACCACCTCATAGACCTTCAGCCGGGTATGCGCCTGATCGGTGCTGGCGGGCCGACCGGCGACAGTGGCCAGCCACGCAATGGCGATGAACTTGCCCACCGGCACGATGACCGAGGCGACAAAGACGATGATCGCAATGTCATAGCTGCCGTAATGGATCAGCTCGATCACCCCGCCCAGGATCGTCGCCTCGGAATTTCCGGCCAGCCCGGCAAAGGTCTGGGTGCGCATCATCGGAAAGAGATTGGCGGGGATATAGGCGATGATGCCCGCGATCAGCCAGGCCCAGACCGCCTGCAGCCCGCGCCGGTCGGGCGGCACCAGTTCGGCGCCGCAGCGATGGCACTGCGTTTCCTCCAGCGGCCAGACGCGCCCGCAGCTGCGGCAGCCGATCAGCCCGGCGCGATGGGCGGTCAGAACGGGGCCGTGCCCCTCGGAGGGCACGCTCATGCGTGTGGCTCAGGGGCTGGCGCATCAGAGGGCAGGATGCCCGCATCCTCGATCGCGTCCCAGATCGAGGTCTGGCACATGAAGGCGCGGCTGGCGATGTTGACGAAAATCAGCGCGCAAAAGGCCCAGAAGGCCGGACCCAGATGGACCGTGGCCAGCCCTGCGACCTTGACCAGCGCGACGGCGGTGCCGATCACGAATATCTCGGCCATGGACCATGGGCGCAGGATCTCGGACCAGCGAAAGGCGCGGGCGGCGTGGCGATAGGGGCTGCGGCCCTGCGCCAGCGGCGCCAGCGTATAGACCAGCAGGAACGACCGGGTGATCGGCAGGCCGATGATCATCGCCAGAACCGCCAGAACCAGCGGCAAAAGCACCCCATCGGCAAAGGCCAGCGCCACATCGAACAGCGAACTGGCATTGCCAAAGCCAAAGGTCGACACCTCAAGAAACGGAAAGAACACCGCGCCGATCAGCAGCACCATCGAGGTGAAGGCCAGCGCGATCAGTTGCACGAACGCGCCCTCGCGCGGTTTGGCCAGCACATTGCCGCAGCGGATGCAGCGCGCGGTCTGACCCGGCGCCAGATCCTCGCGCAGATGCAGCGCGTCGCAACGCGGGCAGGCGATCAGCCCGCGCCCGGTGGTCAGGTCATGCCCGATGGGCAGGTTGTGATTGTGTTCGGCGTTCATGCTGAGAAGATAGACCGGAAGCGGCCCGGCGCAAGCACGACATTGCGCCCGGATCAGTGCCGTGATCCGGCCCGCGCGGCGGAGGTCAGCACCACCTTGCGTCCGTCCGGTCCCGGTGCAAAGCCGCCGCGCATCACGTCAAAGCTGATGGCCATACGGTGCACGCCGTCGCTGCTGCCTTGCTCGACCTGTGCCTCAAGCTGCATGGCGAACGCCTCGATCAGCTGACTGCCCAGCCCGGTGCCGCTTTCGGTGCCGCCTTTGCCAACCGAGTTCGTCACCTCAAGAAAGCCCTGCCCGCTGCCGGTTACCTGTAGCACGACGCGGACCCAGGCGGTGCCGCTGTCCTGATCGGGGCGGGCGTATTTCATGGCATTCGTGAAAGCCTCGGTCGCCAGCAGGGTCAGCGGAACGGCCTGATCGGGCAGCATGGTCATGGGTTCGATCCGGGTGTCGATGTCCAGCTTGCGGCCGGTGGCAGCGGTGACATTCGCCATCTGGCTGATGATGTCGCCCAGCAGCCGGTCAGCCTGCACCTCGTCCAGCTGGTCGGCCTGATAGAGGTTGCGATAGATCGTCGCCAGCGCCGCCACCCGGTCCTGTACCGAGCGCAGCACCCGCTTGGCATCGGGGTCGTCGATCAGCCGGCTTTGCATGTTGATGATCGAGGCGATGAGCTGGAGGTTGTTCTTGACCCGGTGATGAACCTCTTTCAGCAGCACGGTCTTTTCCGCGACCGATCGCTCCATCGCTTCTTCGTCGCGGATCAGGATGCGGGCCATGTTGTGGAAAGTCTGGCTGACATCCATGATTTCGGTGGGCGCGCCTTCCAGGACCGGCGGGGCCGTGTCGCGCGCACCGATGGCGAAACGGCGCATCTGGCCGCGCAGGACGCTGATATGACGTAAAACCAGACGGAACACCGCCAGATAGGCGACCGCCAGCGACACGACCCACAGGGCGATGGGCAGCATCACCGCCCCGACCCGCGACAGCTGGAAGGCACCGAACCCTGCGGTCTTGGGGCTCCAGCTGCCGATGGCATAGACCAGTCCGGGCACGACCGGCACCACGGTAAAGACGCGCTGTTCACCATTGTTGGCCGGGCCACGGAATGAGGATTCGCTGCGCCGGGTCAGGGTTTCCAGCGACATGCCCATCGGCAGAAGATCGGTGGCGATGCCTTCGAGCAGGCTGTCCGAGGTCAGGATGTCGCCGTGGTTGCTGAACGTCATGATCCGCGCGCCTTCGGTCCCGAAGCTCATCGCATGGGTCGAGCGCAGCAGGTCCTGACTGAGAGCGATCGCCGTATAGCCCAGCAATTCGGCGTCACGATACAGGGGCTGCAGCACAATGACGATGGGCTGACCGCTGATCGGACCGCGCGGCAGCGCCACCACGCGTGTCCGGGGCGCCGAGAGAAACTCGGACAGAACAGGCGACCCGCGCAGATCAAGCCCCACATCCGATTGCGGACGAGAGGTGCATTCCGCAATCCCGTCGATGGGCACGAAGGCCGCCGCCACATAGGTCGCGCTGCGCTCGACGAAATTGCGCATCAGATCGGCACAGGCCTGTGGCTGATCCAGATTGTCCAGCACCGCCGGACCCAGCGCGTCAGCCGAACCCAGCGCGCTTTGCAGCAATGCCCGTTCGCCTGCCGCCGCCGAGGCCGTGCGCCCCAGCAGGGCGATTTCGGCGCTGCGCTCGGCCTCGCGGGACAAGTGGAGGTTCTGGACCAGTGAGATCAGACCAACCGGCAGGATCGCGATCGACAGCAACGCACCGAGGCGAAAGCCGAGTCGCCGGGTGAAATCCAGCCGTTCGGTGATCCTGCGCAGCACAGCCGCCGCCGCCTCTAGCGAGAGGTGCTGTGGTGGTTTTGCGCCATAACGGCCAGGGTGGCCTGATCAGTCATCTCCAGCTCCTCTCCGCTTTCCATATGCAGCAGCTCTGCCAGCTTGCGACGCCCGCGATTGGCGCGTGACTTCACGGTCCCGACCGCCACACCGGTCATGCCTGCAGCCTCTTCATAAGAAAAGCCGGATGCGCCGACGAGGATCAGCGCCTCGCGCTGTTCGTCGGGCAGCAGGGCGAATGCGGCGCGGAAATCGGTCATCGCAAGACGGCCATCGTGGTCGGGCTTGGTCGCCTGCCGCGCGGCATGAATGCCGTCAGTGTCGCTGACCTCACGCCGGGTCTTGCGCCGGGACGAGTAGAACGTGTTGCGCAGGATCGTGAACAGCCAGGCGCGCAGGTTCGTACCGGCCTGAAACTTGTCCATATTCGTCCATGCCTTGACGATCGTGTCCTGGACCAGATCGTCGGCCGACGCCCCCTCGCGCGTCAGGGACAACGCAAAGGCCCGCAGCGCGGGAAGATGATCGACCAGCTGGTCACGCGGTTCGCGTGTATCGGCCGTTTTGGGGCGGTTCGACGGTTGGGCGCGGGTCATTTATGTGTCACCATGCCGCTGACGGCCTGAGGGAGAAGCGTCATTTCTGCTCTTTCAGCTTCTGGAGCAGTTCGAGAAAGCGATCGGGAACTTCGTCCGTCGCATCCTGTTCGTAAACCCGCTTGAGGTTTTCATCTATCTGCTTTTCCACTGCCGCCCTCCGACGGTCGTCACGTTTCGCTGGCATGTTTTTGCTTGGTCCCGAAAATCTTGTGCGCACCCGATGCAACCGATAGGGCTTTACAAAGGTTCCTTGCAAGTTACGAAATAAGAGGACTGATCCATGAGTGCTGCCGATCTGGCCCAATCCATCGGGCGCGAGCTTCCGTTTCTGCGCCGCTATGCGCGCGCGCTGACCGGCAGTCAAAGCGCCGGTGACAACTATGCCGCCGCAACTCTGGAGGCGATCCTGACCGACCGTTCCGTTCTGGAAGCCGAGGAAGATGTGCGGATCGGGCTGTTCCGCACCTTTCACGTGATCTGGCAAAGTTCGGGCCAGCCCGTTCAGGATCAGGATCTGACCACCCGCGAACGCCGGGCCCAGGACCATCTGCGCGGCCTGACGCCCAATTCACGCGAGGCCCTGCTGCTGCGCACCATCGAGGAATTGCGCCCCGACCAGATTGCCCGCGTCATGCAGATCGAGGTGGCAGAGGCCGAAGAACTGGTGCAGATCGCCCTGAACGAGATGGGCAGCGCGATCCGGGGCAAGGTCATGGTGATCGAGGATGAGATGATCATCGCGATGGACCTGAAAGGCATCGTGCAAGCCATGGGTCACGAGATCACCGGCGTCGCGCGCACACATACCGCCGCCATCGAACTGGCCGGAAAACATCGCCCCGACCTGATCCTGGCGGATATCCAGCTTGCCGACGGATCGTCGGGCGTCGATGCGGTGAACGAGTTGCTGCGCGATCTGGGCGACATCCCGGTCATTTTCATCACCGCATTCCCCGAGCGGCTGCTGACGGGCGACCGGCCCGAGCCGGCGTTCCTGATCTCGAAACCCTATAGCGAGGAGCAGGTCCGTTCGGCTGTCAGTCAGGCGATGTTCTTTGCCTCGACCGAGGGGCTTGAGGCCTGATCAGGCCTGGCCGCGCCCGGCATCTTCGTCGGGCGCGGCGTCTTTCTGTGCCTGCTGGCGCAGCGCGCGGGCGGCGCGCATCCGTCTGCGACGGGCACGCTCGACATTGATCAGCGCGCCCAGCAGGACGGAAAACCCCGCCAGGTAGAACCACATCAGCAGCGCCACCACGGTCCCGATCGATCCATAGATGCGGTTATAGCTGTTGAAGCTGGACAGATAGGCCGAGAACGCAATGGACCCCGCCGACCACAGCAGGGCGGCGAACAGTGCACCGACCGTAAAGATCGGTGTGCGCGGGGTTTTCACGTTGGGCCCGTAGCGATAAAGAATGCCGATGGTCATGATGACCAGCAGGAACATCCCCGCCCGGGGCGGCGCTGGGACCAGAAGCCCCCGAACCGGCGCAAACACGAAAAAATTCAGCATGATGGGGACGATGACGATCGTTGCCAGCCCGGCCAACGAGATGCCCACGATCACCAGCGTCAGCAGGTAGGCCAGAACGAACCCGAAGATCGTCGAATGCGCGCGCACGCCATAGGCCGCATTCAGCCCCCGGATCAGAGCATCGACCCCCGCCCGCGCCGCGATCGTGGCGATCATGAAGGATATGAACGAGGTCCAGCCCATCGAGGTCTGCCCGCCCTCGGTCAGCGACAGAACCTGATCGTCGACGATCTCTGCGGCGCCGTCGGGCAGGAACTCATGCGCGACATTCAGATAGGTCAGCACGACCGCCGGGTCGAACCATAGGCCCCACAGCGCCACAATCGCCGCAAGTCCGGGAAAAACCGCAAACATCGCATAGAACGCGACGCCCGCAGCGATCAGCGTCATATGCGTCTTGTCCATACGCTCGAAGATCGCCATCCAGAACGACCCGAATTCCCGTATCAGAGTCAGCATCCGTCCTCGCGCGGCTTTTGCCCAGCATGCGCAGTGCAGGTCGCGCCGTGCAACCCTGCCGTCACGAGGTGCCGAAACGTGCCCAGACTGCGCCCTCGCCCAGCCCGGCGACAAAGGCGGCATGCGTCTCGGCCTCGGTCTCGGTCAGGCGCGGGGGCAGGGCACGCGGACGCGGTGCGCGGCGGCGAGCGCCCGAGGCGCCGTCGCCTGCATCATCGGACCCGGTGGCGGGCCGGTCCAGAACCAGATCGGGCTGGCGACCGCCGATCAGCTCAAGATAAACCTCTGCCAGCAGTTCAGAGTCCAGCAGCGCGCCGTGCAACTCGCGCCCCGAATTATCCACGCCAAAGCGGCGGCACAGCGCATCCAGTGTTGCCGGAGAGCCGGGAAACCGCTTTCGCGCAATCTCCAGCGTGTCCAGCGCGCGCAACATGGGCAGGACGGCCAGATTGGCGCGGCGCAGCTCGGCATTCAGAAAGCGCATGTCGAAGGTGGCGTTATGGATCACCAGCCGCGCATCCGGGCCGATGAAGTCGATGAAATCGCCCGCGATCTGTTTGAATTTCGGCTTGTCGCGCAGGAAATCATCGCCAAGCCCATGCACCTCGAACGCGCCCTGGGGCATGCTGCGTTCAGGGTTGATATAGACGTGAAAGGTCCGGCCCGTCGGCAGGTGGTTGACCAGCTCAAGTGCGCCGATCTCGACGATCCGGTCGTCGCCTTCGGCGTCAAAGCCCGTGGTTTCGGTATCCAGAACAATCTCACGCATGGGTCGTGACCTCCCTGGCGATGGATGCGACGGCGGCGCGGGCGCCGTCAAGGTCATCGGTCGGAATGATCCAGTCGGCGCGCGCCCGTTTTTCGGCATCGGGCATCTGACGTGCAAGGATCATGTCCAGCGTCGCGGTGGTCATCCCCGGACGGGCCAGAACGCGCGCGCGCTGGGTCGCGGCATCGGTGCTGACCACGGCAATGCCGTCAAGGTCCGGGGGCGCGCCGCTTTCGAACAGCAGCGGGATGTCGAGGACGATCAGCGGGGCGTCGGCATGCGCCACAATGAACGCCTCGCGATCCTGTGCCACCAGCGGATGAACGATGCGTTCGAGCCGCGCCAATGCGGTGGGATCGCCGGACAGCGCTGCCTTCAGGCGCGTGCGGTCAATGCCGTCGCCCTCACGCGCCGTGGGAAAAGCCCCGGCAACCGCATCCACCGCCGCCCCGCCCGGCGCATAGAGGCGATGCACCGTGGCATCCGCATCCCAGACCGGGTGGCCCAGATCGCGGAACATCTGCGCTGTGGTCGATTTTCCCATGCCGATGCTGCCGGTCAGCCCCAGACGGAAGCTCATCCCAGAACGACCCGGCGGGTTTCCTCGTCGATCTCGGGACGATGGCCGAACCAGCGCTCGAACCCCGGTGCGGCCTGGTGCAGCAGCATCCCCAGCCCGTCAACGATCCGGCAGCCCCGCGCCTGAGCCTCGATCAGAAGGGGGGTCATCAGCGGCGTATATACAAGATCCGTCACCAGTGCCTGAGGTGACAGCGCGTCCAGCGGAACCCGCAAGGGCTGCTTGCCCAGCATCCCCAGAGAGGTGGCATTCACGACGGTGGCCGCACCCTCCAGCATATTGCCGACCTGCGCCCATTCGTAGACCACCAGCCGGGCGCCGAATTCGGCCTTGATCTGTTCGGCCCGCAGGCGTGTCCGGTTGGTGATGCGCAGTTCACGGACCCCGGAATCCAGAAGCGAGGCGACCACGGCGCGCGCCGCCCCACCGGCACCGATCACCACCGCTGGTCCTGCATCCGGCTGCCAATCCGGCGCGTTCTGACGGAGATTGGCGATGAACCCATAACCATCTGTATTATCTGCGTGAATTTTTCCATCTGGCCGGAAGATCAGCGTATTGGCCGCCCCGATCAGTGCCGCACGATCGGTCACCGTATCGGCCAGCGTCAGCACGGCTTCCTTGTGCGGGATCGTCACGTTGATGCCCACAAAGCCCGCGCGGGGCAGGATGCGCAGCACCTCGGCCAGATGCTCGGGCTGCACCGGCATGGGCACATAGTGACCGGCAAGACCGTAGCGTGCCAGCCAATGGCCATGAAGCCGCGGCGAGCGTGAGTGGGCGACAGGCATCCCGATCACACCGGCAAGCGGCGCATGAATGATCGCACTGTCGGAATTGTCATCGGTCATCTTGATTTCTGCACTTGTCATTCTTTGGACAGACTAGACGCGCCGGCCTCTGGAAAAAAGGGTAAACAAATAGAGAGGTTAACCCCTGTGGCAAGGACGGCGCAGCCGCTGTGGACGAATCCTGGGAGGAATCGGGTCGAATCGGGCGCATAAAACAGGGCATGGGGCACAGAGCAAAAAATCCGCTTGGAACGAGGGTGTGGCAAGTGCCTGTCATCCACAAGTGGAAAGAGCCATCACCCGCGCCGCGCGCGCCTGTGGGTAACCAAGTTGCGCTGCAGATATCCCCGAAGTTATCCACAAATCATCTTATTGATAAAAAACATAATTTTTGCATTCTTGCCGTGCTTGAAACCTGTTGTCCACATTGGATGATTCTGGGGATACAAGATCGGGAATCGGCGTAATTCCGTTGTCCACAGGCCCTATTACAACAACATTCCTTTTTCTCTTCTTCTTATTTAAGTGAAGAAAAGAGAGGTTCCGATGCTCGACTGGCTTCCCCTGATCTATCCCTATGTGAAGGCGTTTCACGTGATGTCCGTCATCTCGTGGATGGCTGGGCTGTTCTACTTGCCCCGGCTGTTCGTCTATCATGCTGAACGCGGAAGGGCCGGGAACGAGCCTATCACCAGCTTTGTGATCATGGAGGACAAGCTGCTTCGCCTGATCATGCGCCCGGCGATGATCGCAACCTGGCTCAGCGGCCTGACACTGGTCATGACACCGGGAATTGTCAGCTGGCTGTTCCTCTGGCCGTGGTTCAAGGCGGCAGCGGTGCTGGGAATGACATGGTTTCACATGTGGTGCGCGCAAGAGCGGCGGAAGCTGTCCACGGGCGCCGTACGGGCCGGCAGGTATTACCGGCTGATGAATGAAGTCCCGACGCTGTTCATGGTCGTGATTGTCAGTGCTGTGATCATCAAGTTCTGACGCGAAAGATTGACTCGTGGGTCCGGGGGGCATATGAGCCGCGCAACCCCGTCCGTCCGGAGCGGGATTCTCCGAAGATATGCCCGTTGCCGCAGATACCGTCTGCGCCACCCAAAGCTGGTGAGCGAATGACCGAAGAACGTTTGAACCTGTCCGATCTGAAAGCCAAAAGCCCGGCCGACCTTTTGTCGATGGCCGAGGAATGGGAGATCGAGAACGCCTCGACCATGCGCAAGGGCGAGATGATGTTCTCGATCCTCAAAGAGCATGCCGAAGAGGGCTGGGACATCGGCGGCGGCGGCGTGCTGGAGGTTGTGCAGGACGGATTCGGCTTTCTGCGCTCGACCGAGGCGAACTATCTGCCGGGACCGGATGATATTTACGTGAGCCCCGACATGATCCGGCAGCATTCGTTGCGGACCGGGGATTCGGTTGAAGGTGTGATCCGTGCGCCGGGCGAGAACGAGCGCTATTTTGCGCTGACCAAGGTCGAGAAGATCAACTTTGAAGACCCTGAGAAGGCCCGCCACAAGGTTGCATTCGACAACCTGACGCCGCTCTATCCTGATGACCGGCTGAAAATGGAAATCGAAGATCCCACGATCAAGGATCGCAGCGCCCGGATCATTGATCTGGTGGCGCCGATCGGGAAGGGGCAGCGGTCGCTGATCGTTGCGCCGCCGCGAACGGGCAAGACGGTGTTGCTGCAGAACATCGCCAATTCGATCGAGAAAAATCACCCGGAATGCTATCTGATCGTTCTGCTGATTGACGAGCGGCCGGAAGAGGTCACTGACATGCAGCGATCGGTCAAAGGCGAGGTCGTTTCGTCGACCTTTGACGAGCCCGCCAGCCGTCACGTCGCCGTGTCCGAGATGGTGATCGAAAAAGCCAAACGACTGGTCGAACACAAGCGAGATGTTGTTATTCTTCTTGATTCGATCACAAGACTTGGTAGGGCGTTCAACACTGTCGTTCCCAGTTCCGGTAAGGTTCTGACTGGCGGCGTCGATGCGAATGCGCTGCAACGTCCGAAACGGTTCTTTGGTGCTGCACGGAATATCGAAGAGGGCGGGAGTTTGACAATCATCGCGACTGCGTTGATCGACACCGGCTCGCGCATGGACGAGGTCATTTTCGAAGAGTTCAAGGGCACCGGCAACAGCGAGATTGTTCTGGACCGGAAGGTTGCGGACAAGCGCGTTTTCCCTGCTATGGACATTCTGAAATCAGGCACGCGGAAGGAAGAGCTTCTGGTCGATGCGAAAGACCTGCAGAAAACCTATCTGTTGCGGCGCATTCTGAACCCGATGGGGACGACCGATGCCGTCGAATTTCTGATATCGAAGCTGAAGCAGACCAAGACAAATGCGGATTTCTTCGATTCCATGAACGCCTGACGGGACCGACATGGACCTGATCTTTGCTGAAGCCACTCCGCCGGGGCGGGGTGGCATTTCCATTATCAGACTTAGCGGAAGCGGTGCGCGAGATGTCGCCGAGCGACTTGTCGGACCCTTGCCGGTCGCACGGCGGACCTATTGCCGGAACATATCCGAAGACGGAGATGTGCTTGATCAGGCCTTGGTTTTCAGGGCTGAGGAAGGTGCGAGTTTTACCGGCGAAGACCTCTGCGAGTTTCATCTTCATGGGGCGCCGGTTGTTGTGCGGCGGGTCAGTGCTGCGTTGGCGCGCGCGGGTGCCCGACCTGCTCAGGCCGGAGAGTTTACGCGCCGGGCCTTCCTGAACGGCAGGCTTGATCTGGCTGAGATTGAGGGCCTGGGTGATCTGCTTGCCGCAGAGACAGAAGCGCAACGTCAGCAGGCGATCCGCAGTTCGAGTGGCGAACTGGCGCAGAAGGCAGCAGAGTGGCGGAAGATCCTTGTCCGCGCGGGGGCGTTGGTTGAGGCGAGCGTCGATTTTGCGGAAGAGGATGCGCCGGACGAAGTGCCGGCGGAAACCTATGGGCTGATCGCAGACCTGACCAAGCGACTGCAGGACGAGTTGCAAGGTTTCGCCGCGGCTGAACGGGTTCGACTTGGATTTGAGGTTGCCATCATTGGTCCGCCCAATGCTGGGAAGTCCAGTCTGTTGAACCGCCTTGCACGGCGGGATGCGGCGATCGTGTCTGAGATCG
Organism: Paracoccus sp. (in: a-proteobacteria); assembly: GCF_046289755.1. GTDB lineage: Bacteria > Pseudomonadota > Alphaproteobacteria > Rhodobacterales > Rhodobacteraceae > Paracoccus. Next base: position 15,616 of record NZ_JBKBVD010000018.1, on the reverse strand, counting down.
CCGGGACAACCCGCGATGTCCTCGAACTGAGGATGGACCTTCGCGGGTTGGCGGTCACCGTTCTGGATACCGCAGGTATTCGGGACGCGGGCGATGACATCGAGCGCATGGGTATCGACGCTGCTCGAAAGAGAGCGCAGGCGGCGGATCTGCGGATTCACCTTTCCCCGTCTGGTGCACGCGTTGATGATCTGTGGCGAGATGGTGACCTTGTCGTCCAGTCGAAGTCTGACCTGTTTGATCCGCAGGTCGATCTTGCAATTTCGGCGTTGACGGGAAGTGGAATAGCGGAAGTCCTGACAAGTTTGTTCGAAATTTTGTCGTCGCGCGTGTCCGGGGCTGGATTGATTAGCCATGAACGTCAGTTCAGGGAGTTGTCCGAGGCCCTCGCTGCGCTTGATGGCGCGGCAGACTATCCGGCCGAGATTCTGGCAGAGCAACTGAGGATGGCCGCGTTTTCGTTGGACCGACTGCTTGGACGAATCGACTCGGAAGACTATCTTGATGTGATATTCTCGTCGTTTTGCATCGGAAAATAGGGATACGTTTCACGTGAAACATTTTGATGTTGTGGTGATCGGGGCGGGCCATGCCGGTGTAGAAGCGGCCGCAGCCGCAGCGCGCCTTGGTGCGGCTGTTGCGCTTGTTACGATGAGAGAAAATGATATCGGGACGCTCTCTTGCAATCCGGCCATCGGGGGGCTTGGGAAGGGCCACCTTGTGCGAGAGGTTGACGCTTTCGATGGGCTGATGGCGCGGCTTGCCGATCGTGCGGGTATTCAATTCCGTCTGTTAAATCGTCGGAAGGGCCCTGCGGTACAGGGGCCGCGGGCGCAGATGGATCGTTCCATTTACAAAGCAGCGGCAATAAAGGAAATAATGAGCTACCCGGGGATAGAGGTTTTCTTCGATGAGGCTATCGGTCTGTCGGGTGACGCAAGCGTCGTCTCTGGTATTGAGCTGCGTGGAGGGGAGATTCTCCGCTCTGCCGCTGTTGTTGTTACGACCGGCACCTTTCTGAATGGTACGATCCATATCGGAAGCGAAAAGAGATCTTCTGGCCGATGGGGAGATGAGGCCGCGACACGTCTTTCATCTTCGCTGGCAAGCTTTTCGTTGCCGTTTGGTCGGCTGAAGACGGGGACGCCGCCGCGTATTGACGGTCGCAGCATTGATTGGTCGGTACTCGAAATGCAACCGGGCGATGAAATCCCAAGCATGTTTTCATATTTAAGCGATAGCCCACCGTCAGCACAGATTTGCTGTGGAATTACACACACAAACACTGAAACGCATGAGATCATCCGGCAAAACATGCATCTATCTGCGATGTATGGAGGGCACATTTCCGGTCGTGGCCCGAGGTACTGCCCGTCAATCGAGGATAAAGTTCTGCGTTTTTCTGATAAAGACGCGCATCAGATATTCTTAGAGCCGGAAGGCCTGGACACCGACACTATTTATCCCAACGGGATTTCGACTTCACTTCCGGAAGAGGTTCAAGAGCGCTATTTGCGCTCTATTGTTGGTCTGGAGCAGGCCGTAATTCTGCAGCCCGGCTATGCGGTTGAATATGACTATGTCGACCCGCGCTGCTTGACGCACCAACTCGGTGTTCGTGGCGTCAGAGGCCTTTTCCTTGCGGGCCAGATAAATGGGACGACGGGATATGAAGAAGCGGCGGCGCAGGGCCTCGTTGCCGGACTTAGTGCGGCTTCTCTTGCGCTGCGGCGTGAGGAGGGTTTAACCTTTAGTCGCGCAGACAGCTATATTGGCGTGATGGTGGATGACCTGGTGACCAGGGGCGTCACCGAGCCATACCGGATGTTCACGTCTCGGGCGGAATTCAGACTGACCCTACGAGCTGATAATGCTGACCAGAGACTGACGCCCGCGGCGATCAGACTCGGTTGTGTGTCCAGTGAACGTAGAAATGCCTTCGAAACGCGGCAGTCGAAATATCTGGCCGCGCGCGAAGCGCTGCTGCGCACCGAATTCACACCTACGCAACTTGAGAAAGCCGGAGTTCCGGTAAGACAGGACGGCCAGCGTCGGTCAGTCTTTTCTTTGTTGGGGAGTCAAGATCTCGATATTCTGACTGTCCCGGCGATAGGCGATGCCCTGGATGGAATCTCGTCCGACACGTTGTCGCAGATCAGGAATGACGCGATATATGCGCAGTACACTGATCGGCAACAGCGCGACGCAGACGCGGTTCGGACCAACGAGAACCTTTTGCTGCAAGGCGTCGATTACTCCATGCTGGGTGGCCTTTCCGCCGAGTTGCGCCGTAAGTTGGCTGAACAGATGCCGGAGAGCCTTGCTGATGCTGCGCGGATCGAAGGTATGACGCCGGCCGCTCTTACGTTGATCCTGTCCGCGGCGAAAGGACCCGCGCGAGTTCGCTCCCAATGAGTGTTTCACGTGAAACAATACAGAAGCTCGAGCGATATGCGGCCTTGGTTGAACGATGGAATCAAAAGATAAATCTGGTTTCGGCAAAGACGCTGCCTGATTTCCGTGAACGCCATATTGCTGACTGTCTTCAGCTTGCCAATGCGGTGGGGGATCTGCGCGGGCGTTGGGTAGATATGGGTACAGGAGCCGGGCTTCCGGGCATCGTTCTTGCGATTTCCCTTGCTCAACGGGGCATCCAGTTCACTCTGCTTGAGAGTGATCGCCGAAAGTGCGCATTTCTCAGGACCGTCATCCGAGAATTGGAGTTGCATAACACTCTGATAGTGACCGAGCGGATCGAACTCTCTGTACCCCAGAAAGCGGACGTGGTCAGCGCGCGTGCCTTAGCGCCGCTTCCGTTGCTTTTGTCCTACGTCGACAGGCATATGAAGCCCGACGGCGAGGCCTGGCTGATGAAGGGGCGCAGTTGGCGGCAAGAAATTGATGAGGCGGCGCTGATTTGGAGGTTTCAGACCGAGATATTTCCAAGTAGTACTGATCCAGAAGCGGCAATCCTCAAGATCAGCGGAGTCTCGCATGCGTGATAAGCATATCGTTGCGATCGCCAATCAAAAGGGCGGTGTGGGAAAAACAACAACCGCGATAAATCTGGGGGCCGCACTTGCAGAGGCCGGCCACCAGGTCATTCTCATTGACCTGGATCCGCAGGGGAACGCGTCCACCGGCCTCGGGATCGAAGTTGATCAGCGAACGGTGTCGGTCTACGATTTGCTCACTGGAGACAGCGATCTTCTGACCGCTGCGCAGAAAACGGCTGTTCCCGGCCTTAGGGTGGTTCCCGCGACGCCCGATCTGTCATCCGCTGACGTGGATTTTTCTCAGACCTCCGAGCGTACGCGCCTTCTGTCGCGGCAACTTGAAGCTGCACCCGAGGGCGTGATCGTTTTGATCGATTGCCCACCCGCGCTGGGTCTTCTCACTGTCAATGCAATGGTCGCCGCACACTCAGTTCTGGTTCCGTTGCAGGCCGAATTTTATGCACTTGAGGGTCTGTCTCAACTTCTTGCGACCGTCAGGGATGTTCGGTCGTCCGCAAATCCCGAGCTGCGAATTAACGGTGTTGTGCTGACGATGTCCGATTACCGCAACAACCTTTCGCAGCAGGTCGAGGCGGATGCACGCGCAACTCTTGGTGATCTCGTCTATCCGACTGTTATTCCAAGGAATGTGCGGGTCTCTGAATCGCCGTCCCATGCCAAGCCTGTTCTGACGTATGACTCGACGTCAAAGGGCAGCATTGCCTATCGCCAGTTTGCAACCGAATTCGCATCCCGCCTCAAACTTGTTCCGGAGATCGCCTGATGTCAGAGCCCAAGTCTGTAAAACGGGGCCTTGGTCGCGGTCTGTCAGCTCTGATGGCGGATATTGCCGTAGATGTTCCGCCGGTCGCCACCCAACCAGGCCGCGACCGGACGCTGATCCCGATTGAGCAGATCACAGCGAACCCGAACCAGCCGCGCCGCACGTTTGATCCGCAGGCGCTTCAGGAACTTGCAGATTCGCTGCGCAGCCGCGGTGTTCTTCAGCCTCTGATTGTTCGACCCCACCCGGATGGGCAGGACCTTTACCAGATCGTTGCGGGTGAGCGCCGATGGCGTGCGGCGCAGATGGCGCAGTTGCACGAGCTTCCGGTCATTGTCCGGGACTTTTCTGACACCGAAATGCTCGAAGTCGCGATTATCGAAAACATTCAGCGCGCTGACTTGAATGCTATCGAAGAAGCCGCGTCGTTCAAGCAACTGATGGAGCGTTTCGGTCACACGCAAGAGCGTCTTGCAGAGGCGCTGAACAAAAGCCGCAGCCATATTGCGAATCTTCTCAGATTGCTGAACCTGCCTGATCCGGTTCAGGACCTTGTCAAAGAGGGAAAGCTGACCGCCGGACACGCCCGCGCCCTCATCACCGCACCTAACCCTGCGCAGCTTGCGCGGAAGGTTGTCGACAAGGGGATGTCGGTTCGCGAAACAGAAGTGATGGTTCGCAAACTGGCTCAGGACAAACCTGAGGGTGAAGTGCCCCGGCGCAAGTCCAGGCAGCCGGACACAGACAGCGATACTCGTGCGCTTGAAGGCGATCTTTCCGCCCACCTTCGGATGCAGGTCCAGATCCGTCATGCTGGGATGGATGGCGGTCAGGTGATTATCTCGTATAAAGACCTGGATCAGCTTGATCAGCTATGCCAGCTTCTCGGCGGACATGGATAGCTACAACATATGGTTGTAGTGCCACCGAAGCGGCATATATCTATGCCTTCGGACGTGTCAGAAGGAATATCGCGACCAGGCCGCAGATTGTTCCCTGAGCGACAACGATCCAGACCGGGACATTCATCCAACAAGACAGCAGGACACCGCCAGACATGGCTGTGATCGCCCATATCCTGGCGACAGGCCCGACGACGCCACGCTCCTGCCACGCCCGGACCGGGGGGCCATAAGTCGGGTGATCCAGTATCCTTTGTTGCAGGCCAGGTGACGAACGGGAAAACGCCCAGGCTGCGACCAGCAGAAAGGGAACGGTCGGGACAACCGGCAATGCGATCCCGACGATGCCCAAGGCGACAAAGGTCCACCCGACTGCCAACCACAAGCGCCGCATGTCAGACCGCCAGTTCTCGCAGGATCGCATTGAGCAACGGTCGACCGGCACCAGTTGTGCGCAACCGGCCATCTTCGCGGACGACCATGCCCATCTCGGTCAGGCGCTGGACACGGATTTCGTCCAGCGGACGCCCGGCCAGTCGACCAAAACGTGCCTCGTCAACTCCGTCGGTCAGCCGCATGCCCATCAGCAGGTATTCCGTCGCCTGTTCATCCAAGGGCACCAACGCGCGCAATGACTCGCCCGTTCCGCGCCTCTCGACAGCGTCAAGCCACGCCCCCGGCGTCAGATGAGCCTCGGTCGCGACGCGGCCCCCGTTCAGCGTCAGCCGACCATGAGCGCCTGGCCCGACAGCCGCCCAATCGCCCTGTCGCCAATAGATCAGGTTATGACGGCATTCCGACCCCGGCCGCGCGTGGTTGGAAATCTCATAGCCTGCCAGCCCGACCGCAGAGCATATCTCCTGCGTGTCGGCATACATATCGGCGGACAGATCCTCGTCAGGCAGATCCCGCAACCCGCCCGCCGCCGCCCGGCGACCAAAGGCAGTGCCCGGCTCGACGGTCAGCTGATACAGCGACAGGTGATCCATGGCCATGCCAAGCGCCTCGCGCAACTCGGTCTGCCACGCGTTGCGGCTCTGCCCCTGACGCGCATAGATCAGGTCAAAGCTGACGCGGTCAAAGGCATTCCGGGCAATATCAAAGGCCGCGCGCGCCTCTGCGACGCTATGCATCCGGCCAAGGCGGCGCAGATCATCGTCGCGCAGCGCCTGAATGCCCATCGACAGCCGGTTGATCCCGGCCTCGGCAAAGCCACGAAAGCGCCCGCCCTCGACGCTGGTCGGGTTAGCCTCCAGCGTGATCTCGATCTGGTTGCCAAAGCCCCATGCCGCACGCGCTGCGCGCAGAACCACATCCACCGTCTCGGGCAGCATCAGCGAGGGCGTACCGCCGCCAAAAAAGATGCTGTCCAGATGGCGGCCCGGCAGTTCTTCGGCCAGCCGTGTGATTTCTGACGCAAGCGCGCGTGCCCAACGGGCCTGATCGACCGCGGCAACGACATGGCTGTTGAAATCGCAATACGGACATTTGGCCGCACAAAATGGCCAGTGGACATACAGCCCAAAGCCGCCATGCCGCCAGTCCGCGCCCGGAACGGTCATCCGCGCAGCGCCGTGACTTCGATTTCGACCTTCATTTCGGGGCGGATCAGGCCTGCGACGATCATGGTTGCAGCAGGCCGGATCCTGTCCAATGCCTCTGACAGGGCAGGGGCGATGACATCGACCAGAGCCGGATCGGTGATCGTATACTGGACCCGCACGATGTCATCCGGCGCAAAACCGGCCTCGTCCAGAACCGCGAAAATAGTGGTAAAGCAGTTGCGGGCCTGTTCGGCGGCGTCACTGGGCATGATCATCCGCGCATAGTCATAACCTGTCACGCCCGACACAAAGCACCAGTCGCCCCTGACCACTGCCCGGCTATAGGCCAACTGCGCCTCAAAGGGCGATCCGGTTGAAATCCTACGCAAAAACTGCTCCGATCATCTTTTCCACCGCCAGCGCCCGATGGCTCAGCCGGTTCTTCATCTCGGCAGACATTTCGCCAAGGGTCGTCTGATGCCCGTCCGGCATGAAGATCGGGTCATAGCCATGCCCTTCGGCGCCGCGCGGCGGCCAGACGACCTGTCCGGGCAGCACCCCCTCGAACAGCTCGTCATGCCCGTCCGGCCACATCAGCACCAGCGTGCAGCGGAACTGCGCGTGATAGGGGGCCGGGGCGCCGCTGGCCTGCAGCGCGTCCCAGGTGCGCTGCATCGCCATCGGGAAATCGCGGCCCGATCCGGTTTCGGCCCAATCGGCGGTGTAAACGCCGGGCGCGCCGTCCAGCGCATCGACCGAGATGCCGCTGTCATCGGCCAGAACCGGCAGCCCGGTCGCCTCGACCGCGGCGCGCGCCTTGATCCGGGCATTGCCCGCAAAGCTGGTCTCGGTCTCGGCGGGCTCGGCCAGACCGGCCTCGGCGGCGCCGGTCACCTCGACGCCGTAGGGGGCCAGCAGCGCGCGCATCTCGGCCAGCTTGCCCGCGTTATGCGTGGCCACCAGCAGCCGCCTTTCCGCAAAGACCCTCATGCCAGCGCGGCCTTTTGCGCCGCGACCAGCTCAGCCATGCCTGCCTCGGACAGGTCCAGCAGCTTGCCCATCTCATCGCGCGAGAATGTCGCACCCTCGGCGGACATCTGCACCTCGATCAGGCGACCGGCGCCGGTCAGCACGAAATTGCCATCGGTTCCGGCTTCGCTGTCCTCGGCATAGTCCAGATCCAGCACCGGCTGACCGGCATAAATGCCACAGCTGATGGCGGCAACGTGATCGAGGATCGGGTCGCTGACGATTGCCCCCGCTTTCAGCAGCTTGTTCACCGCCAGCCGCAATGCAACCCAGCCGCCGGTGATCGAGGCGCAGCGGGTGCCGCCATCGGCCTGAATCACGTCGCAGTCGATGGTGATCTGGCGTTCGCCAAGCGCGCTGCGGTCGATGCCCGCGCGCAGGCTGCGCCCGATAAGCCGTTGAATTTCTTGTGTCCGACCGGACTGTTTTCCCTGCGCCGCCTCGCGGCGGTTGCGGGTGTTCGTGGCGCGCGGCAGCATGCCGTATTCCGCCGTGACCCAGCCCAGCCCGGTCCCCTTCAGAAAACGCGGGGTGGACTCTTCGATCGAGGCGGTGCACAGAACATGGGTCTCGCCGCACCGGATCAGGCACGATCCTTCCGCGTGCCGCATGACCCCGGTTTCGATTGAAATCGGACGCATTTGGCTTAGATTCCGGCCTGAGGGGCGCATGAGTCATCCTTTTCGTGAAGATGCCTGCCCCATACCGCCCGAGGGCACCGTCACGCAACCCCATGAGGGCCATGAGCCAGGAAACGCTGCTGGATGAAATGAACGACCGGTCCCGCGAAGTGTTTCGCCGGGTGGTCGAGTCCTATCTGGAAACGGGCGAGCCTGTGGGCTCGCGCACTCTGACCCGCGCGCTGTCGGAACGGCTCAGCGCCGCGACGGTCCGCAACGTGATGCAGGATCTGGAAATTCTGGGTCTGCTGGACAGCCCGCATGTCTCGGCGGGGCGGCTGCCCTCGCAGATGGGGCTGCGGCTGTTTGTAGACGGCATGATGGAGGTGGACAGTCTGGACGCCACCGACCGCGCCGCCATCGACCAGACGCTTGGCAATGACGACCCCGATACCGGCGTGCTGCTGGACCGGGTCAGCACCGCGCTGAGCAGCCTGACGCGCGGCGCCTCGCTGGTGCTGATGCCCAAGCATGAGGCACCGATCCGCCATATCGAGTTTGTCAGCCTGGGCCCTGACCGGGCGCTGGTGGTGCTGGTCTTTGCCGATGGCCATGTCGAGAACCGCATCTTTACCCCGCCCGCGGGCCAGACGCCGTCCTCCATGCGCGAGGCGGGCAATTTCCTCAACGCCATGGCCGAGGGGCGCACGCTGACCGAATTGCGCGCCCAGATCGCGCTGCAGGTCGACAAGCGCCGGGCCGAGCTGGACGTGATGGCGTCCGAACTGGTCGAATCGGGGATCGCGCTGTGGGGGCAGGAAAGCAGCGATCCGCGGCTGATTGTGCGGGGCCGGTCCAACCTTCTGGCCAGTGAGATTGCCGATCTGGACCGGGTGCGGGTGCTGTTCGACGACCTCGAACGCAAGCGCGACATCGTGGAATTTCTGGAGCTGGCGGAAAAAGGCGACGGGGTGCGCATTTTCATCGGCTCCGAGAACAAGCTTTTTTCACTTTCGGGTTCCGCTCTGGTGGTTTCCCCCTATATGAATGCCGACCGGAAAATCGTAGGCGCGGTGGGTGTGATCGGTCCGACACGGCTGAACTATGGCCGCATCGTGCCCATCGTTGACTATACCGCGCAACTGGTCGGGCGGGTGCTGTCCGGCCGGAAAGGATGAAGAGACAATGACCGAGCAGAACGAACAGCCACTGGACGATATGTTGGACGATCCGCTGGCCGATCCCGGCGATGAGATCGCGCGCCTGACGGCGGAACGCGATGAGATGCGCGACAAGTTCATGCGCGCGCTGGCCGATGCCGAAAACTCGCGCAAGCGCGCCGACAAGGACCGCCGCGACGCCGAGCAATATGGCGGCTCGCGTCTGGCCCGCGATCTGCTGCCCGTGCATGACGCGCTGACCCGTGCGCTGGATGCGGCAGGCGACGAACAGCGCGCGGCGGCGGCGGCGCTGATTGAGGGGGTCGAACTGACCCTGCGCGAGCTGGACAATGTCTTTGCCAAGCACGGCATCACCGTGATTCGCCCTGCAACGGGTGACAAGTTCGATCCGACCTTCCACGAGGCGATGTTCGAGGCCCCGGTGCCCGGCACGATCGCGGGTCAGATCATTCAGGTGATGGGCAACGGCTTTCGTCTGCATGACCGGCTGCTGCGTCCGGCCAAGGTGGGCGTGTCCTCGACCCCGGCCAGCTGACCGGCGGCCCTGGCCGCTGTGGTGCTACAACCTTCCTCCGACTTGCCGAATGTCTGCAACGGCGCGACCTTGGCAGCACATCCGGTGTATCGGAGGAGGGGGCTATGACAAGCACGAACGAAGTGACGATCCACCCGGCGGTGGATCACGGGATAAAACCGGGCGCTTCCGGGTTTTCGGGCGGGGTGCTCAGTTGCCGTTGCACCGCGAACCCGGTCCGTGTCCGGATTTCGGCGCAGACGGCCCATAACCACGTCTGCGGCTGCACCAAATGCTGGAAGCCCGACGGTGCGGTGTTCAGCCAGATTGCCGTCGTGTCCCGCGAAGCGGTCGAGGTGCTGGAGGGCGGAGACAAGCTTGAGGTCGTCGATGCCAGTGCCGCGATCCAGCGCCATCGCTGCCGCGACTGCGGCGTGCATATGTATGGCCGCATCGAGAACAAGGACCATCCGTTCTACGGGCTGGATTTCGTGCATACCGAACTGTCGCAGGATCAGGGCTGGGCGGCGCCGGAATTCGCGGCCTTTGTCAGTTCTGTCATCGAATCCGGGGTAGACCCGTCGCGGATGGCCGGCATCCGGTCGCGCCTGCACGAGCTGGGGCTGGAGCCCTATGACGCCTTGTCGCCGCCGCTGATGGATGCGATCGCGACCCATGTTGCGCGCAGGTCCGGGGCATTGCACGCCTGAACCCGCGCCAGACCCGCAATCGCAGGGGGCCGCCCGTCGGCCCCTTTGCGCTGACCAGCAGACTGTCCGACACACCGCCAGACCGACCGAGCCAAAGGAGAAAAAGATGAGAACCCGTGCCGCCGTAGCCCTTGAGGCAGGCAAGCCGCTGGAAGTGATGGAGGTCAATCTCGACGGCCCCAAAGAAGGCGAGGTGATGATCGAGATCAAGGCGACCGGCATCTGCCACACTGACGAATTCACCCGCTCGGGCGACGATCCCGAAGGCATTTTCCCCGCCATCTTGGGCCATGAAGGCGCAGGCGTGGTGGTCGAGGTCGGCCCCGGCGTCACCTCGCTGAAGGTCGGCGACCACGTGATCCCGCTCTATACGCCCGAATGCCGCGAATGTGCCTCGTGCCTGTCGGGCAAGACGAACCTCTGCACCAGGATCCGGGCGACGCAGGGCAAGGGCCTGATGCCCGATGGCACGACGCGCTTCTCGATGCTGGATGGCACGCCGATCTATCACTACATGGGCTGCTCGACCTTCGCCAATCACACGGTTCTGCCCGAAATCGCCGTGGCGAAGGTGCGCAAGGACGCGCCCTTCGACAAGATCTGCTATATCGGTTGCGGCGTGACCACGGGCATCGGCGCGGTCATCAACACCGCCAAGGTCGAGATCGGCGCCAAGGCGGTGGTCTTTGGTCTGGGCGGGATCGGTCTGAACGTCATTCAGGGCCTGCGGCTTGCGGGCGCCGACATGATCATCGGCGTCGATCTGAACAACGACAAGAAAGAGATGGCCGAGCGCTTCGGGATGACGCATTTCGTCAACCCCAAGGAAATCGACGGCGGCATCGTCCAGCACATCGTCGAGATGACCAAGACCCCCTTCGACCAGATCGGCGGCGCGGATTACAGCTTTGACGCCACCGGCAGCACCAAGGTCATGCGCGACGCGCTGGAATGCACCCACCGTGGCTGGGGCGTGTCGGTCATCATCGGCGTGGCGGCGGCAGGGGCCGAGATCAGCACCCGCCCGTTCCAGCTGGTGACGGGCCGGATCTGGAAGGGCACGGCCTTTGGCGGCGCCCGCGGGCGCACCGATGTGCCCCGGATCGTGGACTGGTACATGGACGGCAAGATCGAAATCGACCCGATGATCACCCACACCATGCCGCTGGATGACATCAACAAGGGCTTCGATCTGATGCATCATGGTGAATCGATCCGGTCGGTCGTCCTTTACTGATCCTTAAGGGCTGCTTAGGTATCTGTACGGCGGGGCCGCATGGTCCCGCCGTCGCCATGAGAACGAACAAGGAGCAGGCAGATGCGCCATCAGTGGCTGGATGACGACGACGATCACGAGGAAGACGACGACCACCGCCACAAGGGCGACAAGGACACCGGCCTCGGACTGCCCGAGGGCGACAAGATCGCCAAGCTCTATTTCAAATCGCGGACCGTGATCGTCGCGGGCGCCATCAACGACAAGCTGGCGCAGCGCACCGTGGCGCATCTGCTGGCTTTGGCCGAGGAAAGCGAAGATCCGATCAACATGCTGATCAGCTCTCCGGGCGGCCATGTCGAATCGGGCGATATGATCCATGACGTGATCAAGTTCATCCGTCCGACCGTGCGCACCGTCGGCTCGGGCTGGGTGGCCTCGGCGGGCGCGCTGATCTTTGTCGCGGCGAAAAGGGAAAACCGCTACTGCCTGCCCAACACGCGGTTCCTGATCCACCAGCCCTCGGGCGGGATCGGCGGCACCTCGTCGGACATGATGATCCAGGCCGAGCAGGTGCGCCTGATGCGCGACCGCCTGAATCAGGTCTTTGCCGAAGCCACCGGCCAGTCGGTCGAGCGGATCGAAAAGGACACGCAGCGGGACTTCTGGCTGAACACGCAAGAGGCGCTGGATTACGGCCTTCTGGGTCAGGTGATCCGCACCGTGGACGACCTGAAATGACGGCACGCGGGGAGGTGAGCATCCGCCCCGCGACCGCCACCGACCATGATGCGATCTGGGCCATCCTGAAGCCGGTCTATCGCGCCGGCGAAACCTATTGCATGCCGCGCGACGTGACGCGGGACGAGGCGCTGGCAGACTGGTTCGCCGCGCCCTTCACCGCCTTTGTCGCGCAATCGGGTGGGCAGGTGCTGGGCACCAGCCATATCGGCGCGAACCGGGCAGGCGGCGGCGCGCATGTGGCGAATGCCTCCTTTGCCACGGCAGAGGCGGCACGGGGGCGGGGCGTGGCACGGGCGCTGGCAGGCCACGCCAAGGTCTGGGCCGCAGCGCAGGGCTTTCGGGCGATGCAGTTCAACTTTGTCGTGTCCACCAACGAAGATGCCGTCCATTTGTGGCAGAAATCCGGATTTGCCATTGTGGGCCGCCTTCCGGGCGCGTTTCTTCACCCCCATCATGGGCCGGTCGATGCGCTGGTCATGTTCCAGACGCTGAAGGGAGAGACTGATGAGCCTTGAGACCCTATCCGAGAACCGCAGCTTTGGCGGCACGCAGGGCGTGTATCGCCACCGCTCGCAGGCCACGGGCACCGACATGACCTTTGCCGTCTACCTGCCGCAGGACGCGCTGCTGGGGCGCGTGCCGGTGCTGTGGTATCTGTCGGGCCTGACCTGCACGCATGAAAACGCGATGACCAAGGCCGCCGCCCAGCAATGGTGCGACGAGGCGGGCATCGCCATGATCTTTCCCGACACCTCGCCGCGCGGCGAGGGTGTCGCCAATGACGAGGCCTATGATCTGGGGCAGGGCGCGGGCTTTTATGTCAACGCCACGCAGGACCCGTGGAAGCCGCATTTCCGCATGTGGGATTATATCGTCGACGAACTGCCCGCGCTGGTCGCCGAGAATTTCGCCATCGACCCCGCCGCCATGGGCATCACCGGCCATTCGATGGGCGGGCACGGCGCGCTGACCATCGCCATGACCCATCCCGACCGCTACAAATCCGTCTCGGCCTTTGCGCCGATCGCCAACCCGACGGAATCGGACTGGGGCCGCAAGCAGTTCACCGCCTATCTGGGCGAGGACAGCGCAGCATGGCGCCCCCATGACGCGACCCTGCTGATGACCGAAAAGGGCTATCCCGGCGAGGTGCTGATTGATCAGGGCAGCGCCGATCAGTTCCTTGATCTGCTGCGTCCCGAATCGTTGGCCCATGCCATGATGGCCCGCCGTCAGCCGGGACAGTTCCGGATGCAGGAAGGCTATGACCACAGCTATTGGTTCGTGCAGACTTTTATGGCCGATCACGTCTTCTGGCATGCCGAGCGGTTGCTTTAACCCGATTGCCAATTATTCCCGGCGGTTTTGCCATTTTCCCGTAAGACTTTAGGGGCAGGTGGCAGGACCGTCGATTGACGCAGCAGGGTGCTGCCCCAACACTCAGATATGGACCGTTGCGGGAGGAGGAAACCGCGACAGGTAATCCAGGAGCGGAGGAGCACTTCAATGAAACATCTGATGAACAGCGCGGCGATCGCGCTGCTTCTGTCGGGCGTGTCGGCTTATGCCAACGAAAGCGTCCTGACAGAATCCGGCAATTCCGGGCAATGGGCCATCCAGACCGGCGACTATGCCAACACCCGCTATTCGGAACTGGACCAGATCAACCGCGACAATGTCGGCGATCTGCGCGTCGCCTGGAGTTTCTCGACCGGCGTGCTGCGCGGCCACGAGGGTGGCCCGCTGGTGATCGGCAACATGATGTATGTCCACACGCCGTTCCCCAACAACATCTTCGCGCTGGACCTGTCGGACAGCGGCCGCATCGTCTGGCGCCATACCCCGCAGCAAGACCCCGAAGTGATCGCCGTGATGTGCTGCGACACCGTCTATCGCGGCGTGGCCTATGCCGACGGCATGATCATCAGCCATCAGGCCGACACCACGCTGATCGCGCTGGACGCGATGACCGGCGAGGAAAAATGGTCGGTGCAGACCGGCGATCCGGCGATTGGCGAGACGAACACCGCGACCGTGATGCCGGTGGGCGACAAGGTTCTGGTCGGCGTGTCCGGTGGTGAATACGGCGTACGCGGCCGGATCACCGCCTACAACCTGTCGGACGGCTCACAGGCGTGGATCGCCTATTCGACCGGCCCCGACGAAGAAATGCTGGTGAATCCCGAAACCACCATGCATCTGGGCCAGCCGGTCGGCGCCGACAGCTCGCTCAACAGCTGGGAAGGCGATCAGTGGAAGATCGGCGGCGGCACGACCTGGGGCTGGTTCAGCTATGACCCGGATCTGAACCTGGTCTATTACGGCACCGGCAACCCCTCGACCTGGAACCCGTCGCAACGTCCGGGCGACAACCGCTGGTCGATGACCATCATGGCCCGCGATGCCGATACGGGCGAGGCCAAGTGGTTCTATCAGAAGACCCCCCATGACGAATGGGACTATGACGGCGTGAACGAGAACATCCTCGTTGACAAGGAAATCGACGGTGAGATGCGCAAGCTGCTGGTCAACTTTGACCGCAACGGCTTTGCCTATACGCTGGACCGCGAAACCGGCGAACTGCTGGTCGCCGAAAAGTTCGACCCGGCAGTCAACTGGGCCACGCATGTCGAAATGGACCCCGCGTCCGATCAGTATGGCCGCCCGCAGGTCGTCGCTGATTACTCGACCTCGGAGAATGGCGAGGACGTGAATACCGAGGGCGTCTGCCCGGCCGCCCTTGGCACCAAGGACCAGCAGCCGGCGGCCTACTCGCCGAAAACCGGACTGTTCTATGTGCCGACGAACCACGTCTGCATGGATTACGAACCCTTCCGGGTCAGCTATACCGCCGGTCAGCCCTATGTCGGCGCAACCCTGTCGATGTATCCGGCACCCGACAGCCATGGCGGCATGGGCAACTTCATCGCCTGGGACGCCATCGAGGGTGAGATCAAGTGGTCGCTGCCCGAGAAATTCTCGGTCTGGTCGGGTGCCCTTGCGACCGCAGGTGACGTGGTCTTCTACGGCACGCTGGAAGGCTTCCTGAAGGCGGTCGATGCCGATACGGGCGAAGAGCTTTACAGCTTCAAGACCCCGTCGGGCATCATCGGCAACACCATGACCTACGAGCATGACGGCAAACAGTATATCGCCGTTCTGTCCGGGGTCGGTGGCTGGGCCGGGATCGGTCTGGCGGCGGGTCTGACCAACCCGAACGATGGTCTGGGCGCCGTGGGCGGCTATGCGGCTCTCAGCGACTATACCGAACTGGGCGGTCAGCTGACCGTGTTCGAGCTGCCGGGCTGATCGCGGTAACCCCGCATCATACTTAGGTTCCGCACGCGCGAACTTGATCTGTGA
The DNA here is from genome assembly GCF_046289755.1 of Paracoccus sp. (in: a-proteobacteria). Lineage (GTDB taxonomy): Bacteria > Pseudomonadota > Alphaproteobacteria > Rhodobacterales > Rhodobacteraceae > Paracoccus. The sequence continues at coordinate 13 of NZ_JBKBVD010000018.1, read as the reverse complement.
AAGAGCCGCCCCA
>NZ_JBKBVD010000079.1:0-10029 GCF_046289755.1 Paracoccus sp. (in: a-proteobacteria) | reverse complement strand
CCGTTCGACATCGCCCGCAGCTTGTTCCGAACGCGCAGGCGGCGCTTCTGGAACAGCTCTTGCTTTTTCAGTGCCATTTCATGCGCCCCTTACTTCTTCTTGCCTTCCTTGCGGAAGACGAACTCGCCCTTGTAGCGGATTCCCTTGCCCTTGTAGGGCTCGGGCTTGCGCCACTCGCGGATGTTCGCTGCGACCTGGCCAACAAGCTGCTGGTCAATGCCTTCCACAACGATTTCGGTCTGCTTCGGAGACGAGACCGTGACGCCTTCCGGCACCGCGAAGATCACGTCATGCGAATAGCCCAGGGCCAGTTTCAGGTCCTTGCCCTGCATGGTCGCGCGGTAACCCACGCCCTGGATCTCCAGCTCTTTCTTGAACCCGGTGGACACGCCCACGGTCAGGTTCTCGATCATCGAGCGGGTCATCCCCCATTGCTGGCGCGCACGCTTGGACGTTCCGCGCGGCTTGACCGCAACCGAACCGTCTTCCAGCACCAGGTCCACATCATCGGTCGCCGTGAAGTGACGGGTGCCTTTCGGCCCCTTCACTTCGATGGTCTGACCTTTGATCTCGGCCGTCACGCCCTTGGGCAGTTCGACCGGCTTCTTACCAATACGAGACATTCTGCCCTCCTTAGAACACGGTGCAGAGGACTTCGCCGCCGACATTGGCAGTGCGAGCCGCTGCATCCGTCATGACGCCCTTGGGAGTCGAGACGATGGAGACGCCCAGGCCCTGACGGACCTGCGGGATTTCCTTGGACCCGGCATAGACCCGGCGACCCGGCTTCGACACACGCGACAGTTCCCGGATGACCGGCGTTCCGTCATGGTATTTCAGCCCGATTTCCAGCTCTTTGTGGCCTTCGGTCGTGGTCACTTCCTCGTAGCCGCGGATGTAACCTTCGTTCTTGAGCACGTCCAGAACCCAGGCACGCAGCTTGGAGGCGGGGGTGCGGACGGTCGATTTGCCGCGCATCTGCGCATTGCGGATGCGGGTCAGCATATCGCCGAGAGGATCGTTCATCATGATATATGCCCCCTTACCAGCTGGACTTGACCAGGCCGGGGATCTGACCTTGCGAGCCCAGCTCGCGCAGCATGATCCGCGACAGTTTCAGTTTGCGGTAATACGCATGCGGACGACCGGTCAGTTGGCACCGGTTGTGCAGGCGCACGGCCGACGAATTGCGCGGCAGCTCGGCCAGCTTCAGCGTAGCCTTGAACCGCTCTTCCATCGGGCGGGACTGGTCATGAATGACCTCGTTCAGTTCAGCACGCTTGGAAGCGTATTGCTTCACCAGACGCTCGCGCTTCTTCTCGCGCTCGACCATGGATTTCTTTGCCATATCTTCTTTCCCTCCGCGATCAGCTGGTGAACGGCATGTTGAAATGCTTCAACAGCGACTTCGCTTCCGCGTCGGTCTTCGCGTTGGTGCAGATGATGATGTCCATCCCCAGAACTTCGTCGACCTTGTCGAAGTTGATCTCCGGGAACACGATGTGCTCTTTCAGGCCCATCGCATAGTTGCCGCGGCCGTCGAAGGACGTCGGTTTTACGCCGCGAAAGTCGCGGACGCGGGGCAGTGCGATGTTGATCAGGCGGTCCAGGAATTCGTACATCCGGTCGCCGCGCAGGGTCACCTTGCAGCCCAGGGGCATCTCCTCACGCACGCGGAAGCCGGCGATCGACTTCTTGGCATAGGTGATGATGGCCTTCTGGCCGGCGATCAGCGACAGCTCGTCTGCTGCCTGCTTGACCTTCTTGGTGTCCTTGACGGCCTCGCCGACACCCATGTTCAGGACGATCTTGTCCAGACGCGGGATCTGCATGTCGTTCTTGTAGCTGAACTCTTCCTTCAGCGCGGCCTTGATGGTGTCGTTGAACACCGCACGCAGGCGGGGCGTGTACTTTGCGTCGTCCAGCATCAGATCACGTCTCCCGTGGTCTTGGCAAAGCGGACCTTGCCGCCGTCTTCCATGCGGAAGCCGACGCGGGTTGCCTTGCCGTCCTTGTCCATCAGCGACAGGTTCGACAGGTCGATCGGCATGGCCTTCGCCACGCGGCCGCCCTGGCTGTTCTGGGACTGCTTGGTGTGGCGGATGGCAACATTCACGCCGTCCACGATGGCCTTGTTGTCCTTGGGCATGACAGCGGTGATCTCACCCTGCTTGCCCTTGTCCTTGCCGGCCAGCACGACGACCTTGTCGCCCTTTTTCAGCTTGGCAGCCATTACAGCACCTCCGGCGCAAGCGAGATGATCTTCATGAAGTTCTTCGCGCGCAGCTCGCGCACGACCGGCCCGAAGATACGGGTACCGACCGGCTCGCCCTGGTTGTTCAGGATGACGGCGGCGTTGCGGTCGAAGCGGATGGAGGTACCGTCTTCACGGTTCACTTCCTTGGCGGTGCGAACGACGACGGCCTTGCGGACGTCCCCCTTCTTCACCCGGCCCCGAGGGATGGCTTCCTTGACGGACACGACGATGATGTCGCCCACCGACGCATAGCGACGGTGCGAACCACCCAGGACCTTGATGCACTGAACCCGGCGTGCGCCAGAGTTGTCAGCAACATCCAGATTGGTCTGCATCTGGATCATTTGGTTTCTCCCGACCTTTGGGGACCGGCCTCGCCGACCCCAGGGTTTCGATCATTTCTGATCTGTGATGATGGACTTCAGGCGGTAGCCGCTTCGTCCGTCAGGACAGTCCAGCGTTTCGTCTTCGAGATCGGGGCACATTCGACGATGCGAACGAGATCACCGATCTTGAACTGGTTCTCCGCGTCATGGGCGCGGTATTTCTTGGACGAGCGCACGATCTTGTGCAGCACGGGATGCTTGAAGCGGCGCTCGACAATGACGGTGATCGTCTGTTCGTTCTTGTCGCTGGTGACGCGGCCTTGCAGAATGCGTTTGGGCATGGACCGGGCTCCTTAGTTCGAGGCCGCGGCGTCGGCCGCTTTCTGGTTCAGAATCGTCTTCACGCGGGCGACGTCACGACGGACGACGCGCATGCGCGCAGTGCTTTCCAGCTGGCCGGTGGCCTGCTGAAAGCGCAGGTTGAAGGCCTCTTTCTTCAGCGCGACCAGCTGATCCTTCAGCTGGTCAGGCGTCTTCGAGAGCAGTTCTTTGGCGTCCATGACGCGTCTTCCTTTCAACATCACCGGAGAGCCCCTGATGCCCAGGGCCACCCTGATTCCGGTGGAGTTTCGTGATGAAGGCCTGCGCATACAGGCTGTGCGCCCGTTTGGCAAGCCCGATTGCCACAAAACGCAGGGGCCCCGCCGATCGCTCGGCGGGGCCCCGTCGCGATGACCCTTCCGGGTCGCCGCTTACCAGTCTTCGCGGGCGACGATGCGGGTCAGGACCGGCAGCTTCATCGCGCCAAGGCGCAGGGCCTCGCGGGCGATGGTGTCGTTGACACCGTCGATCTCGAACATGATCCGGCCCGGGTGGACGCGGGCCGCCCAGAAGTCGACGGAACCCTTGCCCTTACCCATCCGGACTTCGGTGGGCTTGGACGAGACCGGGACATCCGGGAAGATCCGGATCCAGACGCGGCCCTGACGCTTCATGTGACGCGTGATCGCGCGGCGTGCCGCCTCGATCTGACGCGCGGTCACACGCTCGGGTTCGGTCGCCTTCAGGGCAAACGAGCCGAAGTTCAGGTCGAAACCGCCCTTCGCCTCGCCGTGGATGCGGCCCTTGTGCTGTTTGCGGAACTTGGTCCGTTTCGGTTGCAGCATTGTTCTCTACTCCTTACCGGGCGTCGCGGCGCGGGCCGCGGGGGGCAGGGCCCTCCTGGGCTTCGGCGGCGCGGCGGTCATGGGCCTGGGGATCATGTTCCATGATCTCGCCCTTGAATATCCACACCTTGACGCCGATGATCCCGTAAGGGGTCGTCGCCTCGGACAGCGCATAGTCGATGTCGGCCCGCAGGGTGTGCAGGGGCACGCGGCCCTCGCGATACCACTCGGTCCGCGCGATCTCGGCACCACCCAGACGGCCGGCGACGTTCACGCGGATGCCCAGGGCACCCATGCGCATGGCGTTCTGGACCGAACGCTTCATGGCGCGGCGGAACGACACGCGACGCTCCAGCTGCTGAGCGATCGATTCGGCGACCAGCTGCGCATCGACGTCGGGCTTGCGCACTTCGACGATGTTCAGGTGCAGTTCGCTGTCGGTGAAGTTCGCCAGCTTCTTGCGCAGGGTCTCGATGTCGGCACCCTTTTTCCCGATGATGACACCGGGGCGCGCTGCGTGAATGGTCACGCGGCACTTTTTGTGGGGACGCTCGATGATGACGCGGCTGATGCCGGCCTGCTTGGCTTCCGTGTGGATGAAGTCCCGGATCTTCAGGTCTTCAAGCAGCAGATTGCCATAGTCCTTGTCGTCGGCATACCAGCGGCTGTCCCAGGTGCGGTTGACCTGCAGGCGCATGCCGATCGGATTGACCTTCTGACCCATTACGCTTGCTCCTCGACTTGGCGCACCTTGATGGTGATTTCCGAAAACGGCTTCATGATCTTGCCGAAGCGGCCACGTGCCCGCGGACGGCCACGCTTCATCACCAGGTTCTTGCCGACCCAGGCCTCGGCGACGACCAGGTTGTCGACGTCCAGACCATGGTTGTTCTCGGCATTCGCGATGGCGGACTGAAGGCATTTCTTCACGTCACCGGCGATCCGCTTGTGCGAGAAGGTCAGGTCGGCCAGGGCCTTGTCCACCTTCTTGCCGCGGATCAGTTGCGCGACCAGGTTCAGTTTCTGCGGCGAGGTGCGAAGCATCTTCGTCTTGGCGAAGGCCTCGTTCTCCGCCACGCGGCGCGGATTGTTTTCCTTACCCATGACGATTACTTCCTCTTCGCTTTCTTGTCCGCGGCGTGACCGTAATAGGTCCGCGTGGGCGAATATTCACCGAACTTCTGGCCGATCATCTCTTCGCTGACATTCACCGGGATATGCTTGTGCCCGTTGTAGACAGCAAAGGTGAGGCCCACGAATTGCGGCAGGATGGTCGAACGACGCGACCAGATCTTGATGACCTCGGACTTGCCAGATTCTTTGACCTTTTCCGCTTTCTTGAGCACATAGGCGTCAACAAAGGGGCCTTTCCAAACAGAACGTGCCATGGATCAACGCCCCTTCTTTTTCGCGTGGCGCGAACGCAAGATGTACTTGTCGGTCGCCTTGTTGCTGCGGGTCTTCTTGCCCTTGGTGTCTTTGCCCCAGGGCGTGACCGGCGTGCGGCCACCCGACGTGCGACCCTCACCACCACCATGCGGGTGGTCAATCGGGTTCATGGCGACGCCGCGAACGCTCGGGCGGATGCCCTTGTGGCGGTTGCGACCGGCCTTGCCGAGGTTCTGGTTCGAGTGGTCGGCATTCGACACGGCACCGATGGTGGCCATGCATTCCTGACGCACCAGACGCAGCTCGCCCGAGGACAGGCGGATCTGGGCGTAGCCGCCGTCACGACCCACGAACTGGGCATAGGTGCCCGCCGAACGTGCGATCTGGCCGCCCTTGCCGGGCTTCAGCTCGACATTGTGGACGATCGTGCCGATCGGCATGCCGCTGAAGGGCATGGCGTTGCCCGGCTTTACGTCGACCTTGGAACCCGCGACGACCTTGTCACCGATGGCCAGACGCTGCGGCGCCAGGATATAGGCCTGCTCGCCGTCTTCGTACTTGACCAGCGCGATGAAGGCGGTGCGGTTGGGATCGTATTCGATCCGCTCGACCGTGGCCGCCATGTCGAACTTGGTGCGCCGGAAATCGACGATGCGATACAGGCGCTTTGCGCCGCCACCCTGGCGACGCATGGTGATCCGTCCGGTGTTGTTCCGGCCGCCTTTCTTGGTCAGACCCTCAGTGAGGCTCTTGACCGGGCGACCTTTCCAAAGCTCCGAACGGTCGATCAGAACCAGCCCACGCTGGCCAGGCGTCGTCGGCTTATACGACTTCAATGCCATCTTTCTGTCTTCCGTTGCTTTGGACCGAGGAGGTCCGTTTCAGTCAAATGCGGCAGCCCCGGATCGCTCCGGGGCGGCCTGATCGCGTCCGGTTATCAGAGACCGGTCGAGACGTCGATGGTGTGGCCGGCTTCCAGCGTCACATAGGCTTTCTTGACGTCGCTGCGACGGCCGGGCTGGCCGCGGAAGCGCTTGGTCTTGCCCTTGGTGATGGTGGTGTTGACCGCCTTCACCTTGACGCCGAACAGGGCTTCGACGGCCTGCTTGATCTGCGGCTTGTTCGAATCCTTGGCAACCTGGAACACGACGCCGTTGTTCTCGGACGTCATGGTGGCCTTTTCGGTGATGATCGGCTTGACGATCACGTCGTAATGTTCGGCTTTCGCGCTCATTTCAGACGAGCCTCCAGAGCTTCGACACCAGCGCGCGTGATGACCAGGGTATCACGCTTGAGGATGTCATAAACGTTGGCACCCATCGACGGCAGGATATCCACGCCTTCGATGTTGCGGGCGGCACGGGCAAAGTTCTCGTTCACTTCGGCACCGTCGATCACCAGCACGCGCTTCCAGCCGTTCTCGCGGACGGCCTTGGCGACGGCTGCGGTCTTGGCGTCGGCGAGGTTCAGATCCTCGATGATCACCAGTTCACCCGCGGTGGCCTTGGCCGACAGCGCGTGACGCAGACCCAGGGCGCGGACCTTCTTGGGCAGATCGAAGGCATGCGACCGCGGGGTCGGGCCCTTGTAGACGCCACCCTTGCGGAAGATCGGCGCCTTGCGGGACCCGTGGCGTGCGCCGCCGGTGCCCTTCTGGCGATAGATCTTCTTGGTCGAATAGCTGACCTCGGACCGGCCCAGCACCGAGTGGGTGCCGGCCTGCGCCTTGGCACGCTGCCAACGCACGACGCGCTGCAGGATGTCGCCGCGCGGCTCCAGACCGAAGATGTCGTCGGCCAGATCGATCGACCCGGCTGCGCCGGAATCCAGCTTGATCACATCAAGTTTCATCACTTGTCTCCTTCCGGCGCGTCGTCATTGGAGGCCGGCTCTTCCGCGTTGGGATCGACGGCGTCCTTGTCCGACTGGATCGAGGCTTCGGCCTCGGCCAGGGCGGCGGCTTCCTGCTCGGCGGCCAGACGGGCGGCCTCCTCGCGGGCTGCTTCTTCCTCGGCGGCGGCGGCGGCGGCGGCTTCTTCAGCCAGACGCTTGGCCTCGTTCGCGGCGGAACGCAGAGCGGCCGGATAGATCAGGTTCTCGGGCGTCGCTTTCTTTACGGCGTCCTTGACGGTGACCCAGCCACCCTTCGAGCCCGGAACCGAGCCCTTGACCATGATCAGGCCACGGTCACTGTCCGTGCGCACGACCTGCAGGTTCTGCGTGGTGACGCGGACGGCACCCAGGTGACCTGCCATCTTCTTGCCCTTGAACACCTTGCCGGGGTCCTGGCACTGGCCGGTCGAACCGTGCGAACGGTGGCTGACGGACACGCCGTGCGAGGCACGCAGACCGCCAAAGTTGTGACGCTTCATCGCGCCCGCAAAGCCCTTACCGATCGAGATGCCGGCGATGTCCACATACTGACCCGAGAAATAGTGGTCAGCCGTGATTTCCTCACCGACGTTGATCAGGTTCTCTTCCGCGACGCGGAATTCCACGATCTTGCGCTTGGGCGCGACCGAGGCCTTGGCGAAGTGACCGCGCATGGCTGCGGTCGTGCGCTTTGCTTTTGCCTCACCGGCGCCCAGCTGGACGGCGGTATAGCCATCGGTCGCGGCGGTGCGCTGCGCGATGACCTGCAGACCGTCCAGTTGCAGGACGGTGACGGGAACCTGACGGCCGTCCTCTAGGAACAGACGGGTCATGCCCAGTTTCTTGGCGATGATACCAGTACGCAACATGATCTGCCTCCTCAGACTTTGATCTCGACATCCACGCCGGCGGCGAGGTCGAGCTTCATGAGGGCGTCAACGGTCTGCGGGGTCGGGTCGACGATGTCCAGCAGACGCTTATGCGTGCGGATTTCCCACTGGTCGCGCGACTTCTTGTCGATGTGCGGACCACGCAGGACGGTGAATTTCTCGATCTTGTTCGGCAGCGGGATCGGGCCGCGGACGGTCGCGCCGGTGCGCTTGGCCGTGTTCACGATCTCCTGGGTGCTGGCATCCAGCACGCGGTAATCGAAGGCCTTCAGCCGGATCCGGATATTCTGGCTTTGCATAAAGACATCCCTCTTGCGGGGAGTTCCAGTCGAGAGGCTGACATCGCACCGCGCGGGGCCAGCATCGGACCGTAAAAATAACAGCAGGCCGCCCTTGGGTGGCGGCCCGTGACAAGGCGACCGATTCTTGCCATCAGGCATCAGACCGGTCACGATTGCGCTGCCTTAACGGCTTGCCCCCCGCAGGTCAAGGCATGGCGTGCCTATCCTGGCGATTGTGCGTCCCGGGGCCGGGCGCTATGTCGCGCAGGGCGCGCAAGGCTGCGGGGGGACCGGATATGCGACACAGGCTGATCGGCATGATCCGGCGCAGGCCCGCGCTGCTGGACGCCCTGCGCCAGGCGCGGGTGGCGGTGCTGGGGCGGCTGCCCGGCGCGGCGGCGCGCCCGGCCTCGACCATCGCGCCGATCGACTGGCGGAGGGCGACGCCCGGCCTGCCCGTTCCCCCGCCCCTGCTGCTGGACGACATTCCCGTCGTGCCGGCCCGCCGCCTGCACCATGAGGTCCTGTCCGACGGCGGACCCGTCTGGCCCGATTTCGACACGACGCCGGTGGTCCGCCACCTGATCCACGACACCCCCGCCGACATCAACGCGACGCCCGCGCGCAGGCCCGGGCCGCGGCTGGACCGCCCGGTCATCTGGGGCGGTCGCTGCCTGTTCCATTTCGGCCACCTCGCGGCCGAGCATCTGAACCGCCTGCCCGGCGCGCTGTATCACCACCCCGGGGCCGAGGCGCTGTTCCTGCTGCCGCCCGGCAAGCTGGGCCGCGAGGTGCCGGGCTATTTCTGGGACATGACCGCCTGGTTCGGCCTGCGCCCCGACCGGGTTCGCCTGGTCACGCGACCGATGGTGGCAGGCCGCCTGATGGTCACCCCTCAGACCGAACACATGAGCGCCCACCCCCCGCCCGACTGGCATCTGGACCTGCTGGACCGGCTGCCGGGGCTGCACGGGCTGGTGCCGGTCCCGAACCGGGCGCTGTATGTCACCCGCATGGGGCAGCTGCCCCGCGGCAGCGGCGCCCATGCGGGCGAGGCCGCCCTGGTCGACGCCCTGCGCGCCGCCGGGGTGGCGATCATGGACCCCGGCCGCGAGGGGCTGATGCGCCAGATGGCGCTTTATGCCGGGGCGCGGCTGCTGATCTTTGCCGAAGGCTCGGCGATGCACGGACGCCAGTTGCTGGGCCGGGTGGACCAGACCATCCTGGTGCTGCGCCGCAGGCCGCACAGCACCATGGCCCGCGCCCAGCTGCAGCCGCGCTGCACCCGGCTGGACTACGCCCCGGTGATCCGCGGTTTTGCGGCCCCGATCCATCTGGGCGGGTCCGAGATGCTGCCCCATGGGGTCACCTTCCTTGCGCCGCAGCGCCTGTTCGGCATCCTGCGCGAGCACGGGGTGGACCTGGCCCCGCATTGGGACGGCGACCGCTTTGCCGCGGCAGAGGCCCGCGATGCGCAGCTGTGGCGCGACGCGATTCTGGCGCGCAGCGACATCGACCGCGCCGCCACGCTGGACCGGATGTCGGCGGTCCTTGCCCGGATGGGCGTGGCCTGACGGCCCAAACGCAAAAAGGGCCGCCCTTTTGGGCGGCCCTTTCCGTCTGTCTGTGGGTCAGATCACTTGATGATCTTGGACACGACACCTGCGCCGACGGTGCGGCCGCCTTCGCGGATGGCGAAGCGCAGCTTCTCTTCCATGGCGATCGGGGCGATCAGCTCGACCTCGAACTTCAGGTTGTCGCCGGGCATGACCATCTCGGTGCCCTCGGGCAGCTTGACGGTGCCGGTCACGTCCGTCGTGCGGAAGTAGAACTGCGGGCGATAGTTGG
>NZ_JBKBVD010000017.1:0-67042 GCF_046289755.1 Paracoccus sp. (in: a-proteobacteria) | reverse complement strand
CCCATCGCCGCGATCAGCGCGCTCAGCCCCATATCGGCCAGCGCCATCGGCTCATAGGCCAGGCTCAGCGAGGCGCCGGTCACCACGAAGTTGGCCAGCATCGGCCACATCATCAGCACCATCGGCCGCTCGGTCCCGCCGACGCGGCGGATGATCACCGCGGCCGTGGCCCCGGTCACCGCCGCCACCAGCGCCGCCAGATGGCCCGCCGACAGCGACTGTGTGCCCGGCCGCAGCACGATCATCACGCCGATCAGACCCAGCGCGACGGCGATCCAGCGGTGCCGCCCCACCTTTTCGCCCAACAGCGGGATCGACAGCACCGTGATCAGCAAGGGCATCGAGAACAGGATCGCATAGACCTGCGCCAGGGGCGTGGTCGAAAACGCATAGAAGCCGCACATGCCGCCGATCACCGCACAGACGGTCCGCAGCGCCACCCAGCCGGGATTGGTCGCCCGCAAGGTGCCCGGATTGGGGTCGCGCAGCAGGATCAGCGTCACCAGCGGGAAAGACAGCAGCGAGGCAAAGAACAGGATCTGCAACGGCGGATAGGTGCCGCCCAGCGTCTTGATCACAACGTCATGGGTCGCATAAATTCCCATTGCCAGCAGCGCCAGCGCGGCGCCGCGCAGGTTGTTCGAAGCCATGATCCCTCCGGGTCGGTGTTGGCGCCAGACCAAGGGGTCGGGGCCGGATTGTCAATCCTGCATTCGTCGTGCAGGCTCGCGACATGAGCGTGTCATTCCTCTCCTTTCTGGGCGGCATCGGCCTGTTCCTGTTCGGGATGGAAACGATGACCGGCGCCCTGCGTGAACTGGGCCGCGACCGCATGCGTCAGTGGCTGGCGCGGCTGACGACCACGCCGCTGCGGGGGGTGGCCACGGGACTTGCCGCAACGGCGGTGGTGCAGTCCTCGACGGCGGTCACAGTGATGACAATCGGGTTTGTCGGCGCCGGAATCCTCAGCTTTGCCCAATCTCTGGGCATTCTGCTGGGGGCCAATATCGGCACGACCGTCACCGGCTGGATCGTGGTCATGCTGGGCTTCAAGCTGAAGCTGGGCCAGATCATGCTGCCGGTGCTGTTCGCGGCCAGCCTGATGATGGTGCTGGGCCGGGGCCGGGGGGTGCGGCTGGGCCGGATGCTGGCGGGCGTGGCGCTGCTGTTTCTGGGGCTGGACATGATGCAGGCCGCCATGGCTGACATCGACGCCGCCCGCTGGCTGGACCGTTTGCCGGGCGATGGTCCGGGCGGCTGGCTGGTGCTGGCCGCGATGGGCATGGTGCTGGTCGCCATCACCCAAAGCTCCAGCGCGGGGGTGGCGATGGCGCTGGTGCTGCTGGGCTCGGGCGCCATCGGCATGACACAGGCGGCGGCGCTGGTGATCGGCATGAATGTCGGCACGACCTTTACCGCCCTGCTGACCGCCATCGGCGGCTCGCGCGAGGTGCGCATGACCGGGCTGGCCAATCTGCTGTTCAATCTGGTGACGGCGGCGCTGGCCCTGCCGCTGCTGGGCCTGCTGGCGCCGCTGCTGATGCGCGCCGATCCGCAGACCGCGCTGGTCCTGTTTCACAGCGCGTTCAATATTCTCGGCGCGCTGGTGTTTCTGCCGCTGATCCGGCCCTTTGCGGCGCTGATCGGCTGGCTGGTCCCCGACCGCAGCCCGGCACTGGCCACGCAGCTGGACCCGAGGCTGCTGTCCGACGCGGCGGCGGCGATGGATGCCGCCGACAGCGTCGCGCGCCGCGCCGCCCGCCAGCAGGCCACGGCCCTTGCCGCCGCCCTGACGCCCGGGCCGGATCTAAGGCCCCTTGCCGCGACCTCGGGCCAGATCCGGCAGGCGCTGACGGCGCTTGCCACATGGCTCGCGCGCATCGGTGTGGCGCGCGATCAGCCCTTGCTGCTGGCGCGCTATCGCAGCCTTTTGCACCGCATCGACCACCTGACCCGGCTTCAGGACCGGCTTGACGATCGTGAAAGCCTCGCCACGGTGCAGGCCCATCCGGCGCTGTGCCGCCCGGCCCGCGCGCTGGCTGCGGCGGCACTGGCGGGCCAGCCCGAACGGCTTGCCCGTCTGGCCGCGCTGACCCGGCGCCGGGCCGCGCGTCTGCGGCAGGCGGCGCTGTCAGGAACGCCGCGCGATCCGGCGCAGATCTATCTCGACAGCGATGCCGCGCGCTGGCTGGCCCGCGTGGCCGACCATCTGGAGGGGCTGGCGCGGCACGCGGCGGCAGGTCATCCCCTGCCGCCGCCGCAATAAATCAGCCCGCAGATTCAGCCCGCAGAATCAGCCCGCAGCCAGCGCGGCCACGATCCGGTCGCCCATCTCGGCGGTGCTGACCGGCGTGCCGCCCTGCGGACCCAGCAGATCGGCGGTGCGCACGCCATCGGCCAGCACCCGCTCGACCGCGGCTTCCAGCGCATCGGCGGCCGCCCCCTCGGCATAGCTATAGCGCAGCGCCATCGCAAAGCTGAGGATGCAGGCGATCGGGTTGGCCTTACCCTGCCCGGCAATGTCGGGGGCGCTGCCATGGACCGGCTCGTACATCGCCTTGGGACGGCCATTGGCCATCGGCGTGCCAAGGCTGGCCGAGGGCAGCATGCCAAGGCTGCCGGTCAGCATCGCCGCCGCATCCGACAGCAGATCGCCGAACAGGTTGTCGGTCAGGATCACATCGAACTGGCCCGGCTGGCGGACCAGCTGCATCAGCCCGTTATCGGCATACATGTGCGACAGCTCGATCTGCGGGTATTCGTTGTCATGCACCCATTGCGTTTCCTCGCGCCACAGGATGCCCGATTCCATCACATTGGCCTTTTCCATCGAACAGACCTTGCCGCGACGCTTGGCGGCCAGCTCGAAGGCGGCGCGCGCGACCCGGCGGATCTCGCCGCTGGTATAGCGCTGGGTGTTGATGCCGACGCGGCCACCCTCATTGTCGGCGTTGTCATCGGCATGGATGCCGCGCGGCTCGCCGAAATAGACGCCGCTGGTCAGTTCGCGCACGATCAGGATGTCCAGACCGACCACGACCTCGCGCTTGAGGCTGCTGAAATCGGCCAGCGCGTCAAAGCATTGCGCCGGGCGCAGGTTCGCAAACAGGTCCATCTCCTTGCGCAGGCGCAGCAGGCCCCGCTCGGGTTTGACGCTGAAATCCAGACTGTCGTATTTCGGCCCGCCCACGGCGCCCAGCAGCACCGCATCCACCGATTGCGCCAGCGCCATCGTCTCATCGGTCAGCGGCGTGCCATGCGCGTCATAGGACGACCCGCCGACCAGCCCGTGGCTGACCTCGAACGCCATGCCCCGGTTCGCGCTGAACCAGTCGATGACCTTGGTGACCTCGGCCATGACTTCGGGGCCGATCCCGTCGCCGGGCAGGATAAGAAGCGAATAGTGATCGGACATGAACCCTCCATTCAGGCGCCGGGCGCGGCGCAGGGCCGGGTTAGACCAAGCGTTGCGCCCCGGTCAAGTTCACGGGCATGTTCACGCCCCTGCTCACGGTGAGTTGCCTTGCACTGACGCGCGCCTGCCGCGACCCTGCGCGCAACGACAGACGCCGCGACCGAACGGGGGGAATGCGATGAAGACCTGGGATGCGATCATGATCGGAACCGTGCTGGCGGGCGCGCTGCTGCTGGCGGGACAGGCGCTGGCGCAGGGCGCCGACGGCGTGCCGGGCGACCGGCTGGTGGTGCCGCTGCCCGATGTCTCGGCCCTGTCCGACGATGAGGCGCGCACCCTGACCCGCGAGCTGGCCGAGGCGAATGTCATCAGCGAGAACTGCCCCGACCATACCGTCAACGATGGCGAATGGCAGCTGCTGAACGGCACCTCGGACGCGCTGACGGCGCAGCTTGGGCTGGACCCGCTGGCCTATGACCGCGAATTCTTCCGCCCGGCCTTCAACCTGCTGGACGACCCCGCCGCCTGCGACACCCGCGGCCCCGGCGTCACCCGGTTGATCCAGCGCCTCGTCGACATGGGGGGCGACACCCGCCCCGACCCGCCCGATCACGCAGAGCCCGAACCCGAACCCGAAACGCCCGCAGAAGCGCCTGCCGAATAGGCATCCACCCCGGAATTGCACATCTTGCAGCTTTCCGTTCCTTGACGCAGCTTGCGTGCCGGGGAACGGAGGACAGCATGCCCGCAATCTCGGCCGGAATCGTCAGCCTCGTGCTGGCCTATGTGCTCAGCCAGTTCTATCGCGCCTTTCTGGCGGTGATGACGCCGGTGCTGCAGGCGGAACTGGGCGCCACGCCCGGCGATCTGGCCCTGTCATCCGGCCTGTGGTTCATCGCCTTCGCCGTCATGCAGATCCCCGTGGGGCAGGCGCTGGACCGCTTTGGCCCCCGCCGCACGGTCGGCTGGATGATGGCGCTTGGCGGCGGCGGCGGCGCGGCCGTCTTCGCGCTGGCCACAGCGCCCGGGCATCTGCACCTGTCGCTGACCCTGCTGGGCATGGGCTGCGCGCCTGCGCTGATGGGGTCCTACTACATCTTTGCCCGCGAATACCCGGCGGCAGCCTTCGGCACGCTGGCAGGCGCGGTGGTGGGCTTTGGCTCACTGGGCAATATCCTCGGCGCCGCGCCGCTGGTCTGGGTGACCCAGGCGATCGGCTGGCGCGCGACCCTGTGGCTGCTGGCGGCGCTGACGCTGGCCGTCGCTTTGATGATCCTGACCTGCGTGCGCGACCCGGCCCGGCTTGGCGCCGACCAGCCCAAAGGCTCACTGGCCGAGATCCTGCGCATCCGCGCGCTGTGGTTCATCCTGCCGCTGTTCACCATCAACTATGCCGCCTCGGGCGCGGTCCGGGGCCTCTGGGCGGCGCCGTGGCTGGAACAGGTCTTTGCCGCCGATGCCCGCACCATCGGCAATGCGACGCTGGCGATGGGGCTGGCCATGGTGGTGGGCAACTTTGCCGTCGGCCCCGCCGCGCGCCTGCTGGGCAGCCTGCGCCGCACCATCCTGATCTTTACCGGCGCCATCATCGTGGTGCTGGCCACCATGTGGCTGGTGCCGCAGCCGGGCCTGCCGCTGGCCGTGGTCCTGCTGGCGCTGGTCGGGTTCTCCGGCGCCGCCTTCCCGCTGCTGATGGCGCATGGAAGGTCCTTTCTGCCCCAACATCTGGTGGGGCGCGGCGTCACCTTCCTCAACATGTTCTCGATCGGCGGCGTGGGCGCCATGCAATTCGCCTCGCGCCCGGTCTATGACGGCGCCAGCGCGGCCTATCCCCCGGCGCAGGCCTTCTCTATGCTGTGGCTGTTCTTCCTGATCCCGCTGGTGATCGGGTACGTGCTGTATTTCCGAACGCCCGAGGCGAAACATGGCTGATCCGCTCGTCATTGCCCCCAATCTGAAACGCCGCCTGTCGGGGGTGACGGCAACCGTGGTGCGGCTGATCCCGGTGCAGGCGCGCATGATCGACATCCGCGCCACCGGCCCCGGCCTGCCGCCCGGCCTGCCCCATATCCCGCTGATGCGCGCCGCCTGCATGCCCCGCGACCGCTGGCGCGTCTGGCACGCAAGGCGCAACACCGAAATGGCGCTGGGGCTGATCCTGCGCCACATCTTGCGCCGCAAATACCGGCTGCTGTTCACCTCGGCCGCCCAGCGCCACCACAAGCCGCTGACCCGCTGGCTGATCCGCCGGCAGGATGCGCTGGTGGCGACCTCGCCGCAGGCCGCCAGCTATCTGGAGCGCCCCGCGCAGGTGATCCTGCACGGCGTCGATACCGACGTCTTTCACCCCGCCCCCGACCGCACGGCCCTGCGCCGCGAGCTGGGGCTGGACCCGGACGCCGTGCTGATCGGCTGCTTTGGCCGGGTCCGCGCGCAAAAGGGCATCGACCTGCTGGTGCAGGCCGGGCTGGCGCTGCTGCCCGCGCGCCCCCGCGTCCAGATCCTGATGACCGGGCGCATCACCGCCGACAATCAGGGCTTTGCCGATGACCTCAAGGCGCAGATCGCCGCCGCTGGCCTGACCGACCGCATCCGCTTTCTGGGGGAACTGCCATGGGATCAGGTCGTGCGCCATTATCAGGCGCTGGACCTGTTCACCGCCCCCGCCCGGTGGGAGGGCTTCGGCCTGACGCCGCTCGAGGCGATGGCCTGCGGCGTCCCCACCGTCGCCGCCCGCGTCGGCGCCTATGAGACCCTGATCCGCGAGGGCCAGACCGGCAGCCTCATCCCCGCAGGCGACAGCACAGCCCTGACGCAGGCACTGGCCCGCTGGCTGGATGACGACGCGGCCCGCGTGGCGGCAGGTCACACAGCCCGCGCCCATGTCGCGCAAAACCACGCCATCGAGGGCGAGGCCCGCGCCCTCGTGCAGATCTACAACGATCTGCTCGCCCGATGAACCGGCTGACCTTCACCGCCGCCCGCCTGCTGCGGTCTGATGCGCCGATTGCCGCCCTGTCGGTGCCGCAACCGGCGCTGCTGGCCGATCTGGCGGGCCGCGATGTGGCGCTGATCGGCAATGCCCGCGCGCTGGCCGGTCAGACCCATGGCCCGGCCATCGACGCCGCCGGTCTGGTGATCCGCATCAACCGCGCGCCGATCCCCGATGCCGCCAGCCATGGCAGCCGCACCGACTGGCTGGCGCTGGCCACCCGCCTGTCTGACGCGGACCGCACCCGCCTGTCACCCGCCCGCATGTTGTGGATGTCGCCCAAGCGCAAGCGGCTGGACTGGCAGACCGCGCGCAGCCCCGGCTTCTACCTGCACCCGCTGACCGATTATCACGCGCTGCGCGACCGGCTGGCCGCGCCGCCCACCACCGGCGCGATGATGATCGAGCTGCTGCTGCGCGCGCCGCTGGCCTCGCTGACGCTCTATGGCTTTGACTTCTTCGCCAGCCTCAGCCTGTCGGGCCGCCGCGCCGCCGCCGACGTGCCCCATGACTTCAACGCCGAGGCCGCATGGGTCGCGGACCTTCTCCGCCACGACCCCCGCCTGCACCTGATCCGCTGACAGGACCTTAACGGACCGCCCGCAAGCGGTGTACGCCCTGTGCACGCCCGGTGCCGCCCCCGTGCACGCCCGGTGAGGCCCGAAACCCAGCATTTGCTGGCCGCACCGCGCCCCCTGCCCGCCCCCTGTTGCGCGACACAGCCGATGCAACGCACGCAGCTGTTGCGGGGTCCGTCCGGGCCAAGACCCTTTCCATACCCCCCCGTTTGCGGTAAACGCCCCCGACCGCAGGAAAAGGAGTTCCCCGGAAATGGGTTACAAAGTCGTCGTCGCAGGCGCCACGGGCAATGTGGGCCGCGAAATGCTGAACATCCTGGCCGAGCGCCAGTTCCCGGTGGACGAGATCGCCGTTCTGGCCTCGCGTCGCAGCCAGGGAACAGAGGTCAGCTTTGGCGACAAGACCCTGAAGATCAAGGATATTGAGCAGTTCGACTGGACCGGATGGGACATGGCGCTGTTCGCCATCGGCTCGGACGCGACCAAGATCCACGCCCCCAAGGCGGCGGCGGCGGGCTGCGTCGTGATCGACAATTCCTCGCTCTATCGCTACGACCCGCAGATCCCGCTGATCGTCCCCGAGGTGAACCCCGAGGCGATCTTTGACTACAAGAACAAGATGATCATCGCCAACCCCAACTGCTCGACCGCGCAGATGGTCGTGGCGCTGAAGCCGCTGCATGACCGCGCCCGCATCAAGCGCGTGGTTGTCTCGACCTATCAATCGGTTAGCGGCGCTGGCAAAGACGGCATGGACGAGCTGTGGGACCAGACCAAGGGCATGTATGTGCCCGGCCAAGAGGTCGCGCCGAACAAGTTCCAGAAGCAGATCGCCTTCAACGTGATTCCCCAGATCGACGTCTTCATGGAAGACGGCTCGACCAAGGAAGAATGGAAGATGGTCGTCGAAACCAAGAAGATCATCGACAAATCCATCAAGGTTTCAGCAACTTGCGTGCGCGTCCCGGTCTTTGTCGGCCATTCGGAATCGATCAATATCGAGTTCGAGGAATTCCTGGACGAGGACGAGGCCCGCGACATCCTGCGCGAGGCCCCCGGCATCCTGGTGATCGACAAGCGCGAGCCCGGCGGCTACATCACGCCGATTGATTGCGTCGGCGATTACGCCACTTTCATCAGCCGCATCCGTCAGGACGGCACGGTCGAAAACGGCCTGAACCTGTGGTGCGTCAGCGACAACCTGCGCAAGGGCGCGGCCCTGAACGCGGTGCAGATCGCGGAACTGCTGGGCAACAAGGTGCTGAAAAAAGGCTGACTTTTCCGGTTATTCAGATCGAAAAGGGGGCGGCGGGTGATCCTGCCGCCCCCTTTTTTGTGGCTCAGATCGCGACCCACCGGGCGCCGCCATCCTCGGCCTGCAACAGCGTGCCCTCGCCGATGTCATTCATCAGCCCGTGGATCGACAGCTGCCCCGATTCCACCGCCGAGCGGACAAAGGGAAAGGTCATCAGGTTCTCGATCGAGACCAGCACCGCCTCGCGTTCCAGCGCGTCGACCTGATCGCCCTCGGGCAGATCCTTCACCCGCTCGTATCCGGGGCGCAGGATGTCCATCCAGCGCCCGACAAAACTGGTCTTGTCCTCCAGTTCCGGCGCCGCGCCCGAACACATCGCATGACACCCGGCCACGCCGCCACAGCGGGTATGGCCCACCACGATCAGATGCGCGACCTTCAGCGCCGCCACCGCATATTCGACCGCAGCCGAGGTGCCGTGCTGCAACCCGTCGGGTGCATAGGGCGGCACCAGATTGGCGATATTGCGGTGAATGAAGAACTCGCCCGAATCCGCACCGAAGATGCTGGTGACATGCACCCGCGAATCGCAGCACGAGATGACCATCGCGCGCGGGCGCTGGCCTTCTGTGGCCAGACGCCGGAACCAGGCGCTGTTCTCGGCATAGGCCGTGGCCTTCCAGCCATGGTATCTTTTGACCAGATATTGGGGCAGAGGAGAGATGTTGTGCATGGCAGACCTCGCGTTCATCAACGCGTGATAGGCTGTGTTTGCGACAAATTCGAGCCTTTTTTGCCGCCGCTCGCAAGGCTTTGTTCATCGCTTGGCCTCATGGTCGCCCAAGGTGTGGGGCCACAAATCCTGGAGGTGCGAATGGCGCATGTGACGGCCTTGGCCGTATCTGAATCTGTCCGCGTGGACACAAGACGCGTGGGCGATATCGTCAGCGAACTGGGCGAAACGGCGGCGCAGACCGTGATCGGGCTGGCGCTGGAACAGCTGGCCGCCGCGCTGACCACCGTGGACGCTGCTGTCCGCGCCGGGGATCTGGCCGCCGTGGTGGCCGATTCCGAACGCATGTCGCGGCTGGCATGGCAGATCGGGCTGCTGTCGCTGGCAGGTGTGGCCATGGATCTGGGCAGTTGCGCCGACCGGCGCGACCCTGCCGCACTGGCTGCGGTCCATACACGGCTGATGCGGGTCGGCAACCGTTCGCTGACCGCGATCTGGGACCGCACCGCGCTGGCCTGATTGCGCGGGCCTGATTGCGCGGGCCTGAGGACGCGATGCAGGAGTTGCAGGCCGGGGGTTGCAGGCCGGGGCCCAGCCTGTAGGTTGGCCCCACCCCGCGAACGGAGCACTTCATGACCCCAGAATTCGCCCCGGCCTCGGCCACCTCCCGCCCTCTGTGGCTGCTCTGGAAAGGACAGGACCTCCCCCCCGAGGCAGGCGACTGGCCCGGCGCCTGCGGCTTTCAGGCCCGCGCGGGCGAGATCTGCCTGCTGCCCGATGGCACAGGCGGGCTGGCCGGCGCGCTGATGGGTCTGGGCGACCGCAACCAGGCCGCCCGCGACCGTTTCGCGCTGGCGCGCGCCCATGCACTGCCCAAGGGCGACTGGCATCTGGCTGCGATGCCCGAGGGGCTGAACCCGGACGAGGCTGCGCTTGGCTGGCTGCTGGGCCAGTACCGCTTTACCCGCTACAAGGGCACCGCCCCCGACGGCCCGCGCCTGTCCTGCCCCGAGGGGGTGGACGCCGCCCGCCAGACCGCCATTGCCAGCGGCGAATTCCTGACCCGCGACCTGATCAACACCCCCGCCAGCGATCTCGGCCCCGACAAGCTGGAGGCCGCCGCCCGCGCCCTGGGCAATGACATTGGCGCGCGGGTCGAGGTGATCTGCGGCAATGCCCTGCTGAAACAGAACTTTCCCCTGATCCACGCGGTCGGCCGCGCCTCGGCGATCGAGCCCCGGCTGATCGACATGCGGCTGGGCGACAGCGGCCCGCTGCTGACCATCGTGGGCAAGGGCGTGTGCTTTGACACGGGCGGGCTGAACCTCAAGCCCGGCGCCTCGATGGGGCTGATGAAGAAAGACATGGGCGGCGCGGCCACAGCACTTGGCCTGTTGCGGATGCTGGCGGGCACCGGGGCCGCGGCGGGAATGCGCATCCGGGTGCTGATCCCGGCGGTGGAAAACAGCGTCGCGGGCAATGCCTTCCGGCCCGGCGACGTGCTGGCCAGCCGCAAGGGGCTGTCGGTCGAGGTGAACAATACCGATGCCGAAGGGCGGCTGGTGCTGGCCGACGCGATGACCTTCGGCGCCGAGGAAAGCCCCGATCTGATGATCAGCCTCGCGACCCTGACGGGTGCTGCGCGGGTGGCGCTTGGGTCCGACCTGCCGCCGTTCTACTGCGACGACGACGCGACCGCGCAGGCGCTGCAACAGGCCGGGATGCAGGTCGCCGACCCGGTCTGGCGGATGCCCTTCTGGGCCCCCTACGAGACGCAGATCGAACCCGCCATCGCGGATCTCGACAACGCCCCATCAGGCGGCATGGCGGGCTCGATCACGGCGGCGCTGTTCCTGCGCCGTTTTGCCGAAGGCGCCGGCCGCTACGCGCATTTCGACATCTATGGCTGGCAACCCACCGCCGCTCCGGGCCGCCCCAAAGGCGGCGTGGGCCAGGGCGCACGGGCAATCCTGTCGGCGCTGCCGCAGATCCTGCCGCGCTGATGGACCGCCGCCTGACGCCTGCCACCGACCGCGTCGCGCTGGACCGCCTGCGCGGCCAGATCGACCGCCCGGCCTTCACCGCGGGCCACCCCGCGCGCCTGTCCGTGCCGCTGGCAGATCTGCGGCGCGCGCCCGAAGGCCCCCGCGACCGGCAACTGAACTTCGGCGCCGGTGTGACCGTGATCGACAGCCACAACAGCACCAGCTTCGTCCAGAGCAATGCCGACGGCTATTGCGGCTGGCTCGACAGCCGCGCGCTGACAACCAGGCTGCCGCCCCTCACCCACCGCGTGACGGCCCCCGCCACCCACATCTACCCCGCCCCCGACATGAAGCAGCCCGAGACAGCATCCCTGTCGATCGGCGCCCGCCTGTCGGTCACGGGAACCGACGCCCGCTTTGCCCGCCTCGCCGACGGCGGCTACGTCCCCCTCCAGCATATCGGCACCGATCCCGCCACCGACCCCGCCGCAGTGGCCGAAACCCTGCTGGGCACACCCTATCTCTGGGGCGGCAACAGCCGCTGGGGCATCGACTGCTCGGGCCTGGTGCAGGCGGCGCTGGCGGCCTGCGACATCCCCTGCCCCGGCGACAGCGACCTGCAGCGCGCAGCCTTCCCCGCCACCGGCAGCATCCGCCGGGGCGATCTGCTGTTCTGGCCCGGTCATGTCGCCATGGCCCTGTCGCCCGACCTGATGATCCACGCCACCGCCTGGCAAATGGCGGTGATCCGCGAACCCATCGCGCAGGCCGTGACCCGGATCACGTCCGCAGGCGAAGGCCCCTTCCTCGGCGCCCACCGCCCCTGACCCTGCTTTGGTCCCGAAATATCCCGGGGGGAGGCGCAGCCGGGGGGCAGCGCCCCCCTACGCCCTCACAGATTGAACACCCGCTCAGGCTGGACCGTGCCGCCCTGATACCGCCCGATACAAACCGGCCCCACCGCGTCCGACACCCAGACCAGCTCACCCCATTCCGCCATGCCGGTCACCTGACCGGGATTGCCGTTGCGGATGCGCACCGCGCCCTCGGGCGTGGCACGCAGCATCGGCAGATCGGTCAGCCCGGTCTCCAGCGGCCTGATCTGTTCCTCCAGCCAGCCCTGCGCCTCGCGATCCACCCGCGCGAATTCGACGCCATCGCCCGCGTCAAACGGCCCCGACCAGGTCCGCCGCAGATGCGCCACATGGCCCAGACAGCCAAGCGCCCGGCCCAGATCCCGCGCGATGGACCGCACGTACCCGCCCTTGCCGCAGACCATTTCCAGCCGCGCCGTTGCCGCATCCGCCTCCAGCAGATGAAGGCTCTCGACCCATAGCGGCCGCGCGGCCAGCTCCATCTCGATGCCTTCGCGGGCCAGATCATAGGCGCGCTCGCCCTCGACCTTGACGGCGGAATAGGCCGGGGGCACCTGCATGATCTCGCCCCGGAAGGCGGCCAGCGCGGCCTCGATGGCAGGACGGTCGGGGCGGGTGTCGGACTGGCGCACGACCTCGCCCGAGGCATCGTCGGTCGTCGTCTCGGCGCCCCAGGTCACGGTGAAATCATAGCATTTCAGCGCATCGGTCACGATCGGCACGGTCTTGGTCGCCTCGCCAAGCGCCACGGCCAGAACGCCGGTCGCATCGGGGTCCAGCGTGCCCGCATGGCCCGCCTTTTTCGCGTCCAGCGCCCAACGCACCTTCGCCACGACCGCAGTCGAGGTCACGCCCGCAGGCTTGTCCACGATCAGCCAGCCATTGATGTCCCGGCCCTTTTTGCGCGCCATGGTGAACCTCCGTTGAATGCAAGGCCGGGGGGATAGCCCCGCCCGGCAGCAGGGTCAACCGTCCTGACCGACCAGCCCGATGATCGGCCCCATGCTGCGCCCGAAATCGGCCCGGTTGACCGAGGGCGCATAGAGCCGCGAGACCGAGCCGTCGAAATACAGCGCATCGCGCACGCCCAGCCCGTCGCGGAAGAACCGCCCGAATTCGTGAAACGTCACCGGACGGTTCGAGATGGCGAACCACGCCCGCTGCCCGTCGGGCGAAACGCCGACACCGTTGCGGATATAGCGGCTGGTCGAATCGACCAGAAAGCGCGGGTGCAATTCGCCGTCGATCACCAGCATCGGTCCCGATTGCGTCGCCAGCCGGCAATCCGGGCGCTGACCCGCAAAACGGCGGCTTTCGACGACGGCAAAGGGCTGCGCCCCGCCGCTGCAAAAGACGCCATTGGGCAGCATGCCGAAATTGCCGTCGCTGCCCCCCGTGATGATGCCCGACAGTTCGACCCCGTCCACGACCAGCAGGCCCACCGGCCGGTAATCGGCGTGAAACATGCCCGCATTCATGGCAAAGCCAAGCGCCTCACCCGGTGCCAGCGTGCGGCGGACATTGTTGAAATTGCGCAAGGGCGCCCCGTCGGCGCCGTCCTGCCACAGCCGCAAGGCGGGCTCTTGCGCGGCCCCGACCTCGCACAGCACATAACCCTGCCCGTCATGGTCGACCCGCTCGCAGACCGCCGCCCCGGCGGGCAAGGCCAGCGCGACCAGCATCCCCAGCGCCACGCCAAGACGGCGCGGCAGATCAGCGGTCATCGCCATCCGCAGGCCCGACACCCTCGGGCGCGCCCTCCTCGGGGCCGTCATCATCCGGCGCCTCGATGTCACGGCGCACGCGCTCATCCGCGAACATGCGACGGGTGTCGTCCATCCGGTCGAAAGTCTCATCCAGCTCGAACTTCAGCTGCGGCGCGTATTTCAGCGTCATGGATTTGGCGACCAGATGGCGCAGCTCGGGCGCGTTGCGGCGCAGGGCGGCCAGCGCCTCTGGGGCGCCCTGCCCGCCGAGGGGCAGGATATAGGCCGTCGCCGCCTTGAGGTCGGTCGCCATGCGCACCTCGCCCACGGTGATCGAGTGCCGGTTCAGATCCGGGTCATGCACATCCCCGCGCAAAAGCACGTCGGACAGCGAACGCCGGATCAGCTCGCCCACACGCAACTGTCGCTGCGAGGGGCCTTTTCCTTGGGAATTACGGTTCTGTGCCATGGCCCTGATGTAGGGGGTCGCGGGCTGCGCCGCAACGGGATATGACACGGCCACAGCCAGCAGGGGTGCGAGATGAGCGATTTTCAGAACAGCGAGATGCCCGACCGTCCGGGCGTGGTGGTGACCGGCGCCTCGGGGCGGATGGGGCAGATGCTGATCCGGCTGATCCTGGACAACCCCGATTTGCGGCTGGTGGGCGCGCTGGTGCGGCCCGGACATGACTGGCTGGGCCGCGATGTGGGTCACGCCATGGGCGGGGCCGAGGCGGGCGTCACCGTCACCGACGACGCCGTGACCGCCATCGCACAGGCGCAGGCGGTGATCGACTTTACCAGCCCCGCCGCCACGCTGGCCTTTGCCGAGCTGGCGGCGCAGGCGCGGGCGGTGCATGTGATCGGCACGACCGGGTTCGAGGCTGCGCAACTGGCCGCGCTGACCGCTGCCGCACGCCATGCGCCCATCATCCGGGCGGGCAACATGAGCCTTGGCGTCAACCTGCTGGTCGGCCTGACCCGCAAGGTCGCCGCAGCCCTTGGCGAAGACTGGGACATCGAGGTGGTCGAGGCGCATCACCGCCACAAGGTCGACGCCCCGTCAGGCACCGCGCTGATGCTGGGCGAGGCCGCCGCCGAGGGGCGGGGCGCCACGCTGGCCGAGCTGCGAGTGCCCGCGCGCGAGGGGATCACCGGCGCCCGCAAACCCGGCAGCATCGGCTTTGCCGCCATTCGCGGCGGCGATGTGGTGGGCGAGCATGATGTGATCTTTGCCGCCGAGGGCGAGCGGATCGTGCTGCGCCATCTGGCCACCGACCGGGCGATCTTTGCGCGCGGCGCCATCCGCGCGGCGATCTGGGGTCAGGACAAGGGGCCGGGCGAATACGACATGCACGACGTGCTGGGTCTCTGAGACGGCCCCCCGGACCAGAGCGCGTCTGGTCCGGGGGTTCGGTTACAGCAGAAAGTCGTTTGCGGTCAGGTCGTGCAGGCCCGCCAGCCGGATGATGGCATCCGCGCGCCCGTCGCCATCCACATCCATCAGGATCTGGGTGATATCGTTCCGGGTGCCGGGACGGTCCAGCTTGCGGAACGACATCTGACCGGCGCCGTCCAGCGCGCCCATGCCGATAAAGTCAAAGCTGTTATTGCCCGCGCGGGTCGTGTCGGCATCAATTTCGCGCAGGTCGATGCGATCCTGACCCTGCTGGAAATCAGTGATCATGTCGGCCCGACCGGCCTCCGGGCTGGTATCGTCAAGCGCGCGGAACACGAAGATGTCGGCGCCGGGGCCGCCCGTCATCCAGTCCAGCCCCTGCCCGCCGACCAGCGTATCGTTGCCCAGCCCGCCCAGCAGCGTGTCATTGCCCGGCCCGCCATTGAGCAGATCGTGGCCCTGATGCCCCTCCAGCCGGTCATCGCCCAGACCGCCGAACAGCGTGTCGGCGCCAAATC
The DNA here is from genome assembly GCF_046289755.1 of Paracoccus sp. (in: a-proteobacteria). Lineage (GTDB taxonomy): Bacteria > Pseudomonadota > Alphaproteobacteria > Rhodobacterales > Rhodobacteraceae > Paracoccus. Next base: position 51,586 of record NZ_JBKBVD010000017.1, on the reverse strand, counting down.
CGCCAAACAGCACGTCGTTGCCCTGATTGCCTTCCAGCAGATCATTGCCGGGTCCGCCCAGCAAGGTGTCATGACCCAGCCCGCCGCGCAGGGTGTCATGGCCCAGACCGCCCTCGATATGATCGTGGCCCTGATTGCCCTCCAGCAGGTCATTGCCCGGACGGCCAAGGATGCGGTCATCGCCCATCCCGCCCCGGATCACGTTGTCCTGCGCATTTCCCAGCAGCGTGTCACGGCCCATGCCGCCCTGAATATTCTCGATATTGACGATCACGTCGCGGCCATGGCCGGTGTCCTGCGGCCCGGTGATGGCCAGATCGATCCGCCCCGCACGGGCATTGCCCGCCAGCGACACCCAGTCGCGGCCCGGCCCGCCATCCAGCGTGTCATTGCCGCTGTCCATCAGCAGCCAGTCGTTGCCGTCGCCGCCATACAGCCGGTCATTGCCCGTGCCGCCGCCAAGCGTGTCGTTGCCGCCGAAACCATAGATCGTGTCGTTGCCGTCCATCCCGGAGACACGGTCGTCATAGGCGCTGAGCCTGATATCGTCGTTGCCCGAAAGCGCCTGACGGATCAGCGCCATATCATCGGCACGGTCTCGGGTCCGCATGGCAGCACTTACATCCCGTGCATCAAGGTCGATGCCGGTGATTTCCCACATTTCGTAGCCGAACGAGTTTACCTGCAGGTAGAGCTGAATTCGCCCGCCGGTATAGCTGTCATCACCACCGACTGTGAGGCCCTCACCCGACCATGCGCCGGCGCGCCTCAGGCCATTTTCTGTGAATATCTCGAAAATCGAATCTTCATAGACCGCGTTATTATGAACAAAATATGAGTTATCGCGATGCTGCGTGTCGATGTTGTTGTAATGAAGTATGCTGAAATCAAGGTTCAGCATGTCAAACGGCACAGAGGTTTTTATGCGGGCCATTGAAAAAGCTTTCACAGGATGACGAACAGGCAGGGGCGCCCCCTGCCTGCGCATCTATGAAGTCGCCGCGATTCCCGTCAACGTTAATTCATCGTTAACGCGAGTTTGCCGTCAGAGCGCGGCACCCTCGTCCAGACCCAGCATGATATTGAGGTTCTGCACTGCCGCACCCGAGGCGCCCTTGCCCAGATTGTCCAGCACCGCCACGACCGTCGCGCAGCCCACGGCATCATCGCCATGCACGCTGAGTTGCAGCATGTTGGTGCCGTTCAGCATGGTCGGGTCAAGACGCGCGCCGATCTGATCGGCCCCCACGACGCGGATAAAGCTCTGCCCGTCATAATGCGCGGCCAGCGCCTGATGCAGCGCGTCGGTGCTGCGATTCTCGTCCAGATGCAGCGGCAGTTGCACCGCCATCCCTTGCGCGAAATTCCCGACCGACGGCGCAAAGACCGGGCGGCGGGTCAGGCCGGTCTGGGCCATGATCTCGGGGATGTGCTTGTGGCCCTGCGTCAGGCCATAGATGAAATGCGCGGGCGCCTCGCCTGCCTCGTATTCGCCGACCAGCGCCTTGCCGCCGCCGGTATAGCCGCTGACGGCATTGATCGACAAAGCCTCGTCGGGCCGGACCAGCCCGGCGGCGATCAGCGGCGCCAGAATCGCGATCGAGCCGGTGGAATAGCAGCCGGGATTGCTGACCAGCCGTGCGCTGGCGATCCTCTCGCGCATTTCGGGGGCCAGTTCGGCGAAGCCGTAAACCCAGTCGGGATCGACCCGATGCGCGGTCGAGGCGTCGATCAGGCGCACATTCATGTCGGCGGTCAGGGCCACGGCCTCGCGGGCGGCATCGTCGGGCAGGCACAGGATCGCAACATCGGCCTGCGCAAAGGCCTCGTGCCGGGCGCCGGCCTCCTTGCGGCGGGCGGGGTCGATCTGCACCAGACGGATGTCGTCGCGGCCCAGCAGCCGGTCGCGGATCTGCAGCCCGGTCGTGCCGGCCTCGCCATCAATGAAGACGCTATAGGTCATGTGACCACCCCTGTTGCGAAACGCTGTCTTCGTAGCCCAAAGCGGCGGGCGCCACAACGCTGCACGGGCAGGGTGTCACAGGCTGCACATCTCGGACCGGGTCAGGAACCGCTTTTCGCGCCCGTTATCCAGACTGAACATGCCGCCGCGCCCCGCCACCACGTCGATGATCAGGTCGGTGTGCTTCCATGTCTCGTACTGGCTGGCCGAGATGTAGAACGGCGCGCCGCCGATCTCGCCCAGCTTCACGTCCCGCTCTCCGATGCGGAAATCGCCTTTCGGATAGCACATGGGCGAGGACCCGTCGCAGCAGCCCCCCGACTGATGGAACAGGACCGGGCCGTGATCGGCCACGATCTCGGCGATCAGTTGCAGGGCTTCGGGGGTGGCGGTGACTTTGCTCATCGGGTCAGTCTCCTTTTCAGCAGGCGCATGTCCGGTTTCAGCTCATCCGCCAGACAGCCCTCGGTCACGCCCGGATGGAGATGGCATTCGCGGCAGATCGCGGGCGGGTGGCCCAGCCGGACGGCGACGGTCCCGATCGCGTCGCGGATACGGGTCTGGCGGGCCTTGTCGCTGTCGGCGGCCCTCACTTCGGCCAGCCCCGCGCTTTCGCCGGTGTCTTCGGGGCCGAGGATGTCGCGGTCAGGGGGCATCTGGCGCCCTGGCACAAGGGTTTGATCCCAACGCCAACGCCAACGCCCATGGCCCGCAGCCGGTTGCGCCGGGGCGACCCGCAAGGGGCCGCCCCGGCTGCGATCAGAAAAAGCCCAGCTTCTTGGGGCTGTAGCTGACCAGCATGTTCTTGGTCTGCTGATAGTGGTCCAGCATCATGCGGTGGTTTTCGCGCCCGATGCCCGACTGCTTGTAGCCGCCAAAGGCCGCATGGGCCGGATAGGCGTGATAGCAGTTGGTCCAGACGCGACCGGCCTGAATGGCGCGGCCAAAGCGATAGCAGGTGTTCGCATCGCGCGACCACAGGCCCGCGCCCAGACCGTAAAGCGTGTCATTGGCGATCGACAGCGCCTCGTCATGGTCCTTGAAGGTGGTCACCGAGACGACCGGGCCAAAGATTTCCTCCTGGAAGACCCGCATCTTGTTGTGGCCCTTGAAGACCGTCGGCTTGATGTAATAGCCGCCCGACAGCTCGCCGCCGTGGTCGGCCGCCTCGCCGCCGATCAGGATCTCGGCACCCTCTTTCCGACCGATGTCGAAATAGGACAGGATCTTTTCCTTCTGCTCGCTGCTGGCCTGCGCCCCGATCATCGTCGCCGAATCGCGCGGATCGCCCTGCACGATGGCCTCGACGCGTTTCAGCGCACGTTCCATGAACTGGTCATAGATCTTTTCATGGATCAGGGCGCGCGACGGGCAGGTGCAGACCTCGCCCTGATTGAGCGCGAACATCACGAAACCCTCGATCGCCTTGTCGAAGAAATCGTCATCCTCGCGGCAGACATCCTCCATGAAGATGTTGGGCGACTTGCCGCCCAGTTCCAGCGTCACCGGGATCAGGTTCTCGGCGGCGTATTGCATGATCAGGCGCCCGGTCGTCGTCTCGCCGGTAAAGGCGATCTTGGCGATGCGCGGGTTGCTGGCCAGCGGCTTGCCCGCCTCAAGGCCAAAGCCGTTCACGATGTTCAGCACGCCCGGCGGCAGCAGATCGGCGATCAGATCCATGAACACCATGATGCTGGCCGGGGTCTGTTCCGCCGGTTTCAGCACCACGCAGTTGCCCGCAGCCAGCGCGGGCGCCAGTTTCCACACGGCCATCAGCAGCGGGAAATTCCACGGGATGATCTGACCCACCACGCCAAGCGGTTCGTGGAAGTGATAGGCGATGGTGTCGTTGTCGATCTCGCTGATGCCGCCCTCTTGTGCGCGCAGCACGCCCGCGAAGTAACGGAAGTGATCGACGGCCAGCGGCAGGTCGGCGGCCATCGTCTCGCGGATCGGCTTGCCGTTGTCCCAAGTCTCGGCGGTGGCCAGCAGTTCGAGATTGGCCTCCATCCGGTCGGCGATCTTCAGCAGCACGTTCGAGCGTTCGGTGGTCGAGGCCCGGCCCCAGGCGCCCTTGGCGGCATGGGCCGCGTCCAGCGCTGCCTCGATGTCAGCCGCGTCCGAGCGGGCGATTTCGCCAATATCGCCGCCGGTGATCGGCGTCGTGTTGGTGAAGTAGCGGCCCGATTTAGGCGCCGTCCATTTGCCGCCGATAAAGTTGTCATAGCGGCTGGCAAAGGGCATGACGCCCACGCCCTTGAACTCATGTGTCTGGTCGTTCGGCATGGTGTTCCTCCTCTGGAATGTCCCCCGGATCTCCCCATCCGCGGGTCTGACAATCACTGTGCAGCCGGGCCGATTCGACACAATCGGGCATCTGCGCCGCAGCGCAGAAGCTGTCTCAGGGCTGAGACAGTCTGCTGTCCTTGTCGCCGATCCCCAGCCGCGACATGCGCCGATACAGCGTCGCCCGCCCGATCCCCAGCGCCCGTGCCGCCTGACTGACATTGCCCCCGGCCCGCGCAAGCGCGCGCATCACGGCGGCGCGTTCGGCGCGGTCAAAGCCGGACAGATCATCCTGACGGCCCAGCAGATCGGCGGCAGGGCGCGGGCGCAGCGCGCCTTCGCGTTCCAGCCCCAGCGCGCGGCGGGCGGCACGTGTGGCGCCGATGGCCAGATCATCCTTGTCCACCGCCAGCAGCACCGCCTGATCGGCCATGTCCGAGGGCGCAACCACGATCCGGGCCTGCGGAAAACTGGCGCGGAAGTACATGGCCTCGATCGCCTTCGCGGTCTGCGCGACCTGCGCCGCGATCAGGCGGTTGAAACGCTCGGTCTGGTCGGCCCGCGCGCTGCTGATGTCCAAAGCGGCGGCAAGGCGGCCGTCGGGGCCCCAGATCGGCGCATCCATACAGGACATGGCGGTGTTGCGCGTGTGAAAATGTTCGTCGCGGTGGATCGTGACCTGCCGCCCCTCGGCCAGACAGGTGCCGATGCCATTGGTGCCCTGCGCGGCCTCGGACCAGTCGGCGCCGGTCCACAGGCCCCATTCCCGGAACTGGGCGGCATCGCCGTCCGAGACGCGCTGATCCAGCGCAATCCCCTGCGCATCGGTCAGCAGCACATTGCAGCCCGACAGGCAGACCAGATTGTAAAGCTGGTCCAGCTGCGGGGCGGCGACATCCAGAAACATCTGCATGTCGCGGCGGCGTGCCGCGATCTCGCTGTCGGACAGGCGGTCGGGGCGGCGGTGGTCGCCGGGGTCCAGACCGTGTTTCAGCATCGACCGCCGCCAGGATGCGGTCAGCGCCGAGGTCGCGGATTTGGACTGCGACTGCTCGGCCACAAGATCTGCGTGGCTGCGCTGTGTCATGGCTTCCCCCCACAGCCAAGGTTAGCGCAGTTTTGCCCCGACGCAATTCACGACTTTGGTGGCAGGGCGGATCTTAGCGGACCGGGCCCTGAGGCTTGATGACCCCTTCGTCGATGCCGTCGCCCCCGGCCTGCTGCGGCGCAGGCATCCCGCCCATGCTGCCCGAGGGCGCAATGCGGCGCGGCTGATAGGGCGGCAGCTTGACCCCGTCACGATAGAGCAGCGACTTGCCGTCATGGAACAGATGCAGCGCCTGCGGGTCGGCGGTCAGCCGCACGCGGCGCCCGTTCAGGCGCGGGTGAATGCCCGGCAGCTTGGCGATGATCGGCACGGTGTCGGCCTTGGTGCCGAAATAAAGCAGCGTCACCTCGCCCAATGCTTCGGTCAGATCGACCTCGCCCTCGAACAGACCGCCGTCCTGTGCCTCGATCATATCCTCGGGGCGGACGCCCAGATTGACCACCATGCCTTCGTCGCCGGGGCGGGTGGGGATGGCCACCTCGGCCTGAAGCCCGCTGTCCAGCGCCACCACGGTCGTCTCGCCTGCGGTCTTCACGCGACCGGGCAGCAGGTTCATCGCCGGGCTGCCGATGAACTGGGCCACGAATTCGTTGACAGGGCGTTCATACAGTTCCAGCGGCGCGCCGACCTGCGCGATGCCGCCACCCGCCAGCACCACGATGCGGTCGGCCAGGGTCATCGCCTCGGTCTGGTCATGGGTGACATAGACCATGGTGCGGTCGGGCATCGACGCCTTGAGCTGCGCGATCTCGATCCGGGTGGCCACCCGCAAGGCGGCGTCGAGGTTCGACAGCGGCTCGTCGAACAGATAGACCTTGGGGTCGCGCACGATGGCGCGTCCGATGGCCACGCGCTGACGCTGGCCGCCCGACAGGGCCTTGGGCAGACGGTCCAGATAGGGCGTCAGCTGCAGCATCCGGCCCGCACGGTCGGTCGCCTCGCGGATCTGATCGCGGGACTGGCCCGCGATCTTCAGCGCAAAGGCCATGTTGTCGCGCACGTTCATGTGCGGATAAAGCGCGTAGGACTGAAACACCATCGCGATGCCGCGCTGGCTGGGCGGGATGTCGTTGACCACCTGCCCGTCGATCTGCAGCTCACCGCCGCTGATCTGTTCCAGCCCCGCGATCATCCGCAGCAGGGTCGATTTACCGCAGCCCGAAGGACCGACGAACACGACAAACTCGCCCGACGTGATGTCGAGATTGATGTCACTCAGAACCTGAACGTCGCCATAGGCCTTGGCGATGCCCGTCAGTTTTAGTTCGGCCATGCAGTTATCCCCCCTTAACCCTCGATGATCTGAACCTGCCACGGCTGCAAGCCGCCCACCTCGTCATCGGACAGGTTGGCGCGGATCAGCAGGCTCTGTGTATTGTCCGAGCGGCGGAAGGACAGAACGGGTCCGTCCGACCGCATCTCGGTCATGGTGCCACCCCGCAGCGCGCTGTGCTTGCGGCGCAGCCCGATGGCCCAACGATAATGGTGCAGCATCGACTGCGCGTCGGCCTCCTGGCTGACGACGGTGCGTTGCAGATGGGTGTGCGGCACCGGCAGCCACGGCTGACTGGTCGAAAAGCCGCCATTGACGCCCATATCCCAGACCATCGGCGTCCGGCAGCCGTCGCGGCCCTTGAATTCGGGCCAGAATTCGATGCCGTAAGGATCGCGCAGATCCTCGAATTTCAGCTCTGCCTCGGGCAGGCCCAGTTCCTCGCCCTGATACAGACAGACCGAGCCGCGCAGGCACATCAGCACCGTCGCATAGGCCTTGGCGGCGGGGTCGGTCAGGTTCCAGCGGCTGATATGGCGCACGACGTCATGGTTCGACATCGCCCAGCAGGGCCATGAGTTGGGCGCGATCTGATGCAGACGGTCGAACACGCCGACCACGGCGCCCGCTTGCAGGTCATCGCCCGACAGGAAGTCGAACACATATGACATCTGCACCCGGCCCGGCACGCCGGTATATTCCTCCAGCAATTCCAGCCCGCGTTCGCTGTCGCCGATCTCACCGACGACGACAGCACCGAACGGCTCGATCACCTGGCGGAAGCGTTCCAGAAAGGCCAGATTTTCGGGCTGCGATTTGCTGTATTTGTGGCTCTGGTGGTTATAGGGGTTCACGGCGGGCGCGGTATCGGCGCGGCGCAACTCCTTGGCCAAGGGCGGGTTGTCGCGCAGCTGTGCGTCGTGGAAATAGAAGTTGATCGTGTCCAGCCGGAAGCCGTCAACGCCCTTTTCCAGCCAGAATTTCGCAACCTCCAGCAGCGCCGTCTGCACCGCCGGATTGTGGAAATTCAGGTCCGGCTGCGAGTTGAGGAAGTTGTGCAGGTAATACTGCTCGCGCCGCGCGTCCCATTGCCACGCGGACCCGCCAAAGATCGACAGCCAGTTGTTCGGCGGCGTGCCGTCCGGTTTCGGATCGGCCCAGACATACCAGTCGGCCTTGGCATTGTCGCGGCTGAGGCGGCTTTCCTTGAACCACGGATGCTGGTCCGAGGTGTGCGACAGCACCAGATCAATCAGCACCTTCAGCCCCTGATCATGGGCGCTTTCGATCAGCCAGTCGAAATCCTCGGGCGTCCCGAAGATCGGGTCGATGCCGCAGTAATCGCTGACATCATAGCCGAAATCCTTCATCGGAGAGGTGAAGAAGGGCGAGATCCAGACCGCATCCACCCCAAGCGAGGCGACATAGGGCAGCCTCTGGGCAATGCCGCCCAGATCGCCGGTGCCGCTGCCCGTCGTGTCCTGAAAGCTGCGCGGGTAGATCTGATAGATCACCCCGCCCTTCCACCAATCCATCGTCTTTTCAGTCAATTCATCCACCTTTCACGGAACCGGCCAGCAATCCGCGGACCAGGTATTTCTGCATGGCAAAGAACACCAGCAGGGGCACGGCTATCGAGATAAAGGCCGAGGTTGCAAGGATCTCCCATTCACCTCCGCGCGATCCCATCAGCTCGCGCAGCAGGCCGGTCATCACCAGTTGCTCGCGTGTGTTGCCCAGAAAGACCGTCGCGACCAGCAGGTCGTTCCAGACCCACAGGAACTGAAAGATCGCGAAACTGGCAAGTGCCGGGAAAGACAGCGGCAGGATGATGCGGCGAAAGATCTGGAACTCGGTCGCGCCATCGACACGGGCGCTTTCGATCACCTCGCGCGGCAGGCCGACCATGTAGTTGCGCAGCAGATAGATCGCCAGCGGCAGGCCGAACCCGGTATGCGCCAGCCAGATCCCCAGATAGCCCTTGCCGATGCCCAGATCGTTGTGCAGCCGCAAAAGCGGGATCAGCGCCACCTGCAAGGGCACCACCAGCAGGCCGACCACGGCGGCGGTCAGCAGCGCGCGGCCCGGAAACTGCATCCATGCCAGCGCATAGGCCGCAAATGCCGCGATCAGGATCGGGATCACCGTGGCCGGGATCGTCACCGTCATCGTGTTCATGAAGGCCCGGCCCAGCCCGCCCGCCGTCAGCACGCGGTTGTAATTGTCGGTGGTAAAGCTGGGCGGCGACAGGGTGGTGGTAAAGATCCGCTCGCCCCGCGTCATCTCGAAGGGTTGGGCCGAGGTGATCTGATAGGTGCCGTCCTCGGCCACGGTCAGAGAAGCACCGTCCCCCAGATCGGCCACCTCGCCCGGCTGGTATTGCGCCGGGTTGCGGGGGCCGGTGCCCCAGCTGGTCAGCTTCTGCGTGCCCTGCAACGCGCTGCCCTCGATCACATACAGCCCGTCGCGTTCGATCTGATCGCCTGCGGTCCCCGAACGCACAAAGCCGGTCTGTTCCGACCCCGAAAACGACTGCCACCACCCCGAGGTCGAGATCTGGTCGCGGTCCCGGAACGAGGACACGAACAGGCCAAGCGTGGGGATCGTCCACAGCAGCACCAGCAGGAAGGCGGCGATATTGACCGCCCAGGTCAGCGAGGATTTCTGTCCGGCCATGCCTTCCATCAGCGCACCTCCTTGCGGGCGTTGTAGATGTTCCAGACCATGATCGGCGTCACCAGCAGCATCAGCACGATGGCGATGGCGGACCCGCGCCCGGTGTCATTGGCGCGGAAGGACCAGTCATACATGTAGTTGGCCAGAACCTGCGTGCCCCACTGGCCGTTGGTCATCACGAACACGATGTCAAAGACCTTCAGCACGACGATGGTGATGGTGGTCCAGACGACGGCGATCGTGCCCATGATCTGCGGCACCTTGATCTTGAAGAACACCTGCAGCGGGCTGGCACCGTCCAGAATTGCGGCCTCGATGGTTTCCTCGGGGATGCCGCGCAGGGCGGCGGACAGGATCACCATGGCAAACCCGGTCTGGATCCAGACCAGCACGATCATCAGCAGAAAGCTGTTCCAGCCCGGCAGGGTCAACCAGATCTGCGGCTGACCGCCCAGCTGCGTCACGATCCAGTTCAACAGCCCGATCTGCGTTTCCCCGGATGCGCGGTATTCGTAGATGAATTTCCAGATCACGCCCGCGCCGACAAAGCTGATGGCCATCGGCATGAAGATCAGCGATTTGCCGATATTGCCCCATTTCAGCCGGTCGGTCAGCTGGGCGGCCAGCAGGCCGAACACGGTGGACAGCGCCGGCACGACCAGCAGCCACATCATGTTGTTGAACAGCGATTCGCGGAATTTCGCGTCACTCGCCAACCAGCTGTAATTGTCGGCGCCGACAAAGCGCGCGCCATTCGCGCTGAGCAGGGATCGCCAGAAGCTGTCGATCACCGGATAGACCAGATACATCGACAGAAACAGGATCGCCGGGCCCAGAAACAGCCACGGCCTGATCTGGTTCGCACGCCGGATATTGTCGCCCGCCTTCGGGCCACGCGCCGGATAGATCCGGTCCAGCACCCAGTTCGAGCCCCAGAACCATGCCACGCACCCAAAGACGCCAATGACGATCGTGCTGATCGCCAGCCAGAAAAGCTCCATCCCTCAACCCCGCTAACTGTCCGTTACCCCTGCGGCAGGCCCCCCGACCCGCCGCAGCCAATCTTTTGCCTCAGTTCAGCGACGCCCAGGTCTGCTGGATCTGGTCGGCTACCTGCTGCGCCGATGCGCCGCCGACAAAGTCGATCATGCCGGTCCAGAACGAGCCTGCCCCGATCGCGCCCGGCATCAGGTCGGACCCGTCAAAGCGGAACACGGTCGCATCCAGCAGGATCTGCCCCATCCGCTTGAGCGTATCATCGCCATAGGCATCGGGGTTGGCGCCGGTATGCGGGGTCAGAAAGCCGCTCTGCGCCATCCAGACCTCATGCGCCGCCGGGGTTTTCAGGAACTCGACAAAGGCCTGCGCCGCCGGGTTGTCGGACATCACCGCGAACATGGTGCCGCCGCCCAGCACAGGCTGCCCCAGATCACCCGATTCCGGTGCCGGGAAATAGAAGAAGTCCGCATCCTGCCCGATCTCGGTGCCTTCGGGGAAGAAGGTCGGGATAAAGCTGGCCTGACGGTGCATGTAGCAGGCCGGAGGGCTGGCAAAGAGGCCATTGGGGCTTTCGCGGAAATCGGTCGAGCTGACCGCGCCGACGCCGCCCGCCACGAAATCGGGGTTCTTGGCGAACCATCCGAATTCCTCGATCGCATTCACCACGGCGGGATCGTTGAACGGCATCTCGTTGGTGGTCCAGGCGTCATACTGTTCCGGCGTGGCGGTGCGCAGCATCAGATCCTCGACCCAGTCCGTCGCGGGCCAGCCGGTCGCCCCGCCCGAACCCAGACCGATGCACCAGGGCGTCTCGCCCTCTTCGGCGATGGCTTCGGTCAGGGCCTTCAGCTCTTCATAGGTGGTGGGCACCTCATAGCCCGCATCCTCGAAATTCTCGGGCACATACCAGACCAGCGATTTCACATCGGCCTTGTAGGGGAAGGCATACATCGCCTCGGCCCCGTCGGCGCCCGCATAGGTGCCAAGCGCGACCCAGCTTTCGCCTGCCGCGTAATTCTCGCGCAGCCAGTCGGCGGTTCCCTCGGCCAAGGGGCGCAGATGCCCGCGCGCGGCCAGATCGGCGGCCAGACCCGGCTGCGGGAACACGGCCACATCGGGCGGAGACCCTGCCTCGGCGTCGATCACGATCTGCTGCTCGAAACTGTCCGAGCCGGAGTAGTTCGCCTGCGCGCCCGTCACCTCGTTGAAATAGGCGATGACCGAGACGAACAGCTCCTGATCGCCGCCCAGCCACGGGCCCATGATGTTGAAGCTCTGCCCGGAAATATCGCCATGGGCGGCCGCGAAATCCTCAAGGCTCTGCCAGTTGATGCGGTCATCGCTGCCCGGTTCGATCACCAGTTGCGCCTGCGCCGTTCCGGCAATCAGGGCAATCGCGGCAGCGGTCGTGAACAGTTTCATGGTCAAATCATCCTCCCAAGATGAGCGGGCCTTGTCCGTGCGGCCCTCCGTTAACGCTAGCAATTGTCAATTCGGCAGCGGCTGTCAAACGCTTCTCATTCCCATTCCAGTTCCTTGTAGGCGGCGGTGGCGTTGCGGCGCACCGTCTGCGGGAACTCTTGCCAGCTATCTTTCATGGAATCCAAGGCATTCGCAACATCTTCCACCGCACGGGACAGCGGCGACCCTGCTGCGATGGCCCGTTCCACCTCTGTCGAAAGCGCTTTCAAAAACTGGTGCTGTGCGTTGTTTGCCTCGGACCACGAATCAGCGGCGGGACCGTGCCCCGGAACGATGATTCGCGGCATCGGATCAGGCTTGCGGTCCATCCAGTCCAGCCAGCCGCGCAATGATCCGTCGACCACCGGCGTCAGCCCGCGAAAGATCAGATCGCCCGTGAACAGGGTCTGGCTGACGCTGTCAAAGACCGTCAGATCGCTGTCGGTATGGGCAGGACCGAAGGCCGTCAGCCGCAGTTCGCGCCCGCCAAGGTCGATCTGCGCGCGATTCCCGACCAGCTGATCGGGCAGCACGATCTGCGTGCCGATCCATTCGGTGGGCGGGTAAAGCTGCCGGATATTGTCCAGATAGACCGGGCCGCGCGCCTCCAGCGCGGCAGGCAGCGCAGCATGGGCGACGATCTCTGCCCCGGCCTCGGCCATGACCGAGGCGCCCAGAATATGGTCGGGATGCAGATGCGTCAGGATCACATGGCTGACGGGCCGGTCGGTCAGGCGGCGCAGCGCGACATACAGCGCCTGCCCCTCGGCCCGCGAGACGCCCGCGTCGATCACCGCCACCTGCTCGCCGATCACCACGCCCAGATTGGCGATGCGCCCGTCGGGCGAGGTCTCCATCTGCGCGATCTGGCCGAAATGGACATGCACGCCCGGCGCCAGTTCGCGCAGATCGGCGGCAGGCAGGTCGGTGTTCGCGCGGCACGCCACGCCATCCCCGACCAGATCCGGGTGCCCGGCCAGCCAGTCGCGGGCAATCGCATCCGCACCGGCCTCGCAGCGCGCCTGATCAGGCGCATCGCCCTGCGGCAGCAGAACCGGCGCGCAATCAGGTGCCGGACCGGCAAGACAGGCGGTCAGGATCAGATGGAACATATGCCGCCCCCTCCCGTTAACCATATGCGCCCCAGCATGGGCAGGATGCTGCGACCTTTGTCTGGTTGATTCATCCTGCCTTCGATCTACACTGAACGCCAGTCGCATGAGGGCGCGACGGCTATGACAGGAGGAACCACATGGCCTGGACCAAACCAATTCTGACAGAAATCGCCTGCGGCATGGAGATCAACATGTACGCCCCGGCCGAGGACGAACCCGTCCTGTTCTGAACACGGACAGACCGGAAGTGGAACGGCCCCGTCCGATGTTCTCGGGCGGGGCCTTTGCGTCAGGGCAGGGCATATGCGGATCATCATTCTGGGGGCTGCGGCGGGCGGCGGCCTGCCGCAATGGAACTGCGGCTGCGGCAATTGTGACGCGGCCCGTGCCGGGCGTATTCCGTCGCTGACGCAAAGCTCGGTCGCGGTCAGTGCCAACGGGCGCGACTGGGCGGTGCTGAACGCCTCGCCCGATATCCGGGTGCAACTGGCCGCCACGCCCGCGCTGCACCCGACCGGGCTGCGCGAAATGCCGTTGCGGTCGGTGCTGGTGACGAATGGCGATATCGACCATGTGGCGGGTCTGCTGACCCTGCGCGAAAGCCAGCCCTTTGATCTGTTCGCCACGCCCGCGATCCATCGCGTGCTGGCCGAAAACCCGATGCTGGGCGCGCTGCGGCCCGATCTGGTCGCCCGCCGCGAGATTGCACTGGACCAGACCGTGACGCTGGCGCCGGGGCTGGAGGCCGTGCTGTTCGCCGTGCCCGGCAAGGTGCCGCTGTATCAGGAGGGTGCCGTGGTCGAGACGGGGCTGCTGGGCGAGACGACCGTGGGGGTGGAACTGCGCGCGAATGGCCGCCGGGCGCTGTATATCCCCGGCTGCGCCGACATGCCCCACTGGCTGTCGGCGCGGATCGACGGCGCCGATGCGCTGTTCTTCGACGGCACATTGTGGGATGATGACGAGATGATCCGCATGGGTCTGGGCGCCAAGACGGGCCGCCGCATGGGCCATATGCCGGTGACGCAGACCATGGCCGCACTGGCACCCCTGACCATCGGGATGCGTGTGTTCGTGCATATGAACAACTCGAACCCGCTGACCGATCCGGCCAGCCCTCAGGCGGCACAGGCGCGGGCGGCAGGCTGGCAGATCGCCCGCGACGGCATGGAGATTTCGCTGTGAAGGACATCCACGACGCCCCCCAATCGCGCGACGATTTCGAGGCCCGCCTGCGTGCCATCGGCGCCGAACGCTATCACGACCGCCACCCCTTTCACGCCCGCCTGCATGGCGGCGCCTGCACCCCGGACGAGGTTCGGGCATGGGTCATCAACCGCTGGATGTATCAGTCGCGCATTCCGATGAAAGACGCGGCCTTCATGTCGCGCGTCGAAGACCCTGACCTGCGTCGCGCATGGCGCAAGCGGATCGAGGATCACGACGGCGGCACGGCCGAGGGCGGCGGCATCCGGCGCTGGCTGGCGCTGGCCCGTGCGGTGGGGCTGGACCCGGATTATGTCGCCAGCGGTCAGGGCATCATGCCCGCGACGCGTTTCGCCGTGGACGCCTATGTGCGGTTCGTCCGCGAGATGCCGCTGCTGGATGCGGTCGCGGCCTCGCTGACCGAGCTGTTCGCGCCCCGCATCCATGCGCAGCGGATCGAGGGGCTGCTGAAGCATTACGATTTCGCCGATGACGCCAGCCTGTCCTATTTCCGAAAGCGCCTGACCGAAGCGCCCGAGGATGTGAAATTCGGCCTCGATTATGTGCTGACCCACGCCAATACGCTGGAAAAACAGAATGCGGCGGCGGCGGCGCTGACCTTCAAGACCGATGTCCTGTGGGCGCAGCTGGACGCGCTGTGGCACGGCTATGTCGAGGAGCACCGCCCCCCCGGCGCATGGCAACCGGGCGAGGGGATGCTGCCATGACCCCGCTGATCGCGCCCGGTGACATCCCCTATCTGCCGCGCGGCGTGCGGCTGGACACCGACCGCGTGCGGGGCATCCGCGTGTTGCAGGCGCCCGAACGCGCGCTGCAACTGGATGCCATCGGCGATGCGATCCTGTCGGAACTGGACGGCGCGCGCAGCATGGGCGCGATCACCGCAAGCCTCGCCGCCCGCTATAACGCCCCCGAGGATCAGATCGCGGGCGATGTGCGCGATTTCCTGACCGGGCTGATCGAACGCCGCATGGTGTTTCTGCGGGGGGCGGCATGAAGGATCTGGCCCCCCAGCCCCGCGATCTGGACGGCAATCTCGTCACCCCCGGCCTGCCGATGGCGATGCTGGCCGAGGTGACGCATCGCTGCCCGCTGGCCTGCCCCTATTGCAGCAATCCGGTCGAACTGGTCCGCGCCGCGTCCGAGATCAGCGCCGATGACTGGGGCCGCGTGTTCCACGAGGCGGCGGCCCTGGGCGTGCTGCAGGTCCATATCTCGGGCGGTGAACCGGGCGCGCGGCGCGATCTGGCGCAGATCGTGGGCCATGCGCGGGATGCGGGGCTGTATGTGAACCTGATCACCTCGGGCATCGGCATCACGCGGGCGCGGCTGGAAGAGCTGGACCGCGCCGGCGTCGATCATGTGCAGCTGTCGCTGCAGGGCATCCGCCCCGACATGGCCGACCGGATCAGCGGGCATCAGGGCTCGTGGGACAAAAAGATGGCCTTTGCCGAATGGGTCACGGAAATCGGCTTTCCGCTGACCATCAACGCCGTCGTGCACAGGCAGAACATGGAACGCTTGCCCGACATGCTGGACCTGGCCGAAACCCTGGGCGCCCGGCGGATCGAGGTGGCGACGGTGCAGTTCCACGGTTGGGCCGACCTGAACCGCGCGGCGCTGATGCCCACGCGCGAACAGGCGGCCTTTGCCCGCCAGATTGTGAACAAGGGCCGCATCCGCCTGCGGGGCCGCATGGTCATCGACTATGTGCCCGCCGACCATCACGCGATCTATCCCAAGGCCTGCATGGGGGGCTGGGGCTCGACCGGCCTCAATGTCGGGCCGGACGGCACCGTGCTGCCCTGCCACGCCGCGCAATCCATCGGCTGGATGCGGTTCGAGAATGTGCAGACCCGCAGCCTGTCCGACATCTGGCACCTGTCCGACAGCTTCAACGCATTCCGCGGCACCGCATGGATGCCCCAGCCCTGCCAAAGCTGCGAACGCAAGACCGTCGATTTCGGCGGCTGCCGCTGTCAGGCCATGGCGCTGGCAGGGGACGCTCGGGCGACCGATCCGGTCTGTTCCAAATCGGCCCTGCATGCGCAGGTCGTCGCCCGCGCCGAGGCGGATGCGGCCGACCAGACCACTGATTTTACCTATCGGAGGATGTCCAAGGGAGGATAACCGATGCGCGTTCTGCTGATTTCTGCCCTCTGCCTGCTGACCGCGCCCGCATGGGCGCAGGACAACCCGCTACTGCCCTCGCCCACATGGGATGACCTGCGCGTCTCGGTCATCGGGCTGGATGCCGAGCCGCCACAGGATGCGGGCGTGCTGGAGCTGACCGCCCCCTTCCGCGCCCATGAGGCCGCGATTGTGCCGGTCCATATCACGCAAGCCGCCGATGCGCCGCCGCTGACGGCCCTCAGCCTGATCATCGACGAAAACCCCGCCCCGGTGGCCGCCGAATACGAATTCGGCCCCGCGCTGATGCCGCTGGATTTCGAGGTCCGGGTCCGCGTGGACGGCTATTCCGGCGTGCGCGCCATTGCAACGCTGGAGGATGGCAATCCCATCATGGCCGGGCGCTTCGTCAGGGCGGCGGGCGGCTGTTCCGCCCCGCCGGGCCGCGACATGGCCGAGGTGCGGCAGTTGATGGGCCAGATGCGCTGGCGCAGCAGCACCGAGGAGGGGGGCGAAGATGGCCGCCAGATCGGCACGCTGATGATCCGGCACCCCAATTTCTCAGGGCTGCAACGCGATCAGCTGACGCTGCTACCGATCCCCGCGCATTTCATCGACCGGCTGGAGGTGCGGCAGGGCGATGAGACCCTGTTCACCATGAGCGCGGGCATCTCGATCAGCGAAGACCCCGTGTTCCGCTTTGCCTACCAGCCCAATGGCCAGCCGATCCATGTCCATGTCGAGGATACGAACGGCAATATCTGGGACGAGAGCTTCGATCAGGTCAGCGGCTGATCCGTCAGCACCGCCGGACTGCCTGACAGGTGCAGGGGCCGCGCGCCAAGCCGCAGCCCCTCGGACGGGTCATGGGTGACAAGGATCAGCCCGGCGCCGCTGCGGGTCAGCAGCGCGTCGGTCAGATCCAGCATCCGCGCCGCCGTGTCGGCATCCAGACTGGCAAAGGGCTCGTCCATCAGCAGAATATCGGGCGAGGCCGCAAAGGCGCGGGCCAGCGACAGGCGGCGCTGCTGGCCAAGCGACATCTGCCGGGGAAACTGATCCTCGTGCCCCGAAAGCCCCACCTCGGCCATCAGCGCGCGTGCGCGGTCGCGCGTGGCCCCGGTGGTCAGGGTGATATTCGCCACCGCATTGCGCCATGGCAGCAGCGTCGGCTCCTGAAACACCAGCGCCAGCCGGTCGGCGCCGGTCAGCCGCCCCTCGAACCGGGCATCCAGCCCCGCCAGTATCCGCAACAGGGTCGATTTGCCGATCCCCGATGGCCCCAGCACCGCCACCCGCTGCCCCCGCGTGACCGACAGCGACAAGGGCCCCAGAACCGGGCGCGCGCCAAAGGATTTCCACCGCAGATCAAGCCTCATCGCGACGCCAGCGCGATGCGCGGCCCTCCCACGGGCGCAGGATGAACAGGTCGATGGCCAGCATCACCGCCACAAAGGCCAGCGCCCATGCCAGCACCCCCGCCACGTCAAAGCTGGAAAACAGCAGATGGATCTTAAAGCCGACCCCGTTCGAGCGGCCCAGAAATTCGACCACCAGCACGATTTTCCAGATCAGCGAGATCCCCGCCCGCGCCGCCGCCGCGATATGGGGCGCAAGCTGCGGCAGCATCACATGGCGCAAACGTGCCACGGGCGTCATGCGGAAGGCGCGCGCCATTTCGTCCAGATCGGGGCGCAGGGCGCGGCTGCCCTCGCGCAGCATGACCGTCACCAGCGGGATCTTGTTCAGCGACACGGCCAGAATTGCCGCCGTCTCGTTCAGCCCGACCCAGATATAGCACAGCACGATCACCACCAGCGCCGGGATGTTCAGCAAGATCACCAGCGTCGGGTTCAGCCAGTGATCTGCACCCCGCGACCGGCCCATCCACAGCCCCAGCGCCGTGCCCAGCACCATCGCGATCACAAAGGCCGCCAGCACCCGCATCAGCGTCATGCCCGCGTGAAACCACAGCTCTCCGCTGGCCGCCAGCGCCTGCATCCGCCCCGCCACCACAAGCGGCGAGGGCATGCGCCGGGCATTGTCCGCCAGCTCGGCCGACACGACCCACAGCACCAGCAGCGCCAGCAGAGACAGGGTGCCGGGGATCAGACCGGGATGGCGCAGAGGGTTGGGCAGAGGGTTGGAACGCCTATTCACCGGACCAGAACAACCCCTCGGGCAGCTCGGTCAGACCGCCGGTCAACTCGTCCCCGCCCAGTTCGGCCATCAGCGCAAACAGCGCCGCCGCATCTGCGGCATCGACCGGCCCTTCGGGCGGCGTGCCCGCCAGCCAGCCCGCACGCAGAGCCTGAAATTCGGCATCTGTCCCGGCGTTCATCATCGGGCGCAGCGCGGCCCATGCCTCATCATCCTCAGCCAGCAGATCCTTGGCCTGCCGCGACGCGCGGGCCAGACCCTGCGCCAGCGCCGGGTTCGCCTGCACCCAGCTGTCGCGCATCACATAGCCCAGAAGCGGGGTGGCCGGATCCAGCCCCAGCCCGGTGGCTGCGTCCGCGACGCTGACCAGTTCGCGCATTCCCCCCGCCTGCATCTTGGCCAGAAAATGCCAGAAATTGATGGCGCCCGCGACCTCGCCCGTCTCGGCGGCGTTCTGGATGATCGGCGGCGCGCCATAGACCTGTTGCGTCACATCGGCCAGATCGCGCCCGGTCTCTTGCCGGTGCCATGCGCGCAGGATCAGCCAGCTTTTGTCCAGCGGCCCGCCCGCGATCCCGATCGCCTGCCCTTCGAGATCGCTCAGCGACTGCGCCGGGCTGTCGGCAGGAACGACCACCGCGCCCACTGCGGTCGAGTAAGGCCAGAACGTGAACGGCGCCCCGGCGCCGCGCTGCATGGCGACCCACAGCCAGTCGGACACGATGACATCGACCTGCCCGCCCTGCATGGCGATCTGCGTGGCCTGCGACCCCGCCAGTCCCAGCACCTCCAGCCGGAATCCATTGGCGTGATCCAGCCCCCGGTCGCGAATCGCCTGCAACTCCCAGTTGACTGTCCCATTTTCCTGCACGCCGATCGTGACAGACGGCAACGGTCCGGCGTCATCTGACAGCGCGGGGACAGCGGCCAGCATCAGGCCAAGGCCCGCCACCATCGCCGCCATCAGTCCGCGCCTGCGGGTCAACATCATGGCAATCTCCTCCTGTGCCCCGGTAACAAGGTGACACGCGGGCGGGCGCCCCACAATCGCATGGCCGTGGTACTTTGGTCGCAGTTGAGGGCTTGCTTTGTTCGCGGGGCGCCGTAAACTCTTTGCTCTGAGGCGCCCGCGAGGGGGTTGGCGCGTCACTGCTAAATTCAGGGAGGAAAGCCATGACCGCAGCCGCCACTCAGGCGCGCCCGGCGTCGTCACAGCGACCATCCGCCGATCAGGTCCGCGAGATCCTGATCGTCGATGACCATCCGCTGATGTGCGACGCCCTCGCATTGACGCTGAAGATCAGCTTTGGGCTGAAAAACGTCCGCACCGCGCGCACGCTTGGCGCGGCGCTGGAACAGATCCGCAATCAGGGCGCACCCGATGCCGTGATTCTGGACCTGAACCTGCCCGACGCACGCGGCGCCGAGGGCATCGTGACGCTGCGCCGCCAGTTGCCGAACGTGCCGATCACGATGATCTCCGCCGATCTGGAAGGCGCCATGATCTCGACCGCGATGGCGGCGGGGGCGCAGGGCTATATCAGCAAATCCCTGTCGCGAGAGGCGCTGGTCGACAGCCTGCGCCGCATGTGGGAGGGCGAGCTGGTCACCCCCGAGGGGTATGAGCCCGCCGAAGCCGGCGCCGAGGGCGAGGCGCGGGCCGAACTGGCGCGCCGCTTTGCTTCGCTGACACCGCAGCAGATGAAGATCCTGCGGCTGATCTGTCAGGGCAAGGCGAACAAGGAAATCAGCTACGATCTGTCGATCGCCGAGGCCACCGTGAAGACGCATATCACGGCGATCATGTCCAAGATCAACGCACGCCGCCGCACGCAGGCGGTGTTGCTGGCGAATTCGATCCGGCTGTTCGAGGCCGGTTGATGAATACCGGCCCGGAGGTGAAGGAGGGCACCGTCGGGCCGGTGGCCGTGCAGGCCGACCGCGGCGGAACCGGGATGGTTCCGACCTTGCTGGCCGGCCTGCGCGCCGTAAATCCCGCCCTCGTCCTGATCTTCGGGGCCGAGGGCGACGCGCTTGCGCAACTGTCGGCCGAGCTCAGGTCCGGCCTGCCACCTGATTGTGTCATCACCGGCTGCTCATCCGCGGGCGAGATCGGGCCTGCGGGATATGCCTCGGACAGCGTCGTGGCGCTGGGGTTCCCGGCCTGCCATTTCCGCGCCGCCGCCTGCACGCTGGTCGATCTGCCCGCGCTGCCGGTGTCAGACTGGATGGCGCAGTTGCGCCGCCTGCATCACCAGTTTGCGGGTGATCCGCAACGGTCGCTGTTTGGTCTGCTGCTGGTCGATGGCATGGCGGGACAAGAGGATGTTCTGGTCGCGGCGCTGGACGCGGCGCTGCCCTCGGTCCCGGTTCTGGGTGGCTCGGCGGGCGACGGGCTGGATTTCCGCGAAACCTCGCTGCTGGCCCAGGGCCAGGTCCATTCCGACGCGGCAGTGTTCGTGCTGGTCGAAACCGATCTGGCCGTCAGCGAGATCACATTCGCCCATTTCAGCCCGACCGACACCCGCGCCGTCGTCACGGCAGCGATCCCCGAAAAGCGTCGGATTCTGGAACTGAACGCCGAACCGGCGGCGGATGAATATGCCCGCCTGACCGGGATTGCGCGACACGCCCTGACCCCCGCCGATTTCGCGCGCCACCCGCTGCTGCTGCGCATGGGGCGGCGCCACCATGTCCGCGCGATCAGCGCCGTGACCGAGGATGGCGGTCTGTCGCTGATGTCGGCCATCGACACCGGCACCGTCCTGACCCTTGGCCGCGCCGACGACCTGACCCAGGGCATGGCCGAGGCGCTGGCCGCCCTGCCCCGCCCGCCGCTGATGGTGCTGGCCTTCGACTGCATCCTGCGCCGCCTTGCGCTGGAGCGCGAGGGGCTGGCCGACCAGATGTCGCAGATCTACGCCCGCTACCGGGTCGCGGGCTTCAACACCTATGGCGAACAGCACAGCGGCATGCATGTGAACCAGACCTTCGTGGGGCTGGCCTTCATGGACCCCGCCGCCCCAGTCAGCGCCCCAGCCAGCGCCGGGGCCGCCTGATGCTGCGCGACGACGACCCGCCACAGCGGCAGATCGAAAAGCTGGACCGGATCAGCCGCGTCCTGATCGACCGGATCGACCGGCTGGAGGAATCTCGCGGCTCGGCCTGGTCGATGTTTCAGGCCGCCGTGGCACTGGAGCAAGAGGTTCAGGCCCGCCGCCGCGAGCTGGAACGCGCCATGGCCGATCTGTCGCAGAAAAACCGCGAACTGGCCGTCGCCCGCGCCGCCGCGGAAGAGGCCAACCGCTCGAAAACCCGGTTCCTGCGCGCGGCCAGCCACGACCTGCTGCAACCCCTGTCCGCGGCACGGCTGTTTCTGGCGGCCCTCACCGACACCGAAATGACGGCGGATCAGACCGAGCTGACCGACCGTCTGTCGGGCGCCTTCGAATCGGTCGAACAGCTGATGCACGCGGTTCTGGACATCTCGCGGCTCGACAGCCAGCGGATCGAGTTCAACCGCCAGCCGGTGCCGTTGGGGGACCTGTTCCGCCGCCTCTCGGCCGAGTTCATTCCCATGGCCGAGGCCAAGGGCCTCAGGCTGCGCTTCATGCCGACACAGGCCGTGGTGGAAAGTGATCCGGTCTTTCTGCGGCGGATTGCACAGAATCTCGTCTCGAACGCGATCAAATACACCCATCGCGGCGGGGTCGCGGTGGGCGCCCGACGTCGCGGGGGCATGTGCTGGCTGACCGTCTGCGACACGGGCATGGGCATTCCGGCGGTCGACCGGAACCGGATCTTCGACGAATTTCAGCGCCTCGGAAATGACGCGGGCGTGCCCGGCATGGGGCTTGGCCTGTCGATCGTGCGCCGCGCCTGCAACAAGCTGGGCCACCCGATCAGCCTCAGCTCCGAGGCGATGCGCGGCACGGTCTTCCGCGTCGGCCTGCCCCTCGTCAATGGCGCAGGCGCCCCCCTCCCCCGCCCCGCTGACGCGGCCCTTCAGGGGCTGCGGGGGCGCGTGGCGCTGGTGGTCGAAAACGATGCCGAGATGCGCCGCGCCTATGACCTGATCCTGCGCGACCGGCTGGGCATGGTGCCCCGCCTTGCCGGCGGCACCGCCGAGGCGCTGGCCACCATGGGCGACGAGCCGCCCGACGTGATCATCGCCGACTATCACCTCGAAAACGGCGATACCGGCACCGCCGCGATCGAGGCGCTGCGCGGCGCCTCGGACCGGCCCGTGCCTGCGGTGATGGTGACCGCCCATCGCGACCCCGACATCGCCCGCACCTGCGCGGCAATGGACGTGCACCTGCTGGAAAAGCCGGTCCACCCGTCCGAACTGGCCGAGACACTGGCGCGGCTGCTGACCTAAGACCAAGGGCTGATGCACACCAAGGCAGGGCTTGCGCCGCCCCCCGCCGGGCGCATCATGGGCATCGGAGCATTCACGCGAGGGGAGATCGCCATGAGACGCGCCATGAGACGCGCCATTCTGGGGGCCGCCTGCGCGGTCCTGCTGGGGCTTGCCGCGCCGCAAGCCGCCATCGCCGGCGAGGCGGGCGATGCGGTCTTTGCCGAACGCGGGCCGTGGAATCTGGGCGACCAGACGCTGACCTGGCAAATGACGGTCGAGGGCCCTGCCACCGAAGGCTTCCGCCCTGTCGCCGGTGGACAGGTGGCGCTGACCGAGACCATCGACCCCTCCGACAACCAGCCGGTGCTGCAACTGACCCAGACCACCGAGGCCCGCGACCGGCGCATCGGCCCCTTTCCGATCTCGGGCGGCGACCCGGTCCTGACCTTCTTTCTGGAACAGACCGCCCGCGACATGGCGGCCCTGACCGGCGGCAGCCCGCATTACATCCGCAACCGGATGAAAGACGCCCTGTTCCGCAGCGGCGACCTCGCCCGCCAGAGTGACGCACTGACGGCAACCTTCACCCCCTTTGCCGATGATCCGAACGCCGACCGCATGCAGGGCTTCCGCGACCTGACCCTGACCTTCGTGATGGTCAACCCCACCGGACCCATCCGCGAGCTGCGCGCCGAGACCGCAACCGTCCCCGGCTATCGCAACCATCTGGTGCTGGAATGAACGGCCTTCCCCTTTGCCTTGGAAAAATATCCCGGGGGTGCGGGGGCTGGCCCCCGCTGGCCCTCACCGCCGCGCTGACGCTGCTGACCGCGCCCGCCCAGGCCCAGGCCGTGAACGACTACCCGACCAGCGCGCGGGCCGAATATGTCTTCACCTGCATGGCCACGAACGGCCAGACCCGCGAGATGCTGGACCGCTGCGCCTGCGCCATCGACCGCATCGCCGAGGTGCTGCCCTATGACGGCTATGTCGGCGCAGAAACCATCCTGCGCATGCGCCAGACCACGGGCGAACGCTCGGGCATGTTCCGGGGCATGCCACAGCTGACGGAAACCGTGGCCGAACTGCGCCGGGCCGAGGCCGAGGCGGAAATCATCTGCTTCTGACGCGCTACAGCGCCAGCCCGATCGCGGCGCCCACAGCCAGCGACAGCCCGCCCACCAGCCACAGCGCAGCCGTGCCGCGGCGTCGGATGACACGCGGCTTGACCTCTTCGGGATGGGCTTTTTCCCACAGCGCCTGCTCGACGATGCGCGGCAGCAGCGGGCCATAGCGGCTGACCGTCTGCACCAGCTGCGTCAGATCGCGGACGGCGGCCTTGGGGCCGATGCCCGCCTTGATATAGTCCGACACGACCGGCTTGGCCGCATCCCAGATGTTCAGCTGCGGGTCGATCGACCGCGCCACCCCCTCGACCACCACCATGGTGCGCTGCAGCAGGATCAGCTCGGTCCGGGTCGGCATGCCGAAACGCTCGGTCACCTCGAACAGATAGGACAGCAGGTTGCCCATCGAGATGCGGCTGGCATCGGCACCAAAGATCGGCTCTCCCACGGCGCGCAGGGCGCGGGCAAAGGCCGCCTCGTCACGGTCGCGCGGCACATAGCCCGCCTCGAAATGCACCCGCGCCACCAGCCGGTAATCGCGCTGGATGAACCCATACAGGATCTGGGCATAGACGCGGCGCGTATATTCGTCGATCTCGCCCATGATGCCGAAATCATAGGCGATGATGTCGCCATTCGCGGCCACCTTGAGGTTGCCGTGATGCATGTCGGCATGAAAGAACCCGTCGCGCAGGGCGTGGGACAGGAACAGCTGGATCACCCGGCGCGCCAGCTGGGTCGTGTCATGCCCCGCCGCAATCAGCGCCGCGCGGTCGCCCATCGGCAGGCCCTCGGCCCAGTCCGCGGTCAGCACCCGGCGCGAGGACAGCGCCCAATGCGGCATCGGGATCTGAAGCCCCCCGTCGCCGCCCGTATTTTCCGCGAATTCAGAGGCCGCCGCCGCCTCCAGCCGCAGATCCTGCTCGCCGGTCACGGTCTGCTCGAAATGGGTGACCACATCGCGGGGCCGCAACCGGCGCGTGCCCGGAGAGATCATCTCGATCATCCGGGCGCCGAAATGAAAGGCGTCGATGTCGCGGCTGAAGGCCGCGCCGATGCCGGGGCGCACGACCTTGACCGCGACCTCACGGCCCGTCTCGCGCACCCGCGCGCGGTGGACCTGCGCGATCGAGGCCGCCGCGACGGGTTCGGAAAATTCCGAAAACAGCTCATCCACCGGGGCGCGCAGTTCAGACGCGATCACCTGCCTGGCGATGGCCGTGTCAAAGGGCGGCAGCCGGTCCTGCAACATGCGCAGCTGGCCCGCCATCTCGGGGCCGACCACATCGGCGCGCGTCGACAGGATCTGGCCGAACTTGATATAGGCCGGCCCCAGCGCGGTAATCGCCCGCGTGATCGGCGGCAGGTCCGGATCGCCCTTGTAGCCCAGCCAGCGGAACGGCCAGCCCATCACCCGCGCCGCCAGCCGCAGCCGGATCGGCGCATCGACGGCGTCCAGCACGGCGGCCATGGCGCCGGTGCGCTCGAACGTGGCGCCGGTGCGGATCAGGCGCAGGATGTTGTGGGGGCCGCGCATCGCCTAAAGCTTCCAGCCTGAATGCAGCGCGGCAATGCCCATCGACAGGTTGCGCCATTGCACCCGGCCAAAGCCTGCCTCGCGGATCATCTGGGCAAAGGCCTCCTGATCGGGAAAGCTGCGGATCGATTCGACCAGATACTGATAGCTGTCGCGGTCGCCCGTCACCGCCTGCCCCAGCGCCGGGATGACGTTGAAGCTGTAGCGGTCATAGGCCCATTGCGCGGCAGGCACCGGGATCTGGCTGAATTCCAGCACGACCAGCCGCCCGCCGGGGCGCAGCACGCGGTAAGCCTCGGCCAGCGCATCGGGAATGCGGGTGACGTTGCGGATGCCAAAGCTGATCGTATAGCGGTCAAAGCTGTTATCCGCGAAAGGCAGCGCCATCGCGTCGCCCGTGACCCAGGCCAGCCGGTCGGCGCGCTCCACCGCCTCGGGGCGGGCGCGGCCTGCGATCAGCATGGGCGCGGTCATGTCACAGACGGTCACGCGCGCGCCCGGCGCCCGGTCCAGAAAGCGGAATGCCACATCGCCGGTCCCGCCCGCCACATCCAGCAGGTGCTGGCCGCTGCGCGGCGCCAGCCAGTCCATCAGCGCGGCTTTCCACAGCCGGTGGACACCGCCGCTCATCAGGTCGTTCATCAGGTCATAGCGCGAGGCGACGCTGGAAAAGACGCCATGCACCATCCCGGCCTTGGCGTCCTCGTCCACGGTCTGAAAGCCGAAATGGGTCTGTCTGTTATCCGTCATCGCGCTTGCCGTTTACCTTGTGGGTTGCCAGATAAGTCCGGCCCGCGTCCGGCACAATGACCGGGCCACGCGACGGGCACAATGCGACGAAAGGGACGGAATTGCCAGAACTGCCAGAAGTCGAGACCGTCCGCCGGGGCCTGCTGCCCCATCTGGAGGGCGCCCGCATCGCGCGCGCCGAGGCCCGCCGCCCCGATCTGCGCTGGCCGCTGCCGGTCGATCTGGTGCAGGTGCTGACCGGCGCGCGGGTGACGGCGCTGCGCCGCCGGTCGAAATATCTGCTGGCCGATCTGGACCGGGGCGGCACGGTGCTGTGGCATCTGGGCATGTCGGGCCGGATGCTGGTCGAAAGCGCGTCGCAGGGTCAGTTTCACCGCGACCCCGGCATCTATCCGCGCCATGATCATGTCGTGCTGACGACCGATGCGGGCACGACCATCACCTTCAACGACGCGCGCCGCTTTGGCATGGTCGATCTGATCCGCGAGGGCGCCAGCCACCCGCTGCTGGATCATCTGGGGCCGGAGCCGTTCGACCCGGTCTTTGACGCCGCCTATCTCGGCGCGGCCTTTGACGGGCGGCGCGCGCCGGTGAAACAGGCGCTGCTGGATCAGCGCATCGTGGCGGGGCTGGGCAATATCTATGTCAGCGAATCCCTGTTCCGCGCGGGCATCGACCCGCGCCGGGCGGCGGGCCGCATCGGCTCTGCCCGCATTGCCGCGCTGGTGGGCCATATCCGCGACGTGCTGGCCGACGCCATCGCGGCGGGCGGCTCATCCCTGCGCGACCACCGGCAGGCCTCGGGCGAGCTGGGCTATTTCCAGCACAGCTTCCGCGTCTATGACCGCGCGGGCCAGCCCTGCCTGCGCGAGGGCTGCGGGGGCACAGTGCTGCGAATCGTGCAATCGGCGCGCTCCAGCTTCTACTGCCCGGCCTGCCAGCGCTGAGACCTTGGATTCCCGCCGCGCGAACTGCTAGGGTCCCGACCAATGACATTGGCAACGAGGTCCAAGGCCCATGGCTTACGAAACCATCATCGTGGAAATCGAGGATGAGGTCGCCCTGATCCGGCTGAACCGCCCCGAGGCGCTGAATGCGCTGAACGCCACGCTTCTGGATGAGCTGTCGACCGCGCTGGTCGAGGCCGACCAGAACGACAAGGTCCGCTGCATCGTGCTGACCGGCAGCGAAAAGGCCTTTGCCGCCGGGGCCGACATCAAGGAGATGTCCACGAAAACCTATGTCGAGGTCTATGAAGCCGACCTCTTTGGCCCGCAGATCGAGGCGATCAGCCGGGTCCGCAAACCCATCATCGCGGCCGTCAGCGGCTATGCTCTGGGCGGCGGCTGCGAGCTGGCCATGGTCTGCGACTTTATCATCTGCGCGGAAAACGCCAAGTTCGGCCAGCCCGAGATCAATCTGGGCGTGGTCGCGGGCATCGGCGGCACGCAGCGCCTGACACGGCTGATCGGCAAATCCAAGGCGATGGACATGAACCTGACCGGCCGCTTCATGGATGCCGCCGAAGCCGAACGTTCCGGCCTTGTCAGCCGCGTCGTCCCCACCGCCAAGCTGATCCCCGAGGCCCTGTCAGCCGCCCGCAAGATCGCCGAGAAATCGCAGGTCGCGACCAAGACCGTCAAGGAGGCCGTCAACCGCGCCTATGAGACGACCCTGCGCGAGGGGCTGCTGTTCGAACGCCGCGCCTTTCATGCGCTGTTCGCGACCGAGGACCAGAAAGAGGGCATGGCCGCCTTCCTCGAAAAGCGCGAGGCGCAGTTCCGCGATCGTTGACCTGAACCGGCGATCAGGGGTTTCCTTTTCGCGCGGGCTGGCCTATAGGCCCTCGCTACATGCGCGTGGGCCCGCTTAGGCAAGAATCATGGCTGTCCCTTCCGGGGACGGTGCCTTGGGTCTTTTGCGCAAACGAAACGCGAAAAAAGACCCGCTAAGGAACAAAGAACATGGCCAATACGCCCCAGTCCAAAAAACGCGCCCGTCAGATCGAGCAGCGCACCGACATCAACAAGGCCCGTCGCTCGCGCATCCGCACCTATCTGCGCAAAGTCGAAGAAGCGATCGCTTCGGGCGATGCAGAGGCTGCAAAAGAGGCTCTCAAGAACGCCCAGCCCGAACTGATGCGCGGCGTGACCAAAGGCGTCGTCCACAAGAATACTGCAGCGCGGAAAGTCTCGCGCCTGTCCTCGCGCGTCAAGGCGCTGTCGGCGGTCTGATCGCCACGCGACTTCGGGCGAAAACCACCTGAAAATCGGCCTCGCGGCCCCTCCCGACGGCATCGGGCGCGTATGTTTCATACGCGCCCGCTTGCGTTTCTGCACCTGCATAAATCTTAATAAATCGTTAAAAAACAGGTGCCTTTCCTTTTTCTTAACGGACTCAATGGGCTCGCAGATTCGGCGCAGTCATGATGCTGTCAAGCGCATAGTTCGGTTGCAGCGCGGGCGCGGCTGGGGCTAGGTTCAGCCTGCGATTCACGTCGCCTTGGGGGATAGGCCAGCGCCCTCTGCCGGATCGGATGATCCGGTCGGGATCATGGCCAGGCTGCGAAGCGGGGCAACTCTCTTCCGCCCTCGGATCGTTGATTGTCGGCTGCCACCGGCTGTCATCGGCTCCGTATCTGTGAATGGGAACGGGCACCGCCCTGCAAGCTGGTCATCTGACCGGCCTGAGGGCTGCTTTTCCTGTTTCATGGTCCCGTTGTGACGTGAAAGCTGGCCCGGCGGATCAACCGTCGGGGATCGGGGACAGGCACGGGAAAAGGTCGGATGATGGACAGTATCTGGGGTCAGGCATGCGCAGAGCTTGAGCAAAGCGTTGGGCCGAACAATTATAACCACTGGATCAAGCCCTTGCGTCTGGCCTCGATCGAGGACGGCGCGGCACGGCTGGTCAGCCCGACACGCTTTATCTCGGACTGGGTGAACCGGCATTTTGCCAAGGATATCCTGGCGGTCCTGAACCGCGCCGGCGCCGAGGTCGAGCGCCTGCGCTTCGAGATCGGCGCCGGCACCGCGCGTCCGACCGCACAGGCCGCCCCCGCGAACGAACCCGCCACAGCCCCCACGACCCGCGCACCGCGCACCGATCTGGGTGCGCCGCTGGACCCGCGCTTTACCTTCACCAATTTCATCGTCGGCAAGCCCAACGAACTGGCCCATGCCGCCGCCCGCCGCGTGGCCGAGGGCGGGCCTGTAGGCTTTAACCCGCTGTTTCTGTACGGCGGCGTGGGTCTGGGCAAGACGCACCTGATGCACGCGATCGCGCATGATTTTCAGGCCAACCACCCTGCCGCGCAGGTGCTGTATCTGTCCGCCGAACAGTTCATGTACCGCTTCGTTCAGGCGCTGCGCGAAAGCTCGATCATGGATTTCAAAAGCATGTTCCGCAATGTGAACATGCTGATGGTCGACGACGTGCAGTTCATCGCGGGCAAGGACAGCACGCAGGAAGAATTCTTCCATACTTTCAACGCATTGGTCGATCAGGGCAAGCAGATCGTCATCTCGGCCGACCGTGCCCCGGCCGAGATCAAGGGCCTTGAGGAACGCATCAAGTCGCGCCTCAGCTGCGGTCTGATCGTCGACCTGCACCCGACCACCTACGAGCTGCGTCTTGGCATCCTGCAGTCCAAGACCGAGCGTTTTCGCGCCCAGCAGCCCGATCTTGAAATCGGCGCCGGTGTGCTGGAATTCCTGGCCCACCGGATCAGCACCAACGTCCGCGTGCTGGAAGGCGCGCTGCAGCGTCTGTTTGCCCATGCCAGCCTGTTGCGCCGCGAAATCTCGCTGGAGGTGGCGCAGGAATGCCTGGCCGATATCCTGCGCACCAACGACCGCAAGGTCAGCATCGACGACATCCAGCGCAAGGTGGCCGAGCATTACAACATCCGTCTGGCCGATCTGATCGGGCCGAAACGGGCGCGCAACGTCGCCCGCCCGCGCCAGATCGCCATGTATCTGTCCAAGCAGCTGACCAGCCGCTCGCTGCCCGAAATCGGGCGCCGCTTTGGCGGGCGCGACCACACCACGATCATGCACGGCGTGCGCAAGGTCGAAGAGCTGATCAACGAAGACAGCGGCATGGCCGAGGACATCACCGTGCTGAAACGGATGCTGGAAGCGTAACCCTGACGAAAATCTTGTGAGCGCCCGCGCGGGCGGTTACACAACAGGTCCGACAAAGGGCCGTGAGGGCCAAGGGACAGGGGAAGCTGATGAAATTCTCGATCGAGCGCGCCGTTCTGGTCAAGGCCGTGTCGCAGGCGCAATCCGTCGTCGAGCGGCGCAACACGATCCCGATTCTGGCCAATGTGCTGATCGAGGCGAAGGATGGCGGCGTCAGCTTCCGCGCGACCGATCTGGACACCGAGGTCGTGGACCGCGCGGCCGCACTGGTCGAACGCCCCGGCGCCACCACCGTCAGCGCCGTGATGCTGAACGAAATCGCACGCAAGCTGCCCGATGGCGCGCTGGTGCAGATCAGCAGCGATGATGCCTCGGGGCGGCTGGCGGTGCAGGCCGGACGGTCCAGCTTTAGCCTGGCGACGCTGCCGCGCGAGGATTTCCCGGTGATGGCCACCTCGGAATACAGCGCCAATTTCAAGGCGCAGGCAGGCGTGCTCAAGCGGCTGTTCGACAAGTCTAAATTCGCCATCTCGACCGAAGAGACGCGCTATTATCTGAACGGGGTCTATCTGCATGTGGCGCAGGGCGGCGACGGTCCGTTGCTGCGCTGCGTGGCGACCGACGGCCACCGGCTGGCCCGCATCGACGCCCCCCTGCCCATCGGCGCCGAGGAGATGCCCGGCGTGATCGTGCCGCGCAAGACCGTGGCCGAGCTGCGCAAGCTGCTGGACGAGGATGATGCCGAGATCGCCGTTTCGGTCAGCGAGACCAAGGTGCGCTTTGCCACATCCGAGATCACGCTGACCTCGAAGGTGATCGACGGCACCTTCCCCGATTACAGCCGCGTCATCCCGCAGGGCAACACCCGCAAGCTGGAGGTGGACGCCGCCGATTTTGCCCGTGCCGTGGACCGGGTGGCGACCGTCAGCAGCGAACGCAGTCGTGCAGTCAAGCTGTCGCTGGATCAGGACCGGCTGGTCCTGTCGGTGAACGCCCCCGATGCAGGCGCCGCCGAGGAAGAGCTGATCGTGGCCTATGCCGACGAGCCGCTGGAGATCGGCTTCAACGCCAAATACCTGCAGGAAATCGCGGGTCAGGTCGACCGGGACAATGCCGTCTTCATGTTCAACGGCTCGGGCGATGCCGCCCTGATCCGCGAAGGCAACGACGACAGCGCCGTCTATGTCGTCATGCCCATGCGCGTGTGACGCCTGCGGGCTTGCCCCCGACTGCACCCCCGTCCGGGCCCTTCCTGACCCGCCTGTCGCTGGCGCAGTTCCGGTCCTGGCCGCGGCTGGATCTGGCGACGGACCGCAGGCCCCTGGCGATCTTTGGCCCGAACGGGTCGGGCAAGACCAATATCCTTGAGGCGGTCTCGATGCTGGCGCCGGGCCGGGGCCTGCGCGCCGCACCCGCGCCCGAACAGGCGCGCCAGGGGCGCGATGCGGGCTGGCGCATCCGGGCCACGCTTGGCGATCATGCGGTCGAGACGCAGGCCCCGCCCGGCCAGACCCGCAGCGTCAGCATCGACGACAAAACCGTGCCACAGACCCGGCTGGCGCGGCTGGTCCGCGTGATCTGGCTGGTGCCCGCGATGGACCGGCTGTGGTCGGACACCCCCGAGGCGCGGCGCCGCTTTCTGGACCGCGTGACGCTGAGCCTTGTGCCCGATCACGCCGATCTGGTGCTGGCCTATGACAAGGCGATGCGCGAGCGGAACCGCCTGCTGCGCGATCAGGTGGCCGATCCCGGCTGGTATCGCGCGCTGGAGGCGCAGATGGCCGAGGCGGGGGCCGCGCTGACCCGCAACCGCCTGTCGGCGCTCGCGGCGATCATGGCGGCGCAGGATGCCGAGACCGGATTTCCCGCCGCGCGGCTGGTGCTGCTGCCCGGCGAGGGGCAGGCCGATGACCCGGACGCGGCCAGCATCGCCGCCCGGCTGGCCGCGATGCGCCCCCGCGATCTGGCCGCAGGCCGCACGCTGAGCGGCCCGCATCGCGCCGATCTGGGCGCGCATTGGGGGCCGCAGGACATGCCCGCCGCCCTGTCCTCGACCGGCGAGCAAAAGGCGCTGCTGCTGTCGCTGATGCTGGCCAATGCCCGCGCGCTGACCGATCAGCCGGTGCTGCTGCTGCTGGACGAGGTCGCGGCCCATCTGGACGCGGACCGGCGCGCGATGCTCTATGACCTGATCTGTGCCCTGCCGGCGCAAAGCCTGCTGACCGGCACCGGGCCGGAATTGTTCGAGGCGCTTGGCCCCCGCGCCCGGCGCCTGTCGGTGACCAAGGATGACGGCGCATCGACCGTGGCGGAGGATGAGACATGACATTGGGGCTGGACGCGATATGGCTCTATGCCGGGGCGCTGGTGGCGATCTGGATGACGCCCGGCCCGGTCTGGGTGGCGATCATGGCGCGCGGGCTGTCCTCGGGCTGGGCGGGGGTCTGGCCGCTGGCTCTGGGCGTCGCGATCGGGGATCTGCTGTGGCCGCTGATCGCGATTTTCGGCCTGTCGCTGCTGGCGGGCCAGCAGGCCGAGCTGCTGTCGGTCCTGCGCTGGATCGCCGTCGTCGTCTTCATCGCCATGGGCGCGGGCCTGATCCGGCATGCCGGGCGGCCCGTCAGCACCGACGGGCGGCTGACACGGACCGGGGGCTGGGCGGGCTTTGTGGCCGGGCTGATGGCGATCACCGGCAACCCCAAGGCGGCGCTGTTCTATGTCGGCGTGCTGCCGGGCTTTTTCGACATCTCGCGCCTGACCGGCCCCGACATCGCCACGATCACGCTGATGTCGGGCGCGGTGCCCTTTGCGCTGAACCTTGCCATGGGCGGCGCGATCACGCTGGCGCGGCGGCGTCTGGCCACGCCTGCGGGGATGCGGCGGATGAATCTGGCCTCGGGCTGGCTGCTGATCGCGGTGGGGCTGGTGCTGGCCGTGGGCCAGATCATCGGCGGCTGAGAAAGCCGCGCCGAATCAGGGGACAAAACCGGAAAAAAGCCCGCCATCGCGTGACTTTGCCCGCCGCGCAGCCTATATCGGAACAGGACGAACAGGAACGCTTCACACATGACCGACACCGCATCCCAGCCTGCCGCCTATGGCGCCGATTCCATCAAGGTTCTCAAAGGTCTGGAAGCTGTCCGCAAGCGTCCCGGCATGTATATCGGGGATACCGATGACGGCTCGGGCCTGCACCACATGGTTTATGAGGTGGTCGATAACGGCATCGACGAGGCGCTTGGCGGCCATGCCGACTATGTGACCGTCATCATCCACAACGACAGCAGCGTCAGCGTGCGCGACAACGGCCGTGGCATCCCCACCGACATCCATACGGGTGAGGGCATCAGCGCGGCCGAGGTCATCATGACCCAGCTGCATTCGGGCGGCAAATTCGACCAGAACAGCTATAAGGTCTCGGGCGGGTTGCACGGGGTCGGCGTCTCGGTCGTCAACGCCCTGTCGGATTGGCTGGAGCTGCGCATCTGGCGCAATGGCAAGGAACATTACGTCCGCTTTGAACATGGCGACACGGTCAAGCCGCTGATCGTCGTGGGCGACGCGCCCGAGGGCGAGAAGGGGACCGAGGTGCGCTTTATGGCCTCGTCCAAGCTCACCGACCCCGAGGGCACGTTCAGCAATCTGGATTACAGCTTCAAGACGCTGGAAAACCGTCTGCGGGAACTGGCCTTTCTGAACAGCGGCGTGCGCATCATTCTGGAAGACCGCCGCCACGCCGAGGTGCAGAAATCGGAACTGTTCTACGAAGGCGGCGTGCGCGAATTCGTCAAATATCTGGACCGCTCCAAGACCGCCGTCATGTCCGAGCCGATTTTTATCACCGGCGAAAAGAACGGCATCACGGTCGAGGTCGCGATGTGGTGGAACGACAGCTATCACGAAACCGTCCTGCCCTTTACCAACAACATCCCGCAGCGCGACGGCGGCACCCATATGGCCGGTTTCCGTGGCGCGCTGACCCGCGTGATCGGCAAATACGCGCAGGACAGCGGCATCGCGAAAAAGGAAAAGGTCGATTTCACCGGCGACGACGCGCGTGAGGGGCTGACCTGCGTGCTGTCCGTCAAGGTGCCCGATCCAAAATTCTCCAGCCAGACCAAGGACAAGCTGGTCTCGTCCGAGGTGCGTCCGGCGGTCGAGGGGCTGGTCGGCGAAAAGCTGGCCGAGTGGTTCGAGGAAAACCGGACCGAGGCCCGCCAGATCGTCGGCAAGATCATCGAGGCCGCCTTGGCCCGCGAGGCCGCCCGCCGCGCCCGCGAACTGACGCGGCGCAAGACGGCCATGGACGTGGCATCGCTACCCGGCAAGCTGGCCGATTGTCAGGAAAAAGACCCCTCGCTGTCGGAACTGTTCATCGTCGAGGGTGACTCGGCTGGCGGGTCGGCCAAGCAGGGCCGGTCGCGGCAGAATCAGGCCGTGCTGCCCCTGCGCGGCAAGATCCTGAACGTGGAACGCGCGCGGTTCGACCGGATGCTGGGCAGCGACCAGATCGGCACGCTGATCACCGCGCTTGGCACCGGCATCGGGCGCGACGAATTCAGCCTGAAAAAGCTGCGCTACCACAAGATCGTCATCATGACCGATGCTGACGTCGACGGCGCGCATATCCGCACGCTGCTGCTGACCTTCTTCTTCCGCCAGATGCCGGACCTGATCGAGGGCGGGCATCTCTATATTGCGCAGCCGCCGCTGTACAAGGTCGGGCGCGGGCGGTCCGAGGTCTATCTCAAGAACGAGGCCGCGCTGGAGGAATACCTGATCCAGCAGGGGATCGAGGGCGCGGCCTTGCGGCTGGCCTCGGGCGAAGAGATCGTGGGCAATGATCTGGCGCGCGTGGTCGAAGAGGCGCGGCTGGCGCGGCGCATCCTTCGCGCCTATCCGACGCATTACCCGCCCCATATCACCGAACAGGCCGCGATTGCGGGCGCGCTGCTGCCGGGCCGGATCGACGCCGATGCGCAGGGTGCCGCCGATGCCGTGGCCGCACGGCTGGACCTGATCGCCGAGGAATACGAGCGTGGCTGGCAGGGCCGCCCGACGCAGGACGCGGGCATCCGCCTGACCCGCACCCTGCGCGGGGTCGAGGAAAACCGCACGCTGGACGGCCAGATGCTGCGCAGCGGCGAAAGCCGCCGCCTGTCCGACCTGACCCGTCCGCTGCAAGAGGTCTATGGCCAGTCCGCCCGCCTGATCCGCAAGGATCGCGACCAGCCGATCCACGGCCCTCTGGGGCTGCTGCAGGCGATCTTCCTTGAGGGGGAAAAGGGCCTGTCGCTGCAGCGCTACAAGGGTCTGGGCGAGATGAACCCCGAACAGCTGTGGGAAACCACGCTGGACCCCGTCGCCCGCACTATGCTGCAGGTCAGGATCGAGGATGTCGCCGAGGCCGAAGATCTGTTTACAAAGCTGATGGGTGATGTGGTCGAACCCCGGCGGGAATTCATCCAGCAGAACGCGCTGAACGTCGAGAATCTGGACACCTGACCGTCAGGCGGCGTCATTCGTTGCAGAAATCACACGTCACGGACGTCACGGGCCTTGCCGTCTGTGACCTCCGTGACGCTTTTGTTTGCGCTGCTCTGTAAACCCCTGTTAATCTGATTCATCATTTTTGTAGTTCGCCGCTCTGCGGCAAGTAGTTGGTGGGATCTATCATGAACACAAAGTCTCTTTTTGCGGCGTTTGCCGCATCGGGCGCGGTCACACTCGGATCCACGGCCGCGCTGGCCGGTGGCGCCATCACCCCCGTTATCGACGTCGCGCCGGTTCAGATGGGGACAGTCGCTCCGACCGCAGGCGGTTGGGAAGGCGGCTATGTGGGTGGCTCGCTTGGCTATTCATTCGGCGGCGATGACGAAATTGGTTTCGAGGCGCTTGAAGGTGGCACGGTGGTCGGTCGCACGGGCAATCTTGGCGATATCAAGATTTCGGGGCTGACCGCAGGCGTTCATGCCGGTTATCGCTGGCAGCGCGAGCGCTGGGTCTTTGGCCCCGAACTGGCGATCGAAGGCGGCTCGGTCGATGATGCGGCCACCTTCAACGTTGATGGTGACGCGGTGACCGTCGAAAGCAAGGTGAACCATATTATCTCGCTGGTGATGAAAACCGGCTACGCGATCGACCCGCAAACACTCGTCTTCGGCACCTTCGGCGTTTCGCGTATCGACGCCGACTATATCGGGTCGGACAATGAGGGGACCCAGAAGGTCGGCTACACCGCCAGCGGCCTGACCGCCGGTTTCGGCGTCGAGCGCAAGGTCAACGCGTCGACCTCGGTGTTCGCGGCGTATCAGTACCGCGATTTCGGCAGGACCACCATCGATTTCACAGACGAAGGCGACGCGCTTCGCACAATCGCGACGCCCGACCACAGCAACATCAAGGTCGGCGTGAACTTCAGCTTCTGATCGCACGATCGCGTCTTGTGAAGGGCCGGCTTTCGGGTCGGCCTTTTCAATGCGGCTGTGGTCCTACCTCACGTGGCTGCGCCGGGCGGACGGGCGCTGCCCCACCGGAACCGGCAGGGCCCGCGCGCCACAGGCAATTGCCAATCCCTGCGGCACAAGCGCGGTCAGTGGCGGTGCGCTGATCTCCAGCCCGCCGGTATAGGCGCCGAAGGCGGGCAGGATCAGGTGGTCGCGGCCCATCAGAAAACAGCGCCGCCGTTGCCCGGCCAGCCGCAGACAGGGGTGAAAATGCCCCGAGACATCGGGCCCCTGCCCGGCCTCGTGGCGCAATGTCAGACCGTCGCGCAGTTCCGCCTGCGACCTGCCCGGCAGGTGGCCGCAGACCGCGCCCGGATCGTGATTGCCGCTGACCCAGGACCATTGCCGCCCAAGGGCCATGGCGCGCAGCCGCTGGCAGACCTCATCAGGCAGCGCGCGGGCGGCGGCATCGTCATCGAACCCGTCGCCAAGGCTGACCACCGCCACCGGATCGGTGGCGGCAATCTCGGCCTGCAGCCGGTCCAGCGTCGCCTGCACCTCATAGGGCGGCAGCAGCGGGCCACCGCGCCGGGCCATGCGTTCGGATTTGCCCAAATGCAGATCGGCCACGATCAGCCAGCGCCGGGCGGGCCAATACAGCGCGCCCGAGGCCCGCGCCCGCAGCGCCTGCCCGTCAAATTCAAACCCGTGATCGGTCGTCACGCAAGCCCCGCCTCTGCCATCAGCGCCGCCGCCTCGGCCTCGGCCAGACGCTCGCGGCCCTGACCCGCGATGGGGACGCGCCCGACCTCCAGCAGCAGGGGCGCGGCCAGCGGCGAGACGCGGTCCAGCATCCGGTGATCGGTCCGGGCGGCGCGGTCCAGCATGTCCTCGATCCGGTCGAAATCCACAAGCCCCCGCCGCGCCTCGTCCGCGGTGATCCGCAGCATCAGGTGGCCGGGGTCGTATTTGCGCAACGTATCATACAGGATATCGCTGGAAAACGTCGCCTGCCGCCCGGATTTGCGGCTTCCCGGCAGGTTGCGCTGGATCAGCCCCGCGACTGTCGCCACATTGCGAAAGGTCCGCTTCATCACCTCGTTGCCGGCCAGCCAGTCGCCTAAACCTTCACGCAGGCCGGCGCGGTCAAGCAGGGGCGCGGGATCCGTCACCGGGTCCAGCGACCAGACCAGCAGCGCATAATCGGTGGCCAGAAAGCCCAGGGGGCCAAGCCCTGCGCCCTCCATCAGCCGCGTCATCAGCAGGCCAAGCGTCTGCAGCGCATTGCGCCCGGCAAAGCCATACAGCGCGAAATGCCAGCGCCCGCGATGGGAAAAGCTCTCGCTGACCAGCACGCCCGCACGCGGCAGGGCGCTGACACGGGCCTGCAGCGCCAGCCAGTCGCGGGTGTCCCCCGGCAGCGCGCCATGAGCGGCCGGATCGCCGATCAGCGCCTGCACCCGGTGCGACAGCTGCGTCGAGGTCGCCAGCTTCAGCCCCGAGAACACCGCGATGCGGGGTTCCCTGGCGGGCTGCCTGGTCACCTCGACCACCATCTCGCGCAGGGCGTCATAGCGCACGGTCTGCCCGCCGATCAGGAACGTGTCGCCGGGTGACAGGGTCGCGGCAAAACTCTCTTCGACCTCGCCCAAGGGGGCGCCGCCACGGCCGCGAAAGCGGACCTTCAGCATCTCGGCCTCGACGATGGTGCCGATATTCATGCGCAGATCGCGGGCCGCGCGGGGGTCGCGCAGGCGCCACAGCCCGTCGCGGCACATCAGCCGCTGCCAGCGGTCATAGGCCCGCAGCGCATAGCCGCCCGTGGCCGCGAAATCGAGGCAAGCGTCGAAATCGGCGCGGGTCAGGTCGCGATAGGGGCCTGCCTGCCGCACCTCGTGGAACAGCGTATCGGCATCGAACGGCCCGGCGCAGGCGGTCAGCAGGATATGCTGGCACAGCACGTCCAAGGGTCCGGGGCCACGCGGATCGCCGTCCAGATCGCGTTCGGCCACGGCCTGCAGGGCGGCGACGCATTCGATCACCTCGAAGCGGTTGGCGGGCACGATCCGCGCCTTTGACGGCGCGTTATAGCGGTGGTTCGCGCGCCCGATCCGCTGGACCAGCCGCTTGACGTTTTTGGGCGCGCCGACCTGAATGACCAGATCGACCGCGCCCCAGTCAATGCCCAGATCGAGGCTGCCGGTCGCCACCACCGCGCGCAACTCGCCCGCAGCCATCGCCGCCTCGACCCGCGCGCGGGCCTCTCGCGCCAGACTGCCATGGTGCAGACCGATGGGCAGGTTGTCGTCATTGGCGGCCCACAGCGCCTGAAAGAACAGCTCGGCCTGCGCGCGGGTGTTGATGAAGATGATCGTGGTGCGCGCGCCCGCCACCGCCGCCAGCACGTCGCGCACGGCATAATGCCCGCCCGCGCCCGCCCATGGCGGCGGCGCGGTGGTGGGCAGCATGGCGATGTCGGGATCGGGGCCGGGATCGGCATGGATCACCTGCGCCCCGCCCATGAAGCGGGCCAGCGCGGCGGGGTCTTCGACCGTGGCCGACAGTCCGGTGGCGATCACGCCCGGCGCCAGCGCCCGCAGCCGCGACAAAGCCAACATCAGCTGATCGCCGCGCCTGCTTTCGGCCAGCGCGTGCAGTTCATCCAGAACCACCCGGCGGACGCCGCCAAAGATCGCGGGCGCCTGCTCATAGGACAGCATCAGGGCCAGCGATTCCGGCGTGGTCAGCAGAATGTCGGGCGGATCGACGCGCTGGCGGGCGCGCTGTGCGGGGCGCGTGTCGCCGGTGCGGTCCTCGATGCGGATCGACAGCCCCAGATCCGCCACCGGGCGCGACAGGTTGCGCGCAATATCCGCCGTCAGCGCCTTCAGCGGCGAGACATAGAGCGTGTGCATCCCCTGATGCGGCGCGCGCAGATCGACGAGGCTGGGCAGGAACCCGGCCAGCGTCTTGCCGCCGCCGGTGGGGGCGATCAGCAGGCTGTCGGTCTGCGCCTCCAGCAGCTCCAGCTGGTGCGGGTGCGGCTGCCAGCCCTGCCGGGTGAACCAGTCCTGAAACTCGGGGGGCAGGGTCACGGGATCAGGTCTTTCAGCGTCTCCAGCCGGTCGGCATCAGTTGCGGGCTTGTCCCACCGGATGCGGCTGATGCGGGGAAAGCGCATGGCGACGCCGGATTTGTGGCGGGCCGAGGCGTTCAGCCCCTCGAACGCGACCTCCAGCACCAGTTTCGGCGCCACCGCGCGCACGGGGCCAAAGCGGTCCACCGTGTTCTGGCGCACAAAGCGGTCAAGCGCGCGCAATTCGTCATCGGTAAATCCGAAATAGGCCTTGCCCACCGGCACCAGCACCGCGCCATCCCACACGCCAAAGGTAAAGTCGCTGTAAAAGCCGGATCGCTTGCCATGCCCGCGCTGCGCGTAGAGCATCACCGCATCGACCACCATCGGGTCGCGCTTCCACTTGAACCACGGGCCGCGCGGGCGGCCGCCGACATAGGGGCTGTCGCGGCGCTTGATCATCACGCCTTCGATCACCGCGCTTGGCGGATCGCCGCGCAGGGCGGCCAGATCGTCCCATGTCGTGAAATCCAGCAGGGGCGAGGCGTCGATGCGGTCGTGGCCGAAATCGGCGGCCTCCAACGCGGTGCGGCGTTTGGCATGCGGCAAGCTGCGCAGATCGGCGCCCTGCCAGATCAGCAGGTCATAGACGCGCAGGCCCGCCGGGTGGCTGTCCAGCATCGCCCGCGTCACCGCCTTGCGGTTCAGCCGCTGTTGCAGATCGCCAAAGGGCGCGACATCCGCGCCGCGCCGCACCAGCAATTCGCCATCGACGGCGCCGTCGAAATTCAGCGCCTCGATCACGTCGGGAAAGGCGCCCGACACATCCTCGCCGGTGCGGGAAAACAGCCTGCGCACCCCGCCATCATTGATCGCCTGCACGCGGATGCCGTCCCATTTCCACTCGGCAGTGTAGTCGGCCGGATCGAACGCGCGCAGCTGGTCCAGATCGATCGGGGTGGACAGCATGACAGGGCGAAAGGGCGCAAGTGCCGCCTGTTCGGGGCGCGCGCCGCCCGCGATCCAGTCGAACAGCTGCTGATAGGGCGGCACCAGCCCGTGCCAGATTTCTTCGATATCCGCGACCTCGGGCGCACCCATCTGCGCCAGCGCCATCCGTGCCATCCGCGCCGACAGGCCGACGCGCATATTGCCGGTGGCCAGCTTGAGGAAAGCCAGCCGCTGCGACGGGCCAAGCTGGTCCAGCATTGCGGCAATGGCTCCGGGCAAAGCCGCGCGGCCCGTGTCGGACAACAGCGCGACGGCCTGATGCAGCGGCACGTCCTCATCACGGTCAGTTTCCCACAGCAAGGCAATCGTCTCGGCCAGATCACCGACGAAATCATAGGACAGGGCGAACAGCTGGGCATCCACCCGCTCGGCCATCAGCCCGCGCAGCAGACCCGGCGTGACGGCGCGCAGCTTCAGCCCGCCCGTCAATGCCGCCAGCGCATAGCCGCGATCAGGGTCGGGCGTGGCCTCAAGATAGTGGCGCAACAGCCGCAGC
This sequence comes from Paracoccus sp. (in: a-proteobacteria), assembly GCF_046289755.1. GTDB lineage: Bacteria > Pseudomonadota > Alphaproteobacteria > Rhodobacterales > Rhodobacteraceae > Paracoccus. The sequence goes on along the minus strand of NZ_JBKBVD010000017.1, from coordinate 10,237 downwards.
TTGGCGTTGCGCGCCGCTGTAAAGGCCAGCCGTTCCAGCAGATGCGCGAAACCTCTCATTCCGGTTCGTCCTCGTAGCCGACCAGCCGCAAGGGGCGCGAGGGGATGCCCTGCAATTCGCACCAGCGCATCAGACCCTCTTCGGTGCCATGGGTGATCCAGACCTCGGACGGGGCCAGCTCAAGGATCGTCTGCGTGACCTGCGGCCAGTCCACATGGTCGCTGATGACCAGCGGCAGCTCGACCCCGCGCTGGCGCGCCCGCGCCCGCACCGCCATCCAGCCCGAGGCAAAGCCGATCACCGGGTCGCGGAACCGCTGCACCCAGGGGCTGGCAAAGGCCGAAGGCGGGGCGATGACCAGCTGCGCGCTGACATCCTCGGCGGTGGCCGGGACAAGCAGGCCAAGATCAATCCCCTGTTCCACGTGGAACTGGCACAGGCGTTGCAGCGCGCCGTGGATGGCGATGGGGCCGTCGATGCCTGCCTGACGGGCCAGCGCAATCACCCGCTGCGCCTTGCCAAGCGCATAGGCGCCGATCAGATGCGGGCGTTCGGGAAATTCGGCCATGCTGGCGCGCAGGCGGGCCATCTCGGCCAGCGGGTCGGGGTGGCGGAAGACGGGCAGGCCAAAGGTCGCCTCGGTCATGAAGATGTCGCAGGGGACGGGTTCGTAAGACGCGCAGACCGGGTTGGGGGCGCGGCAATAGTCGCCCGACACGACGATTTTCGGCCCCCGGTCGGGCATCACCGCGATCTGGGCGGACCCCAGAATATGCCCTGCGGGATGAAAGCTGACCGATACATCGCCGATGCGCACAACCCCCGCCGCCACCTGCCGCGCGCCGGTGAAATCCTCGCCATAGCGGATCGCCATGATCTCCAGCGTTTCGCGGGTGGCCAGCACGGCGCCATGGCCCGCGCGGGCATGGTCGCCATGGGCATGGGTGATCAGCGCGCGGGGAACCGGGCGGATCGGGTCAATGAAGAAATCGCCGGGCGGGCAGTAAAGCCCGGCCTCGGTCGGGTGCAGGATCTGATCGGCGCGCATGTCTCGAAGATGGCGAACATTTCGGGAATATCAACGCGACAAAGGCGCAGACGTTCCGCTCAGCTTGGCGGAGGTCGCCGCACCGGCGGCGCCTTGGACAGCTGCACCATCAGAATGCCCGCCATGATGATGCCGACGCCCAGCACATCGCCCGCGCCAAGCGCCTCATTCAGCAGCAGGGCGGCGGTGGTCACGCCGAAAAAGGGCGTCAGGAAATGAAAGGTCGCCGCCTTGACCGCGCCGATGCGGCCCACCAGCAGAAACCAGACCCATGTGGCCAGCAGCCCCGGCACGATCACGGTATAGAGGAAGGCGCCCACCAGACGCGGCGACCAGTTGACCTGCCAGCTATCCACAAACGGCGCGATCATCCCCAGCGTGACGGCGCCGACCAGCATCTGCAGGCCCACGATCATCATCACATTGCCGCCCGAACTGGCGCCGCGCACCGTCAGCGTCGCCACCGCCAGCGCCAGCGCCGCCGCGAAACACATCACGATGCCGGTCACATCGCTGCCACCACCCAGCCGCGCGCCCATGATGATCGCCACGCCCAGCACGCCCAGACCCAGCCCGGTGACGCCCATGGGCCGCAGCCGTTCGCCCATCAGCGCCCAGCCCAACGCGCCCACCATCAAGGGCATCGTGGCCGCGATGATCGAGGCCAACCCGGCCTCGATCCACTGCATCGCCACCCAGTTCAACCCCAGATAGAGGGCGTTCTGGCACAGGCCCAGCACCACCACCGCCCGCCATTGCGTGCGCGTCAGGTGCCGCCATGTCTGCCCCATCGCCCATGCGATCAGCACGCCGATGGCGCCCGACAGCGCAAAGCGCAGCGACAGCGCGGTCAGGGGCGGCGCCTCGGTCACGATCATCCGCGTCGAGGTGAAAGCCGACGCCCACATGACCGCAAAGCCAAGACCCATCAGGATCGCGCGAATATCCATGGTCCCGGCCCTTCTTGCAGAGGATGCAACAACGGCTAGCAGAGCCTCACCAGCGCGTGAAGAGGCAAAGAAAAAGGGCCGCGCCCGTGGGCACGACCCTTGCAGCCAGTGCAAGCCTGTCAGATCAGCTGTTGACGCTGTCTTTCAGCGCCTTGGCGATCGTGACCTTGACCTGCTTGTCGGCGGGTTTGGTCATCATTTCCTGGGTCTGCGGGTTGCGGACCTGACGCTCGGGACGGGCGCGGCAAGCGATCTTGCCGATGCCGGGCAGGGTCACGGCACCGCCACCTGCGACTTCGCGCGTCACGACGGCCACCAGCGCGTCCAGCGCGGTCGCAGCCGATTTCTTGTCCGAACCCATTTCCTCGGCCAAGGTCGCCACGAGCTGGGTCTTGGTCATCGGTTTTGCAGAAGCCGTAGCCATATGTCTGTCTCCTCTTGCCCTGTTCGACCGGGCCACAATTAGCGCCTTTTGCGGCATATCGCCTGCTACACACGGTTTTGACGGGCAGATCAAGCCTTTTTCGCCCGACGCGCGAAAACCTGCGTTTGCTGGCGTTTCGCCGTTGCGTCAGAGAAACGCCGTCTCACTGAATGAGCGCAATTTGCGTGAATGAATACGCTCCAGCGGCATGTCGCGCAGTTTCTCCATCGCGCGGATGCCGATCAGCAGATGGTTGGCGACCTGCGTGCGGTAGAAGTCGGTGGCCATGCCGGGCAGCTTCAGCTCGCCATGCAGCGGCTTGTCGCTGACGCAGAGCAGCGTGCCGTAAGGCACCCGGAACCGGAAGCCGTTGGCCGCGATCGTGGCGCTTTCCATGTCCAGCGCGACGGCCCGCGACAGCGACAGGCGATGCACCGGGCCGGACTGGTCGCGCAACTCCCAGTTGCGGTTGTCGATGGTGGCCACGGTGCCGGTGCGCATGATGCGCTTCAGCTCGTATCCCTCAAGCTGGGTGACCTCGGCCACAGCCTCTTGCAGGGCCACCTGCACCTCGGCCAGCGCGGGGATCGGCACCCAGACCGGCAGGTCGTCATCCAGCACGTGATCCTCGCGCAGATAGGCATGGGCCAGCACGAAATCGCCAAGGCTCTGGCTGTTTCTCAGCCCGGCGCAATGGCCGACCATCAGCCAGGCATGGGGGCGCAGCACCGCGATATGGTCGGTCGCGGTCTTGGCGTTGGACGGACCCACGCCGATATTGACCAGCGTGATCCCCTGCCCGTTCGCCCGTTTCAGGTGATAGGCGGGCATTTGCGGCATCTTGGGCAGCACCGCGACGGGTGCCTCGGGGTCAGTGATATGCTGATTGCCGGGGGCGACGAAACCTGTGTAGCCAAGCGCGGGATCGGCCAGCGCGCGGCGGGCATAGGCCTCGAATTCGTCGACATAGAACTGATAGTTGGTGAACAGCACGAAGTTCTGGAAATGCTCGGCGGCAGTGGCGGTGTAATGGGCCAGCCGCGCCAGCGAATAGTCGATGCGCTGCGCGGTAAAGGCCGCCAGATGCTGGCTGCCATCGGGCATGGCGCCGGCAACGCCGTTGACGATGTCGTCATTGACGGTGTTCAGGTCGGGCACGTCGAACACATCGCGCAGGCTGAAATCCAGCACGCCCTCTTGCGGGACGGCCAGATCGCTTTGCGCGGCGACGGCGAAATGCACCGGCATCGGCGTGTCGCTGACCCCGATCGTGACCGGCACGCCGTGGTTGCGGATCAGCAGGCCCAGCTGCTCGGCCAGATAGCTGCCGAACAGATCGGGCCGGGTGATCGTCGCGGCATAGCTGCCCGGCCCCACCACATGACCAAAGGACAGGCGCGAGTCGATCTTGGTATGCGTCGGCACGGTCAGCCGCACCTCGGGGTAGAAGGCACGATAGCGGGCCTTGGGCGCCTCGCCCTCCAGCGTCGTGATGAAATTCGACAGCAGAAAGCCCGTCGCCTGCCCATACAGCTCTTGCAGCCGGGCCACGGCGGCGTGCGGGTCGGTGAACGGCTCGCGCGACGGGGTTTCGGGGCTTTCCACAGGCAGGAAACGAGAGGTCGATGTCATGCGGTCTGGTCCTTCTTGCGTGTGCTGAACGTGACAGCAGGACGTGCGACAGGCAAGCGTCTGGCGCAGGGCGGCGGTCACGGTTACCTTGCCGTCATGGAGATGCTTATTTTCGGACATGGCTATTCGGCCGGATACCTGACCCCCCTGCTGACGGCACGGGGCTGGCGCGTCACGGGCACGACCCGCAGTGACACCGGCCGCGTCGCGGCGGCGGGCGCGCAGCCCTTGCTGTGGCCGGGCGACAAGGACGCGCTGCGGGCGGCGCTGGCGCGCGCCGATGCGGTGCTGGTATCCGCCGCGCCCGGCGATCACGGCGATCCGGTGCTGGCCGATTTCGCGCCCGATCTGGCGCAGGCGCGGCTGCGCTGGCTGGGCTATCTGTCCACCACAGGCGTCTATGGCGACCGCGCCGGGGGCTGGGTCGATGAGGACAGCGTGCTGGACGGGTCCGGCCCGCGTGGCCGCGCCCGCATCCGGGCCGAGGGTGACTGGTGCGCGCTGGCCCGCGCGCATGACCTGCCGCTGCATATCTTCCGCCTTGCCGGGATCTATGGCCCCGGTCGCGGCCCGTTCGCAAAGATCCGCAGCGGCTCTGCCCGCCGCATCGCCAAGCCCGGTCAGGTGTTTTCGCGCATCCATGTCGAGGATATTGCGCAGGTTCTGCTGGCTTCGATCCACGCGCCCGCGCCGATCGGCATCTATAACCTCTGCGATGACGACCCCGCCCCGCCGCAGGACGTGATTGCCCACGCCGCGCAGTTGCTGGGCCTGCCGGTCCCGCCCGAGATCCCCTTTGATCAGGCGGCGCCGCAGATGTCGCCCATGGCGCGGTCGTTCTATGCCGACAGCAAGCGGGTGCGCAACGACCGCATCAAGCGCGATCTGGGCGTGCGCCTGCGCTATCCCGATTACCGCAGCGGGCTGGCCGCGACCCTGGCCGCCGAAAGCACCCCCCTGCCCCCTGATGAGGCCCAAGATGAGGCCCGTGATGAAGGCTGAGCCGATGAAGAACGATGTCGATGTCCTGATCGCCGGGGGCGGGCTGAACGGCCCCGCCCTTGCGCTGGCGCTGGCGGGCGCCGGTCTGTCGGTGGCCGTGGTCGATCCGCGCGCGGCCGATCTGCGCGCGGGCGACGCGTTTGACGGGCGGGCCTATGCGCTGGCGGTGGCCTCGACCCGGCTGCTGTCGGCGCTGGGGCTGTGGCAGGATCTGGCGCCGCATGCGCAGCCGATCCGGCAGGTCAAGGCCGCGCAGGGCCTGCCCGGAGAGGGCGCCGCCGCCCTGTTCCTGCATTTCGACAGCGCCGAGACCGAGGAAGGCCCGGTCGGCCATCTGCTGGAAGAGCGTTTCCTCTATCGCGCCCTGCTGGCGGGGATGGAGGCGGCGGCAGTGACCCATCTGCCCGGCGTGGCGGTGACCGGGCAGTCCCCTGACGCCAGCGGGGTGACGGTCGGTCTGTCGGACGGGCGTCAGATGCGGGCCCGGCTGCTGGTGGGGGCGGACGGGCGCGGCTCGGGCGTGGCCCTCCGTGCGGGGATCACGCGGCGGGGCTGGGATTACGGCCAGACCGCGCTGGTCGCCGCCATCGACCACGAACACCCGCATGAGGGCATTGCGCATCAGTATTTCATGGCGACCGGGCCGCTGGCGATCCTGCCCTTGCCCGGCAACCGTTCCAGCATCGTCTGGTCCGAGACGCGGGCAAATGCGCAGGCCATCGCAGCGCTGGACGATGCGGCGTTTCTGGATGTGCTGCGCCCCCGCGTGGGTGATTTTCTGGGCGCGCTGGCGCTGGCCGGGCCGCGCTTTTCCTATCCGCTGTCGCTGTCGCTGGCCGAGCGCTATGCCGCGCCGCGTGTGGCGCTGGTGGGTGATGCCGCGCATGGGGTGCACCCGATCGCCGGTCAGGGTCTCAATCTGGGGCTGCGCGATGTCGCGGCGCTGGCCGAGGTGCTGGTGGGCGCCGCACGCCGGGGCGAGGATATCGGCACCGATCTGGTGCTGGAGCGGTATCAGGGCTGGCGCCGCTTTGACGCAACCGCACTGGCGCTGGGGATGGATGGGGTGAACCGGCTGTTTGGCACCGACAATCCGCTGGTCTCGGGGCTGCGGGGCCTCGGCATGGGGATCGTGACGGCGATCCCGGCGCTGCGGCGGGGGTTCATGCGGCAGGCGGCGGGGCTGTCGGTCGATCCGATGCCGCGTCTGCTGGCGGGGCGACCGCTCTAGCCACGGGGCGCTGATTGGGGCATGAGGCCGGGGCAGCAGACGGGGTGCCCGATGAGCGATGAACTTGCCCGCTTTCTGACCACGCTGGACACCGAGATCCGCGAGCGTGCGGACTGGGGCCGCGTGGCCGACTATATTCCCGAACTGGCAGGCGTGGACCCGGCGCAGTTCGGCATCGCCGTGGCGCTGCCCGACGGGCAGGTGCTGACAGCCGGTCAGGCGGATCAGCGGTTCTCGGTCCAGTCGGTCAGCAAGGTGTTTTCGCTGGCCTGCGTGCTGGGGCGCATCGGCGAACAGCTTTGGCTGCGTGTCGGGCGCGAGCCGTCGGGCGACCGCTTTGATTCGATCCTGCTGCTGGAGCAGGAAAAGGGCCGCCCCCGGAACCCGTTTATCAATGCGGGCGCGCTGGTGGTGACGGATGAGTTGCTGACCAACCGCACGCCCCAGCAGGCCCTGTCCGAGGTTCTGGGCTTTGTCCGCACCGCCGCCGAAGACGATGACATCCATATCGACAAGGCCGTGGCCCGGTCCGAGGCCGAGACCGGGCATCGCAATGCGGCGCTGGCGCATTACCTGCTGAGCTTTGGCAATCTGCGCAATACGCCCGATTTCGTCACCGGCACCTATTTTCACCAATGCGCCATCGAGATGAGCTGCGTCCAGCTGGCCCGCGCCGGTCGTGCGCTGGCCAGCCTGTCCTGCGCGCCCCGCCTGCTGTCGCCGCAAAAGATCCGGCGGATCAATGCGCTGATGATGACCTGCGGGCAGTATGACGGATCGGGCAACTTTGCCTTTCGCGTCGGCATGCCCGCCAAATCCGGGGTTGGTGGCGGGTTGCTGGCGATTGCGCCGGGCCGGGCGTCGGTCGCGATCTGGTCTCCGGGGCTGGACGGGTGGGGCAATTCGCAGATGGGAACCTATGCCGCCGAAAAGCTGGCCGAGTTCACCGGCTGGTCGGTCTTTGGCTGAGAGGGCGTAAGGGGGGCTGACTGCCCCCCTCTTGGCCTGCGGCCAATTCACCCCCCGTGGATATTTCGGGACCAAAGCAGGATCAGGCGGCTGTTCCGGCGGCTTGGGTCAGGTCGGCCTGCAGCTCGGCCAATGCGGCAGGGGCGCGGTCGGGGGGCAGGCGCAGGATCAGGCTGGGATGCCAGGTGATGAGGACCGGGCCGCCGTCCTGGGCGGGTTCGATGGTGCCGCGGCGCGGGGTCAGGGGCTGGCGGTTGCCGGTCAGCGCGAAGGCCGCCGTCGCGCCGAGCGCAAGGGTCAGGCGGGGGCGGATCAGGCGGCGTTCGAGGTTCAGCCACCAGCGGCACTGTTCGATATGGCCGCCATCCGGGCTTTGGTGCATCCGGCGCTTGCCGCGCGGGGCAAAGCGGAAATGTTTGACAGCATTGGTCAGCCATGTGTGGTCGGGGTCCAGCCCTGCCTGCGTCATGGACTGACGCAGTAGCTGGCCCGCCGGGCCGACAAAGGGGCGGGCTGCGAGATCCTCGTGATCGCCCGGCGCCTCGCCGACGATCATCAGCGCCGCCTGCGGATCGCCCTGCCCCCAGACGGTCTGGGTGGCGGCGTGGCAGAGTTCGCAGCGGGTGCAGCGGGCGGCCTGTGCTTCGGCCTGAGGCAGGGTTTCGGGCGGGCTGTCATCGGGGTGCTGGCGCAGGCGGGCGGTGATTTTGGGGGCAAAGGCCGGGGCCTCGGACGCGCCCGCCGCGCGCATGGTTTGCACGCGGCGGGGGGCGTCGGCCAGCATTTCGGGAATCAGGCGGGTTTCGGGCAGGTTTTTCCAGTATTTCAGCGGCATTTCCGAGCGCATGGCGTTGGTCTTGATGCGGGCCGGGTTGAAGATATTGGCGAAATAGGTCTGCCACAGGGTATGGCTGGCATCGGCGGGCAGGTCGGGGCGCGGGGCCGGTCCGTCATAGGTGATGGTGCTGCCGGTGAAGCGGGCGGTGCCCTCGGGCGTCGCGATCAGCCAGTCCATGTCGGCGAAGCGTTTGGCGAAGAAGGGCGTTCCGGCCTCCAGGATCAGGTGTTCGGGTTCGAACCAGGCGCCAAAGCTGCGGCGGGGGCTGTCCGGGGGCAGCTCGTGAAAGCGGACGAAGGCGTGCATCTTGTGGATGTCGCGGCGCACCGACTTGGCCATCCGGGTCAGCCGGTCCAGCATCGGATCGGCGGGGTTGGTCAGAAAGCGGCGGTCGGTCTGCGCCCGGATCAGGGCGGCATAGAGCAAGGGCCAGCGTTCGGGGTCGGAATGGCTGGCGACCTGACGGGCCAGTTGCAGAAAATCCTGCGTGGCGGTGACCGGATGGGGGCCGGGCGGTGGCAGGGGGCCGGTGCCAAAGAGGTCGTCCGGCGTGTCGGGATCGGCCCATGCGACCGCCTCGGGTGGGATGCGGGCGCTGGCAAGATCGCGCGCCACCGCCCGCCATGCGTCAAAGCGGCCGAAATGCGGCAGCGGGGCGCGGATCATCAGAACAGGCTCAGCTGCTCGGGCGCGGGGGCATAGCGGGCGCGCAGTCCAGCGCTGTCGGTCAGCGCGCCGGGGCGCCAGTCGGGCAGGGACACGAAGGGCTGCGCCTTGGACATGATCGCCCCCATCCGCAGCAGATCAGCGTAGCGCAGCGGCCCGTTGCGCCGCGCGGCCAGAATGCGCGCCACGGTCTTGGTGCCGAAACCCGGCACGCGCAGCAGCATCTCGCGCGGGGCGCGCGCCACATCGACCGGGAATTGCGCGCGGTTGGCCAGCGCCCATGCCAGCTTGGGGTCGATGGCCAGATCCAGATTGCCCGAGGGGTGAGCGGCGCTGATTTCCCCGGCCTCGAAGCCGTAAAAGCGCATCAGCCAGTCGGCCTGATACAGCCGGTGTTCCCGGATCAGGGGCGGCTTGATCAGCGGCAGCACGGCCGAGGCATCGGGGATCGGCGAAAAGGCCGAATAATAGACCCGCTTGAGGTGATAGCCGGAATAGAGATTGGCCGAGGTTTTCAGGATGTCGCAATCGGTGGCCGCATCGGCGCCCACGATCATCTGCGTGGACTGACCGGCAGGCGCAAAGCGGGGCGGGCGCTTGCCGGAATGGCTGCGATCTTTCGCGGCCTCGCGGCCCAAGCGCACATCGGCCATGGTGGCGCGGATCGTCTCGGGTCGCTTTTCGGGGGCCAGATGGCGCAGGCTGGCATCCTGCGGCAGCTCTACGTTCACTGACAGGCGGTCGGCGTGCAGCCCCGCCTCGGCCACCAGTTCGGGGGCGGCGTCGGGGATGGTTTTCAGGTGGATATAGCCCTTGAAGCCGTGATCCATGCGCAGCATCCGGGCGATGCGGACCATGTCGCCCATGGTCTGATCGGGGCTGCGGATGATCCCCGAGGACAGAAACAGCCCCTCGATCATATTGCGGCGATAGAATTCCAGCGTCAGGTTCACCACCTCTTCGGGCGAGAACCGGGCGCGTTCGACATTGCTGCTGACGCGGTTGATGCAATAGGCGCAGTCATAGATGCAGAAATTCGTCATCAGGATTTTCAGCAGGCTGATGCAGCGCCCGTCCGGCGTATAGGCGTGGCAGATGCCGCTGCCCCCGGCGGACCCGATGCCGCCATTGCGCGAATCGCGCCGGGTCGTGCCGCTGGACGCGCAGGAGGCGTCGTATTTCGCCGCGTCCGACAGGATCGCCAGTTTCTGGTCAAGGGTGCGCTGTGCCATGAACGCAGCATATGTTCCCATTATGTTCCGCGCAATGCGACATATGTGAAACAAAGCGGGCGGAACCGTCACAGTGGCGCGATCATTGGGGGCGCGCCGATCCGGCAGTCGTGATGTGCAAGATTTCCAAAGAAGGATAAGAATGGCGCCATGAACATCAGATCACTCGCTCTTGCGCCCGTCCTCGCCCTCGCCATGGCCTTTCCGGCACTGGCCGAGAGAATTTCCCTCAACGAGATTTCGCG
>NZ_JBKBVD010000078.1:0-10492 GCF_046289755.1 Paracoccus sp. (in: a-proteobacteria) | reverse complement strand
GCGGATTTGCCGCCCGCCGCCCAGTGCCCGGCCCGGACAAAGCGGTCGCCTTCGGCGATGCGGCGGCCCACGGCCAGCGCAAGGCCAAGCGCCATCTCGGCCACGGCGGTGGACAGAACATCGGGCGTGGTCGTCACAGCGATGCCCCGGCGACGCGCCTCGGCCAGATCGACGGCATCGACCCCGACCCCGTTGACGGCGATCAGCTCCAGCGCGGGCAGCCGCGCCATCTGCGCACCCGTCAGACCCACCGCGCCCGAGGTCAGCACGATCCGCGCGTCCTGCGCCTGATCAATGTCGCGCAGCACCTGATATTCGGCATGCAGCCGGTCGTTCATCCCGGCGGGCTTCAATGTGGTCAGCGCCAGCACGCTGGGACGGCTCATGCAATCTGCCCCAGAAAGTTCTGCAACCGTTCATTCTGCGGATTGCCAAAGAATTCCGCCGGGGCGTTTTCCTCGACGATCACACCTTTGTCCATAAAGATCACCCGGTCGGCGACGGCGCGGGCGAACTCCATCTCATGGGTCACGCAAAGCATCGTCATCCCCTCGCGCGCAAGGTCGATCATGGTGTCCAGCACCTCTTTGACCATTTCCGGGTCCAGCGCGCTGGTCGGCTCGTCGAACAGCATGATGCGCGGCGTCATGCACAGGGCGCGGGCGATGGCGACCCGCTGCTGCTGGCCGCCCGACAGCTGAGCCGGGTATTTGTCGGCCTGCTCGGGGATCTTCACGCGCTCAAGATACTGGCGGGCGGTCGCCTCGGCCTCTGTGCGCGAGACCTTGCGCGACTTCATCGGTGCCAGCATGCAGTTTTCCAGCACCGTCATATGCGGAAAGAGGTTGAAGGACTGGAACACCATGCCGACCTCTTTGCGGACGCGCGCGACATTCTCGCCGCCCGACAGGGTGACGCCGTCCACGACGATTTCGCCGGACTGGATCGCCTCAAGCTGGTTGATGGTCCGGATCAGGGTCGATTTGCCGGACCCGGACGGGCCGCAGATCACGATCCGCTCGCCCGGAGTGACGGTCAGGTTGATGTCCACAAGCGCGTGGAAATCGCCGTAGTATTTGTTGACACCGCGCATGGTGATGGCGTGTTGGCTCATGGAATGGCTCCCCAAAGGGGCGCCCGGCCGGGGCGGCCGGGCGCGGCCGGTCATTCGGCGGTTGCGACGAAATCGGGCAGAGGCTCGCCCAGCCATTCCTGATGAATGGCGTCCAGCGTGCCGTCGGTGCGGGCCCCGGTCACGAAGGCGTCGATCTCGGCCAGCAGCGCATCCGAGTCCGGCGCCACTGCGATGCCCTGCACCTGACTGGACAGATCGAACTTCTTGTCAAAGCGATCCCCTGCCACGCCCGCGATCTGTGAAAAGACCACGTTCGACAGGCCGATGGCCTGCACCTGACCCGACATCAGCGCCTGCACCGCGCTGGCATCATCGTCAAAGCGGCGGATCTGGGTGCCTTCGGGGGCAACCCCGGTCACGCCGCTGTCCTGGGTCGAGGCGCGGGCGACCGCGATCGACTTGTCCGCCAGATCCTCGGGGCCCGCGATCGCGGTTCCGGTGCCGCCATAGACGGCAATCGCGATCCCGGCATAGGGGGTCGAGAAATCCACACGCTCGGCCCGTTCGGCGGTGATGCCAAGCGAGGCGACCAGCACATCGACCTGCCCAGACAGCAGATAGGGAATGCGGTTCGGCCCGGTGACCGGCACGATCTGTGCCTCGACCCCCAGATGTCCGGCCAGTGCCAGCGCCACATCGGCATCATAGCCATCGGGATTGCCAGCCGCGTCCTGAATGCCAAAGGGCGGGAAATCGACCAGCATGCCGATGCGGACGGTGCCCGCCTCCCTGATCGCTTCAAGATCGGCGGCCATGGCCGGGGCGGCCGTTCCGGTGATCAGCGTGGTGGCGGCAAGGGCCGCGAACAGACGACGGTTCAGTTTCATGGTGTCCTCCTCCTCAGGTAAAAATCAGCGCGTGACGGAAAGGCGCATCCGCGCCTCGATCCGGCGGGCCATCAGCGAGAGCGGCCAGCACAGGATGAAATAGAGCGCCGCGACCGTGCCAAAGACCAGAAACGGCTGAAAGGTCGCGTTGTTGACGATCTGGCCCGCACGGGTCAGTTCGGTAAATCCGATGATCGAGGCCAGCGAGGTGCCCTTGATCAGCTGCACCAGAAACCCGACCGTGGGGGCGGTGGCCACCCGCAGCGCCTGCGGCAGGATCACATGGCGCATCCGGTCGCGGTAAGACAGGGCCAGCGCAGTCGCGGCCTCGGACTGGCCCTGCGGGACGGCCTCGATGGCGCCGCGCCAGATCTCGCCCAGAAAGGCGCTGGCATGCAGGGTCAGCGCCACCGCCGCCGCCAGCAGCGGGTCGATGGGCAGGCCCAGAACGGCCAGACCGAAATAGACCAGAAACAGCTGCATCAGCAGCGGCGTGCCTTGAAAGACCCGGATAAAGCCCATGGCCAGCCCGCGCAGCACGGGGCTGCGCGAGGTCCGTGACAGCGCCAGAACCAGCCCGCCAAGGGCGCCGCCGCCAAAGGCGATCACCGACAGGATCAGCGTCCAGCGGACTGCCATGGTGATGAAGATCAGATCGACCGAGGAAAATTCACGGATCATGTCAGCGACTCGCCGGATAATTGAAGAACATCCGCCGCAGCGCGCCGAACAGGGTCGAAAAGCCCAGTGCCAGCACGAAATAGATCAGCGTCAGCACCAGATAGATCTCGAAGCTGGCGAAGGTGCGGGCGTTCAGATCCGCCCCTGCCGATGCCAGATCGTTGGCCGAGATGACCGACACCACGCTGGAGGTCAGCATCAGATAGATGAACTGGCTGGTCAGCGAGGGGTAGATGTTGCGCAGCGCAGGCTTCAGCACGACATGGCGGAAAATCTGCACCGGGGTCAGGGCCAGCGCGCGCCCGGCCTCGATCTGGCCGCGCGGGATGGATTCGATGCCCGCCCGGATGATCTCGGTCCCGTAGGCGCCGACATTGATGACCAGTGCGACCAGCGCCGCCGTGTTGGGCGACATGCTGATGCCCACCGCAGGCAGGCCGAAGAAGATGAAAAAGATCTGGATCAGGAACGGCGTGTTGCGGATCACCTCGACATAGACATCGGTGATCCAGCGCAGCGGCGTGATACCCGAGGTCTTGGCGACCGCGCCAAGGACCGACACGACCAGACCGATCACCATCGCCGTAAAGGACAGTTGCACCGTCAGCCAGGCGCCATGGGCCAGCATATCCAGATTGTCGAAAACGGGCCGGAAATTGAACTGATACATCTGCCCTCCCCTGCGGATGTGTCTGTTTCTGCAATTTAGAACGATCTAAATTACAAATGGGCGGCCTGTCAATCCTCTTGGGCCAGCGCGCTTTGCCGGATCACCAGCGTCGGGTCCTGAATGAACCGCGCGACGGGAACACCGGGATCTGCCAGCCGCCGGGTCAGCAGCCGCGCCGCCTCGGCGCCGATCCGGGCAGGGTACATCGCCACGCTGGTCAGCGGCGGAAAGGTCAGTTCGGCCAGCGGCAGATCGTCCAGTCCCACGACGGCGATCTCCTGCCCCGGCTTGCGGTCCGCCCGGCGCAGGCCCAGCATCAGCCCGGCGGCCAGAATATCGTTGAAACACAGCACCGCCGTCGGTCGGGACGGCAGGGCCAGAATTTCCCCGGCGGCCAAGGCCGCGCCCTCCCATGTCAGATCGGCCTCGACGATCCCGGCATTCAGAGCCTGCGTCTCGGCCAGCGCGCGGGAAAACCCGGTCAGACGCTCTTCCCGCGCCGAGGTGCGGGCCCGCACCGACAGAAAGGCCACGCGGTCATGGCCCAGCCCGACCAGATGCTGCATCGCCATGCAGACGCCCGACACATAATCGGCCCCCGCATAGTCGGTCTCTTGCCGGCCAACCTCGCGCAGGGCCTGCACCACGGGCATGCGCCACCGCTGCATCCGTCCCGGCAGCGCGCTGTCGGTTCCTTCGGCAGGGCACAGGATCACGCCATCAACGCCGTGCCCCCGGAAGCGGTGCAGAATATCGTCCTGCCGGCGCGGATCATCCTTGCTGTTGGCCAGCAACACGACGCGGTCATGCTGGCCCATGACCTGCTCGACGCCCGACAGAAACTCGGTGAAGAACGAGTTCACAAGGTTCGGCACGATCACGCCCACCGTGCGGCTGCTGTTGTTTCGCAGGCGCGCGGCGCCGATATCGCGCACATAGTCCAGATCGGCCATGACCTGCTCGACCCGCGTGCGGGTGTGGTCGGCCACCAGAGGCGAGCCGCGCACGACCAGCGATACCGTCGCCCGCGACACGCCCGCGACCGTGGCAATATCTTCCAGAGTGGGTCGTTTGCCGTTCAAATCGCTCTGCTTTCCCGACTGGAGTTCGCCGATCACTATCGCATCGCACCCGGTGCTGAAAGGCCGCGTCCCGGGTGCCCTCAGACCCATCCTAGAACGAAAGCGGGCAAAGAGGCGAGGTTCAGACGCCCTCAGCCTGTGCCGCGAGGGCACAGTTCACTGGGTTGCCTGCGCGGTCAATGCCTGCGGAATGGTCAGAAAGCGTGGCGAACAGCGCATGAGACATGCAGAACCGACATGATCAGGATCATATGCCGGGCGATCGGCCCTGCACTTCCCGCCGCTGGCCCGCGCGAGGCGCAGCGCGCCGCGCCTGGCGCGATTGTCGGCCTGATGGTCGCAGGGGTATCATGTCGCAGAGCCGGGGCGTTGCGATGCCGCCATCGCGGCCGCGACCGGCAGTATCGCGGCAGCCCCCGTTTCAGGCGCGCGCCGGGATGGCCGCCTCAGACCAGCACGAAGGACCGGATCAGCACCTGTTCCTGCGGGCGCACCACCTCCAGCGTGCCGACAAAGACCCGCTCGTTCAGCCAGTTCAGGCGACCGGCCGGGGCCTCGGGGAAGATGCGGCAGCGGGCATAATGCAGATGGCCCCCGGCGGTATAGGTCAGCAGGGCCAGATTGCGGATCTCGACCACCAGCCCGTCATGGGTCTGGAGGTGATAGATCGCCTCCAGCTCCTTGCAGCCATCGGGGCGCAGGCGTTGCAGATCGAAGCCGCCGGGCAGGACCTGTCCCCCGAAGGGCTGAGGGGCGGCGCCCTCCGGGGCCAGCTGCCCCGCAAAGGTTCCGCCCAGAATGGGCACGACGTTGCGCTGCCCATACGGGCCCGGCCCGTGCTGGCGGGTCGGCGCGATGTCGACATGCGCCTGCCAGCAGGGCAGAAGGCGTGGCGCGGTGGGCGAAAATGCACTCATGGACCGGCCCTTCAGGTTGCGTGGACAAGATAGAGCGAGATGGCCGGAAAGGCGGCCAGCAGGATCAGGCGTAGCACGTCAACGGCGATGAAGGGCACCAGCCCCCGGAAGATGGTCATCATCCGCACGCCCGGCAGGCAGCTGTTCAGCACGAAGACATTCATGCCCACCGGCGGCGTGATCAGCCCGATCTCGGTCACGACGACGACCAGGATGCCGAACCAGATCAGATCCATGTCGAAGGCCGCGACGATGGGCGCGAACAGCGGCACGCAGATCAGGATGATGGCCAGCGTGTCCATGACGCAGCCCAGCACCAGAAAGATCGCCAGGATCAGCATCAGCGTCTGCACCGGGCTCAGCCCGCTGCCCAGCAGCAGCGACTGGATCGCCTCGCCCATCCCCGAGACCGAGATCAGCTTGGCCAGCAGCATCGCCCCGAACAGCACGACATACAGCATCACCGAGGTCGTCACCGTGTCGCGAAACGCCTCGCGCAGGATGGCGAAGGTCAGGCGGCCCTGCGCCAGCGGGATCAGGATGGCAAAGCCCGCGCCCAGACCGGCGGCCTCGGTGGGCGTGAACAGGCGGAAATAGATGCCGCCGATGATCAGCGCGAACAGCGCGCAGAAGGGCCAGACCCCCAGCAGGGCGCGCAGTTTCACGGCCCAGGGCACGGCGGGGCTGCGCGGCGCGTCCTGCGGGCGCAGATGGCAGATCGCCAGCACCACGAGGGCATAGAGGGCCAGCCCCAACAGCCCCGGCCCGATGCCCGCGATGAACAGATCGCCGATGCTGGTCTCGGTCAGGATGCCGTACAGCATCAGCACCGTCGAGGGCGGGATCAGGATGCCAAGCGTGCCGCCCGCCGCGATGGTCGCGCTGGACAGGCGGTCGGCATAGCCATAGGCCTTCATCGAGGGATAGGCGACCCTGGACATGGTTGCCGCCGTGGCAAAGCTGGACCCGCAGACCGAGGCGAAGCCCGCGCAGCTGACCATCGTGGCCAGCGCCAGCCCGCCCTTGCGCGCGCCCAGAAAGGCATTGGCCGCGCGGAACAGATCGCCCGAGATGCCCGTCGCCGCCAGCACGTTGCCCATCAGCAGGAACATCGGCAGGACCGCCAGTTCGTAGGAAAAGGCGTTCTCGGAAATGGTCATGGCCAGCATGCTGCCCGCCAGAGCGGGGCCGAACAGCAGCGACAGACCGCCGAGGCTGACCGTCAGCAGGGCGAAGCCCAGAGGCACCCGCAGGAAGGCCAGCAGCAGGATCGACCCAAGCGCCGTCAGACCCAGGATCATGACACGACCTGCGAGGCCGGGCGGGGGTCGGTCATGTCGCGCCAGCCGCGCCACAGCGCCGCCGCCGCCGACAGGAAGGCCGAGATGGCGAAGATCCGGTAGAAGGCGGCGCGGGGCACGTTCAGCTCGATGCTGACCTCGCGGAACTGCGCGGCGTCACTGGCGGCCTGCCACATGACCATGCCCAGCACGACCAGCACCGCAGCCACCAGCACCGCCACCAGCAGCCGCCACGGCCAGAAGGCCGGGCGCAGCAGGATGCGGTCGAACAGATCCACGGTCAGATGCCCGCCGGCGATGGTGATCAGCGGCAGGCCCAGAAAAACGATCATCGCCATCAGATGCTCGGTCAGATCATGGGCGCCATAGACCGGGCGGCCCAGCAATTGCCGGGCCAGCACATCGACAAAGGTCAGCGCGACGATCGCGCCAAGCGCGGTCATCATCGCCGCCAGCACCAGATGGCCCGACAGGCCCGCCAGATGGCGAGGTTTCATGGCGCTTCTCCGGCCAGCCGGGTGTAGGTGGTCTGGAAGAATTCGGCGACCTCGGCGGCCTGAGGCAGATCGAACTGCGCGCCGTCGGCGATCCAGTCCTGCAGGAACTCATCCCTGACCTGCGCGATCAGGTCATTCAGCGCCGGGTCCGGGGTGACGAAACTGTGGCCACTGGCGGCCAGCACCTCGCGGGCGGCGGCATTCTCGCGGTCCCAGAAGGCGCCCCAGCCGCCCGACAGCACCTCGCCCGAGATGGCGGTGATGGCGGCGCGGTCGGCCGCGTCGATTCCCTGCCAGGCGCGGTCGTTGATGGTCAGGAAGAACATCGCGTCATAGAACCCGCCCTCGACATCGGTGGTGTAGGGCAGCGCCTCGGCCAGACCAAAGCCCAGCACCGATTCGACCGGATGCAGCGAGGCGTCGATGACGCCGGAATCGATCAGCTCATAGGCCTTGGTGGCGGGGGCCGCGACCGGAACGGCGCCCATCGCCTCCAGCAGGGTCTTTTGCAACGGGTTGCCCATGCGGACCTTCTGGTTGCGGAAATCCTCGGGCGTGGCCAGCGGCTGGCGGGCGCTGTGGATCTGGGCGCCGCCGAACAGCGACACCGCCAGCATATGGGTGCCGTCAAAGACCGGCAGATCGGCCAGATAGGTGTTGAACGTGCGCCACAGCGCGACCGAGGCCGCCTCGCCGCCATCCCCGGTCAGGGGCAGCTCGCAGAACCACATCACCTTGAAACGCTCGGGCTCGTAGGTCAGGTTGCCCCAGGTGATGTCGGCGATGCCGCGCCGGGCCAGCTCGTAATGCTGGGCGGGGGCGCCAAGCGCCGCGGGCAGGATGCGGACCGTCACGCGGCCCTGGGTCACGCGGGCGACCTCATCGGTCCAGCCCTGCAGGAAA
The DNA here is from genome assembly GCF_046289755.1 of Paracoccus sp. (in: a-proteobacteria). Lineage (GTDB taxonomy): Bacteria > Pseudomonadota > Alphaproteobacteria > Rhodobacterales > Rhodobacteraceae > Paracoccus. The sequence goes on along the minus strand of NZ_JBKBVD010000078.1, from coordinate 2,479 downwards.
TCCGTGCTGAGCGTCGATGTCGCGGGCGCCCAGCTGGACATGGTCCAGACCGTGTCCGACAGGGCGGGCTGACCCGCAAGGCAGGTCCCGGCCAGCAGCGCGGACCGGATCAGAGGCGAGATCTTGGGAAGGGTCATCTGGGGGCTCCTTGTTGGAAACTGTCCTCGATCAGCCCGGCCCAGAATTCGGCGCCGGTTGTCAGGATCTTGTCGTTGAAGTCGAAAAACGGGCTGTGGACGGAACAGGGCCCGATGGGCTGGCCGTCGCGAAAGCCGTTGTCGCCATTGCCGATCAGAAAGAAACTGCCCGGACAATGGCGCTGGTAGAAGGCGAAATCCTCGCTGGCGGTGACGCGGGCGGCGTCCATGACGACGCGGCCCGCGCCGAACAGCCGCGTGGCGGTGCGGGCGGCGGCGGCCAGGGTCGCGGCCTCGTTGACGACCGAAGGATAGCCGGGATCGACGATCACCTCGCCCGTGCAGCCGAACGAGGCCGCCTGCGCGGTCACCACCTCGCGGATGCGGCGATGGACCAGCTGCGCGGTGGCCGCCTCGAAGACGCGGATGCAGGCGGTGATGCGCGCCTCGGACGGGATCACGTTGAAGACCTGCCCCGCCTGCACCTGCCCGATATTGAAGATCGCCGTCTCCAGCGGCGGCACGTTCTGCGAGACGATCGAGTGCAGCGCCATGATGGTCGAGGCCATCGCCAGCGACGCGTCCTGCGCCAGATGCGGGGTGGCGCCGTGGCTGGCCGCGCCCCGGATCACGATCTCCAGCTTGTCCGAGGAACACATGAACGGCCCCTCGCGGAAATACATCTGGCCTTCGGCCTCGGTCGGGCCATTGTGGATGCCAAAGATCCGGTCGGCGGGAAAGCGGTCGAACAGGCCGTCCGCGATCATCCGCTGCGCGCCGCTGTCGCTGCCGCCGACCTCTTCGGCGGGCTGAAAGACAAAGGTCACGGTGCCGTGGCCCGCGATCCGGCCCGCCCGCGCCCGGCGCGCGATCAGATCGGCGCCCCCCAGCAGCATCGCGGTATGCCCGTCATGGCCGCAGGCATGCATGCAACCCGCGTTGACCGAGGCATGCGGCAGGCCGGTCCGTTCCTGCATCGGCAGCGCGTCCATGTCGGCGCGCAGCGCGATGCGCGGTCCCCGCGCCGCGTCGCCCACCACCAGTTGCGCCACGACCCCGGTGCCGCCCAGCCCGCGCGTCACGGTCAGGCCGAACTCCTCCAGCCGTCCGGCCACGAAGGCGGCGGTCTGATGTTCGGCAAAGCCCGGCTCGGGGTTCTGGTGCAGGTGCCTGCGCCAGCGGCGCATGGCGTCGAAATCGGGGCGTTCTGGCGCGGCGTCATGTGTCATAATTGTGATGCTAGGCAGGGATCGCCCTGCGCACAGACAGAAAATCTGATAGGGTGACCTGATTTTGCTGTCGGGGGAACGGATGCGCATCAACCAACTTTCGGCGCTGGTCGCGCTGGCCGAGACCGGCTCGATCCGGGGGGCGGCGCGGGTGCTGGGCCTCAGCCAGAGCGCGGTGACCCGCGTGCTGCGCGAGCTGGAGACGGGGCTGGGCGCGACGCTGCTGGTGCGCAAGACCCACGGGACCGAATTCACCCCGGCGGGCCAGTCCCTGCTGTCGCATGCGCGACTGGTGCTGACCACGATGACCCGCGCGGAACGCGACGTGGCGCGCCTGTCGGGGCAGGCGCAGGTTCGCGTGCGCATGGCGGTCACGCCGGTGCTGGCCGCCTTCAGCCTGCGCCGCATGGTGTCCGAGTTCCACCAGCGCTATCCCGACGGCGCGCTGGACATGGACATCGGCTTCATGCTGACGGTGCTGCCCAAGCTGACCGAGGGCGATCTGGATTTCGCGGTGATCCTGGCCGAAAGCGCGGCGCTGCCCACCGACATCACCTTCGTCAGGATCCGCGAGATCCAGATGATCCCGGTGGCCAGCGAACGCGCCGGGCTGACCGGCCCGGTCAGCTGGGACGATCTGGCGCGCCTGCGATGGGCCATCAACCCCTCGCCCGCCAGCTCGGATCAGGCGGTGCTGACCTGGCTGCGGGGGCGCGGGATCGAGCTGGGGCAGGTGCCGGTCTATTGCCGGTCACCCTATCTGCTGTCGATCCTGAGCGAGTCCAGCGACATCGTCGAGCTGTGCCCCGAGCCGCTCTATCGCCAGCAGCTGCATGCGCGCGGGATGCGCGCCATTCAGGTGCCCGATCTGCCGCCGCCGATGCAGATGGGGGTGGTCTATCTGACCCATATGCCCCGGCCCGAGCCGGTGCAGTGGCTGGTGGACGCCGCGATCAGGATGGCGAAATCCTTCTGAACGGCGCCTGTGTCTCTGGCGTGGGTTGGGGGGCGCTGCCCCCCATCGCGCTTTGCGCGATTCCCCCCGGGATATTTTTGTGAAGAAGAAGCGGTTACAGCTTTCCGGTCAGTTCGGGGAGGATCTGGAACAGATCG
>NZ_JBKBVD010000016.1:0-70352 GCF_046289755.1 Paracoccus sp. (in: a-proteobacteria) | reverse complement strand
TGTTTGCGGCATCATAATCCTTGAACCGTTCACACTCTGCACATAAATCGGGCTCAGAAGGCGATGCCTAGCGTATTCGCTCATCACCTTCTACCTCCCTGTTGGACTTAGGCCGGGCCTCGTGCCCGGCTTTTTTTTGTCGCGCAAGGGCGACGGCCACCCTTTCCCTGATCGCGATCAGGCCCTAAAAGGCCCATGATTTCACGCGCAGGAAGGCCATACCCATGCAGGAACCACAGGTCACGCCGGAACTGATCGCAGCCCATGGGCTCAAGCCCGACGAATACGATCGTATCCTGCAGATCATTGGCCGCATCCCCAGCTTTACCGAGCTGGGCATCTTCAGCGCCATGTGGAACGAGCATTGTTCCTATAAATCATCAAAGAAATGGCTGCGCACGCTGCCGGTGGACGGCCCGCAGGTCATCTGCGGCCCCGGCGAGAATGCGGGCGTGGTCGATATCGGCGATGGTCAGGCCGTGGTCTTCAAGATGGAAAGCCACAACCACCCCAGCTATATCGAGCCGCATCAGGGCGCGGCCACCGGCGTCGGCGGCATCCTGCGCGACGTCTTTACCATGGGCGCGCGGCCCATTGCGGCGATGGATGCGCTGTCCTTCGGCCTGCCCTCGCATCCCAAGACCGCGCATCTGGTCAAGGGCGTGGTCGAGGGGATCGGCGCCTATGGCAATGCTTTCGGCGTGCCGAATCTGGGCGGCGAGGTCCGCTTTCACGCCAGCTATAACGGCAACTGCCTTGTGAACGCCTTTGCCGCCGGTCTGGCCGACACCGACAAGATCTTTTATTCCGCCGCATCCGGGGTCGGCATGCCGGTCGTCTATCTGGGCGCCAAGACCGGCCGCGACGGCGTCGGCGGCGCCACCATGGCCAGCGCCGAATTCGACGACACGATCGAGGACAAGCGCCCCACCGTGCAGGTCGGCGACCCCTTCACCGAGAAATGCCTGATGGAGGCCTGCCTTGAGCTGATGGCCTCGGGGTCGGTGATCTCGATTCAGGACATGGGGGCTGCGGGCCTGACCTGTTCGGCGGTCGAGATGGGCGACAAGGGCGGGCTTGGCATCAAGCTGACCCTCGATCACGTGCCCCAGCGCGAAACCAACATGACCGCCTATGAGATGATGCTGTCGGAATCCCAGGAACGGATGCTGATGGTCCTCAAGCCCGAGAAAGAGGCAGAGGCCCGCGCGATCTTTGAAAAATGGGATCTGGATTTCGCCATCGTGGGCGAGACGATTGCCGAGGACCGCTTTCTGATCCTGCACGGCAATGAGGTCATGGCCGATCTGCCGCTGTCGAAGCTGTCCTCCTCGGCACCCGAATATGACCGCCCCTGGGTGGAAACCCCGCCTGCCGCCCCGGCGCCCGCCCTGCCGCAGATCGCCCCCATCGCCGCCCTGCGCGCCCTGATCGGCAGCCCCAGCCACGCCCACAAGGCATGGGTCTGGGAGCAATACGACACCCAGGTCGGCGCCGACACGATCCGCCGCCCCGGCATGGGCGCGGGCGTGGTGCGCGTGCACGGCACCCGCAAGGCGCTGGCCTTCACCAGCGATGTGACACCGCGCTATGTGCGCGCCAACCCGTTCGAGGGCGGCAAGCAGGCCGTGGCCGAAGCCTATCGCAACCTGACCGCCGTGGGCGCGCAGCCCCTGGCCACCACCGACAACCTCAACTTCGGCAACCCGGAAAAGCCGCAGATCATGGGCCAGCTGGTGGGCGCGATCAAAGGCATCGGTGAGGCCTGCCGGGCGCTGGATTTCCCGATCGTCTCGGGCAATGTGTCGCTGTATAATGAAACCGACGGCGCGGGCATCCTGCCCACCCCCACCATCGGCGGCGTCGGCCTGATCGCGGATCTGGACGACATCATCGCGGGCCTGCCCTCGGAGGGCGATCTGGCGCTGGTCATCGGCGCAACGCAGGGCCATCTGGAGCAATCGGCGCTGGCTGCCGAAGCCTTCGGCATCGAGGCGGGCGACGCGCCCCCGGTCAATCTGGCCGCCGAGCGCAAACATGGCGAATTCCTGCGGGCCAACCGCCGCCACCTGTCCTCGGCCACCGATCTGTCCGATGGCGGGCTGGCGCTGGCCGCCTTCGAGATGGCCGAGGCCGCAGGTCTGGGCCTCACGCTGGACCCCGCCGAGATCGCACAGCTGTTCGGCGAGGATCAGGCCCGCTACCTCGTCGCCTGCACGCCCGAGGCCGCAAAGGCTCTCAGCGCCGCCGCAGACGAGGCAGGGGTTCCCCTCACAACGGTCGGCCAGTTCGGCGGCGACCGCGTGACGCTTGGCGGCGACAGCGCACCGCTGACCGATCTGTCGGACCTCTACCGCACGGCTTTTGCCGCCGCGATCAGCGGCGACATGCCCGACCACGCATGACCGTCACCGCGCCGCCGGGCTATGCCGCGCTGATCATGGCGGCAGGGCGCGGCACCCGCGCGGGCGCGGGGACGCCCAAGCAATGGCGCGATCTGGCCGGGCGCCCGGTGCTGGACCACACGCTGGCCGCCTTCGCGGGTTTTGAGCGCATCGTGCTGGTCGTCCATCCCGACGACATGGCCTGTGCCATCGCCCGCTATGCAGGCCGCGTGACCCTCGTGACCGGCGCCGACACCCGCGCCGCCAGCGTCCGCGCGGGGCTGACGGCGCTGTCGGGTCAGGCCAGCCATGTCCTGATCCATGACGGCGCCCGCCCGCTGACCCCCGATACGGTGATCCGGGGCGTGATCGGGGCGCTGCAATCGGGCGCCGGGGCCGCCGCCCCCGCCCTGCCCGTCTCGGACGCGCTCTGGCGGGGTCAGCACGACCGCGTCACCGGCACCGCCCCGCGCGACGGGCTGTTCCGCGCCCAGACCCCTCAGGGCTTTGCCTTGGAAAAAATATCCATGGCGCACCGCCTCCACCCGGACGACGCCGCCGATGATGTCGAACTGGCCCGCAAAGCGGGCATCGAGGTTGCCATCACGCCGGGGTCAGAGGACAATCTGAAAATCACCTTCCCCGCCGATTTCGCGCGGGCCGAACGCATTCTGGGGGCTGCGATGGATATCCGCCTTGGCAATGGCTATGACGTGCACGCCTTCACCACCGGCGATCACGTCACGCTCTGCGGCATCCGCATCCCGCATGAGGCGGGCCTTCTGGGCCATTCCGATGCCGATGTCGGCATGCATGCGCTGACCGATGCGATCTATGGCGCGCTGGCGCAGGGCGACATCGGGCGGCACTTCCCCCCCTCGGACCCGCAATGGAAGGGCGCCGACAGCGCCATCTTTCTGGATCATGCGGCGGCGCTGGCGCGTGAGACCGGCTTTCGCATCGGCAATGCCGACGTCACCCTGATCTGCGAGGCGCCAAAGATCGGCCCCCATGCGCAGGCCATGCAGGACCGGCTGTCCGCGATCATGGCGCTGGAGCCGGGCCGCGTCAGCGTCAAGGCCACCACCTCGGAACGCCTCGGCTTTACCGGCCGGCGCGAGGGCATTGCCGCCATCGCCACCGTCACCCTCATCAAGGACTAGCCCCTCATGGAACGCCTGCTCTGCATCTGGTTCGGCGCGGGCCTGTTGCGCCCCGCCCCCGGCACCTGGGGATCGGCGGTGGCCGTGGCCATGGGCCTGCTGATCCACCGGATCGGGCATTTCCCCCTGCTGGCCGCGGCCACGCTGGCGGTCACGGCGCTTGGCTTCTGGGCCGTCGCGCGGCACACGGCGGGCATGGCCGATCCCGACCGCAGCGAGATCGTCATCGACGAGGTTGCCGGTCAATGGCTGGCGCTGCTGTTTCCGTCCTTCGGCTTCTGGTGGATGGGCCTGCCCGCCGACAGTTTTCCCTATCCCGGCTGGGTCGCGGCCTTCCTGTTCTTCCGCCTGTTCGACATCTGGAAGCCGTGGATCATCGGTCGCGCCGACCGGCGCGGCGATGCGGCAGGCGTCATGCTGGACGATCTGTGGGCGGGGCTGTTTGCGGGCATCGCCACAATGATCGCGGCCGCCATCGCGCATGGGGTGCTGATGTGAGCCGCGCCGCCGAGGTTCTGGACGCCGCCCGCGCGCGCGGCATCATGATCGCCAGTGCCGAAAGCTGCACCGGCGGGCTGATCGCGGCCTCGCTGACCGAGGTGCCGGGCTCGTCCGACGCCTTCGACCGGGGCTTTGTCACCTATTCCAACGCCGCCAAGCAGCAGATGCTGGGCATCCGCCCCGCCACGCTGGAGGCCCATGGCGCCGTCAGCGAGGAAATCGCCGCCCAGATGGCCACCGGCGCGCTGCGCAACTCGGGCGCGGGGATCGCGGTCGCGGTCACCGGCATCGCAGGTCCCGGCGGCTCGGAACACAAGCCCGAGGGCCGCGTCTGCTTCGGCATCGCCGAACCCTTCGGCACCCGCACGGAAACGGTGGAATTCGGCGCCATCGGCCGCCACCGCGTCCGCGCCGCCACGGTCGAACATGCGCTGCAACTGCTGCTGGACGCGCTGCGGGTCTGATTTCGGGTTTAACCGCGCAGGATCGCCGCCAGTGCCGCGACCTGCGCGTCGGGCGTGTCCCAGGACGTCACCAGACGCAGCGGCACCGGGTCCAGCGCTTCGGCGGATTTGTCAGGCCAGAGATGATAGATCGCCCCCGCCGCCCGCGCCCGCGCATGGGTCTGTGCCGGAATGGCGGCGAAGACCGCGTTCGACTGCACCGGCTGCAACAGCTGCCCGCCACCTGCGATGACCGCCTGGGCCAGCAGCGCAGCCCTGGCATTGGCGCGGCCCGCCAGATCCAGCCACAGCCCGTCCGTCACCAGCGCCAGCATCTGGGCCGCCAGAAAGCGGTTCTTGGAAAACACATGGCCCGATTGCTTGCGGCGATAGTCGAATCCCTCGGCCAGTGCCGGATCGAAGAACACCACCGCCTCGGCCGCCATGGCGCCGTTCTTGGTGCCGCCGAAACACAGCGCATCCACCCCCGCCCGCCATGTCACATCCGCCGCCGCACAGCCAAGCCGCGCCACCGCATTGGCAAACCGCGCCCCGTCCATATGCAGGGCCAACCCCGCCCCCCGCGCGACCGAGGCCAGCGCAGCCACCTCAGGCGGGCTGTAGACCGTGCCCCATTCGGTCGCATTGGTGATCGAGACCATGGCATTGCGCCCGCCATTCAACCCCTCACCGGCGCCCACCCGGATCGCCTGCGCCAGCGCGCCGGGGGTCAGCTTGCCGCCCGCGCCGGGCTGCGTCACCAGCTTGGCGCCGTGGGAAAAGAACTCGGGGGCGGCGCATTCGCTGGTCTCGATATGCGCGTCCTGATGGCAATAGATGCGCCCGAATGAGGGCGACAGCTGCGCGCAGACCAGCGCATTGGCCGCCGTGCCCGTGGCCACGAACCGCACCACCGCCTCGGGTGCATCCAGCACCTGCCGGATCGCCTCGACCGCGCGCGCGGTCACCGGATCGGCGCCATAGCCCATCATCGCGCCGTCATTCGCATCAGCCAGCGCCGCCAGCACCGCCGGATGCGCGCCCCAGGCATTGTCGGATGCGAAATTCACGACAGATCCTCGATGATGTAATCTTCCCAGTCGTCCTCGGTGACGCTGAGTTCGCTGACCGTCCAGCCGCGCACGCTGGCGCCCGCGCGATGCACCGACTCGGGGTCGCCCGAAACAAGGGGATGCCAGTCATACAGCGGACGCCCCTCGGCCCGCAGGCGATAGGCGCAGGTGCCGGGCAGCCACCATGCGATCTTGCGCAGCTTGTCGGGCGTCAGCACCACGCAATCGGGCACGAAATCATGGCGGTTGGCATAGCTGGCGCAGCGGCAGCTTTCGCCGTCCAGCAGCTTGCAGGCGACGCGGGTAAAGGCCAGCTCGTCCGTGTCTTCGAACTCGATCTTGTTCAGGCAGCACTTGCCGCAGCCGTCGCACAGCGCCTCCCATTCGGGGCGGGTCAGGTCGGTCAGCGGCAGTTCCCAGAATTTCTTGCGCATCAGCCGCCCGCAAGCACGCGGCGCGCGTCATCGGCGTCGCGGGCAATCTGGGCAATCAGCGCCTCGACGCCCTCGAACCGGGCCTCGTCGCGCAGAAATTCGACCAGAGCCACCGACAGGTGCTGGCCGTAAAGATCGCCCGAGAAATCGAACAGATGCACTTCCAGATTGGGCGTGTTCTCGCCAAACATCGGGCGCACCCCCAACGACGCGACGCCCTGACAGGACAGCCGGTCCGGCCCGGTCAGCACATCGACCAGCACCGCATAGACGCCAAGGCGCGGCAGATGCAGCCCGTCCACGCGCATATTCGCGGTGGGCCAGCCGAAATCGCGGCCGCGCTTTTCGCCGTGGATCACCTCGCCCTCGATCCGGTGCCAATGGCCCAGCATCCGCTCGGCGTCGCGGGTGCGCCCGTCCGCCAGCGCGGCCCGGATCGCGGTCGAGCTGTATTCGGCGCCGCCCTGCCCCAGCAGCGGCAGGATGGTGACACCAAAGCCCAGTTGCCGACCCAGTTCGGCCAGCATCTGCGCATTCCCGGCCCGGTTCTTGCCAAAGCAGAAATCCGCGCCGACCGTGACATGGGCCACGCCCAGACCGTCGCACAGCACCTCGTGCACGAAAGCCTCGGGGGTCAGACCGGCCAGAACGGCGCTGAAGGGCAGCTCATACAGATGCGCGACGCCCAGACGCGCCAGACGGTTCGCCCGTGCCTCGGCATTCATCAGCCGGAAGGCGGGCGCGCCGGGGGCAAAGAACTGCCGTGGATGCGGCTCGAAGGTCAGAATGCCCAGGGGCGCGTCACAGGCCTCGCGGGCGGCGTCGATCACGGCGCGGTGGCCTTTGTGCACGCCGTCGAAATTGCCCATGGCGACGCTGGCGCCGCGGGCGGATGGGGAAAGACCTGTCCAGTCGCGATGGATCTGCAATGCGTGCCCTCAGTGCGTGCAGCGGCGCCCCTGAGGGCGACCGCGTTCCTGAATGACCCTATCGCGCAGGGGGCGGCGGGTTGCAAGACTGCCGCCCGACCTGCCCCCGCCGCACCCCCTCAGCGCAGCCGCCCGATCGCGTAACGCGGCGCCAGTTGCTGAACAGACAGCCAGTCCGACAGCGCCTGCGGGTCAGGATTCTCGACATCGGCGCCAAGCGCCTCGGCGGCCAGACCGCCGGTGACGAACAGCGCGTCGATGCCCTCTTGTGCGGCGCCCCGGACATCGGTGGCGATGCCGTCGCCCACCGCCAGAATGCGCGCGTTCTCGTCCAGATCCATCAGCCGCCGCGCCCGGTCATAGATCGGCGGATGCGGCTTGCCGAAATAGAACGCCTTGCCGCCGAGGCTTTCATAGAACTCGGCCAGCGCGCCCGCACAGTAGATGCGGGTCTCGCCCAGATCGACGACGATGTCGGGATTGGCGCACAGCATCGGCAGCCCCCGCTCGCGCGCCAGCAGAAAGCGGCCGCGATAATCCTCGGGGGTCTCGGTCTCTTCGTCGAAGGGGCCCGAGGCGACGATGCCCTCGGCCTGATCCAGATCGACCCGTTCGATCAGCGGCGCATCGGCGAATTCGGGCGGGATGTCGGTGAAAAAGCCGTGGTCCTTTTCCAGCCCGATATGCCAGATCTTGCGGCCCACGGCGCCCGACAGCATCGCCTCTTGCGCGCAATCGCCCGAACTGACGACCAGATCCCAGGCATCGCGCGGCACCCCCATGCGGTCGAGCTGTTCGATCACATAGCGGTTGGGGCGCGGCGCATTGGTCATCAGGCAGACCCGCCCGCCCTGCGCGCGGAACGCCTGCAACGCCGCCACCGCCGCCGCATAGGGCTGTTTGCCATTGTGCAGACAGCCCCAAAGGTCGCAGAACAGCGCGTCATAGCCGCTTGAAATCTCGGCCAGCGAACGGAGAATGCGGGTCATCAGACGGCCAGAACCGGGATGATCTGCTTCTTGCGGCTCATCACGCCGGGCAGAACCACGCTGTCGCCGGTGACGGTGACGGCAAAGCTGCGCTCGGCCACCGATTTGACGAAATCGTTCGGGACCAGCAGCGTCGCCTCTTCGCGCAGGATGTCCACGACGAACAGCAGCACCTCGTCGGCGCCGTCATCGGCGGCCACCTTGGGCATGGCGGCCAGCAGCGCGGCCTTGCGGTCCAGGATCACCTGCGGCGCGGTCGTTTCCAGCACCGAGACGCGCAGCTGCTTGCCGCCCAGCTCGTATTCCTTGCTGTCCATGCGCAGCAGCGCCTCTTCGGAAAAGGCGCTGACATCGGATTTCGCGGCAAACATCCCGGTCGCGAAATCGGTGACGTTCACGCCCAGATCGGCGGCCAGCTTTTCGGCCACGGCGCGGTCATGGGGCGTGGTGGTGGGGCTGCGGAATTCCAGCGTGTCCGACAGGATGCAGGTCAGCATGGCACCCTTGATGCCCTCGGGGGCGCGGGCCATGTCCTCGCCGATCAGGTCGTGCATGATCGTGGCGGTGCAGGCCAGCGGGCGGATGGTGATATTGATCGGCGTCTTTGTCCTGATGCCGCCGGCCAGCAGGTGGTGGTCGATGATCTCGATCACATCGGCCTCGTTGATCGAGGCGGGCAGTTCGGCCGGGTTGTTCGTATCGACCACGACGCATTGATCGCCCTTGGCGACATCGGTGATGATGCGCGGCTTGGGCAGATCCCAGCGATGCAGCATCCATGCGGCTTCGGTATTGGGTTCGCCCTGCAGCACGGCCTCGGCGGGCTGCTTGCGGACCTCGTTCAGATACCAGGCCCAGATAATGGGCGAGCCGGTGGAATCCGTGTCGGGTGCGGTGTGGCCGAAAACCTTGATCATGGAAAAGCGCCTCGTTGCGTTATGCGTCGGTCGCGGCGCTTATAGGCGGGGGCCTGCCGCTTGTCCACGATCAGACAGGCACGCCCGCGCAGTCGCACATGCAAAAGGGCGCCCCCTGCGGGACGCCCGTCTTGCCGGTCACAGCCCTCGCGCCTCAGGCGGCGCGGGTCAGCAGAACCTCTTCGACGCGCTTCTGGGCGCCGCCCTCGTCCAGACCGCCCACGGCGGCCACTTCGCGGGTCAGCCGGTCCAGCGCGGCCTCGTACAGCTGACGCTCGGAATAGGACTGCTCGCGCTGGTCATCGCAGCGATGCAGGTCGCGCACGACCTCGGCGATCGACATCAGATCGCCCGAATTGATCTTTTGCTCGTATTCCTGCGCCCGGCGCGACCACATGGCGCGCTTGACGCGGGCCTTGCCCTTCAGCGTCTCCAGCGCGCGGTCGATCAGATCGGGCGAGGACAGGCCCCGCATCCCGATTTCGCTGGCGCGGGCGGTGGGCACGCGCAGGGTCATCTTGTCCTTGTCGAACGAGATGACAAACATCTCAAGCCGCAGCCCCGCGACTTCCTGCTCATCAATCGACACGATCCGGCCAACACCATGGGCCGGATAAACGACGAAATCATCGGGGCGGAATTCGTTTTTCTTGGTCTTCGACATCTGGCTTCCTCTTGGTAGCGCCCTGTCTCAGGGCACAAAGAACCGAAAGCGGCGGTGCCACCTTCGGTCCGGTCCTTCATATCTCTGTCATTCCGTCCCGGCAGAGGGCGCGGAGAGGCAGTCTTGCGGCACAATCCGAACCGGCCCTTGCCGAGCCTTCAGCTGCGCGATGTCTGATAATATAACACAAAAATGACGCCCAAGAAAGCGCCGGGTTAGGGCGCTTTCTGCATGGCAGCAACGGCGTATTCTACTGGTCGGTCAGCGTGTTGCGGACGGTCCCTCCGCCCGTGGCGGCTGCCGCGCCGCGAATCGTGTGGATCCGCTCAGTCGCCCTCGCCCGGCGCTTCCGAGAAGTATTTCTCCAGCTTTCCGGCCTGCCCGTCCATCTCGGCCGCCGTCGGCAGCGGATCTTTCTTGCGGGTGATCACCGGCCACTGCTCGGAATATTTGCGGTTGAACTCGACCCATGTGTCCATGTCCGGCTCGGTGTCCGGGCGGATCGCGTCGGCGGGGCATTCCGGTTCGCAGACGCCGCAGTCGATGCATTCGTCAGGATGGATGACCAGCGTGTTCTCGCCCTCATAGAAACAATCCACCGGGCAGACTTCGACGCAGTCGGTGTATTTGCACATGATGCAGTTGTCGGTCACGACATAGGTCATCTGGCGCGCTCTTTTCGTGAGTGGCTGTTCAAAGGCGTCACCTAGTCCCTTCGCGGGGATCAATCAACCCATTGGGCAACCCATCGGGCGCGCTGTCGGACAGATCCTGATACAGGGTCTGCGCCTCGCAGGCCGGGCCGCGCCGTTCACCAAGCGCCGTGACACGCAGCACCCGCACATGGCCATGGACCGAGATGACCAGTTCATCGCCGATGCGCACCAGCTTGCCGGGCTTGCTGCTGCGCTGGCCGTTCAGGCGGATACCGCCCTTCCCGATCCGTTCCGCCGCAAGGCCGCGGGTCTTGAAGACCCGCGCCTGATACAGCCATTTGTCCAGCCGCAGGCCGGGGACCGGCGGCGGCTGCACTTATTTGCGGTCCTTGAGCGAGGCCAGGATCGCAAAGGGGCTGTCGGGATCGGCCTTTTTCTCGGGGCGCGAGGTAAAGGTCTTGGGGGCGTTGCTGTTGCCCGAGGGTTTGCCGCCAGGTTTGCCGCCCGGCTTGCCATCGCGGCGTTGACCGCCACCGGCACCGCCACCCTGCTTGCGCGCACCCTTGCCCGCGTTGCGCCCGCCGCCCGCGCCTGCGTCACCTGACCGCGCCTCGCCGTCTTCGCTGCGCTGCGGTCTGGGGCCGCGTTCGGCGGAACCTTCCTCGCGGCGCGGCTGGCCACCCTCGCGACGGCCTTCGCCCTGCGGACGGCGCGGCGCGCGGGGCTTGGGCGCCCAACGGAAGGTAAAGAAGGTCTCAAGCTCTTCGGCCACAGGCGCGACCGGCGCGGCTGCGTCAGCGGCCTCGGCCCCCTCCCCCGATGTTTCGGCGGCAGTCTCGGCCTCGGCTTCGGCGGCTGCTTCGGCCTCGGCTTCGGCGCGGCGTTTCTCGGCCTGCTCGGCCTCCCATTTCGCGCGCGTCTCGGCGGCCAGCACCGATTCCTCTTCGGTCAGCGGCGCATCCGAGGCGGGCGCCTCGGGGGCGGCCTCGACCGGGGCTGCGGCGACAGCCGCCTTGACCTTGGCCCGCTCGCCGCGTTCGGCGGCATAGCCCAGACCTTCCATCAGCCGCGAGAACTGCTCCAGCGTCATGCCGGTGATCGACAGCATGTCGGGATTGGCCTCGAACCCGCCGCGCGTGTCCTGCGCGCGCAGCAGATCGGCCAGGCGTTCCAGCATGTCGATGCGGATCGCGCGTTCACCGGCGGGGCGATAGCCCGACAGGGTGTAATAGCCCGCAGGCACCTCGGGCAGGTTGGGGATCGTGACCAGACCGGGGGGCGGGCTTTCGGGGAATTCGTCCAGACCCTGCGACAGCGACCACAGCACCAGCCGCAGACGGGTCGGCGCCGGTTTCAGCAGCGCGGGCAGGAAAATCGTGAACTGACCGAATCGCACGCCATGCTTGCGCAGCGCCGCGCGCGAGTCCTGATCCAGCTCCTTGACCTCGGTGGCGACACCCTCGCGCGGCAGCACGCCCAGCTGTTCGACCAGCCGGAAGGCAAAGCCACGGGCCAGCCCGGTCAGCGCCTCATCGCGGCTCATGGTCAGCAGCGGCTCGAACAGGGCCGCGACCTTGCGGTCGATGAAATGCTGCAGCCTGCGGCGCACCTTGTCGATGATCTCGGGCCCGGCCTCTTCATCGACGAACACGTCCACGCCCGGATGCAGCGGATCGGCGCCCTTGATCAGCTTGCCCACCGCCTGATTGCCCCACATGAGGCCGCCCTGCTCGGTGAAATCCATCTCGGTGTCGGGCGCGTTATAAAAGCGGTCGGCGCGCAGGTGGAATTCCGGGCGCAGCGCCTCATAGCTGGCGCGGCTGAGCATCTTCGCCTCGTCGGCCGAGCCGGTCTGGTCGGGGCGAAAGCGGAAACCATCCAGACGGCCGGCGAATTCGCCCTCGACCGTCACTTCGCCCTTGTCATTCACTTCGGCCACAAGGCTCTCCTTCTGCTTGAGCCGGCGCAGCAGCACAGAGGTGCGCCGGTCCACAAATCTTTGCGTCAGGGCCGCGTGAAGCGCGTCCGACAGGCGGTCTTCTACAGCGCGCGTCTCGGCACGCCAATGCTTTTCGTCCTGAACCCAGCCGGTTCTTTGTGCCACATAGGTCCAGGTGCGGATATAGGCCAGACGCTTGGAAAGCGCATCAATATCGCCCTGCACACGGTCGATGCGTTTGATTGCCCGGTCCAGCCAGTCGGCGGGAATATGCCCGTCCTGCAGAAATCCGAAGATCCGCGACAGCAGCGTTGCATGTTCCATGGGCGAGATGCCCCTGAAATCGGGCACCCGGCAAACGTCCCACAGCAGCCGCACATCGCGCCCCCCCTGCACCCGGTCGCGGATCTCGGGGATCTCGCGCAGGATTTTCAGCGCCGAGACATCGTCGGCCTCGCGCCCCCGCGACAGCCAGTCATGCGACGGCGCGCCTTCCAGACTTTGCACCAGCCGGTCCATCGTGCCGAATTCCAGCGCGCCATTGCGCCACATCAGACGGCTGATCGGGGCAAAGCGGTGGTTTTCCAGCGCATTGATCAGGCCCTCATCAGGGATCTGCGCATCGCCGGTGACGCCGAACGTGCCGGATTCGGTGTGCCGCCCGGCCCGGCCCGCGATCTGCCCCATCTCATGCGGGAACAGCGACCGCACGCGCCTGCCATCGAACTTGTGCGTGGCCGAGAACGCCACATGCTTGATATCGAGGTTCAGCCCCATGCCGATGGCGTCGGTGGCGACCAGATAATCGACCTCTCCGGCCTGATACATCTCGACCTGGGCATTGCGGGTGCGCGGCGACAGGGCGCCCATCACGACCGCGCAGCCGCCCTTTTGCCGCCGGATCAGTTCGGCCATGGCATAGACGTCATCGACCGAAAAGCCCACGATGGCGCTGCGGGGCGGCATCCGCGACAGCTTTTTCGAGCCCGCCCAGGACAGCGTGGACAACCGCTCGCGGCGGATGAAATGCGCCTCGGGGACCAGTGCTGCAATGGCCGGGCGCATCGTGTCGCTGCCCAGAAACAGCGTTTCCAGCAGCCCGCGCATGTTCAGCAACCGGTCGGTAAAGACATGGCCACGTTCGGGATCGGCACACAGCTGGATCTCGTCGATGGCGACGAAATCGGCGCCGATCTCGGGCATGGCCTCGGTGGTGGCGACCCAGTATTGCACCCGGTCGGGGACGATGCGTTCCTCGCCCGTCACCAGCGCCACGACCGAGGGGCCGCGCACGGCCACGATGCGGTCATAGACCTCGCGCGCCAGCAACCGCAGCGGCAGGCCGATGACCCCGGTACGATGCCCCAGCATCCGCGAGATGGCATCATGGGTCTTGCCCGTGTTCGTCGGGCCCAGAATGGCGGTGATCCGCCCGCGCGTTGTCATGTTCATGCCCTAGATATCGGTGCCCCGGCGCTGCCGTTCCAGACGGGCTGCGGCATCAATCGCCTCTTGCTGGTGGGGATGGATCGCCAAACTGGCGCGATAGGCGGCCAGGGCGCGGTCGGGATCGCCGGTTTCCTCCAGCATCGCGCCCAGTTGGGTCAGGGCGGCGAAATGTCGCGGCTCCAGCGCCAGCGTGCGGGCCAGATCAAGGATCGCGGGGCCGAACTGGCCCGCCATCGCATAGGCGGCGGCGCGGCTGTAAAAGCCTGCCGCGAATTCGGGGGCGTGGTCGGTCAGCGCGGTCAGATGGCCGATGGCCTCGTCCAGATCGCCCCGGTCCAGCGCCTCTTCCCCGCGCCGCAACAGCAGATCCATCGCCGCCGAGCCTGACCGCGACCATTCGCGCAGTATGTCTGATTCGGCGATCCGCCAGCCCTCGCCCGCCGGGTCCGCCAGCCGTCGGAATGCGTCATCAAGGTCGGACGATTGCGCGCCTGCGGCAAAAGCGGTTGCGAGGATGAGAAAAATCGTCCCTACTCCGCAGCGAAATGCCGCCACGGCATTGTGGAAAATGGTGCGGACCGCGCTCATATCCCGATATGTAACCCAGCGCGCCTGTCGGGCGCCAGCCACTGTGCGAGAAGAGGACCAGAAATGAGCGAAGTCGTGAATGCCGCCGTCGTGAAGCTGAGCGAAAAGATCGACAGCTTCGATTCGACCGCGAAATTCGTCATCAAGGACGAAGGCGCGATCCTGATCGACGAGACCGGCGTGCGTGCCGCCACCGATACCGATGAGGCCGAGGTGACCCTGACCGCCAGCCGCGAGACCTTCGAGGGCATTCTGAACGGCGATGTGAACCCCACCACCGCCTTCATGATGGGCAAGCTGACGGTTGACGGCTCGATGGGCGTCGCCATGCAGCTTGGCCAGAAACTGTCCTGACCGGGATGGAGCGGGCGCCCTTTCATCAACTGCCGGGTGACCCGCTTGCCCCCGCGCACGCCTTCTGGCTGCGCGCCGATGACGGCGTGCGCCTGCGCGTCGCCTGCTGGGAAACCGACCGCAGCGCCGCCCTGGGCAGCGTGCTGCTGTTTCCCGGCCGCACCGAATATGTCGAGAAATATGCCCCCGTCGCCCGGTATCTGAACGATGCCGGCTATCACGTGCTGGCCATCGACTGGCGCGGTCAGGGCGCGTCCGACCGTCTGCAGGACGATCCCCGCCCCGGCCATGTCGGCGCCTTCGCCGATTATCAGCGCGATGTGGTCGAGATGGTCATCGCCGCCGGGGAGCTGGAGCTGCCGCGCCCCTGGCATCTGCTGGCCCATTCGATGGGCGGCTGCATCGGGCTGGCCGCGCTGGAGGCCGACCTGCCGGTCGCAAGCGCCGTGTTCTCGGCGCCGATGTGGGGCATCAACCTGCGCCGCCTGCAGCATGGCGTGGCGTTGGGGATTGCCTATCTGGCCGGGCGCGTCGGGCGCGGCGGCCTGCCCGCGCCGGGCAGCGGCGGCGCACGCGGCACCTATGTTCTGGCGGAATCCTTTGCCGCGAACCTGCTGACCCATGATGTCGACGAATGGACCCGCCTTGTGCGCGAGGCCGCGACATGGCCCGAGCTGACGATCGGCGGGGCCACCTATGACTGGGTGTCAAAGGCGCTGAACGAATGCACGCGCCTGTCGCGCATCGCCTCGCCCGATCTGCCGATGCTGGTGACGCTTGGCAGCGATGAACGCATCATCTCGGGTCAGGCGATCCGCGAGCGTGCCGAGCGCTGGCCGCAGGGCGAATTGCTGGAGATCCCCGGCGCCCGGCACGAGGCGATGATGGAAACACCGCCCCTGCGCGACCTGTTCCTGAAGGCCGCGCTGGCCCGGTTCGCCGACAGCTAGGCTAGTCTGCCACGATGCTGTCGGTCGTATCCGGCTTTGGCCGCGCCGGTTCGGATGCCGTGCCGACACTGGGCACGCGCAGGCGCACGCGCTTGATCCGGCGGGGATCGGCCTCGATGACCTCGAATTCGGCGCCCGAGGGATGGGCGATCACCTCGCCCCGCAGCGGCACCCGCCCGGTCAGCATGAAGATCAGCCCGCCAAGCGTGTCGACCTCTTCGCCTTCGTCCTGCGAGGCAAGGCGCAGCCCGGTCTCGGCCTCGACCTCATTCAGCGGCGCGCGGGACTGGATCAGCCACTGACCCGGCTTTTCATTGACCCAGAGCCCGCTTTCGTCCTCGTCATGCTCGTCCTCGATCTCGCCGATGACCTGTTCGATCAGATCCTCGATCGTCACCAGACCGTCCACACCGCCATATTCGTCGATCACCAGCGCCATATGGATCCGCTTTTGCTGCATCTGTTGCAGCAGCACGCCGATCGGCATCGAGGGCGGCACATACAGCATCGGCCGCAGCATCGGGCGCAGGGTGAACTTGCCGCCCTCGCCAAACCCGTGCTTGAGCGTCAGATCCTTGAGGTGGATCAGGCCAAGCGGGCTGTCCAGCGTGCCGCGAAAGACCGGGATGCGGGTAAAGCCGTGTTCGCGGAACATCGTCACCAGATCGTCCAGCGTGATGTTCAGGGGCGCCGCGATGATCTCGGCCTTGGGGACGGCGACGTCATCGACGCGCATCCGCCGCAGATTGACCATGCCCGGCGCGGGCTGGGCATCGGTGCCGGGGGGATTGTGCTGGTCCTCGGGTTCCGGCTCGGCCTCGGTGCCGGTCAGGGCGTGCAGCACACGCCCGAAAAAGCCGCGCTGGCTGGTCTGCTCGCCCTCTTCGTCGGCAGAGGGGGCGGCCTCATGGGCCGCGGCGGGTAATCGGGTCTCGGAGTTCATGGTCCCTGGGTCTCGTGATAAGGATCGGGGATATCCAGCGCGGCCAGAATGGCGCGCTCGGTCGCCTCCATCAGCAGGGCGTCGGGATCATTCTCGTGATCATAGCCCAGAAGATGCAGGGTGGCGTGGACCAGCAGATGCTGGACATGGTGATCGAAGGGCTTGCCCTGCGCCTGCGCCTCGGCTGTGCAGGTGTCATAGGCGATGGCGATGTCGCCCAGTTCGTCGGTGTCGGGCAGACCGGGGCGCGCGCCCGGATCATGGGGGCTGTGTTCGACCGAGGGCCAGGACAGCACATTGGTCGCGCGCGGCTTGCCCCGGAAATCGGCGTTCAGATCCGCGATGCGCGCATCGTCGCAGCCCATGACCACGACCTCGCCGCCGATCCCGTGCCAGTCCAGCGCGGCGGTGACGGCACGGGCCGCCAGACCCTCAAGTCCGGCGGCCTGCCATCGGTCATCCTCGATGACGCAATCGGCGGTGATCTCGTCAGGCATCGTTCCGCATCATCCGGCGGGGCACATATTGCCCCCGCCTCTCATCCGTTTCGCCCCGGCCAAGCGCCGCGACCTCTTCGGCGTCATACGCCTTGATGATGCGCGCGACAAGCGGGTGGCGCACCACATCATCGGCGGTGAAGTAGCTGAAGCTGATCCCCTTGACCCCGCCCAGGATCTTTTCGGCATCGACCAGCCCCGAGGGCATCCCGCGCGGCAGGTCGATCTGGGTGCGGTCGCCGGTGATGACCATGCGCGATCCCTCGCCCAGCCGGGTCAGGAACATCTTCATCTGCATCGAGCTGGCATTCTGCGCCTCGTCCAGCACCACGAAGGCGCGCGACAGGGTGCGCCCGCGCATGAAGGCCAGCGGCGCGATCTCGATCCGCTTTTCCTCGACCAGCTTCTGCATCTGCTTGCCGGGCAGGAAATCGTTCAGCGCATCGTAAAGCGGCTGCATGTAGGGGTCGACCTTCTCCTTCATGTCGCCGGGCAGAAAGCCCAGACGCTCGCCCGCCTCGACGGCGGGGCGCGACAGGATGATCTTGTCGACATGGCCACCGATCAGCATGGTCACGCCGACCGCCACGGCCAGATAGGTCTTGCCGGTGCCCGCAGGCCCGATGCCAAAGGCCAGCTCATGTTCGAACAGCGCCCGGACATAGGCCTTTTGCGCATCCGTGCGCGGCTCGACCGATTTCTTGCGGGTGCGCAGCTCGTAATGGCCCTTGGCGAACATCTCCAGTTGGTCGGTCGGCGACGGGTCATGGCCCGGCTCGATCCCCATGCGCAGGGCGGCGTCGATTTCCCCCAGCGAGACGGGGCGGCTTTTCTCCAGCCGGTCATAAAGGCCGCGCAACAGCTGGCTGGCCTCGGCCTGCGCCTCGGGGCCGCCGACCACGGCCAGCTGATTGCCGCGCCGCAGGATGTGCACACCAAGCGCCTCTTCGATGCGGGCCAGATGGCGGTCATTGGCACCGCAGAGGTCGATCAGCAGCCGGTTGTCAGGAAACTCCAACAGGGTCTCGTTCGGAGGGGGGGCGACGGGGGGCGTTGGCGATAGGCCCAAATCATTCTCCTGCTCAGGCGTCTGTGGTTCATGGTGGCAAGCCTGCGGGATTCGCACAAGGACCACCTGTCCGATTGCGCGGCAACCCTGCCCGGTATCGTGGCAAAACAACGCAGATCACGCGAAGGTTGCATCAACTTTCAGCAATCCCGGCGCCGGGCAGCGGCGGATGGCCCAGAAAAGCGGCGAGTTCCGGCGCCATGTCCATCGCGGCCACCGGCCCGTCCCAGGCGATGGTGCCGCCCTGCAACAGCGCCACCCGGTCGCCGATGGCCTGCACCGAGCCCATGTCATGGGTGATGGTGATGGCGGTGGCGCCGGTCTCGGTCACGATGCTGCGGATCAGCGCGTCGATGGCGCGGGCACGGATCGGGTCCAGCCCGGTGGTCGGCTCATCGAAAAAGATTACCTGCGGGTCGTCGGCAATCGCGCGGGCCAGACCCACGCGCTTGGCCATGCCGCCCGACAGCTGCGCGGGCATCAGACCGGCGGTCTCGGGCCCCAGACCCACGCGGGCCAGCTTGTCGATGGCAATGGCGCGGGCGCGGCTGTCGGACATGCGCTGGCGCAGACGGAAGGCGACGTTCTGCCAGACCGACAGGCTGTCAAACAGCGCCGCCCCCTGAAACAGCATCCCGAACCCGGCCAGAAAGCCGGGTCGTGTGCGGTGGTCCAGCGGGCGGCCCTGCCACAGCACCTGCCCCGCATCGGGCTGCATCAGCCCCAGAATGCACTTGAGCAGCACCGATTTGCCGCTGCCCGACTGGCCGATCACACAGAGGCTTTCGCCCGGCGCGACCGACAGGCTGACCCCGTCCAGCACCCGCCTGGCGCCAAAGCCGCAGGACAGGTTGCGGATCCCGATCAGGGCTGTATCGGGGGGCGCGCCCATCAGAAAAACAGCCCCGTCAGCGCGAAATTGGCAGCCAGAATGCCCACGGCGGCGGCGACCACGGCCGAGGTCGTGGCCCGCCCGACGCCCGCCGCGCCACGGGCGCAGCGCATGCCGAACCAGCAGCCGCTGACGGCCACGACAAGGCCAAAGACCGCGCCCTTGATCAGGCCGGACAGCACATCCCAGGCCTCGAGATAGCTCCAGCTGTCGGCGATATAGCGCGCCGAGGTGAACCCCAGCGATCCGGTGCCCACCAGCCAGCCGCCCATGATGCCGATGATGTCGCCCACCGCGACCAGCACCGGCATGGACAGGATCGCCGCCCACAGACGCGGCGTGACCAGCCAGCGCATCGGATCGGTGGACAGGGTGACCAGCGCGTCGATCTGTTCGGTGACGCGCATGGTGCCGATCTCGGCGGCGATGGAGCTGGCGACGCGGGCGGCGACCATCAGCCCGCCCAGCACCGGCCCAAGCTCGCGCACCATGCCGATGGCGACGATGGCGGGCACCACGTCGCTGGCCTGAAAGCGGGCGCCGCCGGAATGGATCTGCAGCGCAAGCGCCGCGCCGGTGAACAGCGCCGTCAGCCCGACGACGGGCAGCGACAGCCAGCCGATCTGGATCAGCTGCGTCAGGATCGCGCGGGCCGGAAAGGGGCGCAGCCCGCCAAGCCCGCGCGCGGTGAACAGCGCCACCGCGCCCATGCCCCGCACCGCCTGCAGCGCCGGGCGGCCAAGGGCCCGCACGGCACCTAGAGCCACGAGCGCGGGTATCTTTGCCGCAGGGCGGTCAGGATTTCATAGCCGATGGTGCCCGCCAGATCGGCCAGCCGGTCGATGGGCTGGGCCGGGCAGATCAGGTCCAGCACCTCGGGCACCTCGGGCAGCGCGGTGACATCGGCGGTGATCAGGTCCATCGAGACGCGCCCCACGATCGGGCAGCCGGTCCCGCCCGCATAGAGCATCGCGCCGGTCCCCGACAGCGCGCGCAGGATGCCATCGGCATAGCCCGCATCGACGGTGGCGATGCGGCAGGGGCGAGGGGCGCGGAAGGCGGCGCCATAGCCCACCATCTCGCCCGCCGCGACCGCGCGGGTCTGGATCACCCGCAGCGACAGATGCGCGACCTGCTGCGCGTCCGCAAAGGGCAGCCCGCCATAAAGGCCGATGCCGGGGCGCACGAGGTCGAAATGATAGTCCGGCCCCAGCAGGATGCCGCCGGTGGCGGCCAGCGACAGGGGCACGCCCTCGCAGCCCTGCGTCATCTGGCGGAAGCAGGCCAGTTGCTGCGGGTTGGCGGGGTGGTCGGGCTCATCGGCGCAGGCCAGATGCGACATGATGAAACCGGGGCGCGCGGCCAGTGCCTCGGCCCTGATGGCGGCCCATTCGGCGGGCTCCATGCCAAGGCGGTTCATGCCGCTGTCCAGCTGGATGGCAAAGGGCTGGCCGGGGCGCAGGGTGCGGTCGCGGAAGAACTGGCCCGGGCTGTTCAGCACCGGCACCAGCCCGGTCAGATCCTCGCCCGGCATATGGCCCGACAGGATGTTGATGCGGGCGTCATCGGGCAGGTGCGGGCGCAGGGCACGCCCTTCGGCGGCCAGTGCCACGAAGAAGTCACGCGCCCCCGCCGCGTAAAGTGCGGGGGCCACGCGGGCGGCGCCCAGCCCATAGCCGTCGGCCTTGACCACGGCGGCGGTGCGCGCGCCGGGGGCCTTGGCGGCCAGCGCGCTCCAGTTGGCCACGATGGCCGCGATGTCGATCTGCAATCCCATAGCGGTTGAGTGCCCCCGCCTTGGCGCCGCGTCAAGAGCAACCGCACCATCGGCAACCGCCCGCCCCGTGCCCGGCCATCGAGGCCGGTCCCAGGGCGGCGCCCGGCCTGCGGCCAGCCGCGCCCGCCCCGCAGCTGTCCCGCATGATTTTGCAGCTTTGCTATTTGCACCGCCTCCCGGCGATGTAGTTTGCAAATTTTCCCGATTTGTCTTCCTCGGGCCCCGGTCCCGGATTATCCTGCCGCAACCTGATCGGGAGGCTGGGCGATGACGGATATTCTGGCGGAACTGGAACGGCGGCGCGATCGGGCGCGGCTTGGCGGCGGCCAGCGGCGTATCGACGCCCAGCATGGCCGCGGCAAGCTGACCGCGCGCGAGCGGCTGGACCTGCTGCTGGATGAGGGCAGTTTCGAGGAATTCGACATGTTCGTCGCCCACCGCTCGACCGATTTCGGGATGGAGGACGACCGGCCCTATGGCGACGGCGTCGTCACCGGCTGGGGCACGATCAATGGCCGCATGGTCTATGTGTTCAGCCAGGATTTCACCGTCTTTGGCGGCTCGCTGTCGGAAACCCATGCCCAGAAGATCTGCAAGATCATGGATATGGCGATGCAGAACGGCGCCCCGGTCATCGGGCTGAACGATTCGGGCGGCGCGCGGATCCAGGAGGGCGTGGCCAGCTTAGCGGGCTATGCCGAGGTGTTTCAGCGCAATATCATGGCCTCGGGCGTGGTGCCGCAGATCAGCGTCATCATGGGCCCCTGCGCGGGCGGCGCGGTCTATTCGCCCGCGATGACGGACTTTATCTTCATGGTGCGCGACACGTCCTATATGTTCGTGACCGGCCCGGATGTGGTCAGGACCGTCACCAATGAGGTGGTCACCGCCGAGGAACTGGGTGGCGCCTCGACCCATACGAAAAAATCCTCGGTCGCGGACGGGGCGTTCGAGAACGATGTCGAGGCGCTGTCGGAAATCCGCCGCCTGTTCGATTTTCTGCCGCTGAACAACCGCCAGAAGGCGCCGGTGCGGCCCTTTTTCGACGATCCCTCGCGGATCGAGCCCAGTCTGGACACGCTGATCCCTGACAACCCGAACCAGCCCTATGACATGAAGGAGTTGATCCAGAAGGTCGCGGATGAAGGCGATTTCTACGAGATCCAGCGCGATTTCGCGGGCAATATCATCATCGGCTTTCTGCGGATCGAGGGGCAGACCGTGGGCGTCGTGGCCAATCAGCCGATGGTGCTGGCGGGCTGTCTGGACATCGACAGCTCGCGCAAGGCGGCGCGGTTCGTGCGGTTCTGCGACGCGTTCGAGATCCCGATCCTGACCTTTGTCGATGTGCCGGGCTTTCTGCCGGGCACCTCGCAGGAATTTGGCGGCGTCATCAAGCATGGTGCGAAACTGCTGTTCGCCTATGGCGAGGCGACGGTGCCCAAGGTGACCGTCATCACCCGCAAGGCCTATGGCGGCGCCTATGACGTGATGGCCTCGAAACACCTGCGCGGCGATTTCAACTATGCCTGGCCCACCGCCGAAATCGCCGTGATGGGCGCGCGCGGCGCGGTCGAGATCCTCTATCGCAGCGAGCTGGACCAGCCCGAAAAGATCGCCGCGCGCACCAGGGATTACGAGGACCGCTTTGCCAATCCCTTCGTTGCCGCAGAAAAGGGCTTTATCGACGAGGTGATCCAGCCGCGATCCACCCGCCGCCGCGTGGCGCGGGCCTTCGCCAGCCTGCGCGGCAAGCAGCTGACAAACCCGTGGAAAAAGCACGACAACATTCCGCTGTAAGCGACAGGACCGTCCCGACATGCACAAAAGCGTGAATGATGCAGCCGCGCCACAGGGCCGGGGCTGCTTGACCCGGCGCCACGGCTCTGCCTGTCTGCGCGGCACGCGGATGGCTATCATTGCGCGCAGGCCGGCCACCAAGGATGCCGGCCGCAACCCGAGCAGCCGGGCGCCGTTGCGCCCGCATTACAGGAGAGAAATCCCATGTCGAAAAAGATCATCCTCGGTCTGGTTCTGGTGTCTGCCTTTGCCGCATGCCAGCGCCAGCAGCCGCAGGCCGATGTCTTCGTGCCCACCGCCCCGGCCATGTCCAACCCGGTCACGACCGAGCCGGTCTATCGCGGCAAGTTCTGAGACCGGACGTCCGACCTATCCGTGCGGGCGGTCCGACTGCCCGCACGCAGCACCGGCCCCCGCCCATGACCACATTGGGGGCACAACATGCTGAAACATCGCGGCTTTCCCGGCCGCCTTCCCGGAACCGACTTTCAGTTCGTGATCCGGCGCGAGAACCGCAAGAAGGGCGCCACGCCCATCACCCGGCGCGAACGCTTCAAGGACCGCCGCCCGCCTGACAAACGCGCCGATGCGGGCTTTCTGGCCGCGCTGATCGCCCATTTCGGCGAAGAGCCGTTTGTGCGCGGCAATCTGGATGCCGGGCGCCTCGGCTGGCTGATCGGGCGCGAGGTCATCGCCATGGGCGAGTTCGACCCGGCCGATTACGAGCAGATGTTCCGCATCGACATGGCCACCGCACAGGCGTCCTTCCCCGAGCTGTTCGCCGCTGACGCCGCAGACCAGTTCGACTGGGACGATGACGGCGGTGACTGGGGCGATGACGACGACGACGAAGATCGCGGCTGATGCGCGACATGCTGCCAAAAGCGTCGGCGTCACGGCCATGTCAGTTTGACCTGGGCTGCCTCCGTGCGATAACGCTTTGGCATCGACAACCGGTTCCACAACGAACCCTCTATACAGGCTTAAAAACATGCAAAAATCCGTTCTGTTCCGCGTGGCTGGCGTCTCGGCTCTGGTCCTCGGCCTGGCCGCCTGCGATCCCAACATGCAGACCGGCCTGTCGCCCGACGTTCAGCGCGCCGCTGGCGGTGCAGTTGCCGGTGCCGTCATCGCCAAGGCGCTTGACGAGGATCTGGCAACCGGCGCAGCCCTTGGGGCAACCGCAGGCGCCCTGTGCGACGACGCCGGCGTCTGCCAGCGCCGCTACTGATTTCGACAGGACCGGGCAGGACGCGCATCGCGCGCCCGCCCATCATCATACGGGATTAACATCATGTCCAAGTTCTTCGCTATTGCCGCCCTCGTCGGCGCAACGGCCATCGCCGGCTGTACTCAGGGTATCAACCCGACCGACACCGACCGCGCGCTTATCGGTGCGGGCGTCGGTGCGACCGTCGCCCATGTCGGCGGCCACAATGTCGTCAAGGGCGCGGCCATCGGCGGCGCGGCCGGTGCGCTGTGCAACGACGTTCGTCTGTGCCAGTGATCGCCTGACCGGCGGCGCGTCCCGCGCGCAGCCTGACCGCAAAGCCGCCCGAAGCCCCGCGCTTCGGGCGGCTTTTTCATGTTCCGCTTCGGGGGGAAGCCGATGTTCAAGAAAATTCTGATTGCCAACCGGGGCGAGATCGCCTGCCGCGTGATCAAGACCGCGCGCCGTATGGGCATTGCCACCGTCGCCGTCCATTCCGACGCCGACCGCAATGCGCTGCATGTCAGGATGGCCGACGAGGCCGTCCATATCGGCCCGTCCCCCGCCAACCAGTCCTATATCGTGATCGACCAGATCATGGAGGCCGTCCGCCAGACCGGGGCCGAGGCCGTCCATCCCGGCTATGGATTCCTGTCGGAGAATCGCAAATTCGCCCTGGCGCTGGAGGCCGAGGGGGTCGTCTTCATCGGCCCGCCCTCGGGCGCGATCGAGGCGATGGGCGACAAGATCACCTCGAAAAAGCTGGCCATTCAGGCGGGCGTCAGCACCGTGCCGGGCCATATGGACCTGATCGCGGACGCAGACGAGGCCGTGCGCATCAGCGCCCGGATCGGCTATCCGGTGATGATCAAGGCCAGCGCGGGCGGCGGCGGCAAGGGCATGCGCATCGCCTGGAACGACGATGAGGCGCGCGAGGGGTTCCAGTCCTCGAAGAACGAGGCCGCCAGCAGCTTTGGCGACGACCGCATCTTCATCGAGAAATTCGTGACGCAGCCGCGCCATATCGAAATTCAGGTGCTGGCCGACAGCCATGGCAACGCGGTCTATCTGCACGAGCGCGAATGCTCGATCCAGCGCCGCAACCAGAAGGTCATCGAAGAGGCGCCCTCGCCCTTTCTCGACGAGGCGACGCGGGCGGCGATGGGGCAGCAGGCGGTCGCATTGGCGAAGGCCGTGGGCTATACCAGCGCGGGCACGGTCGAGTTCATCGTGGACGGCGCGCGCAATTTCTATTTCCTTGAGATGAACACCCGGCTGCAGGTCGAACACCCGGTGACGGAACTGATCACCGGCGTCGATCTGGTCGAGCAGATGATCCGCGTGGCGGCGGGCGACGCCCTGCCCTTTGCGCAATCCGATCTGAAGATCACCGGCTGGGCGATGGAAAGCCGCCTCTACGCCGAAGACCCCTATCGCGGCTTTCTGCCCTCGATCGGGCGGCTGACGCGCTATCGCCCGCCCGCCGAGGTGGCGGCGGGGCCGATGCTGGAGAATGGCAGATGGCTGGAGCAGGCCCGCCCCGGCGCGCAGGCCGTCAGGAACGACACCGGCGTCTATGAGGGCGGCGAGATCAGCATGTTCTACGACCCGATGATTGCGAAACTCTGCACATGGGCGCCCTCGCGCGGCGAGGCCATCGAGGCGATGCGTCTGGCGCTGGACGAATTCGAGGTCGAGGGGATCGGCCACAACCTGCCATTCCTGTCGGCGGTGATGGATCACCCGAAATTCGTCGCAGGCGAGATCACCACGGCCTTTATCGCCGAGGAATATCCCGACGGGTTTCAGGGCGCGGCCCTGCCCGATGATGAGACCGGACGGGTTGCCGCCGCCGCCGCCGCAATGCACCGCGTGGCCGAGATCCGGCGGGCCCGGATCAGCGGGCGGCTGGACCATCACGAACGCCATGTCGGCGAGAACTGGGTGGTGTTTGTCGGCACGCAGGAATTCCCGGTGCGCATCCGGGCCGACCGCGACGGCTCGACGGTCGAGCTGGGCGGGCGCGAATTGCGGGTGGAAAGCGGTTGGACGCCGGGCGACAGCCTTGCGCGGCTGACGGTCGATGGCCGCCCGCTGGTCCTCAAGGTCGACCGGATCGCGGCGGGCTACCGGCTGCGCACGCGCGGCGCCGATCTGCGCGTGCATGTCCGCCGCCCCCGCGCCGCCGAACTGGCCCGGCTGATGCCGGTCAAGGCGGCGCCCGACACGTCGAAATTCCTGCTCTGCCCGATGCCGGGGCTGGTGGTGAAGATCAATGTGGCCCCCGGCGACGAGGTGCAGGACGGCCAGCCGCTGGCCACCGTCGAGGCGATGAAGATGGAGAACATCCTGCGCGCCGAGCGCAAGGGCATGGTGAAATCGGTCACTGCCGAAGCGGGCCAAAGCCTGCGCGTCGACGACATCATCATGGAGTTCGAATGACCGGGGCGCCCCCTGCCCGCGCGGGCCGCGTTGCGGCGCGGCGTGCCCGAAATCAGGGCGCGGCCTGCGCCATGACGGGCCGTCCGGGACGGGCAGTCCGGCCCGACACCGCCATGTCAGAGGCCCGCATGACGGCTCAGCGGGCCGGGCTGGCGCGGCCCGTTTCCTGCCTGCGCAGGGGAAAGCGGTCGATGGCGCGGCCGATCTCGCGCACGCTCCATGGGAAGGGTTTGCGCTGCTTGACCTGCCCGTCCTTGTCGATGATCACCAGCGAGAACCCGGCGGGCCGCAACTGCCGGCGCCAGACGCCCCCCGCCTGCGGGTCGGTGTCGGTGATCACCACCACATCGCGCGGCACCAGCATCGACGCGCCCTGCGTCAGCATCCGCATCTGCTCGGCAAAGGCCGGGTCGTCGGGCGTGTCGGCAAAGACCACGATCGGGCGCTGGGTCCACAGGAACTGTGCGGGTTCCACCTCGGTCGAACCGACGATCTGCAGACCGTCAGGCCCAACCGCGCCCTGCGACGTCATGCCGCTGCCCGGCGCCGCCGTTTCCGGGGCGGTCTGGCTGGAAACCGGCGGCAATCGCGCCGGATTGCGCTGTGGCGTGGTGCGATCGGTGGCCGTTGTGGCCCCGGGTGGCGCCTGCGGATCGGGCGGCGGCGCATTCCGGCCCGGCCCCATTGCGGCCAGAGCCATGGCGAATATCAGGAATTTCAACTTCATCGGCACCTCATCCTGTACTGAATATAGGGCAGGACGCGCTGCGGGAAAGGACGGATCATGACAAAACCCACGCTGGACGAGTGGCGCAGGCTGGCCGGGACCGAACTGAAGGGCCGCGACCCCGACAGTCTGACCTGGAACACGCTGGAAGGGATCGCCGTCAAACCGCTGTATACCGAGGCCGATCTGGACGGGCTGGACCATCTGGGCGGGTTGCCTGGCCTTGCGCCCTATACCCGCGGCCCGCGCGCCACCATGTATGCCGGGAGGCCATGGACGATCCGCCAATATGCGGGTTTCTCCACCGCCGAAGCCTCGAACGCATTTTACCGCCGCGCGCTGGCGGCGGGGCAACAGGGCGTGTCGGTGGCCTTCGATCTGGCGACGCATCGGGGCTATGACAGCGATCATCCGCGTGTCGAGGGCGATGTCGGCAAGGCGGGCGTGGCCATCGACAGCGTCGAGGATATGAAGATCCTGTTCGACGGTATCCCACTGGACCGCGTGTCGGTGTCGATGACGATGAATGGCGCCGTGATCCCGATTCTGGCGAATTTCATCGTGACGGGCGAGGAACAGGGCCATTCGCGCGCGGTGCTGTCGGGCACGATCCAGAACGACATCCTCAAGGAATTCATGGTGCGGAACACCTATATCTATCCGCCCGAACCCAGCATGCGGATCATTGCCGACATCATCCAATATACCTCGGATGAAATGCCCAAATTCAACAGCATCTCGATCTCGGGCTATCACATGCAGGAGGCGGGCGCGAACCTCGTGCAGGAGCTGGCCTATACGCTGGCCGACGGGCGCGAATATGTGCGCGCGGCGATTGCGGCGGGGATGGATGTGGATGCCTTTGCCGGGCGGCTGTCGTTCTTCTTTGCCATCGGCATGAATTTCTTCATGGAGATCGCGAAACTGCGCGCCGCGCGCCTGCTGTGGCACCGGATCATGTCCGAATTCAATCCGCAGAAACCGGGCAGCCTGATGCTGCGCACGCATTGCCAGACCTCGGGCGTGTCGTTGCAGGAACAAGATCCCTATAACAACGTCATCCGCACGGCCTACGAGGCGATGTCGGCGGCGCTTGGCGGCACGCAGTCGCTGCACACCAACGCGCTGGACGAGGCGATTGCCCTGCCCACCGAATTCAGCGCCCGGATCGCGCGCAATACCCAGCTGATCCTGCAAGAGGAAACCGGCATCACCAATGTCGTCGATCCGCTGGCGGGTTCGTATTACATTGAGGCGCTGACAGCCGAACTGGCTGAAAAGGCCTGGGCGCTGATCACCGAGGTTGAAGAGATGGGCGGCATGACCAAGGCCGTGGCCTCTGGCATGCCCAAGCTGCGGATCGAGGAGACGGCGGCGCGCAGGCAGGCGCTGATCGACCGGGGCGAGGATGTGATCGTCGGCGTGAACAAATACCGCAAGGAGTCCGAAGACCCGATCGACATTCTCGACATCGACAATGTCGCCGTGCGCGACAGCCAGATCGCGCGGCTGAAACGCATCCGCAGCCTCCGCGACGAGGCCGCCGTGCGCGCCACCCTGGCCGAGATCACGCGCCGCACGCGCGAGGGCGGCAACCTGCTGGAGGCCGCCGTCGAGGCTGCCCGCGCCCGCGCCTCGGTCGGGGAAATCAGCATGGCGATGGAGGACGAGTTCGGGCGCCACCGGGCCGAGGTACGCACGCTGGCGGGGGTCTATGGCGCCGCCTATGAGGGCGATGAGGGGTTTGCGCAGATCCAGCGCGATGTCGAGGCATTCGCCGAAGAGGAAGGCCGCCGCCCGCGCATGCTGGTCGTGAAGATGGGGCAGGACGGGCACGACCGGGGCGCCAAGGTGATCGCCACCGCTTTTGCGGATATAGGCTTTGACGTGGATGTCGGCCCGCTGTTCCAGACCCCGGAAGAGGCGGCGCAGGACGCGATCGACAACGATGTGCATGTCGTCGGGATCAGCTCGCAGGCGGCGGGGCACAAGACGCTGGCGCCCAAGCTGATCGAGGCGCTGAAGGCGGCGGGCGCGGGCGACATTCTGGTCATCTGCGGCGGCGTGATCCCGCAGCAGGATTACGAGTTTCTGCGCCGCGCGGGCGTCAGGGCAATCTTTGGCCCCGGCACCAATATCCCGCTGGCCGCAGCCGAGATCCTGAAACTGATCCGCGAGGCGGGACGCTGAGCGCAGCCTTGTTTGCGTCCCGCGGCCGCAAGGGGGGCTGTCTGCCCCCCTTGACCCCCCGAGGATATTTGTCCCAGGGCAAAGGGGATGTTGCCGCCGCGCGCCAGCCATGACAGGTCTGGCACAGCAGGAGTGGACGGAACATGAGCGACGGACGCCGCGGATCGGTCAAGCAGGTGATCTGCATCAAATGGGGCACGGCATTCGGGCCTGAATATGTAAACCGCCTGCATGCGATGGTGGCGCGCAATATCACGCCGCCGTTCCGGCTGTTCTGCTTTACCGATGACAGCACGGGTCTGCACCCCGATATTGCCATCAGGCCTCTGCCCGATTTCGACTATCAGGCGCCGGTCGGCACCCTTGGCAAATGGCCCAAATCGCGGCTGTGGGGGGATCTGGGCGATGTCACCGGGGTCGTGCTGTTTCTGGACCTGGACGTGATCGTGACCGGTGATCTGGACCCGTTCTTCACCTATGGCGATCCCGATGACACGGTTCTGGGGCGCAACCCCACGACGCCGTTCGAGAAGATGGGCCAGACCTCGGTCTATCGGATGCGGGTGGGCAAGCTGGCGCCGTTGCAGCAGATCTTTGCCGCCGATCCGCAGGGCATCGCCGATACCTATCGCTTCGAGCAGCGGTTTGTGACACGCAATGCGCCCGGCGGCGTGCTGTTCTGGCCGCGCGGCTGGCTGGCGCATTTCCGGCTGCATTGCGTGCCGGTGTTCCCGCTGAACTATCTGATCGAGCCGCGTATCCCGCGCCGCGCCCGTATTGTCATGTTTCCGGGCAGCCTGAACCCGCCCGACGCGATCCTTGGCCGCTGGCACGAATCCGATCCCGTCCGCACGCCTCTGGCCCATCTGCGCGCGGCGGTGAACGGCGAGCGGCGCGAGGGGGTCATCAGGCATCTGCGCCACTACCTGCGCCCGACCTCATGGGTCGCGCGGCTGTGGAAGGACTAGCCCGCCCCGTTTCGCGCGTTGCAACACGCGCTCAGGCAGGCTAACACCCGCAAAATCAAGGATGAGAGGCTGCCATGTCGTCCCCCCTCCGTCTCGGCATTGCCGGGCTTGGCACCGTGGGTATCGGTGTCGTCAAGATCGTGCAGAAACACGCCGACCTGCTGGCATTGCGGGCGGGGCGGCCCATCGTGATTACCGCCGTCTCGGCGCGCGACCGGATGAAGAACCGCAGCGCGGATCTGTCGGGCTATCGCTTTGAAAGCGACGCGATGGCGGTGGCCACCGCCGATGATGTCGATGTCTATGTCGAACTGATCGGCGGCGAGACCGGCGTGGCGCGCGACAGCATCGAGGCCGCCTTGCGCGCGGGCAAGGATGTCGTCACCGCCAACAAGGCGCTGCTGGCGGTCCATGGCGGCGAACTGGCCGCACTGGCCGAAAGCCTTGGCCGCGTGATCCGCTTCGAGGCGGCCGTGGCGGGCGGAATCCCGGTGATCAAGGCGATGACCGAATCGATGGCGGGCAATGCCATCACCCGCGTCATGGGGGTGATGAACGGCACCTGCAACTATATCCTGACCCGCATGGAAAGCGCGGGCCTGCCCTATGAGGCGGTGTTCGAAGAGGCCCGGCAACTGGGCTATCTGGAGGCCGATCCGACGCTGGATGTGGGCGGCATCGACGCCAGCCACAAGCTGGCCATCCTGTCCTCGATCGCGTTCGGCACGCAGGTCAATTTCGACGCCGTCGAGATCGAGGGAATCGAGCGGGTCAGCATCGACGACATCCGCCGCGCCGCCGATCTGGGCTATCGCATCAAGCTGCTGGGTGTCGCGCAGATGACCCCGCGCGGGCTGGAACAGCGCATGTCGCCCTGCCTCGTGCCCGCCGACAGCCCGCTGGGGCAGCTGGTCGGCGGCACCAATATGGTCGTGATCGAGGGCGACAGCGTCGGCCAGATCGTGCTGCGCGGCGCCGGAGCGGGCGAAGGCCCCACCGCCAGCGCCGTCATGTCGGATCTGGTCGAGATCGCGCGCGGCGTGCGCCTGCCGGTTTTCGGCCAGCCCTCGGCCAGCCTGATCAGCGCGCAACCGGCCCGCACCGCCGTCCCCGCCGCCTATTATATCCGTCTGGAATTGCAGGACAAACCCGGTGCGCTGGCCAAGGTTGCCTCGGTTCTGGGGGATGCGGGGATTTCCATCGACCGGATGCGCCAATACGGCCAGCACAGCCCCGCCAGCGTCCCGGTTCTAGTCGTGACCCACAAGACCACGCCCGACGCCATCGACTTTGCCATCGAGGCCCTGCCCCGGACCGGGGTTCTGGTCAGCGATCCGGTCGAACTGCGCATCGAAGAGGTCTGAGACAGGCGCCGGGCGCCACCAAAAAAAAAAGGGCCCGTCGCCGGTTGGCAGACGGGCCCAGGCTCCGTGTCTTTCGCACGCTCTGCTCGGACAGGTTTCCGCCGCCCGTTGATCGGGCGGGGGACTGGCCGGGGCGGAGGAACCCTCAGGGGCCCTGCGCCCCTGTCGTCAGGGGATGGGGCCGCCGGTGCCCCGCCCCCTCAGCTGCATCCGCTGGTGCCGCCGCAGGTGTTGCACTTCATGCAGGTGCCATTGCGCACCAGCGTGTAATTGCCGCATTCGCCGCAGGGATCGCCCTCGTAGCCCTGCATCCGGGCGCGGTCGCGGGCCGTGGCGGGATGCAGCGCCGCCGCCCCGGACATGCCGCTCGCCACTGCCGCCACCGACACGCCGCCCTGCAGCACCATCAGATCCTGCGGCAGCCGCTTGCGCAGATAGCCCGCGCTGCTGATCTGCTTGAGCATGGTCAGCGATTTCAGCTCGGACTGGTCGCTGACCGGGGTGATGTTCGCGCCCTCGGCCTCGCCGCCGCCGATGTCGTCGAACCGCGCGCCTTCGGGTTTGACATGCGCCAGATCGGTGCGGTCCAGATAGCTGACCGCCAGTTCGCGGAACACATAATCAAGGATCGAGGTCGCGTTCTTGATGCTGTCATTGCCCTGCACCATCCCCGCCGGTTCAAAGCGGGTGAAGGTGAAGGCATCGACGAACTCCTCCAGCGGCACGCCGTATTGCAGGCCCACCGACACGGCGATGGCGAAATTGTTCATCATCGCGCGAAAGCCCGCGCCTTCCTTGTGCATGTCGATAAAGATCTCGCCCAGACCGCCATCGTCATATTCGCCGGTGCGCAGATAGACCTTGTGCCCGCCAACCATCGCCTTTTGCGTATAGCCCTTGCGCCGCTGCGGCAGCTTTTCGCGGTGGCTGCGCACGACCTGCTGTACGATCACCTTCTCGATGATCTTTTCGGCCATGACGGTGGCCTTGGCATGGGGTGTGCCGCTGGCCATGATCTCTTCCGCCTCATCGTCATCCCCGATCAGCGCCGAGGCCAGCGGCTGCGACAGTTTTGATCCGTCGCGATAGAGCGCATTGGCCTTGATCCCCAGACTGTGGGACAGCGCGTAGGCGGCCTGCGCATCGGCGATGGTGGCACCGTTGGGCATGTTGATCGTCTTGCTGATCGCGCCCGAGATGAAACTTTGCGCGGCCGCCATCATGCGGATATGGCTGTCCACCGACAGATAGCGGGTGCCGGTCTTGCCGCAGGCATTGGCGCAGTCGAAGACGGGCAGATGCGCGGGGTCCAGATGCGGCGCGCCCTCCAGCGTCATGGTGCCGCAGACATGGTCGTTGGCAGCGTCGATCTGGGCACGGGTAAAGCCCAGATGGCGCAGCAGATCAAAGCCCGGATCAGCCAGCCGGTCGGCCGGGATGCCAAGCGTGCCACGGCAGAACCCGGCACCAAGCGTCCACTGGTTGAACACAAAGCGGATGTCGAAGGCGCCTGGCAGCGCGGCCTCGATCTTTTCGATCTCGCGCGCGCCGAACCCGTGGCCCGCCAGCGCGGTGTGGTTGATGCCGGGCGCATTGCCAAGCGTGGCGTGACCGACCGCATGGCCGATGATCTCTTCGATCTGCGCGCTGGCATAGCCAAGCGCCTCAAGCGCGGCGGGCACCGACTGGTTGATGATCTTGAAATAGCCGCCGCCCGCCAGCTTCTTGAACTTGACCAGCGCGAAATCGGGTTCGATCCCGGTCGTGTCGCAATCCATCACCAGCCCGATCGTGCCGGTGGGCGCGATGACGGTGGCCTGCGCGTTGCGATAGCCATGCGCCTCGCCCAGGGTCAGCGCCTCGTCCCAGGCGCCGCGCGCCATGGCGACCAGCCGCTTGTCGGGGCAGTTCGGCGCATCCAGCGCCACCGGCGCCACATTCACCCCCTCGCAGGGCTGACCATAGGCGGCGGCGCGGTGGTTGCGGATCACCCGCAGCATGTGGTCGCGGTTTCTGGCATAGCCGGGGAAAGCGCCCAGTTCGGCCGCCATCTCGGCGCTGGTGGCATAGGCCACGCCGGTCATGATCGCGGTCAGCGCGCCGCACAGCGCCCGGCCCCGGTCGCTGTCATAGCCCAGCCCCATATTCATCAGCAGGCCGCCGATATTGGCATAGCCCAGCCCCAGCGTGCGGAAGTCATAGCTGCGCTGCGCGATTTCCTTTGACGGGAACTGCGCCATCAGCACGCTGATCTCCAGCGTCACGGTCCACAGGCGGCTGGCATAGGCATAGGCCTCGGCATCGAACTGCCCGTCCGCCCAGAAGCGCAGCAGGTTCAGCGAGGCGAGGTTGCAGGCCGTGTCATCCAGAAACATGTATTCGCTGCACGGGTTGCTGCCCCGGATCGCGCCGTCTTCGGGACAGGTGTGCCAGGCATTGACCGTGTCGTGAAACTGGATGCCGGGATCGGCGCAGGCCCATGCCGCATGCCCGATCTGGTCCCACAGCGCGCGCGCGCTGACGGTTTTGGCCACCCCGCCATCGGTGCGGCGGATCAGCTCCCACGGCTGGTCCTCGCGCACCGCACGCAGGAACGCATCCGTCACCCGCACCGAATTGTTCGAGTTCTGGCCCGAGACGCTGACATAGGCCTCCGAGTCCCAATCCGTGTCATAGGTCGGGAATTCGATGCTGTCGAAGCCCTGGCGCGCATATTGCAGCACCCGGTTGATATAGGTCTCGGGGATCATCACCCGCTTGGCCGCCCGGATCGCGGCCTTCAGCGCGGCGTTCACCGCCGGGTCGGTCGCGTCCGCCATGTTGCCGTCCCAGCCCCGGATCGCGGCGAACAGACCGTTCAGCTTTTCCTCGTGCATCTTCGAGCCGGCGACGAGGCTGGCGACCTTCTGCTCCTCGATGACCTTCCAGTTGATGAAGGCCTCGATGTCGGGGTGATCCATGTCGCAGATCACCATCTTGGCCGCCCGCCGCGTGGTGCCGCCCGACTTGATCGCGCCCGCCGCCCGGTCGCCGATCTTCAGAAAGCCCATCAGACCGCTGGACCTGCCGCCGCCCGACAGCCGCTCACCCTCGCCGCGCAGCGACGAAAAGTTGGTGCCGGTGCCGCTGCCATATTTGAACAGCCGCGCCTCACGGACCCACAGGTCCATGATGCCGCCCTCGTTCACCAGATCGTCGCTGACCGACTGGATGAAACAGGCATGCGGCTGCGGATGCTCATAGGCGCTGGAGGATGCCGTCAGCTTGCCGGTCTTGTGATCGACATAGAAATGCCCCTGCCCCGGCCCGTCAATGCCATAGGCCCAGTGCAGCCCGGTGTTGAACCATTGCGGGGAATTCGGCGCCGCCATCTGGCGGGCCAGCATATGGCGCATCTCGTCATAATAGGCGCGGGCGTCGTCTTCGTTGGAAAAATACCCGCCTTTCCAGCCCCAATAGGCCCAGGCCCCGGCCAGACGGTCAAAGACCTGCCGGGCGCTGGTCTCACCCACAAAGCGCGCCTCCTCGGGCAGCGCCGCCAGCGCCGCCTCGTCGGCGACATGGCGCCACAGAAACGCGGGCACGCCCTTTTCTCGCACGGGTTTCAGCGCGGCGGGCACACCGGCGCGGCGGAAATACTTCTGCGCGATCACGTCGCCGGCGACCTGGCTCCAGCCCTGCGGCACCTCGACATCGGCGTTGTGAAACACGACCGAGCCGTCGGGATTGCGGATTTCGCTGGTCGTGGTCGCAAAGGGAACGTCGCCATAGGCCCCGCCCTCTGCCGTGGTAAAGCGCCGTTCGATCTTCATGCCTGCCTCATCCGCCTGCTCAGCCTCAATGCGCCGCATGCGGGCACCGGCGCTGACAGCCCCCGCGCGCCGGTCAGGCGACGGGACCGGGATCAAGAGGTCCGGGCCTAGCATGTCATCTCCGTGAAAGTTGTGTGGCGTTGATCTGATACCACTACATCTTGTGCCGCCTTGGCTTATCCCCACAAACTGCCGGGTGAATAGCGTCAATTCAACTGATTTTTTCGCCGTGATCGCGCGGTTTCACCGTTGACAGAGAGCCACCTGCAGCGCTGCGGGATTCGCACACAGCGCCGGGGGCCGAAGCTTCATCCGCAGCGACAAATACGAAAAACCGGCCATTTTTTCAGGATGTTGCACCCGAGTATTCCAAAGTTTTCCACAGGGTTATCCCTGATTCATCCTCAGGTTGTGCACATCTGATGCTGTCTTGCCACAGTCACAAGGTTTCAGCGGAAATCCGCCAGAATGCCGCGATCGGTGACGATCATGTCCAGAGGCTGGTCATGGGGCTCTGCCGGGATCATGGGCAGTTCCTGACAGGCAAAGGCCAGGCCGATGGCCCGCACCCCGCGCGCAAGACGCAGCATTTGCAGGGTTCTGTCGTAAAATCCGCCGCCATAGCCCAGCCGGTTGCCGCGCGGATCGAACCCTGCCAGCGGTACGATCAGAACCGAAGGCGTCAGCTTGGCTGCCGAATCGGGGGGATGGCTGGTGCCCCATTGTCCCGGCTCCAGGGGCTCTCCCTGCCAGCGGCGAAAGACCAGTGGCTGCGCCTTGCCCGTCACGACCGGCAGGCAGAGCGGGCCGCGATGCGCGTACATGGCCGCGCGCGGATCAGCCTCGCCGCGCATGGGCCAGTAACCTGCCAGCACCGCCGCCGCGAAGGGCGCCAGAGCGGCGGTCAGATGGCGGTCCAGCGCGGCCTGATCGCCGCCCGCCGCACGCGCGGCAAGGGCTTGCGCGCGCAGGGCTGCCTTGCCGCCGCTCAACTCAGGGCTGCTCATATCAGGATCAGCGTCGCCATCCCCAGAAATGCGAAAAAGCCCATCACGTCGGTCATGGTCGTCACGAACGTCCCCGAGGCCAGCGCCGGGTCCAGCCCCATCTTGTCCAGCGTCAGCGGCACCAGCACCCCGCCAAGGGCAGCCACGATCTGGTTGACGATCATCGCCATGCCCAGCACCAGACCCAACTTGACATCGCCAAAGATCAGCGTCCCCGCCAGTCCCAGGATCAGCGCCAGCGCCAGCCCGTTCAGCATTCCGGCATACAGCTCGCGCCGGACCACCCGCCGCGCGTTCGAGCGGTTCAGATCGCGCGTCGCCAGCGCCCGCACCGCGACGGCCAGCGACTGCGTGCCCGCAATGCCGCCGGTCGAAGCGACAATCGGCATCAGCGCCGCCAACGCCACCAGCGCGGTGATCGTATCCTCGAACTGGCTGATCACCACCGCCGACAGCGAGGCAGTGAACAGGTTGATCACCAGCCAGGGCAGGCGCTGGCGTGCCGTCGTGACCGGCCCGTCCGAGACGTGGCTTTCGTCATTCACCCCGGCAAGGCGCAGGATGTCCTCTTCGTGCTCTTCGTCCAGCACGGCCATGGCGTCGTCGATGGTGATGACGCCGACCAGCCGGTCATGCTCGTCCACCACCGGGGCCGAGATGAGGTGATACTGGTTGAACATATAGGCGACGTCGGATTCCTCGGACAGGACGCTGACGGTGCGGAAGCTGTCTTCGATAATGTCGCGCAAGGCCACGTCGCGCCGTGCGGCCAGCAGGCGGCCAAGCGTGACATAGCCGGTGGGGTGGCGGCGCGGATCGACCAGAATGATGTGATAGAACTGCTCGGGCAGCCATTCCTCGGCGCGCAGAAAGTCGATGGTCTCGCCCACGGTCCAGTGTTCGGGCGCGGTCACCACCTCGGACTGCATCAGGCGCCCGGCCGAATATTCGGGGTAGGTCAGCGATTGCTGAACCGCCGCCCGGTCGCTTTCGTCCAGCGCCGCCAGAATCTCGGCCCGTTCAGGCTCGTCCATATCCTCGATCAGGTCGACGACATCGTCGCTGTCCATCTCGCGCACGGCCTCGGCCAGAACGTCGCGGGGCAGAAGCTCGATCACCTCGTCGCGGATCGATTCGTCGATCTCGGACAGGATCTCGCCGTCAATCTCGCCCGAATACAGCTGCAGAAAGGCGCGGCGCCGGGCGGTGGTCAGCCGCTCGATGATATCGGCGATATCGGCGCCGTGCATCGGTTCCAGCAGCCGGTTCAGCAGGGTTGAATCGCCGGTCTCTATCGCCTCGTCGATCTGGGCCAGCAACACGCGGGTCGGGCCGAAATCCTCATCGTCGCGCCCGCTCTCAGAGACAGGGCCCGGCGTCCGGGAGGGGGGGCGGTGGTCGTCGGCCATGATGCTGCTCTCCTGTGGGTGGGGTGGTCGGGTCGGCGGCGGTCAGGTGTTCAGCAAAACCAGCGCGGCGCGGTGCAGTTCCGCACTGGCGGCGGCGATCACCTGCCCGCCCTGCGAGGCATCACCCCCCTGCCAGTCGGTGACGATCCCGCCCGCCGCCTGCACCACCGCCATGGGGCCTGCGATGTCATAGGCCTGCAGGCCCGCCTCGATCACGAGGTCGATCTGGCCCATGGCCAGCAGCGCATAGGCATAGCAGTCCAGCCCGTAGCGGGTCAGCTGCACCTGCGCCGCCACCCGCGCAAAGGCCGCAGCCTCGGCGGGCGTGCCCAGTTCCGGAAAGGTCGTCATCAGCCGCGCCTCTGACAGCGCAACGCCGCCCCGGACGCGCAGATCGCGCCCGCCATGCGGGCCGCGCATCCGGGCGGTGCCAAAGCCGCCCTCGAACCGTTCGCGGGTATAGGGCTGGTCGATCAGGCCATAGCGGACGCCATCGGCATCGCGCAGCCCGATCAGCACGCCCCAGCTGGGCGCGCCGCACAGAAAGGCGCGGGTGCCGTCGATCGGGTCCAGCACCCAGGTCAGGCCGCTGTCGCCACTTTGGCTGCCGTATTCCTCGCCCAGAATGCCGTCCTGCGGGCGGCGGCGCGCCAGAACCTCGCGCATGGCGCGTTCGGCGGCACGATCAGCCTCGGTCACAGGGTCATAATCGCCGGGACGCTTGTTGTCGGTGGCGATGCCGGACTGACGGAACAGCGGCAGGATGGCCGCGCCTGCGGCATCCGCCATCTCATGAGCCGTCGCCATCATCATGTCGGCGTTCTGCATGGCATGCCCCTTCTGCCGGACCCGATGCAGTCCTCTGCGAGAGGATGTAGCGTCTCACCGGGTCAGAGGCCAGCCTCGTTCGTCAGACGTCATCACGCCTTTACAGGGTCCGCGCTGATGCGCAGGCCCCGGAGGCAATGACAGGACGTCGCTTCAGGCCGCGTCCGACAGAACACGCGCCAGTTCAAAGATCTGACGGCGCTGTGCTTCGGGCATCGCGTAATAGGCGCGCACCAGCTGCAGCGCCTCTTTGTCGGCAAAGATATCGCCTTCGACGATCTCCTGACCGGTGCCTTCCTGAAGCCCGTCGAAGAAAAAGCTGACCGGCACGTTGACGGCGCGGGCAATATCCCACAGCCGCGAGGCCGAGACCCGGTTCATCCCGGTCTCGTATTTCTGGATCTGCTGAAATTTGATCCCGACGCGGTCTGCCAGCTGCTGCTGGGTCATCCCGATCATCCAGCGACGATGGCGAATCCGCTTGCCAACGTGTACATCAACACCATGTTTCATTTTTAACAACTCCACTCAATCTCCGGCGGCAGTATCGCAGCTTTTCGCAATTTTCGAGTGTCAAATTGGTTAACAACACTCATTCTGACTAAAAAGACAGGTCCGTGCATGCTGTGCGTAATGAGCAGGCATTTTTACGGAAAGTCCTGATATTATAGCATAATATGATGGAATCAATAGGGAAATTACCCTTTCAGGCCCTGCCCCGCGCGCGGCCGGCATCCTGCCGGAAGGGGCCGGCAGACCCGTTTGGAGCCTCCGGACGAGGCTTTTGACTGTTCTATAAAATTCTCGTGTAAAATTGTCCACAAGCTGCGCTGCGACGTCCTGACGGCATTGAAAAACGCGCGGTTTCCGCCGATATTGTCACCTGACGCGGAGATGGTCCGCATAGCAGTTCAAGGGAGCATTCGATGGCAGACTACAACACTTACCGAACCGCGCAGGGCGTAGGCCAGCGTCAGGCCGCGATCCACGAGGGTCTGCGCGCTTACATGAACAAGGTTTATGGGCTGATGTCGGTCGGCATGGGTGTGACTGCCGTTACCGCATATGGCACGGCAACCGCCGCCATGAGCAATCCGGCCTTTGCCAATTTGCTCTATAACACCCCGTTGAAATATGTGGTCATGTTCGCGCCGCTGCTGATGGTCTTTGCCTTCGGCGCCGCGATCAACCGGCTGTCGGTGGGCGCCGCGACCGGCATGTTCTACGCCTTTGCCGCGCTGATGGGCCTGTCGATCAGCTCGATCTTCCTGATATTCACAGGAATTTCGATTGTGCAGACCTTCCTTGTGACGGCGATCGCCTTCGCGGGCCTGTCGCTTTGGGGATATACCACGAAGAAAGACATCTCGGGCTGGGGCAGCTTCCTGATCATGGGCGTGATCGGCCTGATCGTCGCCTCGATCGTGAACATCTTCCTGCAAAGCTCGGGGATGCAATTCGCCATCTCGGTGCTGGGTGTGCTGATCTTTGCGGGCCTGACCGCCTATGACACGCAGAACATCAAGAACACCTATCTGCAGATGCAGGGGTCGGATGCAGACTTCATCGGCAAGTCGGCGATCATGGGCGCGCTGCGCCTGTATCTGGACTTCCTGAACCTGTTCATGTTCCTGCTGCAGTTCATGGGCAACCGCAACTGATCTGACGGCAACAGCCGGAAGACGAACAAGATTATCGCCCCCGCCGGTCCGCCCGGCGGGGGTTTTCCGTTGCGCCTGTTCAGACGAACTGTTCGCGCAGCAGCCGTTCATCCAGCCCGTGACCGGGATCGAACAGCAGCCGGTGCCGCACATCCGAGGCCGAGTCGATCAGCACCCGCACCACATCCCGGACCGAGCGGCTGTCGGCATCCGCCATCACGGGACGGCGGTCGGGCTGGATCACCTCGACCTCGACCTGTGCCGATTTCGGCAGCAGCGCGCCGCGCCAGCGCCGTGGGCGGAAGGGCGCGATCGCGGTCAGCGCCAGCACCCCGGAGGCAATCGGCAGGATCGGGCCATGGGCCGAATAGTTATAGGCCGTCGATCCCGCAGGCGTCGCCACCAGCACACCGTCGCAGACCAGTTCCTCCATCCGCAGCCGCCCGTCGACATGGATGCGCAGCCGGGCGGCCTGCGGGCCCTGACGCAGCAGGCTGACCTCATTGATGGCCAGCGCCTCGTGGGTGCTGCCATCGGTACAGGTCGCGCGCATGCGCAGCGGATTGATGACGGTTTCTTCGGCAGCGGCCAGACGGGCGGGCAGGTCGTTGCCGTGATAGGCGTTCATCAGGAACCCCACCGTGCCCCGGTTCATGCCATAGACCGGCACGCCCAGCCCCTCGGTCGCGTGCAGGGTCTGGAGCATGAACCCGTCGCCACCAAGCGCCACGACCACCTCGGCCGCCTCCAGCGCCGCCTGCCCGTGACGCCCGCTGAAATGGGTCAGCGCCGCCTGCGCGGGGCCTGCATGGCTGGCGGTGAAATGAATCCTCGGCGTCATGCCCGTCCCCCCTCAAATGCAGGCAACATCGGTTGGCGCGGCGCGGAAGGCAAGACCCGCGGGCCCGGCCGCAAGGCGGTGGTCGTCCCGGCGCCCTGGCGGGTCGTTTTGTCACTTTCCGCAGCATTGCCCATGCGGTATGAGAGCGCCACCGCAACCGCGCCAAATCCTAAGCCAGTCATAAAGGATGCGAGAGATGAACGCCCCCACCCGCGACAATGGTTTCTTCACCGAGACGCTGGCCAGCCGCGATC
Source organism: Paracoccus sp. (in: a-proteobacteria) (assembly GCF_046289755.1). GTDB lineage: Bacteria > Pseudomonadota > Alphaproteobacteria > Rhodobacterales > Rhodobacteraceae > Paracoccus. The sequence continues at coordinate 29,228 of NZ_JBKBVD010000016.1, read as the reverse complement.
CAGAGATCGCCCGCGCCGTCACCCAGGAACTGGGTCGCCAGCGCGACGAGATCGAGCTGATCGCCTCGGAAAACATCGTCAGCCGGGCGGTGATGGAGGCGCAGGGCTCGGTCCTGACCAACAAATATGCCGAAGGCTATCCGGGCAAGCGCTATTACGGCGGCTGCCAGTATGTCGACATCGCCGAGACCCTCGCGATCGAGCGTGCGAAAGAGCTGTTCGGCTGTGCCTATGCCAACGTCCAGCCCAACAGCGGCAGCCAGATGAACCAGGCCGTGTTCCTGGCGCTGCTGCAGCCGGGCGACACGTTCATGGGGCTGGACCTGAATTCGGGCGGCCACCTGACCCATGGGTCGCCGGTCAACATGTCGGGCAAATGGTTCAACGTGGTCAGCTATGGCGTGCGCCAGCAGGATCAGATGCTGGACATGGAGGCGATTGCCGAAAGCGCACGCGCCAACAAGCCCAAGCTGATCATCGCCGGCGGCACCGCCTATAGCCGCAGCTGGGACTGGGCCGCCTTCCGCGCCATCGCGGATGAGGTCGGCGCGTACCTGATGGTCGACATGGCCCATATCGCCGGTCTGGTCGCGGGCGGCGCCCATGCCTCGCCCCTCCCGCATGCGCATGTGGTGACCACCACGACGCATAAATCGCTGCGCGGGCCGCGCGGCGGGATGATCCTGACCAATGATGCGGATATCGCCAAGAAGGTGAACAGCGCCGTCTTCCCCGGCCTGCAGGGCGGCCCGCTGATGCACGTCATCGCAGCCAAGGCCGTGGCCTTTGGCGAGGCGCTGCGCCCCGAGTTCAGGACCTATGCCGCACAGGTCGTCAAGAACGCGCAGGCCATGGCGGATGAGCTGATGAAGGGCGGCATCGACATCGTGTCGGGCGGCACCGACAACCACCTGTGTCTGGCCGACCTGCGCCCCAAGGGCGTGACCGGCAAGGCGACCGAGGCCGCCCTTGGCCGCGCCCATATCACCTGCAACAAGAACGGCGTGCCGTTTGACCCCGAGAAGCCCTTTGTCACCTCGGGCATCCGTCTGGGCGCACCCGCAGGCACCACGCGCGGCTTTGCCGAGGCCGAGTTCCGCCTGATCGCCCGCTGGATCGTCGAGGTCGTGGACGGTCTGGCCGCCCATGGCGAAGCGGACAACGCCGAGGTCGAGGCCAAGGTCCGCGCCGAGGTGGCCGAGCTGTGCGCCCGCTTCCCGCTGTATCAGGGGATGTGATCGGCATCTGATTGGTTTCACGCCCGCCGCGTCATTGCGCGGCGGGCTTTTTCATGCGCGGTCCGGTCGGGTGGGGCGCCTGCGCCATGAGGGTGTCGCCGTGAGGGTGTTGCCGTGAGGGTGTTGCCGTGAGGGTGTTGCCGTGAGGGTGTTGCCGTGAGGGTGTCAGGAGGGGGGCCAGCCCCCCATCGCCTCGCGGCGATTCCCCCCGGGATATTTTTGTGAAGAAGAGGGGGCGGGGCGGCGCGATTCTCTCAGCTCTGCCAGCGGGGTTTGCGTTTGTCGAAGAAGGCGTTGATGCCTTCGGGGGCCTCATCCCCTTGCCAGACGGCGACGAGGCGGTCGATGCTGTCCTCGATGACCGCCGCGTCGATGCGGGGGCCGAGGGCACGGCAATGCGCCTTGGCGGCGGCGACCGCGCCGGGGGCGGCCTGCAGGAAGGGCGCGATTTCGGCCTCGATGGCCGCGTCCAGACCCTCGGGGGCAACGGCGCGGGCGGCAAGGTTCAGCGTGACCGCCTCGGCGGCGTCGAACAGGCGGGCCGAGAAGAACACGCGGCGCGCGCGGTCCTCGCCCATCCGGGCCAGCACATAGGGGCCGATGGTGGCGGGGATCAGGCCCAGCCTCACCTCGGTCAGCCCGAAGCGGGCGGTGTCGGCGGCAATCGCGATGTCGCAGACCGACATCATGCCGATGCCACCGCCGAAAGCGTTGCCATGGACCCGCGCGATCAGCGGTTTGGGCAACAGGTTCAGCGCCGACAGCATCCCCGCCAGCGCGCGCGCACCGTCGCGCCGGGTTGCCTCATCGGCCTCCATCTGCTGGCGCATCCAGCCCAGATCGCCCCCGGCGCAGAAACTGGCGCCCTCGGCCGCCAGCACCACCACCCGCACGCCCGGATCGGCGGCCAGATCAGCGGCGGCGGCTGTCACCTCGTCCATCATCTGGCGCGACAGGGCGTTGTGCTTGTCGCCCCGCGCCAGCCACAGGGTGGCCACGCCGCGCCCGTCGCGGTCAATCCGGATCGTTTCAGCCATCGGCTTGTCCCCTCATTGCGCGCGCCATTGTGGCGGCCCGTTGCAGCACGCCCATGTCCAGACCCGTGGCATGGCCCGTGGCGGCCAGATGCGCGGCCACGGCTTCGGTCGCGACATTGCCTGCGGCGCCGGGTGCATAGGGGCAGCCGCCCAGCCCGCCCACGGCGGCGTCGAACACCCGCAGCCCGCGCGCGAGGCTGGCGTCGATATTGGCCAGCGCCCGGCCTGCCGTGTCGTGGTAATGGCCTGCCAGCCGTTCGGGCGGCAACTCGTCCAGCACCGCCGACAGCATGGCGTCGATGGTCTCGGGGCGGCCCTGCCCGATCGTGTCGCCCAGGCTGATCTCGTAGCAGCCCAGGTCGCGCAGGGCGGCGGCCACGCGCGCCACATCGCCGGGCGCGGTCGGCCCGTCAAAGGGGCAATCCGTCACCACGCTGACATAGCCGCGCAGGGGCATGCCATCGGCGCGCGCAGCCTCGGCCACCGGCGCAAAGCGCGCAAGGCTGTCGGCGATCGAGGCGTTCAGGTTCGCCCGGCTGAAGCCTTCCGAGGCGCTGGCAAAGATCGCCACCTCATCCGCGCCCGCCGCGCGCGCCGCCTGATAGCCGCGCAGGTTCGGGGTCAGCGCGGCATAGCGGAGACCGGGGCGGCGGGTGATGCCCGCCAGAACCTGCGCGGCATCGGCCATCTGCGGCACCCATTTCGGCGGCACGAAGCTGGTCACCTCGATGCGCCGGAACCCCGCCCGCGACAGCAGATCGACCAGCGCGATCTTATCGGCCGTGGGGATCAGCCGCGCCTCGTTCTGCAGCCCGTCGCGTGGGCCCATCTCGAAGATCTCGACCGGATCATGCATCGGGGATCTCGTAGAAATCGCGCGCAAACAGGCTGCCGCCGCCTGCCGCATCAGCGCGCTGCCAGGCCGGGCGCGCCTGCATCCGGTCGCGATAGGCGATCAGGGCCGGATAATCGGCGGCGGGCAGGAAGTGAAACAGCGCGTCGATATTGAAGCCCAGCATGCAATCCGCCGCCGAAAACGCGTCCAGCAGCGTGTCGCGCCCCGCCAGATGCGCCTCCAGCGCCCGCGCGGTCAGGGCCAGCCTGCGCGTGTCCAGCTTCATCAGCGGGATGGATCGCGCCGATGCCGGGCGCAGAAAGACGTGCTGGATGTTCAGCGCCTGCACGATATTGGCCTGCGTCTCGGCAAAATGGACCCATTCCAGAAACCCGGCCCGGTCGGGATCGCCGGGGCGCGGCGCCAGCCGCCCCTCGCGTTCGGTCAGATATTCGACGATGGCGCCGGATTCCCGGATCACCCGCCCGTCAACCTCAAGCGCGGGCACCCGGCCCAGAGGCGACATCGCCAGAAATTCGGGGCTGCGCATGCTGCCATCGGTCAGCGACCACAGCCGCAGCTCATAGCCCAGCCCCAGTTCCTCCAGCAGCCACAGCACCCGCATCGAGCGCGCGCCGGGAACGTGATGCAGACGGATCATGCGGGTTCCTCCTCCAGCCGGATCAGGGGGGCGCCGGCCTCGACCTGCTGCCCGGCATGGGCCAGAACCTCGGCCACGATGCCATCGCGCGTGGCGGTCAGGCTGTGCTCCATCTTCATCGCCTCCAGCACGGCCAGCCGGTCGCCGGTTGCCACCGCCTGACCCGCAACGACATGGACGGACCGCACCAGCCCCGGCATGGGCGAGCGGGTCAGCCCGTCGCCCGCCCCTTCGGCCCCGGCCCGGTCCAGCGGATCGACCGGCACCAGATGCAGATGGCTGTCGCCAAAGACGCTGATGCCCGCCGCATGGCTGACCATCCGCTCGCGCCGCAGCGCGTCATCGACCCACCAGCGCCCGCCCTGCCAGCACACCTCATGCGGGGTGCCGTCCAGCGTCACGCGCGCGGCGCCGGGGCCCAGAACCTCCAGCACGGCGCAGCCACCCTGCCAGGCGATGGTGCGGCGCAAGGGCTGCCACAGCGTCGCGCCGCCCCGGACATCGGCATCGGCCAGCCCCGCCAGCGCGATCACGGCCAGCGCCATCGCGCCTGCATCCGGCGCACTGTCTGCGATCAGCGCGGGCAGATCACGCTCGATCAGGCCGGTATCGACCTCGCCCGTGCGGAACCCCTGATGGCGTGTCAGGGCGATGAGGAAATCCAGATTGGTGACCGAGCCCGCCACCTCGGTATCGACCAGCGCGCGTTCCAGCGCCCGCAGCGCCACGGCCCGCGTGGCGCCATGGGTCACCACCTTGGCGATCATCGGGTCATACCAGGGGCTGATCCGGTCGCCGGGCCGCACCCCGGTCTCGATCCGGGCGCCTTGCGGAAAGGCCAGATGCGCCAGCGTGCCGGTCGCGGGCAGGAAACCCGCAGGCACATCCTCGGCATAAAGCCGCGCCTCGAAGGAATGACCCCGGATCGACAGATCCTGCTGCCGTGCAGGCAGCGCCTCGCCGCTGGCCACGCGCAGCTGCCATTCGACCAGATCAATGCCGGTGATGGCCTCGGTGACCGGATGCTCGACCTGCAACCGGGTGTTCATCTCCATGAACCAGAACCCGTCAGGGCGCAGTCCCCGGCTGCCATCGACAATGAACTCGACCGTGCCCGCGCCGGAATAGCCGATCGCCTCGGCGGCGGTCACGGCGGCCGCCCCCATTGCGGCGCGCATCTCGGGCGTCATGCCGGGGGCCGGGGCCTCCTCGATCACCTTCTGATGGCGGCGCTGCAGGGAACAGTCCCGTTCGAACAGATGCACCGCGCGGCTGCCGTCGCCAAAGACCTGCACCTCGATATGGCGGGGCCTCAGCACGTATTTCTCGATCAGCACGGCAGGGTTGCCAAAGGCCGTCTGCGCCTCGGACCGCGCACTCTCCAGCGCCTCGGCAAAGCGCGCCGGATCATCGACACGCCGCATCCCCTTGCCGCCGCCGCCCGCCACGGCCTTGATCAGCACCGGATAGCCGATCTGCGCGGCCTCAGCCGCCAGATGGTCGGGCGCCTGCCCGGCGCCGTGATAGCCGGGCACGACCGGCACCCCCGCTTCGACCATCAGCGCCTTGGCCGCGTCCTTCAGCCCCATCGCCCGGATCGCACGGCCCGAGGGGCCGATAAAGACCAGCCCGGCGGCCGCCACCGCATCCACAAAATCGGGGTTCTCGCTCAGAAACCCATAGCCCGGATGGATCGCCTGCGCGCCCGTGGCCTGCGCCGCCGCAATGATCGCATCGCCGCGCAGATAGCTGTCGGCGGGCGCGGGCCCGCCCAGATGCACGGCCTGATCGGCCATCGCAACATGGCGCGCGCCCCGGTCGGCATCGGAATAGACCGCGACCGTCGCCACGCCCAGACGGCGGCAGGTATCAATCACCCGGCAGGCAATCTCGCCCCGGTTCGCAATCAGGATCTTGTCGAACATGCCCGCGCCCTCCCCTTCTTCTTCATCCAAATATCCCCGCCGGAGGCATCCGCCCCTGCCCCAATCACATCCGGAACAGACCAAAGCGCGTCGGCTCGACCGGCGCATTCAGCGACGCCCGCAGCGACAGCGCCAGCACATCACGCGATGTGCGCGGATCAATGATCCCGTCATCCCACAGCCGCGCGGATGCATAGAGCGGATGGCTCTGCCGCTCGAACATCTCGATGGTGGGGCGCTTGAACGCCTCTTCCTCCTCGGGCGACCATGCGCCGCCCGCCCGTTCGATCCCGTCGCGGCGCACGGTGGCCAGCACGCCCGCCGCCTGCTCGCCGCCCATGACGCCGATGCGGCTGTTCGGCCATGTCCACAGAAAGCGCGGGCTGTAGGCCCGCCCCGCCATGCCGTAATTGCCCGCCCCGAAACTGCCGCCGACCAGCATGGTGATCTTGGGCACATTGGTCGTGGCCACTGCCGTCACCATCTTGGCGCCGTGCCGCGCAATGCCCTCATTCTCGTATTTGCGGCCCACCATGAAGCCGGTGATGTTCTGCAGAAACACCAGCGGAATGCCGCGCTGCGAACACAGCTCGATGAAATGCGCGCCCTTCTGCGCGGCCTCGGAAAACAGCACGCCATTATTGGCGACGATCCCAACCGGGCAGCCCTCGACATGGGCGAACCCGGTCACCAGCGTCTCGCCGAACCGCGCCTTGAACTCGTCAAAGCGCGAGCCGTCGACGATCCGGGCGATCACCTCGCGGATGTCATAGGGGGTGCGCAGATCGGCAGGCACGACGCCCAGGATCTCATCGGGGTCATAGGCGGGCGGCTCGGGCGACTGCCACAGGACCGTCTCGGGCCGCCGCCGGTTGAGGTTCATCACCGCGCGGCGCGCCATGGCCAGCGCATGGGCATCATCCTCGGCCAGATAATCGGCCACACCCGACAGGCGCGTATGCACATCGCCGCCGCCCAGATCCTCGGATGTCACCACCTCGCCGGTCGCGGCCTTGACCAGCGGCGGCCCGGCCAGAAAGATCGTGCCCTGATCGCGGACAATGATCGTCACATCCGACATGGCAGGCACATAGGCACCACCCGCCGTACAGGACCCCATCACCACCGCGATCTGGGGGATGCCCCTGGCGCTCATCCGCGCCTGATTGAAGAAGATGCGGCCGAAATGGTCGCGGTCGGGGAAAACCTCGTCCTGATTGGGCAGATTGGCGCCGCCGCTATCGACCAGATAGACGCAGGGCAGATGGCATTCCTCGGCGATTTCCTGCGCCCGCAGGTGCTTTTTGACCGTCATCGGGTAATAGGTGCCACCCTTGACCGTCGCGTCATTGGCCACGACCATCACGTCCTGACCGTGCACGCGCCCCACGCCCGCGATCACCCCCGCCCCCGGTGCGGCGCCGTCATACATGCCATGCGCCGCCACCGCCCCGATCTCCAGAAACGGGCTGCCGGGGTCCAGCAGGTTCGCCACCCGCTCGCGCGGGGGCATCTTGCCGCGGCTGACATGACGCTCCATCGCGCGGGGTCCACCGCCCGAGGCCGCCGCCAGCGCCACCTCGCGCACGCCCACCAGCAGGGCCAGATGCGCGCGGCGGTTGCGGGCGAAGGCATCGGATGTCGGCAGGGCCTGGCTGTTCAGTTTCATGAGAGGCTCTTTCTTGTCATGCGCCCAAGGCGCGCAATGGCAGTGCCTGCCGCAAGGGTGACGCGGCGCGGGGTCATTCCGTCTCGGCCCGTTTGCGCAATTCGCGGCGCATGACCTTGCCCGTGACCGTCATCGGCAAGGCGTCCAGAAACGCAATCTCGCGCGGATAGGAATGGGCGGCGGACAGGCTGCGGGCATGGGCCTGCAGCTCGGAAGACAGTTCAGGAGATGGTTGAAACCCGTCGCGCAAGACAATGTAAGCCTTGACGATTTCTGTCCGCACCGGATCGGGTTTGCCGATCACGCCGACCTGCGCCACGGCGGGATGTTTCAGCAGGCAATCCTCGATTTCCGAGGGTCCGATGCGATAGCCCGATGAGGTGATGACATCATCGTCGCGCCCGACAAAGCGGATATAGCCGTCCTCGATCACGCCGCGATCGCCGGTCAGCATCCAGTCGCCCCGGAACTTGGCCCGCGTCGCCTCGGGGTTCTGCCAGTAGCCCAGCATCATGCTGCCCGCCCCGCGCCGGATCGCGATCTCGCCCTCACCCTCCGTGACCTGCCCCGCGGCGTCGATCACCTGCACATCGAAGCCGGGCACCGCCCGCCCGATGGCACCGGGGCGCACCGGGAACATGGCCCCGCTGGACGAGGCGACCAGATTGCATTCGGTCTGGCCGTAGAACTCGTTGATCGTCAGGCCAAAGGCGCGGCGCCCCCAGTCCAGCATCTGCGCGCCCAGAGGCTCTCCGCCCGACCCCACGCTGCGCAGCCCCGACAGGGTGACATCGGCGGCCTTCAGCATCCGCAGGGCGGTGGGCGGAAAGAACACGTTGCGCACGGCGCAACCGGCAATCAGCGCGGCGACCGTGTCGGGATCGAACTTGGCCATCCGCGCGGCCACCACCGGCACGCCAAGCGCCAGCCCCGGCATGGCCACGTCGAACAGCCCGCCGATCCAGGCCCAGTCGGCGGGCGTCCAGATCACATCGCCGGGCTGGCCCAGCAGATCATGGCTCATCTCGACGCCGGGCAGATGGCCGGTCAGCATCCGGTGGCCGTGCAGCGCCCCTTTGGGCGCGCCGGTCGTGCCCGAGGTGTAGATGATCACCGCCGGGTCGTCGGGGCCGGTCGGGCGGGTGGCAAAGGCGCCCGCCTCGGGCAGGCCATCCTCGGGCACGATCACGCGCAGGTCGGGGAACGGGGCCAGCATCGCGCGGCCCTCGGGATCGGTGATGACGGTCGTGACGCCCGCATCGCGCAGCCGCAGGGACAGCGCCTCGGGACCGAACAGCTTGAACAGCGGGATCGAGATGGCCGCCGATTTCCAGACCGCCAGATGCGCCGCCGCCGTCCAGGCCGATTGCGTGCGCAGGATGCCGATCCGCTCGCCCCGCGCGGCAGTCAGCGCATGGGCCAGCCGGTCGGTCATGTCGGCCAGCGCCGCGAAACTGACCGGATGCGGCGCGCCGTCATAGTCGATGATCGCCACCCGGCCGGGATCATGGGCCAGACATTGATCGGCCATGTTCAGCCGCGCCGGAAACGCCCACCGGAAATCGCGGTGCAGCGCGGCATAGTCGGTCCCCTCCAGCATCCGTGCCACCTGTGCCCCCTCGCCGGTCCGGCGTCAGTTCTGTTCGTCGTATTGGTCCAGCCACAGCGTCTGTCGCGCCGTCAGCGTCAGCGCGCATTGCACCGAGGCCGGGCCGCCGCCCGTGCCGCCGCCCCAACGGCTGTTCTCGAAGGCGCAGGCGGCATTGCGGAAATCAATCCAGTTGCGCTGCATCTCGCGCAAAGCAGGCACCTGCTTGGGCGCCGCCGAGCCCATGTCGGCCATCCCGGCATCCGCCGCCTCAGCGCCCGCCATGACCCGGCGATAGCTGTCGTTCAGCAGCCCGTCCCACAGGTCATGTTCCAGCCCCAGACAGGCGGACATGCCATAGGTCGTGAAGCCGCCCGGCAGATCCATGCACTGTGCCGCCGCCACGCCGATGCAGCTGTCCGGCTTGCCACCCTCGCCCGCCTGCGCCGCAAGGCAGGTCCGGGTCAGATCGGCGTCGAACTGCACCTCATCCTGCGCCAGCACCGGCGCCGGGATCAGCGCCAGACCAAGGATCAATACCGTCATCCGCATCATGTCAGCCCCATCAGTTCGCGCCCGATCAGCATCCGGCGGATCTCGCTGGTGCCGGCGCCGATTTCCATCAGTTTGGCGTCGCGGAACAGGCGACTGACGACACTGTCGTTCAGGAATCCCGCGCCGCCAAGGGCCTGCACCGCCTGATGCGCCTGCACCATCGCCTGTTCGCTGGCATACAGCACCGCGCCCGCCGCATCCTGCCGGGTCACCTTGCCGCTGTCGCAGGCGCGCGCGACCTCGTAGACATAGGCGCGTGCGGTGTTCAGGGCGACATACATGTCGGCGATCTTGGCCTGCATCAGCTGGAACGAGCCGATCGGCTGGCCGAACTGCTTGCGGTCGCGGATATAGGGCATCACCTCGTCCAGACAGGCGGCCATGATGCCGGTGCCGATGCCCGACAGGACCAGCCGTTCATAATCCAGCCCCGACATCAGGACGCGCACGCCGCGACCTTCCTCGCCCAGCACGTTCTCGGCCGGGATGGTGCAATTCTCAAAGATCAGCTCGCCCGTGTTCGAGCCGCGCATCCCCAGCTTGTCGAAATGCGGCCCGGTCGAGAAACCCGCCATGCCACGTTCGACGATAAAGGCGGTGATGCCACGGCTGCCTGCCTCGGGGTCAGTCTTGGCATAGACGACCAGCACATCGGCATCGGGGGCGTTGGTGATCCAGTATTTGTTGCCGTTCAGCACATAGGCCTCGCCGCGCTTTTCGGCCCGCAGCTTCATGCCGACGACATCGCTGCCCGCGCCCTCTTCGGACATGGCCAGCGCGCCCACCAGCGCGCCGCTGCACAGGCCCGGCAGGTATTTCGCCCGCTGCGCGTCGCTGCCGTTCAGCTTGATCTGGTTGACGCAGAGGTTGGAATGCGCGCCATAGGACAGGCTGATGCTGGCACTGGCGCGCGCGATTTCCTCGGTCGCGACGACATGGGCCAGATAGCCCATCCCGGCGCCGCCCCAGTCCTCGGACACGGTGATGCCCAGCAGGCCCAGCTCACCCATCTCGCGCCACAGCTGATTGGGAAAGGCGTTGTCGCGGTCGGTGGCAGCGGCCAGCGGCTTGACGCGGTCCTGCGCCCAACGGTGGACCATCTCGCGCAGCGCGTTCACATCCTCGCCCAGATCGAATTCCATGCCCTGCGTGAACATCGCCATCCCCTCCCCAGAAGATTATTGAACAGTTGTTCATTTAATCTGATAGCGCAGCCGCCACAGCCCCGTCAAGAGCAGCCTGCACGCGGGGGCCGGTCTGCGTCAATGATCGTATCGGGGCGCTGTGGCTTGCCCTTGGCGGCGACGCAGGGCAGGTTGCGCGGCGATTGAGTGAGGTGCGTGATGCGCGTGATGATCCTGCGCCATGCGCCGCCCCTGACGGGCGGCACGCTGGCGGGGCGGCTGGATGTGGCCGCCGATTGCAGCGACGATGCGGCGATGGGCTGGATGGCGGCGCAGATCGCCTCGGTGACCGGGATGACGCCGCAGGTCTGGTGCAGTGCGGCGCGCCGCTGCCAGCAGACGGCGGCGGCGCTGTCGCTGACCCCCGCGCGGGTCGAGCCGGCGCTGTGGGAACAGGATTACGGCGCGTGGGAGGGGCTGGCCTATGCCGATCTGCCCGATCTGGGGCCGCTGCCGCCCGAGGCGCTGGCCCGCCACCGGCCAAAGGGCGGCGAGAGCTTTCTGGACATGGCCGCACGGGTGCAGCCGGTGCTGGCCGGGCTGCGTGAGGACACGCTGATCGTGGGCCATGCGGGCACGGTCCGGGCGGGGCTGGCGCTGGTGGTGGGCGCGCAGGCGCTGTCCTTTTCGGTGGCGCCCTTGTCGCTGACGGTGCTGCGCCGGGTGGGTTCGGACGGGGCGGGCGCAGACTGGGCGGTCGAGGCGGTCAACATCACCGCGCCCGCCGTGACCGGCCCCCTCTGATGGCGATGATTGCGGCGATTGCGCTGCTGCTGGATGTGCTGATCGGCTGGCCCGCATGGCTTTACGCGCGGATCGGGCATCCGGTGACTTGGATGGGGCGGCTGATTTCGGCGCTGGACCGGGCGCTGAACCGGGGCGGCGCGCGGCGGCTGCGGGGCGCGCTGGCGGCAGTGCTGGTCGTGGCGGCGGCGGTGATCCCTGCGGCCTTCGCGCAGATCTGGATGGGGCCTTGGGTGGCGGCGGTGCTGGCCTGGCCACTGGTCGCGGCACGCTCGCTGGACGATCACGTCAGGGCGGTGGCGCGGCCTCTGGCGGCGGGCGATCTGGCGGGCGCGCGGGCGGCCACCGCGATGATCGTGGGCCGCGACGTGACCCGCGCCGATGAAGCCGCGCTGGCCCGCGCCAGCATCGAGAGCCTGGCCGAGAATGCCAGCGACGGGGTGATCGCGCCGCTGTTCTGGGCCGCGATCGGGGGGCTGCCGGGGATTGCCGCCTACAAGGCGATCAACACGCTGGACAGCATGATCGGCCACCGCACGCCGCGACACGAGGCATTCGGCACCTTTGCCGCGCGGCTGGACGATGTGGCCAACCTGATCCCCGCGCGGCTGACGGCGGCGCTGCTGGTGCTGGTCGCCGGGCGCGGAGCGCGCCGGGCGGCGGGTTGTGCGCTGTCCGACGCGGCCCGCCACCGCTCGCCCAATGCGGGCTGGCCCGAGGCGGCGATGGCGGGCGCGCTTGGCGTCCGCCTGTCGGGGCCGCGCCAATATGGCGACCGCATCGCGCCCGAGCCATGGCTGAACGAGGGCGCCCGCGATCCCGGCGCCGCCGATCTGGGCCGGGCCTTGCGGATCTATCGCCGCGCGGTGGTGCTGATGGGCGTGGCGCTGCTGGCGTTCTGGGCGGTGTGACTACAGAACCTGCCGCACCGCGACCTGCTGGCCGTCCATCTGCGCATCCGAGATCGTGGTCAGAAAGGCCACATCCGTCGCATCGCGGCCCACGGCAACCAGCGCCATGCTATCGGCCTCGGCCATGCCGGTCGGATCGACCAGATGCCAGGCGCCGTCCAGAAACACCTGCACGACGGCGTGAAAATCCTGCGGCTGGACCGGGGGCGCGTAAACGCTGGCGATGCGCGCGGGCACCTGCCCCGCCCGGCACAGCGCGATCAGCAGGTGCGCATAGTCGCGGCAGACCCCGCGCCGGTCCAGAAACGTGTCCACCGCCGAGGTGTCGCCGGTGCTGACGCCCGCGACATAGGCCAGCTCATCCTCGACCCAGTCGCGCAGCGAGGCGACCAGCGGCCCGCCGGTCAGTCCCCGGAACCGCGAGGCGGTAAAGTTCATGAACCGATGCGCCTCGCAATAGCGCGAGGGCAGCGTATGGCGCAGCGCCTCGCCGGGCAGATCCTGCACCGGCACCGCCTGCATCCGGGCCAGATCGGGGCGGGGGCGCGTGATCTCGACCCTGGCCTGATAGCGCAGCGACAGCCGGTCCTCGACATGGGCCAGGATGCGCTGGCCGATCCCCTCTTCGGCGGGGACGCGGCGATGGTCCAGCGGCGGACTGAACCGCATGTCAGAACTGCGGATTGTCTGGCCTTCGGTATCGGCGACCTCCAGCGTCAGGATCGCGGCGCCGGGGGCAGCAAGGCGATAGTCCAGATTGACGTCGATGGTCATGTGCATGGCGGAGCTTTCGGGCAAAAAATGGGGAATCGGGGGCAGCCCCCGGTGTCAATGCGGGTCGCAGCAGGCCGGTTCCGCAATCTCAGGCGCCGGTCAGCACCAGTTCGACCTCGAACATGGCGCCACCCCGCGCCGAGCTGCCGAAATTCAGCCTGCCGCCGAACTGCGACGAATAGATCGTGCAAATCTGCATGCCAAGCCCGGTTCCAGCCTCGGGATCAAATCTTTCGGGCAGGCCCGGCCCGTCATCCTCGACCCGCAGGCGCAGGCGCTGGCCGGCCTCGGTCGCGTCTTCCGCCACCAGCGACATGTCGATCTTCGGGCCCGTCCCGTCGCGCCGGGCGTGCTTGACCGCATTGCCCAGAAATTCGGCCAGAATCTGACCGATGGCCGCAGCGTCGCCGGGATGGACGCGGATCGCATCGGCGGGCATTCTGGTCAGCGTGACCTCGGCGCCAAGCGCGCCGCAGATGTCGGTGGCCAGCCCGGACAGATAGTCCTGCAACGGAATCAGCCCCGAGCCGGGGTCCAGATGCAGCTGTTCATGCACCCGCGCCAGCGTCGAGATGCGGTTGGCCGCGTCCGACAGCGCGGTCTCGGCGGGCTCGCCCCTGTGGCTGCGGGCCTGAATGCGCAGCAGCCCGATGACCGAGGCAAAGCTGTTCTTGACCCGGTGGTCGATCTCGCCCAGCAGCACCTTCTGGCGCTCCAGCGCGGCATCCTTTTTCGCCACCTCGCAGGCCAGACGTCCGGCCTGATCCTCCAGCGCCTTGCGGTTCTCGACCATGGCCGAGACGTCGCGCGACACCACCAGCACCCGCTCGATCCCGCCCTGACGGTTGCGGACCGGCGCGACGGTCACATGCCACCAGCGCGGACGCCCCTTGGCGGTCGGACAGAAGGCCTCGAACTGGGTCGTTTCCCCCGCGCCCGCGCGTTGCAGCGCCTCGGCCAGCCGCGCCTCGGTGTCCTGCGGCCAGAGCGAGGGCCAGGGCTGCTGATCGACGCTGCTGAAGTCGTCGATTTCCATCGCACACAACCCGTTGCGGTTCATGTAGCTGAGCCTGCCGTCCAGCTCGACCAGCTTGATGCAGTCGGGCGAGCTGTCCAGAACGGTCAGCGCAAAGCCGAATTCGACGCCCGCCAGCAGATTGGCGGCGCGGTCATTGGGGTCGTAGTCCACCAGCGCGGCGTTCGACAGCGGAGGTTTCACGGCTTTCACCCTCAATCGGTCCCTGCGGCGGCTGCAACAACCGCGATGTAAAGAGGCACTCTGATCTCGCAGGTCCGGGGCGACGGATGACAGCCGCATGCCCCATATGTCAAGGCCTGTGACGCCGCGTCAGCCCTCACGCCAGCGTAGGATCCTGCGCCAGCCCGCGTGCCGCATGCGACAGGCCGGGCGCCAGCGGCAACAGATCGGCCTGCAATGCGTGATAGAGGTCGGGCTTGCCCCTGAACTGGCGGTCGGACGGCCTGTTGTCCGGGCCCAGCTCGTGCCACCAGCCGCCCTGCCGGGCGTCGATCAGATGGCGGGCGGCAAAGGTCCAGAGGCGGCGATACCAGTCCTCGTCCCCCGGCTGGGGATCGTGCTTGATCAGCACGGCCAGCGCGCCGATCGCCTCGGTCACGGGCCACCAATAGCGGGCGGGATTGTCCACAGCGCCGGTGGCCAGATCCAGCGTATAGACCAGACCGCCCCGGCCTGCGTCCCAGCCCCCGTCCAGCGCCGTCCGGATCAGCGAACGCGCCATCTGCGGCATCTCGTGGCCCGGACGGCCCGCCAGATCCCACCATTGCAGCGCCAGACGCGCCATTTCCAGACTGTGACCGGGCGTGGTGCCCGCGGGGCGAAAGACCGGATTGCCCGCATAGGCGGGATCGACGCGCCAGTCCGCATGGTAATGTTCCGGGATGCGCCAGCCCTGCGCCGCCGCCTGCCCCGCCACGAAGAAATCCAGAATGCGACCCGCGCGGGTCAGAAACTGCGCCTCGCCCGTCGCCTCATGCGCGGCCAGCAGCGCCTCGACCCCGTGCATGTTCGCGTTCATGCCGCGATAGGTCGAGAATGCCTGCCAGTCGCGGGTGAATTCGTCACGGAACAGGCCCGCGTCTTCGTCCCAATACTGCCGGTCCAGCACCTCGCAGATGTCGGCCAGCAGGCGGTCGGCATCCGGGTGCCCGGCCAGTTTCGCGCTGGAGGCCGCCAGCAGCACGAACACATGCCCGTAAGCCAGCTTGGTGCCGTCGCCCACCGCGTCACCGTCCAGCGACCACAGATAACCGCCATGCAGCGGATCGCGGTGATGCGACCACAGATAGGCCATGCCCCGGTCGATGATGCCCGCCCGGTCCCGCCGCCCGGCCAGATGCGCCAGCGCATAGGAATGGACCAGCCGCGTGGTGCTGTGCAGCTCCTGCACGGTGTCCGGCAGGGGTTGGCCCGCGCCGTCCAGCGTGTGAAAGCCGACACCTGAACGCGGGCTGGCATCGAAGAAATCCAGCGCGCGATGGGCATCCGCGATCAGAAAATCGCGATGGGTCGCGTCGTCCAGCCAGTGCCCCTGATGGTCTTCCGGTCCCGGTTGCATGGTGGCCTCCCTCACCGTTTGCGCAACGCATCGGCCAGGGCCGAGCCAAAGGCGCCCTGCGGCGAGGCGTCTTTGGGGGCGGCCTGTCCGGCACGGGGCTTGCCCTTGGGTGCCGCATCGCGCGCGGGGCGGTCGGTGGGCGCGTTGTCCTTGCGCATGGTCAACCCGATGCGCTTGCGGGGCACGTCCACCTCGGTCACGCGGACGCGGACGACATCGCCCGCCTTCACCACCTCATGCGGGTCACGCACGAAACGGTCGGCCAGCTGGCTGACATGGACCAGCCCGTCCTGATGCACGCCGATATCGACGAAGGCGCCAAAGGCTGCGACATTGGTGACCGTGCCTTCCAGCGACATGCCGGGGCGCAGATCCCTGATGTCCTCGATCCCGTCGGCAAAGCTGGCGGTGACAAAGCCGGGGCGCGGGTCACGTCCGGGCTTTTCCAGTTCCGAAAGAATGTCGCGCACGGTCGGCAGGCCGAAATCTTCGGTCACAAAATCCGCCGCGTTCAGGCGCTTGAGCGTCTCGGCATCGCCCATCACCGCCCGCAGATCGCGCCCGCAGGCGGCCACGATCTGGCGCGCGACACCATAAGCCTCGGGGTGCACCGCCGAGGCGTCCAGCGGTTCGCGGCCCCCCTGAACCCGCAAAAAGCCCGCGCATTGCTGGAACGCCTTCGGCCCGAGACCGGCCACCTTTTTCAACGCAGCGCGCGAGGGGAAGGCGCCGGTTGCGTCGCGATGCGCCACGATGGCCTGCGCCAACGACGGCCCTAGCCCCGCGACATGCGCCAGCAGCGGCGCCGAGGCGGTGTTCAGATCGACGCCGACCGCGTTCACGGCATCCTCGACCACGGCCTCCAGCGAGCGGGCCAGCTGGCGCTGATCGACGTCATGCTGATATTGCCCCACGCCGATGGATTGCGGCGGCACCTTGACCAGTTCGGCCAGCGGGTCCTGCAACCGCCGCGCAATCGAGACCGCGCCGCGCAAGCTGACGTCCAGATCCGGAAACTCTTTCGCCGCCAGTTCGGATGCCGAATAGACCGAAGCGCCCGCCTCGGAGACGATCACCTTGGTCGGCGCCTTCACACCTTTGGGCAGGCGTTTCAGCACATCCGCGACCAGCCGTTCGCTTTCGCGGCTGGCGGTGCCATTGCCGATGGCGATCAGATCGACGCCATGCTTCGCGATCAGCGCCAGCAGCGTCGCCTCGGCCCCGCGCAGGTCGTTTTTCGGCTGGAACGGATAGATCGTGGCGGTGTCCAGCAGCTTGCCGGTCTGATCGACCACCGCGATCTTGCAGCCGGTGCGGATGCCGGGGTCCAGCCCCAGCGTGGCGCGCGGGCCTGCGGGGGCGGCCAGCAAAAGGTCGCGCAGATTGCGGGCAAAGACGTTGATCGCCTCGGCATGGGCGCGGGTGCGAAGTTCCGTCAGCAGGTCGATATACATCGTATTGGACAGCCGCACGCGCCAGCACCAGCCCGCAACGCCGCGCAGCCAGTCGGCCCCTGCGCCCTGCCCGACCGGCCCAAGCGCCTGCGCCACGATCCCCTCGGCCCGTGCCGCGCCGGTGTCGGGATCGGGCGAGATGTCGATGGTCACGACCTCTTCCTTGGCCGCGCGCAGGATCGCCAGCGCCCGGTGGCCCGCGATGTCAGACCATTTTTCGCGGTGGTCGAAATAGTCGCTGAACTTGGCGCCGGCCTCTTCCTTGCCCGCCACGACACGGGCCGAAATGAAGGCGTCGCGCCGCATGAAATCGCGCAACGACCCCAGCAGATCGGCGTTTTCCGACAGTTCCTCGACCAGAATATCGCGCGCGCCCTCCAGCGCGGCTTTCGGCGTCTCGACCGTCCCGGAGAGGTATCCGGGGGCCAGCGCGGCGGGATCGGCGGCGGGGTCGGCCTGAACGGCACGCAGCAGCGGCTCCAGCCCGTTTTCGCGGGCAATCATCGCCTTGGTGCGGCGCTTGGGCTTGAAGGGCAGATAGATGTCCTCCAGCGCGGCCTTCGTCCCGGCAGCGGCGATCTTGCGGGCCAGATCGTCGGTCAGCTTGTCCTGATCGCGGATCGAGCCAAGGATCGCGGCCCGCCGCGCCTCCATCTCGCGCAGATAGGACAGGCGTTCCGACAGGGTGCGCAGCTGCGTGTCATCCAGTCCGCCGGTCACCTCTTTGCGATAGCGCGCGACGAAGGGGACCGTGGCGCCCCCGTCCAGCAGATCGGCGGCGGCGGTCACCTGCGCGGGGGTCGCGGCAATCTCGGCCGCGATCTGGCGGGCGATGCGGGTTGCGGTCTGGGCAGCGGTCTGGGTGGCGGTATCCATGGCGGACCCCTTGTCGTCGTGGTCGTGAAGCGCCTGTCTAACGATTTGCCGGGCTGTCGCCAAGCGGCTCGGACGGCGGCGGAGGTGGCGGCGAAGCTGGTGGAGGTGGCGGCGCGGGCGGATCGGTCGGCGGCGTGGCGGGTCTGGATGCAGCCGCTTTTGCCTCTGCCTTCGCCCCGGCCTTCGCTTCTGCCTTCGCTTCCGCGCGCTCATCCAGCCGGAATTCGGGCAGCCGCAGCACCTCGCCCGCCGAAGCCTTGCCCATCACGCTGTCGCGCACCGCGCGGCGCAGCTTGGGCGAGCGTTTCAGCAGCCGCCGGAATCCGGTCTCGTCCAGCATCAGCAGGCTGCTGGGGGTGATGGCGCGCACCTCGGCCCGGCGGATGCGCCCGGTCAGCACGCCCATCTGGCCGAACATCTCGCCCCGGCCCAGCCGCGTGGTCTGGCCCGCGACCTCTTGTTCAACGGCGCCCGAGGCCACGAAGAACACGCTGCGGGCGGGTGTGTCCTTGCGGGTAATCACTTGCCCCGCGTTGAAATAGCGCGTGCGCAGCTGGCGGCTGAGGCGGCGCAACTCGGCCTCGTCCAGATCGGCGAACAGCGGAAAGACGCGCGCCAGCTCGTTGCGGCGCATCGCCAGATCCAGACGCGGGCGCAGCTCGGTCCGGGCGCGGCGGTCGGTGATGTCGGCCATCAGCTCGGTATGGACCTCGGTGCCGATCAGCCCGTCTTCGCGCATGGCGTTGTATTCGCGTTCCTCCAGCCGCAGCGCGGTGCGGCGGATGAAGCGGCGTTCCAGTTCCTCGGCATAGCCGGGATATTGCAGGCGCAGACCATCCAGCGCGGTCTCCACCGCCTCGATCCGGCGGTTGAGCAATTCGTGCAGCAGTTCGGCCACGCGCCGCCCGTGAATGCGGCGGATGCGGCGGTCGATGAAGGCGTGCAGGTCGCGCAGGATCAGCCGCTTGGCCAGCAGCGTCTCGAACCGGTCAGCGGTCATGCGGGCCAGCGGCGCCGAAATTCCCAGCCGGTTGCGCAGAAAGGCCGCCAGCCGGAAGGCGCTGCCATAGCTGAGACTGCCCCGCGCGGCCCGCTGATAGCCGGTCCGGCCACCCTGCCGCGCCCCCTCGATCAGCCGGTCGGCGTCAAACAGCGCCCGTTCCGACAGCCGCGCGGAAATCGCGCGTTCGCGCACCCGTTGCAGGATCACATCGCGCTCATGGCCCGCCAGCGCGATCAGGCCAAGCGTGATGCGGTCGCGGTCGAGGATCTCGGCATTGTCCTCGGCCTCGGCACGTTCGACCGCCTTGTCCAGCCGGGCGGCGAAACGCTTGGCCTCGGAGCGGACCGTCTCACGCGTCAGGTCGTATTTCTCGGTGGTGCTGGCCACCGCCTCGCGCACGGTCTGCAACGCGACGGCCACGACCTGATTCGACAGCGCCCGGTCCAGCGGCGACAGCCGGTCAAGGCCCAGAAGGCTGATCACCCAGCGCAGCGTCGTCCCCTGCACCAGCAGCGTAAACAGCGTGAAGCCGGTGGCCAGAATGCCGACGATGCGCTTGGTTTCCACCGGCACGCGCAGGCTTTCGGTCACCGCCAGCGCCAGCGCCAGCGTGACGGCGCCGCGCAGGCCCCCCCACATGATTGCGACCCGGTAGCGCCCCTCGATCCGGGGCGACAGGCGCAGCCCGGTCAGCAGCGGCAGCAGCAGAAACAGGATCACCGCGCGGGCGGCAAAGGCCGCCAGCACCACCACGCCCACCAGCGCCAGATCGCCCGCCCGCACCTCGCCCAGCAGGCGCGGGATCAGCAGCGCCGCCAGAATGAAGATCAGCGCCCCGGCCCAATGCGCCAGCAGCCGCCAGACCTCGCGCAGGTTCACCCAGAAGGCGGGCGCCAGCCGCCCCGGCCCCATCAGGTTCAGCGTCAGCGCCGCCGCCACCACCGCGATCACGCCCGAGGCGCCCAGCAGCCGCTCGGCCCCGATATAGGCCAGATAGGGCACCGCGACCGAGACCGAGATCTGCGCCATCTCGAACCGGTGAAACATCGACATCAGCGCCAGCGCCAGCCGCGCCACCACCCAACCCGCCAGCACGCCACCAAAGATCAGACCGGGGAAATGGCCAAGCGCCTCGGCCAGGCTGGGATTGGGCACACCCAGCATGACAAAGCCCATGAACAGCCCGAACAGCGCAATCGCCGCCGCGTCGTTCAGCAGGCTTTCGCCCTCGATGATCCGCGCCAGACGGCGCGGCGCCGAGATCGACCGGAAGATGCTGACCACCGCCGAGGGATCGGTGGTGGACACGATCGAGCCCACCAGCAGGCAGACCATCAGCGGCAGCCCGCTGATCCATGCCAGCGTATAGCCGATGGTCAGCGTTGCCACCACGACCGCCACCACCGCCAGCGTCAGGATCGGCACCCAGTCATCCAGCATCCGGCGCACGTTCATCTCCAGCGTCGCCTGAAAGATCAGCGTCGGCAGAAAGACATACATGAAGACGTTCGACCGGATCGGCAGCGCCAGAATCGTCTCGGCCACCGGGTTCAGCGCATCGGTCAGATTGCTGCGCAGCAAAAAGACGGCACCGCCCCCGATCAGCATCCCGATCGTGGCAAGAATCACGCTGTAGGGCAGTGAAAGTCGGTCGGCGAGAGGCTCGGCAGCGGCGATCAGCAAAAACAGCAGTGCGGTGAAACTGGTGAGAAGAACAAGATCCATGATGTTCAGATAACGACAGAGTTTTGCGAAGGGAACAAGCACTCCGTCACAATCTTGCGGGGCGATGCGCCATCTTGAAACCGGGCGGTCGGCTGCACAACTGGGATGCGGGAGGATAAGAACCGGCCCACATCCGAAAGGACTTTCATGACTTCGCTATTTGACCCCCTGACGCTTGGCGCCGTCACCATGCGCAACCGCATCGTCATGGCGCCGCTGACCCGCTCGCGTGCGGGCGAGGCGCGTATCCCCAATGAATTGATGGCCGAATATTACGCCCAACGCGCGGGCGCCGGGCTGATCGTGTCCGAGGCCACCAGCGTCATGCCCATGGGCGTGGGCTATGAGGCGACGCCGGGCATCTGGTCGGATGCGCAGGCCCTTGGCTGGGCGCGCGTGACCGAGGCCGTGCATGCGCGGGGCGGGCTGATCTTTCTGCAACTGTGGCATGTGGGCCGCATCTCGGACCCGCAGCTGCTGGACGGCGAGACGCCCGTGGCGCCCAGTGCGATCCAGCCCGGCGGCCATGTCAGCCTGCTGCGCCCGATGCGCCCTTACGTGACGCCCCGCGCGCTGGAGACGGACGAGATCCCCGCCATTGTCGCGGCCTATGCCGACGCCACCCGCCGGGCCCGGCATGCGGGCTTTGACGGGGTCGAGATCCACGCCGCCAACGGCTATCTGATCGACCAGTTCCTGCAGGATCGCAGCAATCAGCGCGACGATCACTATGGCGGCCCGGTCGAGAACCGCGCCCGCCTGCTGTGCGAGATCACCGATGCGGTCTCGGCTGCGTGGTCACCCGACCGCGTGGGCGTGCACCTGTCCCCGCGCGGCGATGCGCATGATGTCGGGGACAGCGATCCGGTGGCCCTGTTCACCCATGTCGCCCGCCAGATGCGCGACCGCGGCGTGGCGTTCCTGTTCCTGCGCGAACATCCCGGCGATGACAGCCTGCTGCCGGTGATCCGCGACACCTTTGGTGGTCCGGTCATTGCCAATGAGGGGCTGACCCGTGAAATCGCCGAAACGCTGCTGGCCGAGGGCCGCGCCGATGCCGTGGGTTTTGGCCGCGACTTCATCGCGACGCCCGACCTGCCCGAGCGGTTTCGCCGGGGCCTGCCGCTGAACGACCACAATCCCGCGACCTTCTACGCGGGCGGAGCCGAAGGTTATACCGACTACCCGGCCCTGACCGGCATCGCGGCCGAGTGATCCGCCACTGTCGGCCATGAACGTGAAAAGGGCGCCCTTGCGGCGCCCTTTCCTGTCTGTCCCTCGGACATCGTTGACCGGATGTTACCGGCTCAGCAGCTGTAATACATCGCGTATTCAACCGGATGGGGGGTATGCTCGTAGGCATAGACCTCTTCCCATTTCAGCGCCATGTAGCCTTCCAGCTGATCACGGGTGAACACGTCGCCCGCCAGCAGGAAGTCCATGTCCTTTTCCAGCTCTTCCAGCGCTTCGCGCAACGAGCCGCAAACGGTCGGGATTTCGGCCAGTTCCTCGGGCGGCAGATCGTACAGATCCTTGTCCGAAGCCGCACCGGGATCGATCTTGTTCTTGATCCCGTCCAGACCCGCCATCAGCAGCGCCGCAAAGCACAGATAGGGGTTGGCCGAGGGATCGGGGAAGCGGGCTTCGACGCGCTTGGCTTTGGGGCTTTCCGTCCACGGAATGCGAACGCAGCCACTGCGGTTGCGGGCCGAATAGGCGCGCAGAACCGGGGCCTCGAAGCCGGGGATCAGACGCTTGTAGCTGTTGGTCGAGGGGTTGGTCAGCGCATTCAGCGCCTTGGCATGTTTCAGGATGCCGCCGATGAAATACAGCGCCTCCTGCGACAGGTCGGCGTATTTGTCGCCTGCAAACAGCGGCTTGCCGTCCTTCCAGATCGACATGTTGACGTGCATCCCGGACCCGTTGTCGCCCTTCATGGGCTTGGGCATGAAGGTCACCGACTTGCCATAGGCATGGGCGACGTTGTGGATGACGTATTTGTATTTCTGGATATTGTCGGCCTGCTCGACCAGTCCGCCAAAGATCAGCCCCAGCTCGTGCTGCGCGGAGGCGACCTCGTGGTGGTGCTTGTCGACCTTCATGCCCATGCGCTTCATGGTCGAAAGCATCTCGCCGCGGATGTCCTGCGACGCATCGACCGGGTTCACCGGGAAATAGCCGCCCTTGTGGGCTGCGCGGTGACCGGTATTGCCCATCTCGTATTCGGTGTCCGTGTTCCACGCCGCATCCGCCGCGTCGATCTGATAGGACACTTTCTGCGGCGTGACCGAATAGCGCACGTCGTCAAAGATGAAGAACTCGGCCTCGGGGCCGAAATAGGCGGTGTCGCCGATGCCGGTGGATTTCAGATAGGCCTCGGCCTTGGCGGCGGTGCCGCGCGGGTCGCGCGAATAGGGCTCGCCCGTGTCAGGCTCGGCCACGTTGCAATGCACGCAGATCGTCTTTTCGGCATAGAACGGATCAATATAGGCGGAGGACGGGTCGAGCATCAGTTTCATGTCCGACTGGTCGATCGACTTCCAGCCCGCGATCGAGCTGCCGTCAAACATGAAGCCTTCCTCGAAGAAATCCTCGTCGATCAGGTCGCGGTCCAGCGTGACGTGCTGCAGCTTGCCCTTGGGATCGGTGAAGCGCACGTCCAGATAGGCGACGTCCTCATCCTCGATCAGTTGCAGAAGTTCCTTGACGTTCATCTCTTCCCTTTCTTCGTGGTAGCGGCCCGGCGGCCATGGCCTGCCGGGCGCAGAAGTCCTGTTGGAGTCCGTTTCTTGTTATATGTCGGTATGCGCCGTTCAGACGGCGTCGTCGCCGGTCTCGCCCGTGCGGATGCGGATCGCCTGCTCTACAGGCAGAACGAAAATCTTGCCGTCGCCGATCTTTTCCGTGCGCGCCGCGCTGACGATCGCGTCGATGGCGGCGTCGACCTGATCGTCGGGCAGCACCATCTCGATCTTCACCTTGGGCAGGAAATCGACCACATATTCCGCGCCGCGATAAAGTTCGGTATGTCCCTTCTGCCGACCGAAGCCCTTGACCTCGGTGACCGAAAGGCCCTGCACTCCGACCTCCTGCAGCGCCTCTTTCACATCGTCCAGCTTGAACGGCTTGATGATCGCCTCGATCTTCTTCATCGCAATTGATCCTTCCTCGCGGCTTGCCTTGACGTTTGCTTGGCGGGTTTCCAGCCCGGGGTAAATGCGGCAGCATCCTCTGGTGACCGCGGAAACCGTTTCGCGGCCCTGACTGCATATCAATTAAGCATACAGATGAACGATTAGGCAAACACAATGCCAGACTGCTCGAAAGTGATAACTGCCGCCCAAATGCGCGCCATCGAATCCGAGGCGATGGCATCAGGCCGCATCACGGCCTTTGATCTGATGTGCCGGGCGGGCGAGGCGGTCGTCGCGGCGATTCTGGCGCGCTGGCCAAAGCTGCGCGATCACCGCCCGCATGACCCCCATGCGGCCACGGTTCTGTGTGGGCCGGGCAACAATGGCGGCGACGGGTTCGTGATCGCGCGGCTGCTGGCCGGGCGGGGCTGGCGGGTGCGGGTGCTGTTTCGCGGCGACCGCGCCCGCCTGTCGCCCGAGGCCGCGCTGGCCCATGACCAGTGGCAGTCGATGGGGCCGGTCGAGCCCCTGCCCCTGACCTGCGATCCGGTGATCATGTCCGATCTGCTGGTCGATGCGCTTTTCGGCACCGGCCTGACCCGGCCCCTCGACCCGTTCGAAGAATTTCTGAGCTATGCCGGGGACGCGCTTGCAAGCACCGGCAGAGGGGCGCGCCACGCGCCCGGTGCAGATCATGTCGTGGCGGTGGACGTGCCAAGCGGGCTCTGCGCTGACAGCGGCCGGGTTCTGGGCCGGCCCGATCTGGTTCTCGCCGCCGACCTGACCGTGACGTTCGAGGCGCTGAAGCCCGGACATCTGCTGGCACGGGGACCGGATCTGTGCGGCGAGGTGGTCTGCCCCACGATCGGGCTGGCCCGCGAACTGGGGATGTTGCGCACGGATCTGCACCGTCTGACCGCGCAGGATCTGGCTGTTGCGGCACCCTTTCTGCGCAAATCGGGCGGCCACAAATTCAGCCATGGCCATGCGCTGATCATCGCGGGCGGACCGGGGCATGGCGGCGCCGCGCGGCTGGCGGCGCGGGCGGCGCTGCGCATCGGTGCGGGGCTGGTGACGATCTGCCCGCCCGCGGGCGGGATGGCCGAACATGCGGGCCCACCTGACGCGCTGATGCGGCGCCCGATCGAGGATGCTCGGGATCTGGCGGCGGCCCTGGCGGATGCCCGTGTCACGGCGGTCTGTCTGGGACCGGGCTGCGGGGTTGCACGGGCCGCGTCGCTGCTGCCTGCCGTGCTGGAGCGGGGCGGGCCCTGCCTGCTGGACGCCGACGCGCTGACCGCGCTGGCGGGGCGCCCCGATCTGGTTGCCCGGCTGCATGAAGGCTGCGTCCTGACCCCGCATGATGGCGAGTTCGCGCGGTTGTTTCCCGACATCGCCGCCCGTCTGGCAGCCGCACCGGACCGCGGCCCCGCGTTCTCGCGTCTCGACGCCGCGCGGGCCGCACAAGAGGCCAGCGGCGCCACAATCCTGCTGAAGGGCCCCGACAGCGTCATCGCCACCGCCGCGACCGCGCATATCCATTCACGGCAGGATCTGGGGGCGCTGGCGACGGCCGGGTCCGGTGACGTGCTGGCGGGAATTGTCACCGGGCTTCTGGCACGCGGCGCCCCGCCCGATCGCGCGCCCCGGCTGGGCGTCCTGCTGCATGCCGGAGCGGCGGCGCTGCACGGTCCGGGCCTGATCGCCGACGATCTGCCCGAGCTTGTGGTACAGATGCTGCGCCCTCCCGCGCTGTGAATTTCCCCCTCGCGCGCGCCGCCGGGGTTTGCTAGGAAGCCGCCGATGCGGGTGTGGCGAAATTGGCAGACGCACCAGATTTAGGTTCTGGCGCCGCAAGGCGTGGGGGTTCAAGTCCCTCCACCCGCACCACCGAATTCCCAGCAATTGCTATAGCGTGCTGAGATTGCACCATCCGTCCCGGACAACCGCCCGGCCCGTCGCGTGACGCAAAACGCCGTTTTCGCCCTGCAGATCGGGCCTTGCGCCGGCCTTGGCGGGACTATCGCCCGCGGGCAGTCAACGCATGAAACCTGCGATCCGGGACCGAAAGCGGCCCTGCAAAAGGGCCGCTTTCTTGCTGTGCCCTGCCGTGCCCCCGTGTCCGGGCGCGCAGTCGCAGCCCGTCAGTTCCGGAAAAGACGAACCGCGCTGGCGGCGGCGTCCCACAGGTCCAGGACCCGCGCATAAAGATGCTCGCGCGCGACAAAGGGTTTCTGGCCGCGCCCGCCGAACTCTGTCTCCAGCGTGTCGAGCAGGCGGTTCAGGCGCCGGCGATGGATGCCAAGACGGCTCTGGACCGGATCGGCAAAGACGCCCGCAAAGGCCGCGACGACCGAGCTGATCATGACAAGCCCCGCCACCGTGACCCCCACCAGCCAGGGCGATGCCTGCGTCGAAAACACGCCGTACCACAGCCCGCCCAGGGTCTGACCCAACGGAAAGCCCTCGATCGCACTGGTGCGGGCCATGGCCTCGGCGATGCCCGGTGCCATCGAGATCATCCCCGGCGTCAACGCGTGAAAGACCAGCGCCCCGACCAGAAGCGTGAAAAGGGCCGTCGTCATCTCGGCCACGGCCGAGCGTGTGCCCGCATATTCGCCAAGCGCGGCGGCGATGCGTCGGCCAGGCGCCTGGGCGTCGGCGGCGTCCTGACGCGTGCGGATCATCTCGCGGAACTGCGGCGCCGCCAGAACGGCGCGGGCCAGAGCCGCAGCGTCGCGGGCGGCAGCACCCTCGTGCAGCGGCAGATCCAGCAGGTCGGTCACGATCAGCGCCTCGACCCGCGCCGCGACCGAGGTGCGCAGCAGGATCCGCCGCCGGGCCAGCCAGTCACCCGGTCGCCGCCATCCCACGCGGCGGCACAGATGCGCGGCCAGACGGGTCAGTACCAGAACCGGCGACAGGACCACGTTGACCGGCGCCCGCAGAATATCCCAGCCAAGTGCCGCGCCGTGCAGGCGCAGCGTTCCGGGCCAGGTGAAATGCCGGGCCACGAAATCGTCTGCGCTGGCGCGGCGGCCTGCGAAATATGCGGCGCTTGCGGATCGGGCCGCGTCATCAGCTGCCGCCGCGAGAGGTGATGTCGAGACCATGATGGTGACCCACCAACTCCTTTCCGCAAGCAGCCGCAACCGACGGGGCTGCGCTGTTCTGTCCCGGTGATCTTGGGCCGGATCGGCCCGGCCACAAGGGCGTTGACGAGGATTCTTTTCGGCGACACATCCCGCAGGTTTAATTTGCGGTGCGCCTTGCGGCGCGATCGCCGGACACACAGATCCGTGCATGGGGCGGACCACTTGTCCGGCGGGGGCAATCGGCGTGGACTATTTCTATCTTTTTGCGGGGCTGATCGGACTGTTCTTCGGTGGCGAGGCGCTGGTGCGCGGCAGCGTCGGCATTGCCCGGCGCATGGCGATCCCTCCGCTGCTGATCGGCCTGACCGTGGTCGGGTTCGGCACCTCGACGCCAGAGCTTCTGGTCTCGGTCGATGCGGCGTTGCGGGGTGTCCCCGATATTGCGCTTGGCAACATCGTCGGCTCGAACATCGCCAATATTCTGCTGATCATCGGCCTGTCGGCGCTGGTCTGGCCGATCAGGGTCATGGGATCGACGCTGCGCCGCGATACGGGCGTGATGATGGCCGCGGCCCTGGTGCTGGTGCCGGTCTTCGCCACGGGACAGATGGGCCGGGTCGCTGGCATGGCACTGGTTGCCGGGCTGGTGGCCTATCTGGTCTGGGCCTATCGCCAGCCGGGCGAGGCTGTGACCGGGTCCGGGGATGCCTCGCCCCCCGCCCCGATGCGGGTGTCGGTCCTGTGGGTGCTGGCGGGGCTGGTCGCCCTGATGACCGGCGCGCGGTTTCTGGTCGACGGGGCCGTCTCGATCGCGCGCGGCTATGGCATATCCGAGGCCTTCATCGGCCTGACCATCGTGGCCGTGGGCACATCGCTGCCCGAGCTGGCAACCTCGCTGATCGCCGCGCTGCGCCGCCAGTCCGAGATCGCGATCGGCAATATTGTCGGCTCGAACATCTTCAACGTGCTGGGCATTCTGGGGGTCACGGCGCTGGTCGCCCCGATCCCGGTGGCGTCGCGGTTCCTGACCTTCGATCTGCCGGTGATGATCGCCGTGTCGATCGTGCTGACCGCATTGCTACTGACCCGGCCGGTGATCGGGCGCGGGGTCGGTGTGGTCATGCTGGCGGGCTATATGGCCTATATCTGGGCCGCTCAGGGCTGACGCCCGACCCGTCGGGCGGTTCGTTCCGGTTCTGTGTCCGGGCTGTCATGTTTTCCTGCCAGGCCGCCCCGGATGCAGTCCGAGGAGAATGACGATGCAAAAGACTCTGCTGATCCCCGGCGCCGCCTGCCTTGCCGCCCTGACCTCTGTTGCGCAGGCCGAGCCCCTTGGCGACAGTCGCCCCGGCCTGTCCGGGGCGCCTGCCGCCAGGTGCGGCTGATGCCGCACGCGTGATGCCCGCGCGCCGCTGCGGGGATGAGTTTTCCGCTGATCTGGCGTATCGCCTGCGGCGTGATCCCCGTAGCGCGAGGCCCCATGGACCAGCCCGACCACCCTGCCCCCCACCGCTCAGGCCCCCACCGCTCAGGCCCCCACCGCTCAGGCCCCCACCGCTCGGGCCCCGACGATCCCGGCAACCGCTATGCGCGCGAGCTGGAGCGGCATCTGGACTGGCTGGACAGCTTTACCTCGACCGCGCTTGGCGTGCTGTCGGCGGCGTCGGGCATCTATACCTATCTGGGCGTGCGCACCTTGCTGCAGGAACCCGGCCTGTGGACCACCTTCGCGGCGCTGGCCTATTCCATCGCCGTGTCGGTGGGGATCTTTGTCTTCTGGTCCTATATGCTGCGGCTGCTGCCTGCGGTGCGCGGCGCGCCGTCGCGCATCGGGCTGATGCTGACCATGGCACTTGGCTCGCTGGCCATCATCGCCATGTCGTCGTGGCTGAATGCGGCGGCGCTGGCGGGCAGTGCGGCGATGGAAACGCATATGGCGACCACCGTTCAGCAATACCAGACCGCGCTGGAACGCGCCCATGCCAATGCCGTGGCGGGCCAGTCGCTGACCCGCGACGTCTCGCGCGTGCGCCAAAGCTTTCAGGATCTGTCCGAACAGGAAGAGGGCGGCGTGCTGTCCGGCTTTTCCGGGCGCGGCGCGGTCTTTCGCGTGCTGACCCAGAAGGGCACCGAGCTGCAGGCGCTGGAGACCCAGCTGGACGGCATCGCCGCCCCGATCGAGGATCAGTTCGCGCAGGGCAATGTGATCCTGTCGCGGATGCG
>NZ_JBKBVD010000015.1:0-74870 GCF_046289755.1 Paracoccus sp. (in: a-proteobacteria) | reverse complement strand
ATGTCGCGGCCCGCCTTGAGGATCAGCGAGGGGTTGGTGGTCACGCCATCGACCATCCCCAACTCGTGCAGTTCCTTGATGGCGGCGATGTCTGCGGTATCGACGAAGAATTTCATGGCCCGGCTCCTCTCGTGCGGTTCGGGCCGGTGATAGCGCAAAAGGCCGGGCGCCGGAAGGGTGGGCTTTGCCCGCCTCTGCCCGCCGTTGCCCCTTGCAGTCGGCGGCGCGGGCCGTCTTTATCGCAGCCGATGCGACAGATGCCCGAATTCTTTCCCGCCCGCGCCCGGATCGCGGTGCTGACCTGCGAACCCGTGGGGGTGCTGGACTATCTGGCGCCCGAAGGCGGCGTGCGTCAGGGCCAGCTGGTGCTGGTGCCGCTGGGGCCGCGTCGGGTGCTGGGGCTGGTCTGGGGCGAGGGCGTCGGCGATTTCGATCTGGCCAAGCTGCGCGCCGTCGCCAAGGTGCTGGACGCCGAGCCCTTCGATGCCCGGTTTCTGGAATTTCTGACGCGGGCGGCGGATTACACGCTGACGCCGCCGCCCCTGATGCTGCGCATGGCCACACGCGCCCCCGATCTGGATCAGCCGCCCGCCGCCCGCCGGGTGATCGTGCCGGGACCCGGTCGGATCACCCGCCAGACCGAGGCGCGGGCGCGGGTGATGCAGGTCGTGGCCGATCATGGCGGCGCCAGCTTCGCGGCATCCGAGCTGGCCGGTCTGGCGGGGGTGGGCGTGTCGGTGATCAAGGGGCTGGTGGCGCAGGGCGCGCTGGCCGAGATCGAGGCCCCGCGCGATGCGCCCTATCCGGCGCTGGACCCCGACCGCCCCGGCAAGCCGCTGGACGGCGATCAGCAGGCCGCCGCCGATGCCCTGCGCGGCGCGATCCGGGCGGGCGGCTATGGCACCACGCTGTTGCGCGGCGTCACCGGATCGGGCAAGACCGAGGTCTATCTGGAGGCCGTGGCCGAAGCCCTCCGTGCGGGACGTCAGGCGCTGGTCCTGCTGCCCGAGATTGCGCTGTCGGCTGAATTTCTTACCCGCGTCGAGGCGCGCTTTGGCGCCCGCCCGGGCGAATGGCACAGCGGCATCACCCGCACCGAGCGGCGGCGGCTGTGGCATATGGCCGGGCGCGGCGAGGTGGGGCTGGTGGTCGGTGCGCGTTCGGCGCTGTTCCTGCCGTTCCGCGATCTGGGGCTGATCGTCGTCGATGAGGAACATGACGGCAGCTACAAGCAGGAAGATGTCGTCTATTACAACGCCCGCGACATGGCGGTGCTGCGTGCGTCCATCAATGGTGCACAGGTGGTGCTGGCCTCGGCCACGCCCAGCCTTGAAAGCTGGGTGAATGCGGCGGCGGGCAAATACCGGCGGCTGGACCTGCGCTCGCGCTATGGCGCCGCCGATCTGCCCGAGATGGCCGCGATTGATCTGCGCGCCGAGGCGATGGAGGCCGGGCGCTGGATCTCGCCCACGCTGGCATCCGAGGTCGAGGCGCGGCTGGCGCGGGGCGAGCAGTCGCTTTTGTTCCTGAACCGCCGGGGCTTTGCGCCGGTGACGGTCTGCCGCGCCTGTGGCGAGCAGATCGGCTGTCACCAATGCGATGCGCGGATGGTGGAACACCGCTTTCAGAACCGCCTCGTCTGCCATCAATGCGGCGAGACGCGGCCCATCCCGACCGCCTGCCCGTCCTGTGGCGTCGAGGGCAAGCTGGCGCCCGTCGGGCCGGGGGTCGAACGGATTGCCGAAGAGGTTGCTGCGCGGTTTCCGCAGGCGCGGGCCGAGGTGCTGTCCTCGGATCTGTTCCAGTCCTCGCGCGCGCTGAAAGAAGCGATTGCGCGGATCTCGGACGGGGATGCGGACATCATCATCGGCACGCAGATCGTGGCCAAGGGGCATAACTTTCCGCGCCTGACGCTGGTGGGGGTGATCGACGCCGATCTGGGCCTGCAGGGCGCCGACCTGCGCGCCGCCGAGCGCAGCTTTCAGCTGATGCGGCAGGTGGCGGGACGCGCGGGGCGGCAGGCGGGGGTGACGCCGGGGGTGGCGCTGCTGCAGACCCATCAGCCCGACCACCCGGTGATCCGCGCGATCCTGTCGGGCGAGGATGAGGGGTTCTGGGATGCCGAGGCCGCCGCCCGGCAGGCCGCCAGCATGCCGCCTTTCGGGCGGTTGGCGGGGATCATCCTGTCGCATCCCGATCCGGGTGTGGTCAGCGATTTCGCGCGGCATCTGGCGGGGCAGGCGGCGCCGCTGGCGCGGATCGGGGCCGAGCTGTGGGGGCCCGCGCCTGCGCCCATCGCGCGGGTCCGGGGGCGGCATCGGATGCGGATGCTGATCCGCGCGCCGCGTCAGGCGCCGTTGCAATCCGCGATTGCCGACTGGCTGGCGCCGGTGAAGCTGCCGGTCAATCTGCGGCTGGCGGTCGATATTGATCCGCAGAGCTTTCTGTGACCGCGCTTTCTGTGAGCGGGCAGGGGGGCTGCCTGCCCCCCTCGGCGCCTGCGGCGCCTCACCCCCCGGGGATATTTCGCGACCAAAGCAGGGCTAGTTGCGCAGCACGATGCAGCGGCCGCCGAGGCGCTGGAAGCGGGTGCAGAATGTCAGCGCCTCGGTGCGGCCCTCGAAGCCGACCTGGGCTGTGTAGACGGCCTGCGGCATGCCGTTCATCCGCTTGCGGACATAGCCCACGCGTTTGCCGTCATCGAGAATCGGGCGCAGGGTGCGGTTGAGGCGCGCGACCTGCTGCGCGGCGCCGGACTGGCTGGGATGGCTGGCCAGAATGACGCCCCAGGGATACGTGCGGGGCTGGGTGTTGAACTCGCGCAGCTGGCGGCTTTCGGCCATGCGTTCGCAGGCGGCGCGAAAGGGCAGGTCGTCGGCCAGCGCCAGCCGCAGATCGCCGGGCGCGGGCGGGTTGTCGCGCCAGCGATGGGCGCCAAATCCGGTGATGGATTCGGTATAGTCCAGCGTTTCATAGGGAAGCCCCGACTGTTCGGCGATGAAGCGAGCGGCGCGCGCTTCGCCCCCGTTATAGGCGACCGTCGCCAGGCCGATATTGCCGAACCGGGTGGTCAGCTGACGCAGATACCAGGCTGATTTCTGGATCGCCTGCGCCGGGTTGAACGGGTCGTCGAGGCTATACAGCTGTGCTGTGCCGGGCATGAACTGTGCGATGCCAAGGGCACCAGCGGGGCTGATGGCCGACGGGTCGAAACGGCTTTCCTTCCACAGCAGTCGCGCCAGAAAGGCGGGATCGAGGTTGTGATCGGTGGCGTTGCGTTCGATCGCCCGGCAGACATCCGCCACGTAGCTGTCGCGGCGGATGCAGTCGCGGGCATCGGCGCTGCACCGCAGATGATCGGAGGGTTGCTCGGTCATGCGCCCCTGCGGCGGGTTGGTGGCCGGGGCCGCCGAGAGGGGTGTGTGCAGCGCCAGCACGAGCGAGAGCCCCGCCAGCAGCCGCCCCGGCCCGGATGTCGCGCGCCTGACCATGTGCCGGGGCCTTTCGTGGGTTACTTGTCTTTGGCGGTCTTGCCGGCTTTGCCGCCGGATGGCTTGACCTTGTTGCCGGTTTTTGCAGGCTTTGCGGCGCCGTCTTCGGATTTGGCCTTTTCCTTCGACTTCGGCTTTGCCTCGCCTGTCTTTTCAGCCTGCTTCTCGGCTTTGCGTGCGGCCTTCCGCTCGGCCTTTGCGGCCTCTTTTTCGGCGGCTTTTTCGGTCTTGCGCGCGGCGCGGCGGGCCTCTTTTTCAGCTGCTTTTGCAGCCTGACGCTCGGCCTTTGCGGCGGCTTTCTCGGCGGCTTTGGCGGTCTCTTTTTCAGCTTTGCGGGCGGCTTGCTTTGCGGCCTTCTCGGCGTCAGTCATGGTCATTTTATTGTCCCTTGTAACATGGAGGTGATCGTTAACCGAAGCTTCGGCGACCGTGGCCGCCGGGTGAGGTTTCTTGATGCGATGCGGTTCGGTGCGCAAGTCGGTCTTGCGCGCCTCAGTGGATTTGCGGCCCGCAGGCTTGCGGGACGCCGCAGCCTTGCGCCGCGTCGCTGCGGGGGGGGTGAGCTTGGGGTTGGCTGCAGCGGCGGGTTTTGCGGCAGCGGCGGGCGAGGCGGCGGGCATGTCGTCGGGTTGCATGGCGGGGGGGTGCTTGGCGGGCGGGGCGGATTTCACCGTTTCAGGCATCGTTGCAAGCCCGCGCCTGCGGCGTTCGGCATCGACGCGGCGAAGGGCGGCGCGCATCATGTCGGCAGGGTTGGGGCCGGGGCCGTCGGTCGGCGGGGTGGCCTTGGCCGCGTCACGCGCGGCCCGCAACCGGTCCAGCAGGTCATGGACCTCTGCGTCGTCAAGTCGTCCAAGCGCGGGAGAGCGGCTTTGTGCGATCAGTTCCAGTTGCTCGGGGTCGAGCAGGTCCTGCTCGATCTTGGAATGGTTGGGCATGGCGCACTCGTCGGACAGGGCAAAGGGGGATGTCGGGGCTGACATTGCGCAGGAACGCAGGATTTTGCAATTGGAAAGGCCCCGGATTGCGCCGGGGCCTGCCGGTTGTCTGACGCGGCTGCCAGCCTCAGCGCGCGGGCACGGCGCTTTCGACCGGCGAGACAAAGCCGGCGTTTGCCGTTGCGAACGGGTCGGTCACCATCAGCGGCGTCGCGGGGGTGAACGCGCCGGCCGCAGGTGCCGCAGCCATCCGGGCATAGGGATCGACGGGCTGTGAGGCCAGCGCCGGCGCCGTTGCCGGGGCAACAGCGGCGACCCCGGTTGCCTGCTGCATCTCGGCGGCGGGGATCACATAGCCCTCGGGCGTCTCGATCATCGGGCCTTCGGCACGAACACTGTCTGCCTCCGAGCGCACGGTGACGCTGGTGCCGTTGGGCACCTCTTCGAACAGGTCCATGATGTCCTGATTGAACAGCCGGATGCAGCCCGCCGATGTCGCCTTGCCGATCGACGAGGGGTCCATCGTGCCGTGGATCCGGTAATAGGTGTCGCGGCTGCCCTGATACAGATACAGCGCGCGCGACCCCAGCGGGTTGTGCATGCCACCGGTCAGACCGCCTGCGAACTGGCTGTACAGTTCGGGTTCGGTGCGGATCATGTTGTCGGTCGGACGCCAGCTGGGCCACGATGCTTTGCGTGCAATGGTCGCGCTGCCCTCAAAGCCCTTGCCTGCGCGGCCCACGGCCACGCCATACCGCATCGCCTGACCGCCCGGCTGCACATGATACAGAACCCGTGCATAGGGATCGACGACGATCGTGCCTGCCGGTTCGCTGCCATTGTAGGGCACCGTCTGGCGGCGGTTGCGGTCATTCAGATAGGCCGCGCGCACGGCGGGAATGGCGATCACCTCGCCATCGGGGCCGCGATCCTGACGTGCCTGATAAATGGCCGGCACCTCGGCTGAACGCGTGGGCACGGGTGCGGTGGTCTCTTGTGAAGGTGCGCAGGCCGCCAGCCCGAGGGCCAGCGCCGCATAGAGGTAAGCGAGGCGCATCGTCGCGTATCCTTGTCAATCATGGGACGCGTCGGCAGTGATGCGTCCGGGCAGCTTCAATTCATATATCAGCGCCATGACAGTTCCGGCGCGATTCGCATATTGTTCCATGGTCCGTTTGGGCCATGCAGGTCAAGCCTCGGTCGGTGGATCGCCGCTGGCAGACGGCGTTTACTTGCATAGCATGTGGCCCCCGCGCGTCACCAAATCACCTTTCAACGCCATGTGAACAACTTGGCGTGTGCATTGGTTTCATCTGCCTGCGCCTGCGCCTGTGCGTGTGCCTGCGCTGGGGCGGGGCAGTCGCGGCGTTGGGGGGCGCCGGGGACGGCGTGGCGGAATGTGGCGGGCGGTGACCCGCAGATACGAGGTGGCGTTGTGCCCGCCGGAGGCGCCCATTAGGGTGGCCGCACAGATGGAAGCATCAGACGTGTCCCGACCGACGATCCCAGATCCGCCGCAGCCCGCACCGCCACGACCGGCAGGCGCGATGGCGCCGTTCCGCCACCGCGATTTCCGCATCCTGTGGTCGGCGACGCTGGTGTCGAATTTCGGCGGGCTGGTGCAGGCGGTCGGCGCGGCGTGGCTGATGACCCAACTGACCGACAGTGCCACCCTGATCGCGCTGGTGCAGGCGTCCAACACGTTGCCGGTCATGCTGCTGGCGATCGCCTCGGGTGCGCTGGCCGATACGATCGCGCGCAAGACGCTGCTGATGGCGGCGCTGGTCTTTATGGTGGTGGTGTCGGTGGCGCTGGCGGTGGTGACATGGGCTGGGTTGCTCAGCCCATGGTCGCTGCTGGCTTTCACCTTCCTGCTGGGGGCGGGGCAGGCGGTCTATAATCCGCCCTGGCAGGCCAGCATGGGCGATCTGGTCCCGCGACAGGATCTGCCGGCGGCAGTCAGCCTCAATTCGGTCGGCTTCAACCTGATGCGCAGCGTCGGCCCGGCGGCAGGGGGCCTGATCGTGGCGACGCTGGGGGCGGCGGCGGCTTTTGCGGTCAATGCGCTCAGCTATCTGCCGCTGCTGGGGGCCATGACGCGCTGGCGCCCACAAACCGCACCCCGCGTGACCACGCCCGAGCCTTTCATGGCCGCCATGGGGGCGGGGCTGCGCTATGTGGCGCTGTCACCCAACCTGATGCGGGTGATCCTGCGCGGGGCGCTGTTCGGCTTTGCGGGGATCGCGGTGCTGGCGCTGCTGCCGCTGGTCGCCAAAAGCCACCCCGAGGGCGGATCACTGCTCTTTGGCGGCTTGCTTGGCTGCTATGGGATCGGCGCGATCTCGGGCGCGCTGGCCAATCCGCGTCTGCGCGCGCGGATGGACAACGAACATGTGGTGCGGCTGGCCTTCGCGGGATTTGCCTGTGCGGCGCTGCTGTTGGGGCTGACGCAATCCGTCTGGCTGCATGCGCTGGCGATGCTGCCTGCGGGGGCATCCTGGGTGCTGGCGCTGTCGCTGTTCAATGTGACGGTGCAACTGTCGACGCCCCGATGGGTCGTGGCGCGCGCGCTGGCGCTGTATCAGACGGCGACCTTCGGCGGGATGGCGGCGGGCGCCTGGATCTGGGGCGCGCTGGCCGGGGCCGAGGGGTTGCCCACGGCGCTGGTCGGGTCGGGGCTGCTGCTGCTGGCGGGGGCGGTGCTGGGGCGCTGGTTTCAGGTGCCGGAATTCGGCACGGTCGATCTGGACCCCGCAAACCGGTTCCGCGAGCCCGCCCTGCGGCTGGATCTGCGCGGGCGGTCGGGGCCGATCATGGTGATGGTGGACTACCTGATCGACCAGCAGGACGTGCCGGAATTCCTGCGCCTGATGCAGCAGCGCCGCAATATCCGCCGCCGCGACGGCGCCCGCAACTGGGCGCTTCTGCGCGATCTGGAACATCCCGATCACTGGACTGAAAGCTACCACATCGCCACCTGGGACGAATATGTCCGACACAACCTGCGCCGCACGAAAAGCGATGCCGAGGTGACCCAGACCCTGCGCGCCCTGCATCGCGGCGAGGGTGATCCGCAGGTGCACCGCATGATTGAACGCCACAGCGTCACCCCGCAGGATGATGTGCCGCTGATCGGCAAGATCGAGATTCCCTGAACCCGGCCTGTCTGCGGATGGCAGGCCGGGGGTTTCACCCCCGGACCCCCGAGGATATTTGGGGACCAATGCAGGCTTAAGACTATCTTAGCTTTTATGGTTCAGCCTGGCCCTACGGTACAGGCGGGGACGCCGATGACCGTGACCGAAGCAGGCACCCTGTCTGACGCTGGAGCGATCCCCGGCAGGCAGGGTGTTCTCTTGGCGCCAGTCCTGCTTTGGTCGTCAAATTTCCCGGGGGGAGTCCCCGGCACGGGGACGGGGGGCAGCGCCCCCCTGCGCCCTCACAGCCGGTCGCGCCAGCGGTTGACCAGCGGATAGCGACGGTCCAGCCAGAAGGCGCGGGTCGAGATGCGCGGGCCGGGCGCGGCCTGATACCGCTTCCATTCGCTGACATAGAGCAGCGTTTCCACCTTGCGGACCGTGGCCTCGTCAAACCCCTGCGCCACCAGATCGGCCAGCGACAGATCCTGTTCCACCAGCCCGTCGAGGATCGCGTCCAGCACCTCGTAGGGGGGCAGCGAATCCTCGTCCTTCTGGTCGGGGCGCAACTCGGCCGAGGGGGGCTTGGTGATGATCCGGGGCGGGATCACCTCGCCCGCGCGGCCCAGCATCCAGTCGCGATGGTTCTGGTTGCGCCAGCGGCAGGTCCGGAACACCCGCGTCTTGTAGAGATCCTTGATCGGGTTATAGCCGCCCGCCATATCGCCATAAATGGTGGCATAGCCGACTGCGACCTCGGATTTGTTGCCGGTGGTCAGCAGCATCTCGCTGAACTTGTTGGACAGTGCCATCAGCATCACACCGCGCAGCCGGGACTGGATGTTTTCCTCGGTGATGTCGGGCGCGGTCCCCTCCATCAGATGGGCCAGCGCGCCCTCCACCGCGTCGCGGGCGCCGTCGATGCGCACCGTGTCCAGCCGCGCGCCCAGACGGGCGGCGCAATCGGCCGCGTCCTCAAGGCTTTCGGGCGAGGTATATTCCGAGGGCAGCATCACGCAGCGGACGTTCTCGGGGCCGATCGCGTCGCAGGCGATGGTGGCGACCAATGCGCTGTCGATGCCGCCCGACATGCCCAGCAGCACCTTCGAAAAGCCCGATTTGCGCAGGTAATCGCGCAGGCCCAGCATCATCGCCTGATAGTCCTGTTCCCATGCGTCGGGTTGCGGCGCCATCAGGCCCGGCTCGGCCCGCCAGCCCTCCGCCGTCCGGGTGAAATCGACATGGACGACGGCCTCTTCGAAGGCGGGCATCTGCACGACCTTGTGGCCGCCGGGGTTCAGCACAAAGCTGGCGCCGTCATAGATCTGGTCGTCCTGCCCGCCGATCATGTTCAGATAGACCAGCGGCAGGCCGGTCTCGACCACGCGACCGACCATATGCCCCATGCGCAGGTCCAGTTTCTCGCGGTGATAGGGGCTGCCATTGGGCACGATCAGGATCCCGGCCCCGGTTTCGGCCAGTGTCTCGGCCACGTCGGGATACCAGCTGTCCTCGCAGATGGGCGATCCGATCCGGGCCGCACCGACCGGATAGGGGCCGCTGATCGGGCCGCTGTCGAACAGGCGCAATTCGTCGAACAGCTGCTTGTAGGGCAGGTGGTGTTTCAGCACGCGGGCCACCAGCGCGCCGTCACGGAACACCCACCATGCGTTATACAGCTTGCCGCCCTCGGCCCATGGTCCGCCGATGCCGATCGCGGGGCCGCCGGTCAGCGCGGCGCCCAGCTCCATGATCGTTTCCATCGCCTGACGCGTGAAGGCGGGTTTCAGCACCAGATCCTGCGTCTGATAGCCGGTGATGAACATCTCGGGCAGGGCCAGCATGTCGGCGCCGGCCTCGCGTGCCTCATGCCATGCGGTGCGGGCGCGGCCGGCATTGCCTGCCAGATCGCCAACGGTGGCGTTCAGCTGGCCGATGGTCAGGCGGAAACGGTCGGTCATGGTCTGATCCCCTGTCGCGTCCCCCTCGGGATAGAGGATCGGGGGGGCGAGGAAAAGACGGGCTTTGCCTCGGCGGCGCCTCTGCGGTATGGCTGTTGCAAAATGCGACAATGGCGAAAGGCCGGGGGCACAGGCGATGAAGGCGGCAACTCGGGCAGTGACGGTTGCGGGCGCAGTGGCGCTGGCGCTGATGGGCATGGCGGCGGATGCCGGTGCGCAGGTCATCACGCGGCAGTATGACGATGGCGGTGTCTATGAAGGCACGTTCCGCAACGGGTTGCAGCACGGGCAGGGCGCCTATTCGCTGCCCAACGGCTATCGCTATGAGGGCGACTGGGTCGAGGGCCAGATCATGGGTCAGGGCCGGGCGGAATTTCCCAACGGCTCGGTCTATGAGGGCCAGTTCGTGCGCGGCAAGCCCGAGGGGCGCGGGCTGATCACCTATGCCGATGGCGGCACCTATGAGGGCGACTGGGTCGCGGGTGAGATGACCGGCCAGGGCGTCGCGCGCTATGCCAACGGCTCGGTCTATGAGGGGCAGTTCGCCAAGGGCCTGCACGAGGGCACCGGCGTGCTGACCCAGCCCAACGGCTACCGCTATGAGGGCGACTGGCAGGCGGGCGTCAAGCAGGGGCAGGGCCGCATCACCTATCCGGACGGCGCCACCTATGAGGGCGGCATGCTGGCCGGTCAGCGGGCGGGCCGGGGCAAGCTGGTGATGGCTGACGGGCTGACCTATGACGGGGTCTGGGCTGCGGGCCAGATGTCGGGCAGCGGCGTTCTGGTGCAGGGCAATGGCGACCGCTTCGAGGGTCAGCTGGAGGCCGGGCGCCGTCAGGGGCAGGGCGTGGCGACCTATGCCAATGGCGACACCTATGACGGCGAATTCCGCAATGACCGCCGCCACGGGCAGGGCACGTTCACCGGCGCGGACGGCTTTGTCTATCTCGGCGAATGGGCCGAGGGCCGGATGGAGGGGCGCGGACGGATCACCTATCCCGATGGCTCGGTCTATCTGGGCCAGATGCGCGCCGACCGGCCCCATGGCACCGGCCAGATCACCTATCCCGACGGCTCGACCTATGAGGGCGCATGGTCCGAGGGCGTGATTCAGGGCGAGGGGCGGGCCGTCTATGCCGATGGCATGGTCTATGAGGGCAGCTTTCGCAATGCGCGCAATCACGGGCAGGGGCGGATGTCCTATCCCGACGGGTATGTC
This sequence comes from Paracoccus sp. (in: a-proteobacteria), assembly GCF_046289755.1. GTDB lineage: Bacteria > Pseudomonadota > Alphaproteobacteria > Rhodobacterales > Rhodobacteraceae > Paracoccus. Next base: position 64,124 of record NZ_JBKBVD010000015.1, on the reverse strand, counting down.
TATTCCGGCGCCTGGGCCGATGGTCAGCGCCATGGCGAAGGGCAGGCGACCTATGCCGACGGCACGGTCTATACCGGCGATTTCGTCAACGGGCTGCGCGAAGGGCAGGGGCGTCTGACCTCTCCCGACGGGTTCATCTATGAAGGTGGCTGGCTGGGCGGCGAGATCCACGGCGCAGGCGTCGCCACCTATGCCAATGGTGACCGCTACGAGGGCAACTTTGAATCCGGCAAACGTCAGGGGCAGGGCGTGATGCGCTATGCCACCGGGCAGGTCGCATCCGGGCGCTGGCAAGACAACCGGCTGATCGAAGCCGCGCCGGGCGAGGTCATTGCCGATGATGCGCCAGATGACGCCCCCGAGGCCGAGGCACCCGAGATGCCCGCCGAGGGCGGTGCGGACCTGCCCTGAGACTGCGCATGCGGGCAGTTGACCGGATCGTGAGGACCTGACAGCGGCGTCGCAGTCAGGTCGTGCGATCACTGTCGGGGCGGGTCTCTTCGGGGGCCGATCCGAACAGGCCGCGCAGACCCCGGCTGAGCAGGTTGCCCACGCGGGGACGCGGCTGCACCATGAAGGGCAGCGGGCGACAGACCTCCATCGCGGCGATGCCGACACGGGCGGTCAGGGCGCCGTTCACCAGCCCCTCGCCAAAGCGGCGGCTCAGCTTGGCCAGAACGCCGCCGCCTGCGACCGTCTGAACCAGATCGTCGCCCGCAGCGACGGCGCCGGTGGCGATCAGATGGGTGATGACCGTGCGCGCCAGACGCCAGCCGCCGATTGCGCCCGCCCGCCCGCCATAGATCTCGGCCATGCGGCGGATCATCCGCAGATTGGCCGCCAGCGCCGCCGCGACATCGGCCAGCGCCAGCGGCACCAGCGCGGTGGTGGCCGCGACCGTGCGGGCGGCGGCCTCGATCTCGCGCCGGGCCTGCTGGTCCAGCCCGGCCAGCAGTTCGGTTTCCGCCAGCGTCAGCAGCGCGCGGGCGTCGAACATGTCGGGGCGACGCTCGGCCAGCCGCTGGCGGTTCCATTCCAGTTCCGGGCGATCGGCATAGAGCGCGACCAGCTGATCGGTGACGGCGCGGGCGCTGTCGAAACTGTCGTCGGACAGCGCCGCCCCCGCCTGCCGCTGGATCGCGTCGATCTTGCGAAAGCGCCGCCAGCCCCACCATTCGCGAAAGGCCATCCCAAGTGCGGCCAGCGTGAAGGCGGCAAACAGCGCCGTCGCGATCCAGCCCAGCAGCGGATAGCTCGTCAGCAGCCGGTCGACAAAATCCAGCGCCGCGACCGCCACCAGAAAGCTGACCAGCGCCGCGCCCGATCCCAGAAACAGCCGCGTCAGCCGCGAGGGGCGGGCGCCGACCAGCCGCGTGACCATCTCCATCGTGCGCGGGCGCGGCAGGGCCGGGTCGGCGGCATCGACCGGCGGCGCATCGGCGGGGTTGGTGCGCGCGGCCGAGGCCGCGTCGGGGCGGGCCTTGGGTTCGTCGGGCAGGCTGATCAGGACCGGGCCGCGCCGGCGGGGGGTGTCGTCGGTCACAGGCGGTCTCCGATCAGGAATTCGGCGGCGCGGTCCAGCCGGATATGGGGCGGGCCGTCGCCGGGGCGCAGGGTCAGGGGCGCGGGGGCGAAATCCATGATCGCATAATCGGCATCCAGCCAGGCCGCCGCCCCCTGCCGGGCGGGATGCAGCAACTGGCCCGGATCGGCAGGCAGTTCGCCCGGATAGAACGCGGCGCGGCGCCCGTCCAGCAGCCGCCCGCGCACGGCGGGCAGGTCTTCGCCATCCTGCGTGATCACGTCCTCGGTCGTGGCGCGCAGGGCGGCGATGGATATGGCCTCGGTCCGGGCGCCCTGAAAATCGGCGCGGTCGCGGGCCTCGCGCAGCATCGCCGACAGGATCGCGGTCAGGCGGTTGTGCTGGCTGTGGTGCAGGTGGTCGGCCTTGGTGGCGGCAAAGAGGATCCGCTCGACCCGCCTTGTGCCCAGAAGCTGTGCCAGCCAGCCCGCCCGGCCGGGGCGGAAGGCCGACAGCACATCGGCCATGGCGCGGCGCTGATCCTCGACCGCTGCCGGGCCGCGATGGATCGCGCCCAGCACATCGACCAGCACCACCTGCCGGTCGATCCGGGCGAAATGGTCGCGGAAAAAGGGCCGCACCACCCGCGATTTATAGGCGTCAAAGCGGCGGCGGAACTCGCGGCCCAGCTTGCCCTCGCGCAGATCCGGGGGCAGCGGCGCGAAGGTCAGCGCGGGCGATCCGGCCAGCTCGCCGGGGATCAGAAAGCGGCCCGGCGTGCAGTCCGACCAGCCCGCCGCGCGGGCGGCAGTCAGATGCGCGCTGTAGATCTGCGCCAGATCCTGCGCGCGCGGTTCGTTGAATGAGGCGGCGGGGTCCTGCGCGGACAACGCGGCGGCAAACCGGTCGGCGCCGGGGCGGCCGGTGATGCGGCCCAGAACCTCGTCGGACCATGTGGCAAAATCACGCTCCATCAGGCGCAGGTCCAGCAGCCACTCGCCCGGATAATCGACGATATCCACATGCAGGTTGCGCGCACCCCGCAGCCCCGACAGCAGCCCGCTGCCCTGCAGGCGCATCGACAGCCGCAGCTGGCTGACATGGCGGGTGCCGTCGGGCCAGTGCGGGTCGGGGCCGGTCACCGCGGCCAGATGGCGTTCATAGTCAAAGCGCGGGATCGTGTCGTCGGGCTGGGGCTGCAGCCAAACCGCCCGCAGCCGCCCGTCGCTGGCGGCGCGCAGGGCCTGCATGCGGCCGCGCTCCAGCAGGTTGGCCACCAGCGAGGTGATGAACACCGTCTTGCCCGCGCGTGACAGACCGGTGACGCCGATCCGCACAACCGGGTCGCCGAGGCCCAGCCCCTCCATCACGTCGCTGCCGATACCCATGTCTGTCCCTGCTGCCCTGTGCCGCGTCATTCAACGCCGCTGTGGCAAGATAGGTCCGCAGCCGCCGGATGTGTAGCGGGCCCGTGCAGCCATCTGCGGTGCCGCCGCCATCCCGGTTGCGATTGTGCTGGGGCGTGCGGGCGCGCTATCAGGCGGCATGAGTGATGATCTGCCCATCGAAGACGCGCTGCCTGCCCTGCGCGAGGCGCTGGCCCGGCATGGGCGGGCGGTGCTGGTGGCGCCGCCCGGTGCGGGCAAGACGACGCGGGTGCCCTTGGCGCTGATGGACCAGATCCGGGGCCGCATCCTGATGCTGGAGCCGCGCCGTCTTGCCGCCCGCGCCGCCGCCGAGCGGATGGCCGACACCCTGGGCGAGGCGGTGGGCGGCCGTGTCGGCTATCGCATCCGGGGCGAGTCGGTGCCGGGATCGCGGATCGAGGTGGTGACCGAGGGCATCCTGACCCGGATGATCCAGTCTGACCCCTCGCTGGAGGGGATCGGCTGCGTCATCTTTGACGAGTTCCACGAGCGCAGTCTGAACGCCGATCTGGGCCTTGCGCTGGTCTGGGAGGCGCGGGGGGCGCTGCGCGAGGATCTGGTGGTGCTGGTCATGTCGGCCACGCTGGATGCCGGGCCGGTGGCGGCGCTGCTGGGCGATGCGCCGGTGGTGGAATCGCAGGGCCGGGCCTTTCCGGTCGAGACGCGCTGGCTGGACCGTCCCCTGCCCGCAGGCATCCGGTTGGTCGATGAGGCCGCCCGCCTGATCCTGCGCGCCGAGGCCGAGACCCGCGCGACCGGCGGCACGACCCTGGCATTCCTGCCCGGCGAGGGCGAGATCCGGCGGGTGACGGGTCTGCTGTCGGGCAGCGGCTGCGAGGTGCTGCCGCTGTATGGCGCGCTGCCCGCCGCGGCGCAGCGGGCGGCGCTGTCGGCGCCGGGGGACGTGCGGCGGATCGTGCTGGCGACCGCGATTGCCGAGACCTCGCTGACCATTCCCGGAGTGCGGGTGGTGGTGGATGCAGGCCGGGCGCGCCGGGCGCGCTTCGATCCCGGCAGCGGCATGTCGCGGCTGGTGACCGAGCGGGTCAGCCGCGCCGAGGCTGATCAGCGGCGCGGGCGCGCGGGCCGGGTCGCGCCGGGGATCTGCTACCGGATGTGGGCGCGGGCCGAGGAGGGGGCGCTGCCCGGTTTTGCGCCACCCGAGATCACCGTCGCCGATCTGACCGGGCTGGCGCTGGAACTGGCGGCATGGGGGGCCGGGCCGGGCGATCTGGCCTTTCTGACGCCGCCGCCCGAGGGCGCGCTGGCCGAGGCGCGGTCGCTGCTGGCGGGGCTGGGGGCGCTGGACGGTGCGGGCCGGATCACCGGCCATGGCCGGGTGCTGCTGCGGCTGCCGCTGCATCCCCGGCTGGCGCATATGCTGGCGGTGGCGGGGCCGGAGGCCGCGCCGCTGGCCGCGCTGCTGTCGGATCGCGATCCGTTGCGGGGCGCGCCGGTCGATCTGGCGCTGCGGCTGGAGGCGATCCGCGATCCGGCGCGGTTTGCGGCGCGCCATCCCTATGAGGTGAACCGGCAGGGCGTGGAACGCTTGCGGCACGAGGCTGTGCGGCTGCGGCGCATGGTTGCGTCCCGCGACGCCGGGGGGGACGCTGTCCCCCCCGGACCCCCCCGGGGATATTTGCGTGAAGAAGAAGGGCGGGCCTTTGCGATGGGCGCGCTGGCGTCGCTGGCCTATCCTGACCGGATCGGGATGCGGCGGAAGGGGGATGAGCCGCGCTATGTGCTGTCGGGCGGCAAGGGCGCGGTCCTGCCGGTGGGCGATGAGATGGGGCGCGCGCGGTTTGTCGTGGCGGTGGATCTGGACGGCGATCAGCGCGAGGCGCGCATCCGGCTGGCGGCGCGGCTGGACGAGGCGGGGTTGCGGGCGGTGCATGGCGCGGGCATCGCCGAGGTCCGGCTGTGCGAATGGTCGCGGCGTGAGGGCCGGGTGTTGGCGCGTGTGCAGGAGCGGCTGGGGGCGCTGGTGCTGTCGGACCGGGTCTGGAGCGGGGCGTCGGAGGAGGATGTCGCGCGGGCCGCGCTGGAGGGGCTGCGGCTGGACGGGCTGCGCTGGAGTGCGGCTGCGGCGCGGTTGCGGGCGCGGATTGCGCTGTTGCCGGATCTGGGGCCGGTCGATGATGCAGGTCTGCTGGCCGAGGGCGGCTGGCTGTTGCCATGGCTGGGCCGGGCGCGCAGCCTGTCAGATCTGCGGGCGCTGGATCTGGTCGAGCCGCTGCGGGCGCGCATCGGCTGGGACGGTCTGGCGCGGCTGGACCGCGAGGTGCCGGCGCATTTCGTCACGCCGCTGGGGCGGAAGGTGCCGATTGACTATGCGGGCGATGAGCCATCCATTGAGCTGCGGTTGCAGGAGCTGTTCGGGGTGGTGCGGCACCCCTCGGTCGGCGGGCGGCCCTTGCGGATCGCGCTGTTGTCGCCGGGGGGCAAGCCGGTGCAGGTGACCATGGACCTGCCGGGCTTCTGGGCGAGTTCCTATGCCGATGTGCGCAAGGACATGCGCGGCCGCTATCCGCGCCATCCCTGGCCCGAGGACCCGACCGAGGCGGCGCCGACCGTGCGGGCCAAGCCTCGCGGCACCTGAGGGGCCTAGTCCAGCGCGCGGATCAGCTTGCGGTCCAGCACCCGCAGCACCTGCGCCAGATCATGCCCGCGCTTAAGGATCTGGCCGTCCATGGCGATCACCGCATAGGCGCCCTGAGCGGCGCGCAGGCGGGGGCGTTTCTCGATGCGGTAGATGGGGTGTTCGGCGGCGCGGCGGAAGACGCTGAACACCGCCGCCTCGCGCAGGAAGGACATGCCGTAATCGCGCCATTCACCCGCTGCCACGAAACGGCCATAGGTCGTCAGGATCAGCGCCAGTTCGCGCCGGTCGAACGTCACGCGGTCGGGCTGTGCGGCGGGGGTCGGGGTGGCGTGCGACATGACGGAATGGTGACACCGCCTGCGGGGCAAGGCAACGTGAAAACGAGGCTGCGGGGGCGGCGCGCCGCCCCCGGCATGATCTCAATAGCAGCTGATCTTGTCGATCCGGCCGTTGCGGCTGTATTCGATGTTCAGACGTTCGGGCCGGAAATCGGCAGTCACGGCGTCGTCGGGGCCGATGACGCGGGTGCCGACCGGGAAGGTCATCGCCGCCAGTGCCGCGCGCGGCTGGCCGATGAGGCCCTGATAGCCCTGCGCGCCGCATTCATCGGTGGCAGGTGCGTCGGGGGCAGGCGGCGCCGGAAGCGGCTCGCAGGCGGCAAGAAGGGCCGCAGCGCCAAGGGCGGTCAGGAAGGCTGTCTTGGTCATGGGATCATCCGCAATCTATGGTCGAGATGTTGCCCGCCGCATCAAGGCGGAACACGATCCGGTCGGGGACGTATTCCTGAGGCTCGATGCCGCGGTAGTCCACCACGCGATAGCTGCGCGTGATGCCGAGGGACGGGACCGTGCTGCCCGGTTGCCCGATGGAGGTGGCATAAGTTTCAGCTTTGCAAAGATCGGGTTTACGCTCCTGCAGACCGGCGATGCCCCGGGTGGCCGTGGGCGCAGGTTCGGTGCTGGGTGGCAGGCCGGGCACCGTCTGCGCCGGTGCGCCTGCCATGGGCCAGGCCGCAGGCGCCGCCATCGGTTGCTGGGGATAGGCGGGCTGGGCCGCGGCGGGCTGTGCCATCGGCGCGATTGCGACAGGTGACGTGGGCGGCATGCGGCTGACTGGCATCATGCAACCGGCAAGGGCCAGCGGACCCATCATTGCCAGTAGTGCGGTTCTTGTCATGCTGACTGCTCCCTGCGGCGCCGGTTGATCCGGGCTTGTCCCGGCGCCGATGCTAGGGACTTGCGCCCGGTTTGAGAAGCGGGGCGCAAGATCACGTTTCCATCATAGCAGGAATGTCACAGGCATCCCGGCTCGTCGGCAGCGCTTGCGGCCTTGTCTGCGGCCCCGTCTGCGGCCTTGTCTGCGGGCGCATGGGCGCGCAGCACCAGATCTGCGGTGGTCCGGGCAAGGGTGCCGATCTCGTCGGGGGTGATGGCCGCCGACTCGCCCAGCAACGCGGCCTGCTGGAGATCCGCCGCAAAGAGGGCGTATATCTGCCGCGCCAGCCGTGCGCTGTCGTCGCAGTGCAGGTCGCCGCGCGTCGCCCACAGATCGACCTGCCGGGCCAGCGGCGCCAGCACGGCAGCATCGCGCTGCATGCGGTAGCTGCGGGCAAGGTCGGGGAAACGCCCCGCCTCGGCCAGCATGATCCGGTGCAGCTGCAGCACCACGGGGTCCAGAAGCCAGTCGCCGAACTGCCGCAGTGCCTGTTCCAGTCCGGGTCGGGCCGGGACATCGGCGTCGATCTGAAACGGGGCCGTTCCGAAAGCCGTTGTCATCGTGGCGTCAAGCACCGCCTGAAACATCAGGTTCTTGTCGGGGAAGTAACTGTAAAGCGTCGCCTTGGAGACGCGCGCCGCGCGCGCGATGTCGTCCACGCTGGCCGAGGCATAGCCGTCGCGCAGGAAAACCTCGGATGCGCCCTCGCGCACCTGATCGAACTTGCGTCCGCGATTGATGGCCCGTGTGTCGTTGGTGTCTCTCATGTGACGCGCTACCCTTGAAACCTGAAGTCATGAAACAGATCGTATCCTTTAATGTGTTTCGCCCCGCCCCGGTTTCATTTTTCATGTCGTGCCGACAAAAAAGTTGAATTGTTCAATATGCTTGTGTGCAGGAACCTGTTGGATGACGGATCGGGGGCGGGCGGCGGCGGTGACGATTTGCAGCCGCGATTGCCCAAGGCGGTGGCAGTTCCTGCGGCGCTGTCCTAGCTTGGGACGCAGGCGCATCCGGGCGTCATCTTCAGGAGGAAAGCAGCCATGGCCGTCACCAAGACTTCGTTTCGCGACTCCGTCGATCGCATGTTCTCGCATGCTGCCGGTCTGATGGAGCTGTCCCCCGGACTTGAGGAAAAGATCCGGGTCTGCAACTCGACCTATACAGTGCGTTTCGGGGTGCGGTTGCGCGGTCAGATCCACACCTTCACCGGCTATCGCTCGGTCCATTCCGAGCATATGGAACCCGTGAAGGGTGGCATCCGCTATTCGCTGGATGTCAATCAGGACGAGGTCGAGGCGCTGGCCGCGCTGATGACCTATAAATGCGCGCTGGTCGAGGTGCCCTTTGGCGGGTCCAAAGGCGGGCTGTGCATCGACCCCCGCGCCTGGAGTGAGGACGAGCTGGAGCGGATCACCCGCCGCTTTACCTATGAGCTGTCGCGCCGCAACCTGATCTCTCCGTCGCAGAACGTGCCGGCGCCGGATATGGGCACGGGCGAGCGGGAGATGGCCTGGATGGCCGATGCCTACAAGCGGCTGCATCCCGACGACATCAACGCCAAGGCCTGCGTCACCGGCAAGCCGCGCACGGCGGGCGGCATCGACGGTCGGGTCGAGGCCACGGGCCGCGGCGTGCAATATGCGTTGCGCGAGTTTTTCCGCAATGATGACGTGATGACCAAGGCCGGTCTGTCAGGCGGTCTGGCGGGCAAGCGCGTTGTCGTGCAGGGTCTGGGCAATGTGGGCTATCATGCCGCCCAGTTCCTGTCGGCCGAGGACCGCGCTCTGGTGACCTGCGTGATCGAGCGCGACGGTGTGATCCGCAACCCGCAGGGCATCAATATCGACGCTTTGCGCGGCCATATCCGCGCGACCGGCGGCGTCAAGGGCTTTGCGGGCGGCGATTTCACCGAGGACGGGCTGCGCGCGCTGGAGGATGACTGCGACATCCTGATCCCGGCCGCCGTGGAAAGCGTCATTGATGCCGACAACGCCGCCCGCATCCGCTGCAAGCTGATCATCGAGGCCGCGAACGGTCCGGTGACGGCGGATGCGGATGAGATCCTGCGCGAGAACGGCATCGTGATTATTCCCGACATGTATGCCAACGCCGGCGGTGTGACCGTGTCCTATTTCGAATGGGTCAAGAACCTGTCGCAGATCAGTCTGGGCCGCCTGGAGCGCCGCCACGAAGAGGCACGCGCCCGCATGATCGTCGAGGAGCTGGAGCGTCTGTCGGCGGATACGGGTCTGAACTGGACCCTGTCCAAGGGTTTCAAGGAGAGTTTCCTGACCGGGGCGGACGAGCTGGAGCTGGTGCGCTCGGGTCTGGATGACACGATGCGGACCTCGTTCCAGAAGATGAAGGAGGTGTGGATGAACAATTCCAGGGTTCATGACATGCGTACTGCCGCCTATGTGGTGGCAATCCGGCGGATCTCGAACGTCTATAACTCGCTGGGGTTGTGAGGACGTCACCGGCGCAAAGAGGGGGGCGCTGCCCCCCATCCCGTGCCGGGATTCCCCCCGGGATATTTATGTGAAGAAGATGGTCAGGGCCGGGGGGCGGCGGCGCGGCGCAGGCGGTCGTTGATGGCGGCGCCGAGGCCGTGATCGGGGATCGGCGCCACCGAAATGGGGCGGTGTCGGGCATCGGCGCGGCGCAGGAGGTCAAAGAGGCGGGCGGCGGCCTGGGTCAGGTCGCCCGTGTCGGACAGGCTGAACGGGCCGGGCTGACCGAAGGTCAGATGTGTTTCGCCCGGCTGCGGGTCGGTCGCGTTCAGTCGCAAGGGGGCCGCGGGGGCGTAATGGCTGGTCAGCTGGCCCGGCGCATCGGGGGCTGAGGGGTCGGCCTGATGGTGCGCGAGGGGCTGGCCCAGGGCGGTCTCGATCGCCTCGGCGGGCAGGCCGCCGGGGCGCAGCAGGCAGGGCTGGCCGTCCTGCCAGCCGATGATGGTCGATTCGAGGCCGACGGCGCAGGGGCCCGCGTCGAGCACGGCGGCGATGCGGCCATTCAACCCGCCATCGGGCGACAGGACGTGATCGGCGCTGGTCGGGCTGATCCGGCCCGAGGCATTGGCCGAGGGCGCGGCCAGCGGGCCGCCAAAGCGGGTCAGCAGCGCGCGGGCCACCGGGTGGGCGGGCAGGCGCAGCGCGATCGTGGGCAGGCCCGCCGTCACCAGCGAGGCGATCCCCGCATCGGGTCTGAGCGGCAGCACCAGTGTCAGCGGCCCCGGCCAGAAGGCGCGCGCCAGCAGCAGGGCCTGATCCGAAAAGCGGGCGATGGTCTGCGCCGCGGCAAGGTCCGCGAGATGCACGATCAGCGGGTTGAAGCTGGGCCGCCCCTTGGCCTGATAGATCCGCGCCACCGCCTGACCGTTGCAGGCGTCAGCCGCGAGGCCATAGACCGTCTCGGTCGGCATTGCCACGCATTCGCCCTGCGCCAGCAGGTCGGCGGCGCGGGCCAGTCCGGGGGCATCGGGGGGGGCATCGGGTGTGAGGCGCAGGGTCTGCATTCGTGACGCGGGGTTTCGGTTGAGCCGGAGGGGGTTGCGGCCCAAGATGCCGCCTGAGACGGGTTGATAGTCGCGCCGGGCCCGGATGCCAAGGCGCATGGAGGAGGAACAGATGAGCTTCAGGGCGCCGGTCGCGCAGATCGACTTTATCCTTAATCACGTCGTGCCCTTCCGCGAGGTCTCGGCCACCGACCGCTTTGCCGAGGCCACGCCCGAGACGGCGGCGGCGATTCTGGACGAGGCGGGTAAGCTGACCCAGAACGTGCTGGCGCCGCTGAACGGGGCGGGGGACCGGACGCCCGCGCGGCTGGAAAACGGCGTGCTGCGGTCGTCGCCCGGCTTTGCCGAAGGGTTCCGGGCGATTGCCGATGGCGGCTGGGTCGGCGTCTCGGCCGATCCCGAATATGGCGGGATGGGGCTGCCGCAGGCGCTGAACATGGCCGTGGCCGAGATGATGTCGGGCGCCTGCCTGTCGCTGCAGCTGAACCCGCTGCTGACGCAGGGCCAGATCGAGGCGCTGGAGCATCATGCCAGCGACGCGCTGAAGGCGCTGTATCTGCCCCGGCTGATCAGCGGCGAATGGTCGGGCACGATGAACCTGACCGAACCGGGCGCGGGCAGCGATGTGGGCGCGTTGACCACCAAGGCCGAGCCGGTCGGCGATGGCACCTACAGGGTCAGCGGCCAGAAGATCTATATCACCTGGGGCGACAGCGACGTGACCTCGAACGTGTGCCATCTGGTGCTGGCGCGGTTGCCGGGTGCGCCCAGGGGCACGCGGGGGATCAGCCTGTTCATGGTGCCCAAGCTGATCCCCGACGATCAGGGCGAGCCGGGGGTGGCCAACGCCCTCAAGGTGGTCAGTCTGGAACACAAGCTGGGCATCCATGGCAGCCCGACCTGCGTCATGTCCTATGACGGCGCCACCGGCTGGCTGGTGGGCGAGGAACACAAGGGCATGGCCGCCATGTTCACCATGATGAACGTGGCCCGGCTGGGCGTCGGCATGCAGGGTGTCGGCGTGGCCGAGGCGGCGCTGCAAAAGGCGGTGGCCTATGCGGTGGACCGCAACCAGATGGGGCCGATCATCCAGCACCCCGATGTGCGCCGCATGCTGGCCACGGGCCGGGCCGAGGTGTTCGCCGCCCGCGCCATCGGGCTGGCCTGCGCCGTGGCCATCGACATGGAGCGCGCGACGGGCGATGCGGAACATGCGGCCCGCGCGGCTTTTCTGACGCCGATCGCCAAGGCTTACGGCACCGATGTCGGCATCCGGGTCGCGGATATGGGCGTGCAGGTCCATGGCGGCATGGGCTATGTCGAGGAAACCGGCGCGGCGCAGTATCTGCGCGATGTGCGTATCACCTCGATCTATGAGGGGACGAACGGCATTCAGGCAATGGATCTGGTCGGCCGCAAGCTGTCGGATGGTGGCGAGGCCGCGATGCGGCTGCTGGACGAGGTGCTGGACGGCGCCAAATCGGCGCAATCTGCGCATCCCGATCTGGCCCATGATCTGTGGCAGGCCGCCGAGACGCTGCGCGAGGCGACGCTGGCCCTGCTGGATCGCGCGATGCCGGAGCGGTTCGCGGGTGCCGTGCCTTACCTCACCGCCTTCGCGCGGGTGCTGGGCGGACATTTCCATCTGCGCGCCGCGATGGCGGGGGGCGCCTCGCATCAGGCGCTGGCGCGGGTCTTCATGCTGCGGGTGCTGCCCCATAACGCGGGCGATCTGGCCGAGGCGCTGGCGGGGCTGGACGATCTGACGGGGATCAGCGACGCGGCCCTTGCCGGCGATTTCGCCGCGTGATCCGCACCCCGTTCGACACCCCGCCTGCCGAGGGCGCGGCCATCACGGTCGCGCCGGGCATTCTGTGGCTGCGGCTGCCGCTGCCGATGAAGCTGGACCACGTCAATGTCTATGCGCTTGAGGATGGCGACGGCTGGACGCTGATCGACACCGGCATGGACAGCCGCCGCACCCGCGCCATCTGGGACGCGCTGCGGGCCGGGCCGTTGCAGGGGCGCCCGATCCGGCGCGTGATCGGCACCCATCACCACCCCGACCATATCGGGCTGGCGGGCTGGTTCATGGCCGAAGGCGCCACATTGGCGATGAGCCGCACGGCCTGGCTGATGGCGCGGATGCTGGTGCTGGACGAACAGGACCGCCCCTCACCCGAGGCGCTGGCCTTCTGGCGCCGCGCGGGCATGCCGCCCGAGCTGATGGACCGGCGCGCGTCTGAACGGCCGTTCAACTTTGCCGATACGGTGCACCCGCTGCCGCCCGGCTATACCCGCCTGACCGAGGGGCAGGTGCTGGCCATCGGGCCGCGCCGCTGGCGGGTCGCCATGGGGCACGGGCATGCGCCCTGTCATGTGACCCTGTGGTCGCTGGATGATCATCTTGTCATCGGGGGCGATCAGCTGCTGCCCTCGATCTCGCCCAATCTGGGGGTCTACCCGACCGAGCCCGAGGCCGATCCGGTGGGCGAGTGGCTGGAAAGCTGCACCCGGCTGGCGGCGCTGGCGCAGGGTGACCAGCTTGTCCTGCCGGGCCACAAGCTGCCCTTTACCGGCCTGCCCATGCGGCTGAACCAGCTGATCCAGAACCACCATTCCGCGCTGGAGCGACTGACGCAGGCCCTGCACGAGGCGCCGCGCACGGCGGTCGGCTGTTTCGACATTCTCTATCGCCGCCAGATCGGGGACGGCGAATTCGGGCTGGCGCTGGTCGAGGCGGTGGCGCATCTGAATCACCTCGCCCGCGCGGATGTGATCCGCCCGGTCGGCGAAACCGACGGTGCGGTACTGTGGGGGGCGTGACAGGCCCGGCGCTATGGGCTATCGCAATGCAAACATCTTCAGGAGGGCAGACATGGCCGATCTCGACAACAAACCCGGCGCCACTCAGGGCACGATGGACCTGACCGAGCACAAGAAGACTTTTTCCGGGTTCATCAGGGCGGCCACATGGGTGATCGGCCTGTCGCTGGCCGCGCTGATCTTTATGGCTCTGGCCAACGCATAAGGCGGGTTTGCTCATGAAGCGTCGTGTCTTTCTGGCCGCCTCGTTGCCGGTGGCGCTGGCCGCTTGCGGCGCGGACAATATCTGGGCTTCGGACGAAGAGGTCCGGCGCGCGCGCTATGTCTCGACCGAGCCTCCTTCGGTCACGCTGCTGACGGTGATCGGCATTCCGCGCGGCGAGGGCGGGCATTCAGCGCTGATGTTCAATGGCAGCCAGCGGGCGATTTATGATCCTGCGGGCAGCTGGCGGCATCCCCATATTCCCGAACGCCACGACGTGCTTTACGGTATTACCGACAATTTCAAGGCGTTCTACATAGATTACCACGCCCGCTCAACCTATTGGGTGGCCGAGGACCGGGTGCCGGTGACCAGGCAGGTCGCCGATCTGGCGCTGCGCAGCGCCGAGCAGAACGGCGCCGCCAAAAAGAGCTTTTGCGCGGTGGAATCAGGCAAGGTTCTGCGGCGCGTGCCGGGGTTCGAACAGGCGCCGGTCGGCTTTTCGCCGCTGCGGCTGCGCAACTGGTTCCTGACGCTGCCGGGTGTGCAGTCCAGGCGCCACCTGGACGGCGATCCGGCCAACAACCACGATGTGCTGATCCGTCAGAGCGCGCGTGCGATCGCCGAATAGGGCGTGTCGATCGAACTCTGGCTCCGTCATTTGTCAACGTGACTTAGGGGTGTTTGATCCCAGGTTTTGATGGTGCGATCCTTTCTCAGGAATGGAGGGAAGCATTATGGGCCAGTTTTGTCATGGGAGCGCCCTGACCACGCAGGCCGTCAGCGCTGCAATACAACGATCGCAAGCTTCGCTCGCAACGATGAGCCGGGAGCTTGGGATCAACCCAAAGACGGTGGCGAAATGGCGCAAGCGCCAGTCTGTCGGGGATCTCAAGGCCGGGCCGACGAAACCGCGATCAACGGTTTTAGCCGTGGTCGAGGCGGCGATGATCGTCGCCTTTAGGCGGCACACATAGCTGCTGCTGGACGACTGCCTTTACGCTCTGCAACCGACGATCCCGCATCTGAAGCGCTCGGCATTGCATCGGCGCCTACGGCGTCATGGTATCTCTCTGAGCTACCCCCCGAAAATCGGACAGTGACGGAAGCTACGATCTGAAGTTTGCTGGTCTCCGAGCACGAGGAGAACAGAGATGACGAAACGCAGGAATCGCCCCACACAAGCAAACCCGCGAAGGGGCACAAGACCTACCCCTATCTGCTGGGTGGGCTGCGGATCGACCGACCAAATCAGGTGTGGTGTGCGGACATCACCTACCTGCCGATGCGGAAAGGGTTTCTCTATCTGGTCGCCATCATGGACGGGTTCACCCGCAAGGTGCTGGCCTGGCGCATCTCGAACACGCTGGAGGCCGAGTTCTGCCTCGAGGCGTTGAACGAGGCCATCCACAAGTTCGGCGCACCCGAGATCATGAACACGAATCAGGGATCGCAGTTCACGTCCTTCGACTGGACCGACCGGCTGAAGCGGGCCAAAACAAGATCTCCATGGGCGGCAAAGCCCGCTATCCCGACAACATCTTTATCGAGCGTCTCTGGCGGTCGCTGAAGTATGAGTGCGTCTATCTGCGCGCTTGGGGGACACAGACGCTGATTGATTGCAGGGCTGACAGCGGATGCGCTGATAGCATCATGGGTCATCAAAGGCGCGATGGCTGATCCTGCTTTTGCCGCCTATATCGGCGAAGTGCTGGCTCCCGAGATCGCGCCCGGCACCGTCGTCATCCTCGACAACCTGGCCACATATCGTAACATCGAAGCAGCCCGGGCACTGCGTGGTCACGGCGGTTGGTTCCTCTATCTGCCGCTATGCCCGCCGGACCTGAACCCCATTGAGCAGGCCTTCTTAAAGCTCAGGTCCCATCTGCGGAGGATCGGCGCGAGGACCTTTCCCGCCGTGTTCACAGCTATCAGCGAAATCTGCGATCTCTATGACCCAAGCGAATGCTGGAATTACTTCAATGCTGTCGGGAATGTCTAAGGTTAAAAGCGAAACGCTCTACCGCAAAAGGTAAAGCAGCCCGAACAGGGTCAGCCCCCCGGCCAGAATCGCCAGCATCACATTGCGGGTCAGCACGCCCACGCCAAGCGTCGCCAGTGCGGCGGCCATGCGCGCGGGATCAAGCTGCCCGTCGGTGGCCGCGGGCCAGACGACCAGCGGCGCGACCAGCGCGGGCAGCACCGCCACCGGCGTATAGCGCAGCATCCGCAGCACCCATCCGGGCATGGGGCGGTTGCCAAGCGCGCCCAGAAACGACCAGCGAATCAGATAGGTGCCGATCCCCAGCACCGCGATCACTGTCCAGATCGCCAGATCCGATGCGCCGCTCATGCCGCTTTCCTTTCCGTCAGGGTCTCGACCACCGCGCCGGTCACCATGCCAAGCGGCGCCGCAATCAGCAGCCCCAGCCCCGAGGGCATCCCGGCCAGCAGCAGCGCCGCCAGCACCGCCACGAAACAGGCCGCCAGATGCGCCGCCGTGCGCAGCATCGGCGCGATCATCGCGATAAAGGTGATGGGCATGGCGAAATCCAGCGCGATGTCATCGGGGATGGCCTGACCGACCGTCGCGCCGATCCAGCTGCCCAGCATCCAGGGCAGGCACAGCACCAGCGCCGTGCCCCCGAAATAGGCGATCCGCTGCTGCATCGACAAGGCGGGGTGACGCTCGTAATGCTGGATGGACAGGGCATAGGTCTGGTCAATCAGCACATAGGCCAGACCGGCGCGTTGCGCGGGTGTTGCCCGGCCAAGCCATGGCACCAGCGAGGCCGAATACATCGCCATCCGCAGATTGACCGCCAGCCCCGACAGGATCACGATGATCACCGGCGCGTTGTCCGACAGCAGCTGCACGGCGGTAAACTGCGAGGCGCCCGCCAGAACCAGCACGGAAAAGCCCATGACCTGCGCGACATCCATCCCCGCCTCCAGCGCGACGACGCCGAACAGGACCGCAAAGGGCAGGATCACGATCAGGAAGGGCAGCGACTGCACCACGCCATGCCAGAAACATTGTGCCGGGCTGCGCGCCAGTGCGCGGCGCGATGCCGCATCGGCGGCCGCCTGCCGTGGCTCGGGCCGGGGTTCGGGAGAGGGTGACATATCGCTTTCGCCTGCACTGACGTTCGGGCATCTAGCTTGCATGATGCGCAACTGATGGCAAGCCGACCGATGCAGACTCTGACGCCGGTACCCGCGACCCTGATGCCCGACGCCGCGCGGCTGTGGTGCCGTCATTTCCGCCCGCCGGGCCGCGGGCAGATATGCGCCGCGCAGGGGGTCGTGGCGCTGGACACGGCGGGGCGGCTGGTCGGGGTGATGGGCCTGCGCGACGCGACGGGCGGGTTCTGGCAGCCTGCGCGCGCCTCGGGACTGATGTTGCTTTATCGTGCCTGCCCGCCGACATCGGATCTGGTGATCGACGGGATCGCGGCCCTGCAACCCCGGCGTGGGACCGGGCGCCGCCTGATCGCGGCCGGGCTGTCCGAGGCGCTGCGGCGCGGTCATCCAGGCCTGCGGGCCGAACTGCGGGCGGGCAACCACGCGGCGCTGGCCTTTTACAGCAGCCTGGGGTTTTGCGAGGTCACGCGGGGCCGCTATGGCTGGCCATGGGGTGGGCAGGTCATCGTCATGCGCCTGCCCGTGGCGATGGCAGCCTAGCCAAAGCTGCCCGCAAGCCGCCCCAGCACCATGAACGCACGGGCCGAGCGGCTGTCGGCCAGCACGGCAATCTGGGTGTCGTCCAGTTCCGGCACCAGCCGCGTCAGCAGCCCGTCGAAATGGCGCAGGAAGTGATGCGCGGTGTCGCGGAAAATCTCGTCCTGACGCAGCATTTCGGCCACGACGTCCAGGGTCGCGTCGTCATCAATGCCGCCCAGTGCGGCCACGGCGCTGCCGCGCTGGCCGTCGGCAAAGCGGCGCCAGACAGCCGCCGGGGCGGGCGAGGGGGGCAGCATATCCATATAGATGTCGCGCCCGGCCAGCAGCGTGACGACATCCTGCGCGGCCCGCAGCACGCGCGAGTTCTCGTGATCCTTCAGCGCCGCCCGCAGCGCCTCGATCGCGTCGTGATCGTCAGGGCCGTCGGGAAAATTCAGCGCCCGGACCAGCGTGGCCGCATCGACCGGGACCGAGCCGGGGGCGTCGAACCGCAAGGCCGCCTGACGCTGATCGCCCGGTGTGCGGGGCCGGGCCGGGGGTGGCGCGGTCGGTGGCAGCGGGCGGGGGGCTGCAGCCTCTGTCCGGTCGCGCAAGGCGGGTGCGTGCTCAGGCGCATCGTCGGCGGGTTCATCCTCGGCATCGTCGTCGGCCCCACCGGGCAGCGCCTTGCGCATCCGGTCCAGACGGCGGCGCAGATCCTCGGCCTCGGCGCGCAGCAACGCGATCGAGCGGGCCATGGACACGGCCAGCCAGACCAGCACCACCGGCAACACGACGCCCATGGCCACGACAAGGTGCGTGACACCGCCGCGCGCGCCGTCGCTGCCGGGCGCAACAACCCAGAACAGCAGCAGCAGCAGCGCCCATGCGCCGGTCAGCGCCAGCCCGACGGTGGTCAGCGCATCGCGCCGTGCGAGGCTTTGGATACGTGCGGCGAGGGACATGGGATCACTCGTACCGGATCGCCAGGATTTCGTAGCTGCGCAACCCGCCGGGGGTGGTGACATCGACGCTGTCGCCCTCATCCTTGCCGATCAGCGCGCGCGCCAGCGGCGAGCGGATGTTCAGCAGCCCGCGTTCGATATCGGCCTCGGCCTCGCCCACGATCTGATAGGTGCGCTTTTCGTCGGTATCCTCGTCGATCAGATCGACCGTGGCGCCGAACTTGATGCTGCCCGACAGCCGCGCGGGATCGAACTGTTCGGCCCGCGACAGCAGCGATTCCAGCTCCTTGATCCGGCCTTCGATAAAGCCCTGCTTTTCGCGGGCGGCGTGATATTCGGCGTTTTCCGACAGGTCGCCATGCTCGCGCGCCTCGGCAATGGCGCGGATGATGGCGGGGCGTTCCTTTGATTTCAACGCGCCCAGTTCCAGTTCCAGTGCCTGAAACCCCTTGCGGGTCATCGGTATCTTTTCCATCGCTGCCCAATCCTTATGCGGGATGTGCCCTTTACGGGTTGCGGTTGTCATCCGGGTGGTAAGGCAACGCCCCCGCCATTCGGGATGGCAGGGGCGCTGAACCTTTTAGTCGGTGGTATCGTGACCCCAAATCCGGCGCCAATGCAAGCCTGCGCCGCGGAGCAGTGGCGAAATTCGGCGGATTTCGTCCCCGCGTCACGATTGCCCCCCGCGCCTGCGCGTATTACCTCTGTCCCAGGCCAGAAGCCATGGGAGGGCGCCAGCACATGACCGACGAAAGCCAGATCGAGCGCGAGTCGATGGAATACGATGTCGTGATCGTCGGCGCGGGGCCTGCGGGCCTGTCGGCTGCGATCCGGCTGAAGCAGATCGACCCCGACCTGTCTGTCGTGGTGCTGGAAAAGGGCTCCGAGGTCGGCGCGCATATCCTGTCGGGCGCGGTGCTGGACCCGTCGGGGCTGACGCGGCTGCTGCCCGACTGGCGCGCGCAGGGCGCCCCGGTCACGACCGAGGTGACCGACGACAACTTTTATGTGCTGGGCGAGGCGGGGCAGGTGCGCGTGCCGAACTGGCCGATGCCGCCGCTGATGTCGAACCACGGCAATTACATCGTCAGCATGGGCAACGTCTGCCGCTGGATGGCGGAGCAGGCCGAGGCGATGGGCGTCGAGATTTTCCCCGGCATGGCCGCCAGTCAGGTCGTCTGGGACGGCAACCGCGTGCGCGGCGTCGTGGCGGGGGAATTCGGGCGCAACCCCGATGGCAGCATCGGCGAGGGCTATGAGCCGGGGATGGAGCTGCACGGCAAATACGTCTTTATCGCCGAGGGCGTGCGCGGGTCGCTGGCCAAGGACATCATGGCGCGGCTGAACCTGTCCGAGGGCCATGACCCGCAGAAATTCGGCCTTGGCATGAAGGAAATCTGGGAGGTCGCGCCCGAAAACTTCCACAAGGGCCGCGTCGTGCATACGATGGGCTGGCCGCTTGGCAAGAATGCGGGCGGTGGCAGCTTTATCTATCACCTTGAGAACAATCAGGTTCTGGTCGGCTTTGTTGTCCACCTGAACTATGCCAACCCGCATCTGTACCCCTATATGGAATTCCAGCGCTTCAAGCATCACCCGATGGTGGCCGCGCTGCTGGAGGGGGGCAAGCGGATCAGCTATGGCGCCCGCGCGATCAGCGAGGGCGGCTGGCAGTCGCTGCCGCAGCTGTCCTTTGACGGCGGCGTGCTGCTGGGCTGCTCGGCGGGCATGGTCAATGTGCCGCGCATCAAGGGCAACCACAACGCCATGCATTCGGGCATCGAGGCTGCCGAGGCCGCAGACGCCGCCCTGAAAGCAGGCCGCGAGGGCGACCGCCTGACCGCCTATGACGATGCCGTGCGCGGCGGCGAGATTGGAAAGGATCTGAAAAAGGTCCGCAATGTCAAACCGATGTGGTCCAGGCTGGGCCTGACCGCCAGCCTGATGCTGGGCGGCATCGACATGTGGGTGGCCAATGTGACCGGCTGGAACCCGTTCGGCACCTGGACGCACGGCAAGACCGACGCCGCTGCCACCGGCAAGGCCGCCGATCACACGCCGCTGAACTATCCGCGCCCCGACGGCAAGCTGTCCTTTGACCGGCTGACCAACGTGGCCTTCAGCTTTACCAATCACGAGGAAAGCCAGCCCAGCCATCTGAGGTTGCGCGATCCGTCGGTGCCGATCGCGGTGAACCTGCCCGACTATGCCGAACCGGCGCAGCGCTATTGCCCCGCCGGGGTCTATGAGGTGGTCGAGGATGCGGCCAGTCAGAACGGGGGCGGCCCGCGCTTTGTCATCAACTTCCAGAACTGCGTTCACTGCAAGACCTGCGACATCAAGGATCCCAGCCAGAACATCGTCTGGACCACCCCGCAGGGCGGCGACGGGCCGAACTACCCGAATATGTGATAGCACTTCTGCGTGTCGGGGCGTTGCGGCGCGCGGGGCCGAGGTCTAGGCTTGCAGCGATTTTTCGTGAACGCCGGAACCCTGTTGTGACCATGACCCGCCCCGACCGCCTCTGGCCCGACCGCCTCTGGATCGCTGCTGCCCTTGTGGCATTCGCGGCAGGGGGGCTTTCGCCCGCCTTTGCGGATGACAGTGCGCGGCCCGTCGCCAGACCGGCCCAGGCCGGAACTGCGGTTGAGACGGTCACCGAAACCGAAACCGAAGCCGAGACCGAAACCGAGGCGCCGCTGACCCGCGGGCTGGCCGGTCCTTATCTGGCGGCGCGCATGGCGACGGTCGAGAACGACTTTCAGGCCGCCGCCCGCTATTTTGTCCGCGCCCTCGCCCAGGATCCGGCCGACCCCTATCTGCAGGACAGTGCACTGGTCGCGCTGGCCTCGGCCGGCGATGTCGAACGTGCGGTCGTGTTCGCGGAACGGATCCTCGGCAGTGGCGAAGGCACGACCGAATTCGCCGCGCTCATGCGGCGCAGCCAGTTGATCAAGAATGCCGACTGGGACGAACTGCTGACCTACCTTGAGACGCGGCACGACACGGACATGCCGATTTCGGCGGACCTGATGGACGGCACGATCCGGGCCTGGGCGCTGCTGGGCGCCGGGCGCGCGTCCGAGGCGTTGGCGGCGTTTGAAGAGATGGCCGCCTCGGAAAGCATTGCGCCGATCGTGAACTATCACCTCGCGCTGGCCCGCGCACTGGTCGGCGATTACGAAACCGCCGATGCACTGCTGGAACAGGCCGATGCGGGCGGGCATCTGCTGGGCGTCGTGGCCCGCGCGCAGATCATGGCGCAGCTTGACCGCCGGGACGATGCGATCGCGATGCTGGATTCGCTGCCGGGGGTCGAGGCCGAGCCGCAGCTTCTGGCGCTGCGCGCGGCGCTGGCCTCGGACGAGCCGGTTGCCTTCGATGTGGTGACCGGCCCCGCCGACGCGATTGCCCAGCTGTTTCTGGCCTTCGCCAGTGCCCTGTCGGGCAGCCCCGATCCCGAACCCCTGTCGCTGATCCATGCCCGACTTGCCGCATGGCTGGCGCCCGCCAATACCGAGGCCCGCCTGCTGGTCGCGCAATTGCTGCAGGAACGCCAGCAATATGATCTGGCCGAACAGGAATACGAGGCCGTCCGCGCGCAGGGCCAGATCCGCCCCGCCGCCGAACTGTTGCGCATTGACGCCCTGTCGCGCGCCGACCGCCGCCCCGACGCGGAAAAGGCCGCGCTGGCGCTGACTGCGGCCTATCCAGACCTGCCACAGGCGTGGATCGCGCTTGGCGACGTGCTGCGCCAGCAGGAAAAGCACGACACGGCGGTGCCCGCCTATGACAAGGCCCTGTCCCTGCTGGCAGATGCCCCCCCGGCGGCGCGCTGGTTCGCGCTCTATGCACGCGGTATCGCGCTGGAACGCGCGGGCCGGTTCGACCGTGCCGAGGCCGACCTTCTGGCCGCCATCGAGATCCGCCCGGACAATGCCAGCCTGCTGAACTATCTTGGCTATTCCTGGATCGACCGGAATATGGAGCTGGAGCGCGGGCTGGACCTGATCAAGCAGGCGGTCGAGCTGTCGCCCGAGGATGGCTATATCCTCGACTCGCTGGCCTGGGCCTATTTCCGGCTTGGCCGCTATCAGGATGCAGTCGCCCCGATGGAGCGCGCGATCGTGTCCATGGCCACCGATCCGCTGGTGAACGACCATCTGGGCGACATCTACTGGATGGTGGGCCGACATCGCGAGGCGCAGATCCAGTGGCGCCGCGCCCTGTCGCTGGAGCCGACCGACAGCGGCGAGGTCGATCCCGCCCGCATCCGCGACAAGCTGGACCGGGGCCTCGATGCCGTGCTGGCCGATGAGGCTGCGGCTACGGACACAACCAAGGCGCGCGCGCCCCAACTCCCCGAGACCACCGCCACGGAATGACCTCACCCGTTGCGCCCGTCACCGAATTCGCCCCGGCCAAGCTGAACCTCGCGTTGCATGTGACGGGGCGGCGCGCGGATGGCTATCACCTGCTGGATTCGCTGGTCTGTTTCGCGGCGGTGGGGGACCGGATCGGGGTCAGCCCCGGCCCGTCGTCGCTGGTGATCGACGGGCCGTTTGCCCCGGGGCTGGATGCCGGGCCGGACAACCTGTGCCTGCGCGCGGCGCAGTTGGCCGGGGCCTCGGTGGCGATCGCGCTGACCAAGAACCTCCCCGTCGCCTCGGGCATCGGCGGTGGCTCGGCCGATGCGGCGGCGGTGCTGCGGGCGCTGGCGCGGATGGGCCACCCGCTGCCCGCCCGGTCGCAGGATCTGGGCGCCGATGTCCCGGTCTGCCTGCCCTCGACCCCAGCCCGGATGCAGGGGGTGGGCGAGGTGCTGACCCCGCTGCGCGCCCTGCCGCCCCTGCATCTGGTGCTGGTCAATCCCGGCATCGCCCTGTCCACGCCGCAGGTCTTCGCGGGCCTCACTCGGCGCGACAATCCGCCCCTGCCACAGATCCCGGACTTTGCCGACGCAAGCGCACTGATCCACTGGCTGCGCACCACCCGCAATGATCTTGAAGGTCCCGCAATCGCAGCCGCCCCGGTGATCGCCGATCTTCTGTCCGCGCTGACCGGGCAGGGGGCTCTGTTCGCGCGCATGTCCGGCTCGGGCGCGACCTGCTTCGGGATCTTCGCCGACGCCGCCTCGGCCCACAGGGCGGCGGCGGCGCTTGGGCAAAATCGCTGCTGGGCGGTCGCGACCCAACTGGCGCCCGCCGCCATGCCCGGCTAAAGTGCCGCCGAACATCGCGGAGAAGCCCATGCTGCGCCTTGGCGTCAATATCGACCACGTTGCCACGATCCGGAACGCGCGGGGCACGCCCTGGCCCGACCCGATGCGCGCCGCCCGTCTGGCCGAGGCGGCGGGCGCCGACGGCATCACCGCCCATCTGCGCGAGGATCGCCGCCATATCAGCGATGCCGATATCGACGCGCTGATGGCGAACCTGACCCTGCCGCTGAACCTGGAAATGGCGGCGACGCCGGAAATGCAGGCCATCGCCCTGCGCCACCGCCCGCGTGCGGTCTGCATCGTCCCCGAACGTCGCGAGGAACGCACGACCGAGGGCGGCCTTGATGTCGCGGGCAACGAGGCCCATCTGACCGCGTTCGTCGCCCCCCTGCGCGAGGCGGGCTGCCGCGTGTCGCTGTTCATCGGCCATCAGCCCGCCCAGATCGAGGCCGCCGCCCGGATCGGCGCCGCCGTGGTCGAGCTGCATACCGGCGCCTATTGCGATCTGGACACCGAGGGGCGCCACGCGGAACGCGACGCCGAACTTGCCGCCCTGCAAACCGGCGCCCGCCTCGCCCATGAACTGGGCCTCGAAGTGCATGCCGGTCACGGCCTGACCTTCGGCACAGTGGGGCCCGTTGCCGCGATCCCGGAACTGGCCGAACTGAATATCGGGCATTTCCTGATCGCGGAATCCGTCTTTACCGGCCTCGCTGACGCGATCCGCGAGATGCGTCGCCACATGGATGCCGCCCGCGCCTGATTTCTTCTTCACTCAAATATCCATGATCCCCCGGATGCGCCCCAGACCATGATCCTCGGCATCGGCACCGACCTCGCGAATATCGACCGGATCCAGGGCACGCTGAACCGTTTCGGTGACCGCTTTCGCAACCGCGTTTTCACCGATCGCGAACTGGCCCGCGCCTCCAGCCGCGCGCATGAGGCCGCGACGCTCGCCAAAAGATGGGCGGCAAAAGAGGCGTGCTCCAAGGCGCTCGGCACCGGGCTGGCGATGGGGATCAGCTGGCGCGACATGGCGGTCAGCAATCTGGCGACCGGGCAGCCGGTGATGGAACTGACCGGATGGGCCGCCGACCGTCTGGCCGCGATGACGCCCCCCGGCCACAGCGCCACCGTCCATGTCACGCTGACCGATGATCACCCCTGGGCGCAGGCCTTCGTGGTGATCGAGGCGCGGCCGATGACCGTGCCCGGTGCCGCCACAGCTTGACTTTGCCCCCCGCCGGGGACCATGAACGCCCGGACGCGGCCCGGCTCCGCAGGACATCACGAAGGATCACGCAGAATGGCAGACAAGGCGAGCGGCGCAAAGAAAGACGGCATCTGGGAAACGGTCAAAACCGTGTTCTGGGCGCTGGTCATTGCGGGCCTGTTCCGTACGCTGTTCTTCCAGCCGTTCTGGATCCCCTCGGGCAGCATGAAGGACACGCTGCTGATCGGCGATTTCCTGTTCGTGAACAAGATGGCCTATGGCTATTCCGCCCATTCCTGCCCCTTCTCGCTCTGCCCGATCTCGGGCCGCATTCTGGACAGCGCACCCGAGCGCGGCGATGTCGCCGTCTTCCGCCACCCCACCCGCGACGTCGATTTCATCAAGCGGGTGATCGGCCTGCCGGGCGACACGGTGCAGATGCGCAGTGGCCGTCTGTGGCTGAACGGCGAAGAGGTGGCCACCGCCCCGGCTGGTCAGTTCATCGAGGCCAAGGAACAGCAAGGTCCGCAGGGCCTGATCCCGCGCTGCATCAACGATCCGGTCCCGCAGGGCGGCGAATGCATCAAGGATCGCTATACCGAGACCTTCCCCGGCGGCAGCAGCCATGACATCCTGAACATCACCGATGGCTGGCTGGCCGATGACACGCCGACCTTCACCGTCCCCGAAGGCAATTACTTCTTCATGGGCGACAACCGCGACAATTCCGAAGACTCGCGCTTTCCGGCGGAAATCGGCGGGCTTGGCTTTGTCCCGGCGGAATTCCTGATCGGCCGTGCCGACCGGATCATGTTCTCGTCCGCCGGACGCTCGTTGCTGTATTTCTGGACCTGGCGCGCCGACCGCTTCTTCAAGGCGGTTCATTGACACCCTCTGCCGAGATCCGGGCCTTCATGGCCCGCCTGGGCCACGAGTTTCAGCGCCCGGACCTGCTGCTGCGCGCGCTGACGCATGGCTCGATCGGCTCGCCGACCCGGCCCGACAATCAACGGCTGGAGTTTCTGGGTGACCGGGTTCTGGGCCTTGTCATCTCCGAGGCGCTGTTTTCCGCCGACATGCAGGCCAGCGAGGGCCAGCTTGCCCCGCGCTATAATTCGCTGGTGCGCGGCGAGACCTGCGCCGACATCGCCCGCCAGATCGGGCTGGGCGATGTGCTGAAACTGGGGCGGTCCGAGATGCTGTCGGGGGGGCGCCGCAAAGAGGCGCTGCTGGCCGACGCGATGGAGGCCGTGCTTGCCGCGATCTATCTGGATGCAGGGCTGGATGCCGCGCGCCGGGTGATCCTGACCCATTGGGCGGTGCGTCTGGCCTCGGTCGCCCATGACGCCCGCGACGCCAAGACCGCGTTGCAGGAATGGTCGCAGGCGCAGGGCATGCCGCCCCCCGCCTATGAACAGACCGAACGCAGCGGACCGGATCATGCCCCGGTCTTTCTGATCACCGTGCGACTGGCTGACGGACGCGAGGCACAGGCCCGCGGCGCAGGCACCAAGCGCAGCATAGAACAGGCGGCGGCACAGGCCCTGCTGGACCGGCTGGAGATAACACCATGAACGCTGACACCCCCCAGGACGACCGGATGCCCGAAGCGCTTCCTGACGGCACCCCCACCCGCGCAGGCTTTGTCGCCCTGATCGGCGAGCCGAATGCAGGCAAGTCCACGCTGCTGAACCAGATGGTCGGCGCCAAGGTGTCGATCGTGACCCACAAGGTGCAGACGACCCGCGCCCGCATCCGCGGCATCGCGATCCAAGGCCCGGCACAGATCGTCTTTGTTGACACGCCCGGCATCTTTCGCCCCCGCCGCCGCCTTGACCGCAGCATGGTCGCGGCGGCTTGGGGCGGGGCCTCCGACGCCGATCTGGTGCTGCTGCTGATCGAGGCGCATCGCGGCCTGACCGAGGGCACGGAATCGATCCTTGGTCAGCTGAAAGAACTGGGCGACAGCGTGCAGGTCGCGCTGGTCATCAACAAGATCGACCGGGTCAAGGCCGAGGTGCTGCTGGCCCTGTCGCAACAGATGAATGCGGCATTCCCGTTCAGCCAGACCTTCATGATCTCGGCTGAAAAGGGCTATGGCTGCGCCGATCTGCGCTCGTGGCTGGCATCAGAGCTGCCCGCAGGACCGTGGCTTTACCCCGAGGATCAGATCGCGGACCTGCCCATGCGCATGATCGCCGCCGAGATCACCCGCGAAAAGCTGACCCTGCGCCTGCACGAGGAAATCCCCTATCAGCTGACGGTCGAGACCGAACAGTGGGAGGAAAAACCCGATGGCAGCGCGCGGGTCGAACAGGTCGTCTATGTCGCCCGCCAAGGCCACAAGGGCATCGTTCTGGGCAAGGGCGGTGAGACGATCAAGGCTGTCGGACAGGCCGCCCGCGTCGAGCTGGAGGAATTCATGGGCCGCCGCGTCCACCTGTTCCTGCAGGTCCGCCTGCGCGAGAACTGGCAGAACGAGGCCGAGCGCTATGAGGAAATCGGCCTGAACTTCAAGGACGGGAATGAGTGAGGCGCGGCTGGCCGCGGGCCTGTGGGTCTCGGCCTATCTGGCGCGTCTGGCGCAGGCCAATATCCCCGCCTACGTGATGGCGCGCGGCGATGATACGGCCGGGTCGGTGGCGGTCAAATGCGCGCATCTGGACGGGCAGGCGGTGCTGTGGTCGCGCGAATGGGACATGGACACCGACACAAGGCCATGGATCGCCACCCTGACCGGGTCTGAACGCGACATCGACGCCGCCATCGCCCGCCAGCGCGCCCGCGACCCCGATCTGTGGGTGATCGAGATCGAAAGCCGCGAGGGGCGCACCCTGCTGACGGATGAGGGGCTTGCGTGACCTCTGGCGCGGTTGTGATTTGCAGCCTATGCAATCCGCATGAGCGCACCTGTCACCGATTCGCCCCCGCAGACTGACACCCCTCAGACCGACACCCCGCGCGGGCTGGCCTATGCCATCTCGGCCTATGTGCTGTGGGGGTTTCTGCCGCTGTACATGAAGCTGCTGGACCATGTTCCCCCGGCCGAGATCATCGCCCACCGGATCCTGTGGTCGCTGCCCATCGTCGGCGCGGTACTGATCTTTCAGCGGCGTCAGGACGATCTGCTGGCAGCCCTGCGTCGCCCGCGTCTGCTGGCGATGGCGGCGCTGACGGCGGCTCTGATCTCGCTCAACTGGCTGATCTATGTCTGGGCCATCGTGAACGATCACGCGCTGGATGCGGCGCTTGGATATTACATCAACCCGCTGCTCAGCGTTTTTCTGGGCGCGACGCTGCTGAAAGAACGCCTGACGCGCTGGCAGATTGTCGCGGTGGCGCTGGCGGCGGCGGCGGTGGTTTTGCTGACGGTGCAGGCGGGCCGCCTGCCTTTGGTGGCGATTGGCCTGACCCTCAGCTGGGGGCTGTATGCGCTGTGCAAAAAGCAGCTGCCGCTTGGCCCCAATCAGGGGTTCACGCTGGAGGTGCTGCTGCTGCTGCCCTTCGCCGTCGGGCTGGTGATCTGGCTCAGCGTGACCGGGCAGGGGCATTTCGGCGGCGCCGACTGGCAGACGATGCTGCTGCTGGGCGCCGGCCCCGTCACCGCGATTCCGCTGCTGTTTTACGCCAACGGGGCCAAGCTGACGCGGCTGTCCACCATCGGCATCCTGCAATATATCGCGCCCACGATGATCTTTCTGTGCGCGGTGCTGGTCTTTGGCGAGGTGCTGGACCCGGCGCGGATGATCGCCTTCCCGATGATCTGGGCGGCGCTGGCGATCTATTCGGCGACGCTGATCGGTCAGGCGGGCCAGCGGCGCCGTGACCGCCGCAATGCGACCAAGCGGATGCAATAAGGGGCGGATGCCTGCGCACCCGCCCCCCGTCGTGATCCCCGTGACAGGGCTTATTTGTGCTTGCGGATCTCGCCCGATTTCAGCCGCGCCAGATAGCTGTTCATCTCGGCCTTGACGATCGGCATCAGCAGATACAGCGCGATGATGTTGACCACCGCCATTGCAAAGATCGCCGCATCCGAAAAGTCGATGACCGCGCCCAGACCCGAAGCCGCGCCGACAATCACGAAGAAGCAGAACAGCAGCTTGAAGATCAGCTCTTTCGTCTGGCCCTCGCCGAACAGGAAGGTCCATGCCTTGAGGCCATAATAGCTCCACGAGATCATGGTCGAGAAGGCAAACAGCACCACCGCCAGAACAAGAATATAGCGGAACCAGCTGAAGGCGCTGCTGAACGCATCCGAGGTCAGCGCGACGCCCGTGTTGCCGGTTGCGGTCTGGATCTGCGTGCCCGCCTCGTTCAGCACGAAGAGGCCGGTTTCGGGGTCACTGACCAACTGGCCGGTGATGATGATGACCAGCGCCGTCATGGTGCAGATCACGACCGTGTCGATGAAGGGTTCCAGCAGCGACACGAAACCCTCGGTCGTGGGCTCCTTGGTGCGCACGGCGCTGTGGGCGATGGCGGCCGAGCCGACGCCCGCCTCGTTCGAGAATGCCGCGCGGCGGAAGCCCTGGATCAGCGCGCCGATCATGCCGCCGACCACACCGTCATTGGTGAAGGCGCCGGTGATGATCTGTCCGAACGCGGTGCCGATCATGTCATAGTTCATGCCGATGATGATCAGCGCCGTGGCGACATAGATGGCGGCCATGAAGGGCACGACTTTCTCGGTCACGCTGGCGATGGATTTCAGACCCCCGACGATGACCAGAAACACGATGACCGCCATGACGATGCCGGTGATCCAGCCCGGATAGACGCCCACGACATTGGTGATCTGGGCATGGGCCTGATTGGCCTGGAACATGTTGCCGCCGCCAAAGCTGCCCAGAATGCAGAAGATGGCGAACAGCACGGCCAGAAACTTGCCGCCGGGCAGGCCCCGTTCGGCAAAACCCTTGGTCATGTAATACATCGGCCCGCCCGAGACGGTGCCATCGGCATATTCATTGCGGTATTTCACGCCCAGGGTGCATTCGGTGAATTTGGATGCCATGCCCAGCAGGCCCGCAAGGATCATCCAGAACGTCGCCCCCGGCCCGCCGATGCTGATGGCCACGGCGACGCCCGCGATATTGCCCAGACCCACGGTGCCCGACAGGGCCGTGGTCAGCGCCTGAAAGTGGCTGACCTCGCCCGCGTCATTGGGGTCGGAATAATCGCCCCGCACCAGTTGCAGCGAATGGCGGAAGGCGCGGAACTGGATAAAGCCGAAATAGATCGTAAAGACCGAGGCGCCCACGACCAGCCATGCCACGATCCACGGAAATGTCGTGCCCGGAAAGTTCGAAAAGATAATGTTGACGAACCAGCCGGTGGTGGCCGCGAAAAAGCTGTCGATGGCGGTGTCGAGGCCCTGTGCGCGGGCGGGCAGGGCCGCCAGCGCGGCGATCAGGCCAGCCGCGGGAAGCGCGCGGGCCAGTGTTGCAAAATGTCGGTTCATGTTCCTGTTCTCCCTGTCCCGGCGGTTCACGGCACGATGACCACGGGCACCGGCGCGGCCTGCGCCAGCGTCGCCGCGACCGAGCCGAAAACGCGCGCCGCAAAGCCCGAATGCCCCATCCGCCCGATGATCAGCATCGACGCCTTTTCATCCTTGGCGATGGCGCACATGGTCTCGGCGATGTGGCCATAGCGCAGCACGGCGGTGACGGGAATCCCCGCCTGTTCGACCTTGGACAGAACCGGGCCGATAATCGCGGTTTCTGCGCGTTGCAATTCTTCCTTGCGGCGGCGGTGGCGCTCTTCGACCTCGCTCGGGGTCAGAAAGCTGTAGGGTGACCACTCCAGCACATGCGCGATGACGAGGCTGTCGCCCTCGACCTGTGCGCGCGTGATCGCGAAATCCAGCGCGCGCTGCGCCGTTTCGCTGCCGTCGTAGCCGACGACGATCTTGCGTGTCATTGTTCCCTCATCTGTTGATTTTCGTTTTTTGGGTTCGTGCTGAAAGGATAGGCACGGCAGGCCGGATGCGGCCAGTGAAAATGTAACGGACGCGTGAAATCGGCGGGTCAGGACCCAGCGATGCGCGTGACCGGGGCAGGGATGCGTGCATCATGGCTCACTTTGGGTCTTTTCAAGTGCCTCGCGGAACGTCATATTTCGCCCATGACACGGATGCGCCACATCGCCTCGGCCCCTGCCGCCCCCACTGGGGCGCGATTCGCCGTGAACCTCCGCGGTCTGCTGCTGCTTACGCTGCGCTGAGCGGGTCTTCCGGGCCGCCGCTCAGTCAGGTCAGTGCCCGGTTCCCCCCCACAGCACACCAAGCGAACCAAGCGAGAGACAGCACAATGACCGACCAGAACCGCGTTTTGATTTTTGACACCACCTTGCGCGATGGCGAACAATCGCCCGGCGCCACCATGTCCCATGCCGAAAAGCTGGAAATAGCAGGGATGCTGGACGAGATGGGCGTCGATGTGATCGAGGCAGGCTTTCCCATCGCCTCCGAGGGTGATTTTGCCGCCGTGTCGGAAATCGCCCGGCAGGCGCAAAACGCCCAGATCTGCGGGCTGGCCCGCGCCCAGATCCCCGACATCGACCGCTGCTGGGAGGCGGTGCGCCACGCGAAACGCCCGCGCATCCACACCTTCATCGGCACCTCGCCGCTGCATCGCGCGATCCCCAATCTGGACATGGACCAGATGGCCGAGCGCATCCACCAGACCGTGACCCATGCCCGCAACCTGTGCGACAATGTGCAATGGTCGCCGATGGACGCCACCCGGACCGAACATGACTATCTCTGCCGCGTGGTCGAGATTGCCATCAAGGCGGGCGCCACCACGATCAACATCCCCGACACGGTCGGCTATACCGCGCCGCGCGAAAGCGCCGCCCTGATCGCCATGCTGCTGGAGCGTGTGCCGGGTGCCGACCAGATCATCTTTGCCACCCACTGCCACAACGATCTGGGCATGGCGACCGCCAACGCGCTGGCGGCGGTCGAGGCCGGTGCGCGCCAGATCGAATGCACGATCAACGGTCTGGGCGAGCGGGCGGGCAATACCGCGCTGGAAGAGGTGGTGATGGCCATGCGCGTGCGCCATGACATCATGCCCTATGACACGGCCATCGACACGACAAAGATCATCGGCATCTCGCGCCGTGTCGCCGCCGTTTCGGGCTTTGCGGTCCAGTTCAACAAGGCGATCGTCGGCAAGAACGCCTTTCTGCACGAGTCGGGCATCCATCAGGACGGCGTGCTGAAGAACGTTGAAACCTTCGAGATCATGCGCCCCGCCGATATCGGCCTGACCGAGAACAACATCGCCATGGGCAAGCATTCGGGTCGCGCGGCCTTGCGCGCCAAGCTGGCCGATCTGGGCTATGAGGTGGGCGACAACCAGCTGAAAGACATCTTCGTGCGGTTCAAGGCTTTGGCCGACCGCAAGAAAGAGGTCTATGACGACGATCTTGTGGCGCTGGTGCAGGATGCGGCGGCCAATACCGATGCCGATCACCTTCAGGTGAAACACCTGCGCGTCATCTGCGGCAGCGATGGCCAGTCTGCGGACCTGACCCTGCTGGTCGACGGGCAGGAAATCCGCGCCGAAACCACCGGCGACGGCCCGGTCGATGCCTGCTTCAACGCGGTGCGCCAGATCGTCCCGCATGAGGCGCGGCTGCTGCTGTATCAGGTCCATGCCGTGACCGAGGGCACGGATGCACAGGCCACCGTCAGCGTGCGCATGGAAGAGGATGGCCGCATCGTCACCGGGCAGGCCGCCGATACCGACACGATTCTGGCCTCGGTCAAGGCCTATGTCGGCGCGCTGAACCGTCTGATCCTGCGCCGCGCGGCCACCGCACCCGACAGCGATACCAGACATATCACCATGTATTCGCACTAGGGGCGGCTTCACCGCCAAAAAACGGCGCGCGGGAAGCTGCCCGCGCGTCGTTTGTCCTGTATCGGGGCTTTTCGGGTGGCCTGTGGGAGACTATACGGGGCCACACCGCGCAGGCGAGTCACGGGGTTTCGTCCGCGGCGCGCGGGTCAGCAAAAGGCAGGCCGGGACAAACCGGCGCGAAAGGATACGGGCATGGCATTCGGCGGTTTGTTTTCGACCGACATCGCAATTGACCTTGGGACGGCGAATACGCTGATCTATGTCAAGGGCAAGGGCATCATCCTGAATGAGCCCTCGGTCGTGGCCTATCACGTCAAGGACGGCAAGCGCGTCGTGCTGGCCGTGGGCGAGGACGCGAAGCTGATGCTGGGCCGCACGCCCGGCAGCATCGAGGCGATCCGGCCCATGCGCGAAGGCGTCATCGCCGATTTCGACAGCGCCGAGCAGATGATCAAGCATTTCATCAAGAAGGTGTTCAAGCGCACGACCTTCTCGAAGCCCAAGATCATCGTCTGCGTGCCCCATGGCGCCACGCCCGTTGAAAAACGCGCGATCCGCCAGTCGGTCCTGTCCGCAGGCGCCCGCAAGGCCGGCCTGATCGCCGAACCGATCGCCGCGGCCATCGGCGCGGGCATGCCCATCACCGAACCCACCGGCTCCATGGTCGTCGACATCGGCGGCGGCACGACCGAGGTGGCGGTGCTGTCGCTGGGTGACGTGGTCTATGCACGCTCGGTCCGCATCGGCGGCGACCGCATGGACGAGGCGATCATCAACTATCTGCGCCGCAACCAGAACATGCTGATCGGCGAATCGACCGCTGAACGCATCAAGACCAGCATCGGCACCGCCCGCATGCCCGATGACGGGCGCGGCGCCACGCTGATGGTGCGCGGCCGCGATCTGCTGAACGGCATCCCCAAGGAAATCGAGATCAGCCAGGCGATGGTGGCCGAGGCGCTGGCCGAGCCGGTGCAGGCCATCTGCGAGGCCGTGATGGTCGCGCTGGAAGCCACGCCGCCGGATCTGGCCGCCGATATCGTCGACCGGGGCGTGATGCTGACCGGCGGCGGCGCGATGCTGGGCGAGCTGGATCTGGCGCTGCGCGAGCAGACCGGCCTGTCGATCAGCCTTGCCGATCAGCCGATGAGCTGCGTGGCGCTTGGCACCGGCAAGGCGCTGGAATTCGAGAAACAGCTGCGCCACGTCATCGACTTCGACAGCTGATCGCCCGCGCAAGGGGGCCCGGCCATGGCGCGCAAGGGACCAGATTACGCAACCCCCGTCCGGCGCGTGCTGATCGCCGTGCTGGCGCTTGCGCTGCTGGTCCTGTTCCTGTTCTGGCGCATCGACAGCCCGCGCGCCGAGCAGATGCGCACGGCGATCATCGACCGCATCGTGCCGCAATTCGAATGGGCGCTGGTGCCGGTGACGCGGGTCAGCCAGATGGTCGCGGGCTTTCAGAGCTATGCGCGGCTTTACGAGCAAAATCAGGAACTGCGCCGCGAATTGCAGCGGATGACGGCGTGGAAAGAGGCCGCCGTCCAGCTTGAGCAGGAAAACTCCAAGCTGCTGGCGCTGAACAATGTCCGCATCGACCCGGCGCTGACCGGGCTGACCGGCATGGTGCTGATGGACAGCGGCACGGCGTTCCGCCAGTCAGTGCTGCTGAATGTCGGCGCGCAGGATGGCGTGATCGAGGGCTGGGCCACGATGGACGGGCTGGGCCTTGTGGGCCGCATCGCGGGGGTCGGGCGTTCGACCAGCCGGGTGGTGCTGCTGACCGATCCCTCGTCGCGCATTCCGGTGACGGTGCAGCCCACGGGTGAACGCGCGCTGATGACGGGCGACAACACGCCGCTGCCGCTGCTGGAATTCATCGAAAACGCCGACAATGTCCGCCCCGGCGACCGGGTGGTGACCTCGGGTGACGGCGGCATGTTCCCCTCGGGGCTGCTGGTCGGGCAGGTCGCGCAGGGCACCGACGGGCGGATGCGTATCCTGATGGCGGCGGATTACGGGCGGCTGGAATTCCTGCGCGTGCTGCGCAGCCACCCGGCGGAAGCGGTGGCCGATGCCGATGCGATCATTCGCGGCGCAAACCGTGGCCCGATCGGTCCTGAACTGCCTCTGGAACTGTCCGGGGCAGGGGACGCCCCGGCTCCCGGCACCGCACCATGATCGAGTGGCCGCGCCGGTCCTTTGTCAGGGACAGCCTGCTGTTCCTGCTGGCGACATGGGCGCTGTTGTTCGTGCGCCTGCTGCCCCTGTCCGGGGCGGCCCTGTGGCCGGGTCCCGACGCGGTGCTGGCGCTGATCATGGCATGGGTGCTGCGCCGACCCGACCAGCTGGCCGCGCCGGTGATCGTGCTGGCGCTGCTGGTCGAGGATCTGCTGCTGATGCGGCCGCTGGGGCTGTGGCCGGTGATCGTGCTTTTGGGAACCGAGGCCGCACGTCTGCGAGAGGCCCGTTGGCGCGACCAGACATTCATGGTTGAATGGCTGCGCGTGGCGATGCTGATGGCGGCGATGATCCTGGGATACCGGCTGGTGCAGGTGCTGTTCATGCTGCCTGTCCCGGCCCTGGGGCAGGTGATCCTGCAGCTGCTGGCGACGGTGGCGGCCTATCCGGCTGTCGTGCTTGCTGCGCGCTGGCTGCTGGGGCTGCGCCGCGACAGCCGCTCTGACTAGATCCGGGACGAGACACGCCGATGAAAAAGTCGCCACGCGAGATTCAGGACAGCACCCGCCGCATCACCCGGCGCGGCCTTATGCTGGGCGGCATCCAGATCGCAACCGCCACGACGCTGGCGCTGAAGATGCGGTCGATGCAGCTGGACCATGCCGAGGAATACCGGATGCTGTCCGACGGCAACTCGATCAAGATCCGGCTGCTGCCGCCGGCGCGCGGGTTGATCCTGGACCGCAACGGGCTGATCATTGCGGGCAATGAACAGAATTACCGCGTCACCCTGACTCGCGAAGAGGCGGGCGGCGATGTCGGGATGGTCCTGCGCCGGCTGGCCGAACTGATCCCCTTGACCGAGGACCGGATTGCCGAATTGCTTGAGGAATTCTCGCGCCGCAGCGCCATTACCCCCATCGTGCTGGCCGACCGTCTGTCATGGGAGCAGTTCAGCGCCATTGCGGTCAACGCCCCCTCACTGCCCGGTGTCACACCGGAATCGGCACTGTCGCGGGCCTATCCGCGCCGGGGCGATTTCGCGCATGTCATGGGCTATGTCGGCCCGGTCAGCGACTATGACCTGTCACGCATCGAAGAGCCCGACCCGGTCCTGCGCCTGCCCGATTTTCAGTTGGGCAAGATCGGGGTCGAGGGTCGGCTGGAAACCGTGCTGCGCGGCAAGGCGGGCGCGCGACGGGTCGAGGTGAACAGCACTGGCCGCGAGATGCGCGAGCTGTCGCGGCAAGAGGGTGAGCAGGGCTCGACCCTGCAGCTGACGGTCGACTCCGCGCTTCAGAACTATGCAGCGCAGCGTCTGGGCGAGGAAAGCGCCGCCGCCGTGGTGATGGATTGTCAGACCGGCGAGCTGGCGGCGATCTGTTCCTCGCCCAGTTTTGATCCCAATTCCTTTGTGCGCGGCATTTCCAGCCGGGACTACCGGGCGCTGATGGATCACGATCACAGGCCGCTGGCCGACAAGACGGTGCAGGGGGTCTATCCGCCCGGCTCGACCTTCAAGATGGTCACGCTGATGGCGGGGCTGGAGGCGGGCGTGATCAACGCGGGCACGCGGTTCTATTGCCCCGGCCATACCGAACTGGGCGGGCGACGCTTTCACTGCTGGAGCCGGGGCGGGCATGGCTCGGTCGATGCGATCAAAAGCCTCGAAGAAAGCTGTGACGTTTACTATTACGAGCTGGCGCAGCGGGTGGGGATCGACCGGATCGCGATCATGGCCCGCAAGCTGGGGCTGGGGGTCCGCCACGACCTGCCGATGTCCGCCGTGGCCGAGGGGATTGCGCCGGACCGCGAATGGAAGATGAACCGCTACGGACAGTCGTGGCAGATCGGGGACAGCCTGAATGCCTCGATCGGGCAGGGCTTTGTGCTGGCCTCGCCGCTGCAACTGGCGGTGATGACGGCGCGCATCGCCAGCGGTCGCGCGGTCGAGCCGCGCCTGGTGCGCGCCATTGACGGTGTGCGCCAGCCGGTGCCCGACTGGCCGGAACTGGAGGGTATCAGCGCGGCCTCGCTGCGCATCGCGCGTGTCGGCATGGAGGCGGTGATGTATGGCAACCGCGGCACCGCGCGGGGCAGCCGCATCCTGCGCGACGAATGGCATATGGCGGGCAAGACCGGCACCAGCCAGGTCCGCAACATCACGGTCGCCGAACGGGCGCGGGGGGTGATCTCGAACGCGCAACTGCCATGGAACCGGCGTGACCACGCGCTGTTCGTGGCCTATGCGCCCTATGAGGCGCCGCGCTATGCCATCTCGCTGGTGGTCGAACATGGCGGCGGCGGCTCGACCGTTGCGGCACCGCTGGCGCGCGACATTTTGCTGTTTGCACTGAATGGCGGGCTGCCGCCGCTGGACGCGATCCTGTCGGATCAGCGCGCCGCGATGGAGGCCCGCCACGAGGCGATGGACCTGTACACCCCCGAACCGCCGCGCAACGGCCGCACGAGAGTCTGACCGATGGCTTATCTCGACTACAAGGTCACTCAGGTTCCGACGGGGTGGCGCAAGGTCTTTCACATCAGCTGGCCGCTGGTGGTGCTGATCACGGCGGTCTGCTGCATCGGGTTTCTGATGCTGTATTCCGTGGCCGGTGGCCGGGTCGAGATCTGGGCCGAGCCGCAGATGTACCGCTTTGCCGTCGGCATGGTGCTGATGCTGGGGCTGGCCTTCGTGCCGATGTGGTTCTGGCGCGGCATCTCGGTGGCGGCCTATGTGGTCTGCTTTCTGATGCTGGTGGCGGTCGATCTGGTGGGCGTGATCGGCATGGGCGCGCGGCGCTGGATTGATATCGGGCCGATCCGCATCCAGCCGTCAGAGCTGATGAAGATCTCGCTCGTGCTGCTGCTGGCGGCCTATTACGACTGGCTGGACATCCGCCGCGTGTCGCGCCCGCTCTGGGTGATGATTCCGGTGCTGCTGATCCTGGCGCCGACGGGGCTGGTGCTGCTGCAGCCCGATCTGGGCACCTCGATCATGCTGGTGGCGGGGGGCGGCATCGTGATGTTCGCGGCGGGCGTGTCGCTGTGGTATTTCGTGGTCGTGCTGGGCGCGGGCGCGGGGCTGGTCGTGACGGTGCTGAACAGTCGCGGCACCGACTGGCAGTTGCTGAAGGACTATCAGTTCCGCCGCATCGACACCTTCCTTGATCCGGGCGCCGACCCGCTGGGTGCGGGCTATAACATCATCCAGAGCCAGATCGCGCTGGGGTCAGGGGGGTGGGCCGGGCGTGGCTTCATGCAGGGCACGCAGTCGCGGCTGAACTTCCTGCCCGAAAAGCACACCGATTTCATCTTTACCGTGCTGGCCGAGGAATTCGGCTTTGTCGGCGCGATCTCGCTGCTGACGCTGTATATGCTGATCCTCGGCTTCTGCCTCTATTCGGCGCTGTCCAACCGCGACCGCTTTGCCAGCCTGATCACCATCGGCATTTCGGGCACGTTCTTTCTGTATTTCTCGATCAATATGGCGACCGTCATGGGGCTGCTGCCGGCCAAAGGCTCGCCCCTGCCGCTGGTCAGCTACGGAGGCACCTCGCTGATGATCCTGATGCTGGGCTTCGGCCTTGTGCAATCCGCCCATGTCCACAGGCCGCGTTAGCGATGCGGGTGCGTTTTTCCGCGCGCGCGGGGGCATGGGACGAATGGGCGCCGGCCCTGACCGCCGCCTGCCCCGGGATGCAGCTGTTGCGGGCGGGCGATCCGGCCAGCTTTGACGCCATCATCTATGCGCCGGGCGGCGACATCGAGGATTTCGCCCCCTATACCCGCGCGCGGCTGGTCCACAGTCTCTGGGCCGGGGTCGAGCGGATCGTGACCAACCCGACGCTGACCCAGCCGCTGGCACGGATGGTCGATCCGGGGCTGGCGGCGGGGATGGCGGAATATTGCACGGGCTGGGTGATGCGGGCGCATCTGGGCATGGACCGCTACCGGCAGGACGGGCAGTGGCGCAACGGCCAGATCCCGCCGCTGGCCGCCGAGCGCCCCGTCACCATTCTTGGCATGGGCGAGCTGGGCCGCGCCACCGCCCGCCTGCTGACCGGCATCGGCTTTCCGGTCACGGGCTTCAGCCGCTCAGGTGCGCCGGTGCCGGGCGTCACGGTGACCCCGGATCTGCACAGCGCCCTGTCGCGGGCCGAGGTTCTTGTGACGCTGCTGCCCGACACGCCGGAGACGCGCGATCTGCTGGATGCCACAGGGCTGGCGCAGCTGCCGCAGGGGGCGTGGCTGATCAATCCGGGGCGCGGCACGCTGATCGACGATGATGCCCTGCTGGCGGCGCTGGATGATGGGTGCCTGTCCCACGCCGTGCTGGATGTCTTCCGGTCAGAGCCGCTGCCGCCCACCCACCCGTTCTGGGCGCATCCCGCTGTGACCGTCACCCCGCATATCGCCGCCGAGACCCGCCCCGGGACCGCCGCGCCGGTGGTGGCGCAAAACCTGCGTGATGCCATGGCGGGCCGCCCTGTCGCGCATCTGGTGGACCGCAGCCGGGGCTACTGATCCCCGGGCTTGCGCAGGGCTGCGGCCTCGTCCGCCTCGTGCAGGGCGCGGGCTGCGGCGATCTCGGCGGCGCGGGAGATGCGGTCGGCCATCTTCTTCTCTCGCCGCCGCTGATAGGCCTTGAACACCGGCACCGTCAGGTAATGCGTGCCCACCGACACGATCAGCCCCAGAATCACCCCGCCCACCCAATAGGGCAGGAAGATCTGCTGGTGAAACTCCAGCAGGCGGTCCCAATGCGCGGTCTCGGGGCCAAAGATCGAGCGGATATTGTGCCACACCTCGCCCGAGGCGCGGGTGAATTCGCGAAAGATCAGATGCGCCGACAGCTCACCCGGCAGACCCAGAATCCGCCGCCCCAGGCCGACCGAGGCCAGTGCGATGAAGGGCAGCGTCACCGGGTTGCCCACGAAGGTCGCCAGCAGTGCGGCCAGAACATTGCCGCGGATGATCCAGGCGACGGCGGCGCCGGACAGGAAGTGGAACCCGAACAGCGGCGTGAACGAGACGAACACCCCCGCCGCCACGCCGCGCCCGATCCGGTGCGGGCGGTCGGGCAGGCGGCGCAGCCGGTGCAGGACATAGGTGCCCGCCCGCCGCCAGCCGCCGCGCGGATAGATCATCTGACCGGCGATCTGGCCATAACTGCGAGGTTTTCTGCGCTTGAACAAAACTCACCCGGTCGGTTGTCAAAGGTCCGGCCCGGGGCGGGCCGGATCAGGGTTTCAGCGCCGGGTCGCGGATCCGCGCCACCTGCGCCACATCGCTTTCCGCCTCAAGTGCGGTCAGCAGCTTGTGCAGATGTTCGTGATCGCGCAGCTCGACCTCGACCTCGATACGGTAGAAGTCGGGCTTGCGATCAATGAACTCAAGGTTCGAGATATTCGCGCCTTGCCCGCCGATCAAGCCACAGATGCGCCCCAGCACCCCGGCATCGTGCCGGATCGTCAGGCTGAGCACCGTCGAATAGGCCGCCGGATGGCGCCCGTCGCGCCATTGCAGGTCGACCCAGCGGTTGGGCATATCCTCGAACTCGGCCAGAACCGGGCAGTCGATGGCATGGATGACCACGCCCGCGCCGCGATAGGTGATGCCCACGATCCGCTCGCCCGGCAGGGGGTTGCAGCAGGGCGCGCGCTTGAAGCGGTCATCGGCCTCCAGCCCCGCGATGGGGCGGCGGCTGTCGATCTCGTCCTGGTGATCGGCCAGTTCGGGATAGAGGATCTCCAGCACTTCCTTGGCGGAATTCTCGGCGCTGCCGATGCGGGCCAGCAGATCCTCGGCCGAGGGCAGGCCCATCTGCCGCGCCGCCGTGCGCAGGGCCTTGTCGGTGGGTTTGCGGCCCACATGTTCGAAACTGACGCGCACCAGCTCGCGGCCCAGCCGCATGAAGCGGTCGCGGTCCTCTTCGCGCAGGCTGCGCCGGATCGCGGCCTTGGCCCGGCCGGTGACGACAATATCCAGCCAGGTCGATTGCGGCCGCTGACCCGAGGCTGCGATGATGTCGACCGACTGCCCGTTCTTCAGCCGCGTCCACAGCGGCACGCGGATGCCATCGACCTTGGCGCCGACGCAGGAATTGCCCAGCCGCGTGTGGATCGCATAGGCGAAATCGACCGGGGTCGCGCCTTTGGGCAGCTGCATCACATCGCCCTTGGGCGTGAAGCAGAAGACCTGATCCTGATACATCTCAAGTTTCACATGTTCGAGAAACTCGTCGTGATCCTCGCTGTCAAAGCGGTCGGTCAGGCTGGCCACCCATTCGGCGGGATCGACCGCGAACGGGTTCTTGGCCAGCACCCCGTCGCGATAGGACCAATGCGCGGCCACGCCCGCCTCGGCCACCTCGTGCATCTGGCGGGTGCGGATCTGCACCTCGACCCGCTTGCCGTCGCGCCCCGATACGGTGGTGTGGATCGAGCGGTAGCCGTTCGATTTCGGCTGGCTGATATAGTCCTTGAACCGCCCCGGCACCGCGCGCCAGCGGTGATGGATCACGCCAAGCGCGCGGTAACAGTCCATTTCGGACCGGGTGATGATGCGGAACCCGTAGATGTCGGAGAGGCGCGAGAAGGCCAGCTGTTTCTCCTGCATCTTGCGCCAGACGCTGAAGGGCTTTTTCGCGCGGCCAAAGACATCCGCCTCGATCCCCTCGCGTTCCAGCTCGGCCCGGATGTCGGCAGTGATCTGGCCGATGATGTCGCCCGATTCGCGCTGCATCCCCACGAAACGGCGGATGATCGAGTTGCGCGCCTCGGGGTTGATGACCTTGAAGGCCAGGTCTTCCAGCTCTTCGCGCATCCACTGCATGCCCATCCGGCCCGCAAGGGGGGCGTAGATGTCCATGGTTTCGCGGGCCTTCTTGACCTGCTTGTCAGGCCGCATCGACCGGATCGTGCGCATATTGTGCAGCCGGTCGGCCAGCTTGACCAGAATGACGCGCAGGTCGCGCGACATGGCCATGAACAGCTTGCGGAAATTCTCGGCCTGCTTGGACTGGGCGCTGGCCAGTTCCAGATTGGTCAGCTTGGTCACGCCATCGACCAGACCGGCGATTTCCTCGCCGAACATCGCGCCCACCTCGGATTTGGTGGACCGCGTGTCCTCGATCGTGTCGTGCAGCAGGGCGGTGACAAGGGTCGCATCGTCCAGCCGCATCTCGGTCAGGATGGCGGCGACGGCGATGGGATGGGTGAAATAGGGCTCGCCCGAGTGGCGGAACTGCCCCTCATGCATGCGCATGCCATATTCATAGGCATCGCGGATCAACTGTGCGTTACAGCGCGGATTGTAGTTCCGCACCAAAGCCAACAGGTCTTCGACGTCAATCATGCTGCCGAAGACCTCTCTGCCTGTGTCTTGAACGTGCCGGGTCAGCCGCGCTGATTGGCTTCCAGCATCATCCGCAGCATCCGCTCTTCCGATTCCTCGTCGGCGGGCTTGGGACGATCCACCTCGGCGCCCAGCAGCAGGGCCATGGCGTCTTCTTCGGGCTCATCGACCTCGATCTGGGTCTGGGTCGATTCGATCATCCGCTCGCGCAGATCGTCGACGGGCTGGGTTTCCTCGGCGATTTCGCGCAGGGCGACGACCGGGTTCTTGTCGTTGTCGCGGTCCACGGTGACCGGGCTTCCTGCCGCAATCTCACGAGACCGGTGTGCAGCCAGCATCACCAGATCAAAGCGGTTGGGAACCTTGTCGACGCAGTCTTCGACCGTTACGCGGGCCATGGGATCACCTGTGCAGTTGCGAATCGGACATTCGGGGCGAAACCGGACTAGTGGTCAGCATTGGGGTGATTGTCAAGCAAAAGGCCGGAATTCCTGCTCTTGCATCGGCGCCATTCCGGCCAGCGCGTCCGGACCCAGCGCGTCCAGCATCTGCGTGACGCTGCGGCCGGTCAGCGGGTGGCGCCAGTCCGGGGCGATTTCGGCCAGAGGGGCCAGCACAAAGGCGCGGTCCTGCATCCGGGGATGGGGCAGCAGCAGGCGGTCCGGTGTCGCCTGTCGCTGTGCCTCGGGTGGCAGGTCGATCCAGTGACGCAACGTCGTGTCATCGGGCAGAACAGCCTGGTCCAGCGCGATCAGATCCAGATCCAGCACACGCGCCGACCAGCGCCCCGTGCTGCGGTCGCGGCCCAACTGTGCCTCAACCGCATGCAACCGTGCCAGAATTGCGTCGGGCGTCAACGGCGACCGGATCAGCGCCACCGCATTGAGAAAGTCCGGCCCCGCGCCCGCCGGAACCGCCGGGGTCCGCCAGAAACGGCTGACAGCCGATATTGAAATGTTCGGTTCACTATGCAGAATGCCCACGGTCTGCCGCAGAGTCTGCCACAGGCTGTGCGTGGATGCGGGAAGGTTCGCCCCTAGCGCGACTATACCAGAAGACAGGTTAAACATCATCTACTTCCCGTTCTACAAGGATTGACATGGGACATTGGCGTCAGGCCCCTCACCCCGGCGCGTCCTTTGTCTGCAAAGCAGCAAGACTTATTGAAGGCAACACCGATGTTCTACAAGGATGACCGTCTGGCGATATTCATTGACGGCGCAAACCTTTACGCCGCCGCCAAGGCCCTGGGGTTCGAGATCGACTATAAACTGCTGCGACAAGAGTTCGACCGTCGCGGCAAACTGATGCGCGCCTATTACTACACCGCGCTGATGGACGGGGATGATTATTCGCCGATCCGCCCGCTGGTGGACTGGCTGCATTACAACGGCTTCTGCGTCGTCAGCAAATCCGCCAAGGAGTACACCGATGGCATGGGGAGGCGGAAGGTCAAGGGCAATATGGACATCGAACTGGCCGTGACCGCCATGGAACTGGCGCCGCGTCTGGATCATGCCGTGCTGTTTTCCGGCGATGGTGATTTCCGGCCTCTGGTCGAGGCGCTGCAGCGGCAGGGGGTGCGGGTCTCGGTCGTCTCGACGATCCGCAGCCAGCCGCCGATGATCGCCGATGACCTGCGCCGTCAGGCCGACAACTTCATCGAACTGGACGCCCTGCGCGAGATTATCGGCCGCCCCCCGCGCGAGAACGGGCCACAGGAAACCTGAAACCGACCGCCGCCCCCCCCCGGCGGGGGGCGGCGGCGGGATGGTGCGGACGGCGGGACTTGAACCCGCACTTCCTTACGGAAAACAGATTTTCATACCACTTCGGCTTTCGCCGCCGCAGGGCGCGACGCGCCCCCCGTTCGTGGTCTGGACTATCCCTTCGCCATGGCCGTCAGGCTGTAGGCGCCGCCCGTCTAGTCTCTACACCTTCCCCGTCTTTGGGGGGCTTGGCTCGGGATTGGCACGGGCCTTGCGACCCAGAGCTTTCCCCGAATTTGAGCGGTTCTGCACCGGGGGTTTCCCCAGACCGGGCACTCCAATCGTCAAAGTCTGCTGCGTCTACCGATTTCGCCACGTCCGCATGGCAGGCGTCATGCCATATCGCCGCGCCCGATGCGACAGGAAATTGGTGATGCCGCGCAGGGGTTTGGCCCCGTCTCGCCGACTGCCCGCATGGCAGGCCGGAACATCGGCCGCAGCC
Organism: Paracoccus sp. (in: a-proteobacteria); assembly: GCF_046289755.1. Lineage (GTDB taxonomy): Bacteria > Pseudomonadota > Alphaproteobacteria > Rhodobacterales > Rhodobacteraceae > Paracoccus. The sequence goes on along the minus strand of NZ_JBKBVD010000015.1, from coordinate 20,120 downwards.
GGGGGTTGGGCCCCAGCAAATCCAGCGAATGACAGGACATCACATGACCCGGTTCAGCGAGACGCAAGGCAAGGGGGGAGAGCTGCATCAGCGCGGTGGCCAGCCCCTGACCACCAATCAGGGCATCCCGGTTTCGGACAATCAGAACAGCCTGACGGCGGGGCCACGCGGCCCGGCCCTGCTGGAAGATTTCATGCTGCGGGAAAAGATTTTCCACTTTGACCATGAGCGCATCCCGGAACGGATCGTCCACGCCCGCGGCTCGGGCGCGCATGGCTATTTCGAATGCACCGACCCGATCCCCGAACTGTCGCGCGCCAGCCTGTTTGCCAGCAAGGGCCGGGTGCCGGTCTTCACGCGGTTCTCTACCGTTGCGGGCGGGGCGGGCAGCGTCGACACGCCCCGCGATGTGCGCGGCTTCTCCGTCAAGTTCTACACCGAGGAAGGCAACTGGGATCTGGTCGGCAATGACATCCCGGTGTTCTTCATTCAGGACGCGCTGAAGTTCCCCGACCTGATCCACGCGGTGAAGATGGAGGCCGATCGCGGCTATCCGCAGGCCGCCAGCGCGCATGACACCTTCTGGGATTTCGTGTCGCTGATGCCGGAATCCATGCATATGATCATGTGGGCCATGTCGGATCGCGGCATTCCGCGCAGCTATCGCATGATCGAGGGGTTTGGCGTCCACACCTTCCGGCTGGTCAATGCCGGGGGCAGATCCAGCTTTGTGAAATTCCACTGGAAGCCGCGCCTGGGCCTGCAGTCTCAGGTCTGGAACGAGGCGGTCAAGACGGCGGGCGCCGATCAGGACTATCACCGCCGCGACCTGTGGGAGGCGATTGCCGCAGGCGATTTCCCCGAATGGGATCTGGGAATTCAGGTGTTCGACGCGGAATGGGCGGCGGCGCAGCCCTATGACGTGCTGGACGCGACCAAGCTGATCCCTGAAGAGGAGATTCCCGTCCGCATCATCGGCCACATGGTGCTGGACCGTAATCCCGACAACTTCTTTGCCGAGACCGAGCAGGTGGCCTTTTGCCCCGCCAATATCGTGCCCGGCATCGACTTTACCGATGATCCGCTGCTGCAGGGGCGGCTGTTCAGCTATCTGGATACGCAGAAATCACGGCTTGGCACTGCGAATTTCCATCAGCTGCCGATCAATGCGCCCAAATGCCCGATGCACAATTTTCAGCGCGACGGGATGATGCAGATGGCCGTGCCGCGGGGCCGCGCGAATTACGAGCCCAACAGCCTGAACGAGGCGGGCGAAGATCCCGGTCCGCGCGCCAGTGAAGATGGCTATACGACGCACCGGACCATGACCGATCTGGGCAACCAGCCCGATCAGAAGCTGCGGGTGCGGCCAGAACTGTTCGGCGACCACTACAGCCAGGCGCGGTTGTTCTATCGCAGCCAGACCGAGACCGAGCAGCACCATATCGCGGATGCGCTGGTCTTCGAGCTGTCCAAGGTCGGGCTGGGCCATGTGATCCAGCGCGTGCTGGGCCATCTGCGCGTGATCGACGAGGATCTGGCCGCCGCCGTGGCCGAGGAACTGGCCGAGGACATGCCCGCCCGCGCCGTACCCTTCCGCGAACCCATCGACATGGCGCCCTCGGACGCGCTGTCGATCGCAAAGCGCGCCAAGCCGACGCTGAAGGGGCGTCAGGTCGGTATCCTGCTGGGCGATGGTGCCGACGAGGCCCAGGTCGAGGCGCTGACAGAGGCGATCAAGGCCGAAGGCGGCAAGGCGGTGCTGATCCATCGCCAGCGCGGCCGGGCTGACGCGCAGCTGGCGGGGCAGCCCTCGGTGCTGTTTGACGCGGTGGCGCTGGTGCTGGGAGAGGGTGACGCGGCGGTGCTGGCAAAATACAAGCCGGCGATTGATTTCGTCTCCGACGCCTTCGCGCATCTGAAGGCCATCGGCGCGGATGAGGCGGCAGGTCCGCTGCTGAAAGCGGCAGGGGTCGAGCCGGACGAGGGCGTCACCGGGCTGGAGCCCGAGGCGTTCGTTCAGGCCGCAGCGCGCCGGTTCCATGCGCGCGAGCCGCGGCTCTGGTAGGGAGAGGCCGGGGGCTTCGCGCCCCCCAGCCCGGCGCCAAGCGCCGGGCGTTCGCCGCTGAACAAGGTCCACCGGACCTTGTTCCGGGCGCGGCTCACCCCGCGGGATATTTTTCCCAAGGCAAAACTGGCGCGGGTCAGCCGTAGCTGCGGGTGGGGCGGTCAAAGACCTTGCGGCCCATCAGGCTGCCGACCAGATCGACCATCAGTTTCGCCGTGCGGCCGCGTTCATCCAGGAAGGGGTTCAGCTCGACCAGATCCAGCGAGGTGACCAGCCCCGATTCGTGCAGCAGCTCCATCACCAGATGCGCCTCGCGGAAGGTGGCGCCGCCGGGGACGGTGGTGCCGACCGCAGGCGCGATCGAGGGGTCGAGGAAGTCCACGTCCAGACTGACATGCAGCAGCCCGCCCGCCGCCCGGACCCGGTCCAGAAAACCGCGCAGGGGCGCCACGATCCCCTGTTCGTCCAGCACCCGCATGTCATTGACCGTGATCTCGGTCGGCTGCATGGCGGCATATTCGGCGGGATCAACACTGCGGATGCCGAACATGCAGATATTCTCGCCGGGGATCGGGGCGGGGAAGGGCGGGAATGGATCAAAGCCCGGCAAGCCGCTGGCATAGGCCATCGGCGTGCCGTGCAGATTGCCCGAGGTGGTCGAGGCGACCGTGTGGAAATCGCTGTGCGCGTCCAGCCAGATCACGAACAGCGGGCGGCCCACCGAGGCCGCATGGGCCGCCACCCCCGCCACCGTGCCAAGCGCCAGCGAATGATCGCCGCCCATGATCATGGGCATGCCGTCCGCCATGGCCGCCTGCGTGGCCTCAAGCAGGGCGCGCGTCCAGGCGATGGTTTCGGGCAGGTGGTGGACGGCGGGATTGGCGCAGGTCTCGGCGCCGATGCCGGTGGGGGCCACATCGCCGCGATCCTCGACCCCGTGGCCAAGCGCGCTGAGCGTCGTGGCCAGCCCCGCCGTGCGATAGGCCGCCGGGCCCATCAGGCAGCCGGGGCGGCGCTGGCCCTCATCCACCGGGGCGCCAATCAGGATGCAATGGGTCATCCGGGTCTCCTTGCTTGATGGACCGGATGAAAGCCGCCCGGCGGGGGAATGTCCACCGCCGGGCGCATGTCGTCAGAATTCGGCGGTCAGGCCCAGCCACAACCGGCGGCCTTCGCCGACCGTGTTGTTGTCGGACATGGTGATGTCGCGGTCCAGCACGTTATAGACCGCGCCATTGACCACGGCATTCTCTGACAGCCGGTAGGACGCGCCCAGATCGACGGTCAGATAGTCGCCATATTCATAGGCGATCACCGCGCCGCTGGCATCGGTGGCATGGGGGCGCCCGTTGGTGCCCACACGCGCGCCTGCCGCGACCTCGTGGCCGTGATAGTTGACCGCGCCCCAGGCCTCCAGCCCATCGACCGGCGTGCGCCAGTCCGCCGTCACGCTGGCCGAGTGGCGCGGCGTGCGCGCCAGCGGCAGGCCCGCATAACTGCCGGTCTGCTGTTCGGAATCGACAAAGCTGTAAGAGGCGCGCAGCGTCACATCGGCGGTCGCGTCCCAGTCTGCGGTCAGTTCGACCCCTTGCAGCCGCGCCTCGCCGATGTTGAACCACTCCCACCGGTTATAGCCCTGTCCGCCGACCTCGACCCGCCCGTCGGTCTTGGCGCTTTCGATCTTGTTGCGGAAATCGGTGCGGAACATCGTCGCGCCCAGATTATAGCCCGCCCCGGCATACAGCGCGGCCAGCTCGTAGCTGGTGCTTTTCTCGGGTTGCAGGCCGGGGTTCGACACGATCACGCCCGCGCCACGCTCGGTCGTGTAGAAATAGCCCGGCACGATCGAGCGCACATCCGGCGCCCGGAACCCGGTCGAGACGCCGCCCTTGAGCGTCAGGTCCGGCGTCGCATTCCAGACCCCGTAGAGGCGCGGTGTGACATGGCTGCCGAATTCCTTGTGGTCGTTATAGCGCGCGCCAAGGGTCAGGGCGACATCCTCGGCCGGTTTCCATTCATCCTCGGCGAACAGCGCCCATTGCGAGGTGCGGAAGCGATAGGTCACGCCGTCACCCAGACCGGGATTCTGGTCCGTCACCGAGGCGCGGTCATATTGCCCGCCGAACGTCACCATATGCTGGCCCTGCCAGGACAGCGGGGTCGAGAATTTGGCGTCATAGACCGTGTTCGTGACCTTGGGCGCGCGCGGCGCCGCCGACAGCCCCACCGCGCCATTGCCCGAGGCGGTCGTGCGCTGCCCGGTCTCGCGCTGGACCGACAGGTCGGCCCGCGTCGCGCCCCATTGGCCTTCATAGCCAAGGCGCCCGTGTTTGCGGGTGTTTTCCTGCAGGCTGTCATTCTGGGGCGTGCCGCGGAAATCGGTCTCGGGGATGGTGCGGCCCACGCGGCCCAGATCCTCGATCACGCTGCGCCCGCCCTGCAGGCTGATCTGATGGTCCGGGGCCGGGGTCCAGGTCAGGCGCGCCGACAGATCGGTCAGGTCGCGGTCGCGGGCCCCGTCGATGACGCGCGCCTCGCTGCGGTCCAGCTTGCGGCCCCAGAGTTGCAGGCCCAGCTGATCGGCCACGATCGGGCCGCTGGCATAGAAGGACAGCTGCCGGGTCGAGCCGTCCTCGCGCCGTTCGGGCAGGGTCGCCTCGGCGGTGACCGAGCCGGTCCAGCGGTCGGCCACCGGCTTGGTGATGATGTTGATGACCCCGCCCATCGCGTCCGACCCATAGAGCGAGGACATCGGCCCGCGCACGACCTCGATCCGCTCGATGGCGGCGGCCGGGGGGGTAAAGCTCTGCTCAAAGCCGGCATCGCCATTGGTGCGTGACTGGCGGGTGGACTGGCGTTTGCCGTCCACAAGGATCAGCGTGTACTGGCCCGGAAGGCCGCGGATATTGATGTCCTGCTCATTGGCGATGCCGGTGGTGGACACGCCCTGCACCTCGCGCAGCGCATCCGACAGGCTGGTGATATTGCGCCGTGCCAGATCCTCGCCCGAGATGACGGTGATGCTGGCGGGGGCGTCGGCCACGTTCTGCTCAAAGCCCGATGCGGTGATGACGATCTCGTCCAGCAGCAGGGGCTGGCTGTCCTGCGCCAGCGCGGAGGGCGCCGTTGCGGTCAGCGTCAGGGCCAGCGCGGTCGAGGTCAGGAACAGCGGCTTGCGCAAGGCATGGGTGCGCGATGCAGCGGGGTGCGGCATGGGAACAGTCTCCGGCGATGAGGGATCACATGCCTGGGGTCGCGACAGAGGGAACGGGCCGCATACCTGGGTAAGTTTGTCGGGAATAAGCCTGTGGTTTTCGGACGACAACCGCGCCGGGCGGGGAGCCGGGGCGGCTGTGGCTGAAATGACACGGTGGGCGCGATGCCGGCATCCCGGTCGCGCGGCCCAGGGGGGTGCGGGGGGCAGGATGCCCCCCGTGCTGTCGCGGGACGCAAAGACGCGGGCGATCAGGTGGCGGGGATCAGGCGCGCACGCCCTTGAAGCGCTCGGCCCATGCGGCGCGGTCCTCGTCGCTGATCTTGGCGAAGAGGACATCGGGCACGGTAAAGGCGTGGCCTGCGGGCAGGGCCTCCAGCGCCGCGCTGACATCGTCGGGCCAGTCCGCGTCGGGGGCGTTCATCGCCGCCAGCGTGGACTGCGCGGCAAAGGGGATGAAGGGCTGCGACAGGATCGCGTAAAGCCGGATCAGGTTCAGCCCCATGCGGACCTGCATCGCCGCCTGCGCGGGGTCGGTCTTGAAGACAGTCCAAGGGGCGGCCGATTGCAGATATTCGTTGCCCAGCACCCAGATGGCGCGCAGCTCGGACGCGGCCTTGCGCACCTCCATCGCGGCCATATTGCCTTCATAGGCGCGGATGCGGGTGGTCAGCGCGGCGATAAGGGCCAGTTCCTCGGGGCCGTAGGCGGGGCCTTCGGGGACGGCCTCGCCGAATTTGGCGCGGCAGAACTTGGTGATGCGGCTGACGAAATTGCCCAGCACATCGGCCAGATCCTTGTTCACGGATTGCTGGAAATTCTCCCATGTGAACTCGCTGTCGCCGGATTCGGGGGCGTGCGACAAGAGCCACCAGCGCCAGTAATCGGCAGGCAAAATCTCCAGCGCGTGGTCCATGAAGACGCCGCGCCCCTGGCTGGTCGAGAACTGGCCACCGTCATAGGTCAGGTAGTTGAACGACTTGATATAGTCGACCATCTTCCACGGCTCGCCCGATCCGATCAGCGTTGCCGGAAAGCTAAGTGTATGAAAGGGAACGTTATCCTTGCCCATGAACTGGGTGTAGGTGACGTCTTCTGCGCCCTCGTCCAGACGCCACCAGCGGCGCCATGCGGCGTCGCCCTCGCCCTGCGCGTCGGCCCATTCGGCGGTCGCGCCGATATATTCGATCGGGGCGTCGAACCAGACGTAGAAGACCTTGCCCTCCATCCCCGGCCAGTCCTGATCGCCGCGCCGCACCGGCACGCCCCAGTCCAGATCTCGGGTGATGCCCCGGTCGCGCAGACCGTCGCCGTCGTTCAGCCATTTGCGCGCGATCGAGGTGGTCAGGATCGGCCAACCGGCCTTGCCGTCGATCCATGCGGCGATCTGATCCTTCAGCGCGGACTGGCGCAGATAGAGGTGCTTGGTCTCGCGCACCTCAAGATCGGTGCTGCCCGAAATCGCGCTGCGCGGGTCGATCAGATCGGTCGGGTCCAGCTGCTTGGTGCAGTTCTCGCACTGGTCGCCGCGCGCCTTGTCATAGCCGCAATTGGGGCAGGTGCCCTCGATGTAACGGTCGGGCAGAAAGCGGCCGTCGGCGTGGGAATAGACCTGTTTTTCAGAGACTTCGCGGATATAGCCCTGATCGGCCAGACGCCCCGCAAAGTGCTGGGTCAGGCGCCGGTTGCGGTCGCTGGAGGACCGCCCGTAGTGGTCAAAAGACAGCCCGAACCCATCGGCCAGCGCCTGCTGTTCAGCGTGCATGCGGGCGCAGTAATCGGCCACCGCCTCGCCGGTTTTCGCGGCGGCCAGTTCCGCGGGCGTGCCGTGTTCGTCGGTGGCGCAGATGAACATGACCTCGTGCCCGCGCGCCCGCAGATAGCGGGCATAAAGGTCCGCCGGAAGCTGTGAGCCGACGAGATTTCCCAGATGCTTGATGCCGTTGATATAGGGCAGGGCGGAGGTGATGAGGTGGCGGGCCATGGCATGCGTCCTTTCGGGGTCGCGCATCTCTAGCCCCGTTGCGGGGTGAATGAAAGTCTGCGTGCGTTGCGCGGGCTGTGCCGCGCAACACCCGGCGGGGCGGGGGCGCGGCGGGGCCAGCAAATGCTGGGGATCGGGCCTCACAGGGCGTGCACAGGGGCGGCACAGGAGAGGCACAGGGCGTACACCGCTTGCGGGCGGGGGGTTAAGGGGGTGTTAAGGAATGGGCGCCGACCGCTGGCGCCGGTGTCATGGTCGCGCGTCCTGGGGCCGGGTGCGACGAAACTGCCTGCAAACGCGCCAGTTTCTGAACATTGTTAACTTTCTGCAGAAAACTGTGCGACAATTCCTGATAATGAGTCAATCTGTCCGAAAACAATGACGGTTTTTCGATTCCGTCCATAATCAAGGGACATGTTAACAATGCAAGACATCACCATGGAGGGCGCCCTGTCACCGGGCGACGACGACACGCTGGAGCCGGTCGGCAAGGACGAAAAGACCTGGGGCTGGTTTGCCATCTTCAACATCTGGGCCAACGACATCCAGTCGCTGTTCGGCTACACGCTGGTGGCCTCGCTGTTCATCTCTTACGGGGTCAGCGGCTGGACGGCGTTTGCGGCGCTGATCGCGGCGGGGCTGCTGGTCATGCTGCTGGTCAACCTGTCGGGCGATGCGGGCGAGCGTTATGGTATCCCCTATCCGGTCTTTGCCCGCGCCAGCATGGGCACGCAGGGCGCCAAGCTGCCTGCGCTGCTGCGCGCGACGGTGGCGGTGTTCTGGTACGGGGTGCAGGTCTTCTTTGCCTCGACCGCGATGGCGCTGCTGGTGCGGTCGCTGACCGGTGCCACCGGCGGGGCAGAGTTTCTGGGCCTGACGGCGATCGACTGGCTGTCGTTTCTGGTGGTCTGGGCGCTGCATATCGTCATCTTCTGGCGCGGCATGAACTGGGTCGAGACCTTCCTGAACATCGCCGGGCCATTCGTCTATCTGGTGATGATCGCGCTGGTCGTGGTGCTGTGGGTCAAGGCCGACGGGCAGCTGCTGAGCCAGGCGCAGACGATCTTTGCCAATCCGGAAGGCACATGGGGCACCGAGATCAGCGGCTTTGTGGCCATCGTCGGCACCATGGTCGCCTATTTCGCTGCCGTGATGATCAATTTCAGCGATTTTTCGCGCTATTCCCGTGACCGGCGGTCGATGGTTCTGGGCAATCTTGCGGGGCTGCCGCTGAACATGATCCTGTTCTCGGCGCTGGCGCTGCTGACCACGGCGGGCGCGGCGGTCGTCTATGGCGAGGCGCTGATCAACCCGACCGAGATCGTCGAACGGACCGACAGCGTGCTGCTGGCCGTGATTGCGGCGATCACCTTTTTTGCCGCGACGGTCGGGATCAATCTGGTCGCCAATTTCATCCCCGCCGTGAATGGCATTGCCAACCTTGCGCCCGGCAAGATCAGTTTCCGCAAGGCCGGGCTGATTACCTCGGGCTTTGCGCTGGTGATCGGCGGGTTCTGGACCAGCTTTATCAGCGAGTTTGGCATCGGCGGTTTTGTCAACACTCTGGGGGCCACTCTGGCGCCGCTCTACGGTATCCTGATCGTGGATTACTACATGCTGCGGAAAAAGGTTCTGAACCGCGCCGATCTGTACAACATGCAGGGCGGGACCTATCACTATCGGGACGGCTGGCATGACAATGCGCTGGTTGCATTCGGGCTGGCGGCCGTGTTCTCGGTCGCGGCGGTCTGGGTGCCGTTCCTCAGCGCGCTGTCGGGTTATGCCTGGCTGATCGGGGCGCTGCTGGGCGGGGCCATCTATTACAAGCGCTGCCGTCCGAATTTTCCCGCCTGATCGCGGCAGCAGACAGGTGTACGAAAAAGGCCGCCCCGAGGGGCGGCCTTTGTCATGCAGAGTAGCCGGGCCTAGCGACGGCGGTCGCGGCGCGAGCTCATGGGTTGGAAGGCGACGCCGACATGGGCCTCGCAATAGGGTTTGCCCGCGACCGAGGGCAGGCCGCAGAACCAGAATTTCTCGGTGGCCGGATCGCCGATGGGCCATTTGCAGGTCCGCTCGGTCAGTTCCATCAGCGTCAGCTTGCGGGCCTTTTTCTCGACCTCGCGCACCGAGGCCAGCGCCTCGGGCGAGATTTCATTGGCCGAGGGCTGGGGCGGCAGCGGCTGGCCCGCGGGCACGATCGGGCGGCGCGGGACGGGCGTAAAGACTGCCGGTGCGGGCTGCTCGGCCGGTTCGGGCGCGCGGGGGGCTGCGGCGGCCTCGGCGCGGCGGGGCGCCTCGGCCACGGTTTCGGCCACAGGCTCGGGGCGCACGGGGGCTGCGGGTTTCTTTTCGGGCCTTTTCTCGGCCGCGGGGGCGGGGGCCGGTTCGGGGGCAGGCTCGGGCGCGGGGGCCTCGGCCTCTTCGGTGCGGTTCGACAGGCCAAGGCGGTGCACCTTGCCGATCACGGCGTTGCGGGTCACGCCGCCCAGTTCCTTGGCGATGGCGCTGGCCGACTGGCCCTCGGACCACATGCGTTTCAGCGTCTCGACACGATCATCCGTCCAGGACATGGCAGCCTTTCCGGGCGGGTCTGACCTGCCGCCCCATCTTGTAACCTGCGATTGGTCCCGTCACAAACGGGATGCCGAGATTTAGCCGCCGAAGCGCCCGAATTCAAGGACTGCCGCATGACCATGTCACCGATCCCCCCGCGCACAGGCGCCGACAGCCTCGCCGACCGCATCCCTGACCGCGCCATGGGGGTGCGCCGCTTTGGCCGCGTCAACTGGCTGGGGCTGCGCACGCTGGCCCGGCGCGAGGTCATGCGCTTCATGGCGGTCTGGCAGCAGACGGTGTTCGCGCCGCTGATGACGGCGGGGCTGTTCGTGCTGGTCTTTGCGCTGGCGCTGGGCGGGAACCGGGGCGAGGTGATGGGCCTGCCCTATCTGGTCTTTCTGGGGCCGGGCATCCTGATGATGACGGTGATCCAGAACGCGTTCGCCAACAGCTCCAGCTCGATCACGGCGGCCAAGGTGCAGGGAAATATCGTGGACACGCTGATGCCGCCGCTGTCGGGGGCGGAACTGCTGGCGGGCTATCTGGCGGGCTCGGTGGTGCGCGCGGCGCTGGTGGCGGTGGTGATCGGGACCGGCATGGTGCTGGTCACCGGGCGGGGGGTCGAACATCCGCTGTGGCTGCTGGCCTTCGTGCTGATGGCGGCCTGCCTGATGGGGGCTTTGGGGATTCTGGCCGGGATCATGGCGCAGAAATTCGACCAGATGGCCGCGATCAGCAACTTTATCGTCACCCCGCTGAGCTTTCTGTCGGGCACCTTCTATTCGGTGCAGGCCCTGCCCGAGCCGTTCAACACCATCTCGCACTGGAACCCGATCTTTTATCTGATCGACGGGGCGCGGTACGGCGTCACCGGGGTCAGTGATTCGTCGCCGGTTCAGGGGCTGATCGTCTGCACGCTGGTGCTGGCGGGGGTGCTGGTGCTGGCCTGGCACTGGCTGCGCATCGGATACCGGATGAAGCCCTGAGGCCGCGATTTCCTCTTGCGTGTCGGGGCAAGCGCGCGCATCCTGCCGCCCATGAACAAGCGATGCGCCCTGTCCAACCGACGCTGATGCGACCCCTGACGGTCCGCGTCCCTGCTTGTCTGCCCCCCATCCCCTGATCCGAGGCCCTGCCCATGATCCCGCATGTCCTGCCGACCTATAACCGTGCCCCTCTGGCGTTCGAACGGGGCGAAGGCTCCTGGGCCATCACCGCTGACGGGACGCGATACCTGGATCTGGGCGCGGGGATCGCGGTCAATGTGCTGGGGCATGCCAACCCCGATCTGGTCGCGGCGCTGACGGCGCAGGCGGGGCGGATCTGGCATGTCTCGAACCTCTATCAGATCCCGGAACAGGAGCGGCTGGCCGATCTGCTGACCGACAGGACCTTTGCCGAGACGGTGTTTTTCACCAATTCGGGCACCGAGGCCGCCGAACTGGCGATCAAGATGGTGCGCAAATACTGGGACCATGCGGGCGATCCCGACCGCATCGAGATCATCACCTTTGAAGGCGCGTTCCACGGACGCTCCACCGGCGCCATCGCGGCCTCGGGGTCGGACAAGATGACCAGGGGCTTCGGCCCGCTGATGCCGGGGTTCCGCACCCTGCCATGGGACGCGCTGACGGGGGATATGGCGGCGGTGACGGCCGCGATCACCGGGCGCACGGCGGCGGTGATGCTGGAGCCGGTGCAGGGCGAGGGCGGCATCCGCCCGGTGCCCGATGAGGTCCTGCGCCAGATCCGGGCGCTGTGCGACGCGACCGGCGCGCTGCTGGTGCTGGACGAGGTGCAATGCGGCATGGGCCGGACGGGGCGGCTGTTCGCGCATGAATATGCGGGGATCACGCCCGACATCATGATGGTCGCCAAGGGCATTGGCGGCGGCTTTCCGCTGGGGGCGCTGCTGGCGACCGGAGCGGCGGCGGCGGGCATGGTGGCGGGCACGCATGGCTCCACCTATGGCGGCAACCCGCTGGCCTGCGCGGTCGGCACGCGGGTGATGGAGATCGTGGCCGATGACGCCTTTCTGGCCGAGGTGAACCGCAAGAGCGCCCTGTTCCGGCAAAAGCTGGAGGGGTTGGTGGCCAGCCATCCCGAGATCTTCGAGGGCGTGCGCGGTCAGGGGCTGATGCTGGGGCTGAAATGCAGGCCCGCCCCGGTCGATCTGGTCCGGGCGGGCTATGCCCAGCACCTGCTGACGGTGCCCGCCGCCGACAATGTGCTGCGCCTGCTGCCGCCGCTGAACATCACCGAGGATGAGATCGCCGAGGCGGTGGCCCGCCTCGACCGGGCGGCATCCGAGGTGGCGGCGGAGCTCAGGGCGGATCAGAATGCCTGACTACAGCTTCCGGCCGGTGACCCGCGACGACCTGCCGATGCTGGCGGGCTGGCTGGCCGCACCCGAGGTGGCAGCCTGGTGGGAGGGGGTCGATCGCCAGATCGCGCTCGTGTCCGGGGATCTGGACCACCCGGCGATGACGCAGGTGATCGCCCTGCTGGACGGTCAGCCCATCGCCTATGCCCAGCACTATCCGGTGCAGGCATGGCCCGCGCCCCATTTCGCCCATCTGCCCGCCGATGCCATCGCCATCGACCTGTTCTCGGGGCCTGCGGGGCGCGGCCATGGCAGCCGCTGGCTGCGCGCGCTTGGCGATCTGCTGCTGCGCCAGTCCCCGGTGCTGGCCATCGACCCCGACCCCGAAAACGCGCGCGCGATCCGCGCCTATGAAAATGCCGGATTTTCCGGCAGCGACATCCGCATCGACGGCGAGGGCCATCCCGTCCGCGTCATGACCCGCCTCCGATGAGGCAGGCCCCGGCTTCTTCTTCACGCAAATATCCCGGGGAGTCGCGCGGAACGCGCGGCGGGGCAGCGCCCCTCTTTTTTTTCACGGCCTCGCCCCTTGACCCGGCCCGCCCTGCAGGGCTTGCTTGCCCAAATCGCCGAAAGCCAGACAAATGACGCATTTTCTAGACATTCATACCACCGACAAGGCCGCGCTGCGCTCGATCATCGACACTGCCCGCGCGATGAAGACCGCCCGCAACGACCGCCCCAAGGGCACGCCCGATGACGACCAGCCGCTGGCGGGCCGCATGGTGGCGCTGATCTTTGAAAAGCCCTCGACCCGCACAAGGGTCAGCTTTGACGTGGGCGTGCGGCAGATGGGCGGGCAGACCATGGTGCTGTCAGGCTCCGAGATGCAGCTGGGCCATGGCGAGACGATTGCCGACACCGCCCGCGTGCTGTCGCGCTATGTCGATCTGATCATGATCCGCACCTTCGAGGAGGCCACGCTGCAGGAGATGGCCGAATATGCGACCGTGCCGGTCATCAACGGGCTGACCAACCGCACCCATCCCTGCCAGATCATGGCTGACATCATGACCTTCGAGGAACATCGCGGCCCGATCGCGGGCAAGAAGGTGGTCTGGTCGGGCGATGGCAACAATGTCTTTGCCAGCTTTGCCCATGCGGCGGGGCAGTTCGGGTTCGACCTGACCTTTACCGGCCCGCCGCCTTTGGACCCCGAACGCGAATGGCTGGACTATGCCGCAGCGCAGGGCCACCCGGTCACGATCGAGCGTGATCCGAACAAGGCGGTGATCGGCGCCGATCTGGTCGTCACCGACACCTGGGTCAGCATGCATGATCCGCAATCGGCCAAGGAACGCCGCCACAACCAGCTGCGCGGCTATCAGATCAACGAGGCGCTGATGGCGCGGGCGCGGCCGGATGCGCTGTTCATGCATTGCCTGCCCGCGCATCGCGAGGATGAGGTGACCAGCGCGGTGATGGACGGCCCGGCCTCGGTCATCTGGGACGAGGCCGAGAACCGGCTGCATGCGCAAAAGGCGGTCATGCGCTATTGCCTCGGCGTGTGACCTTGCGGACGGGGGGCTGACGCCCCCCGGCGAGATGAGAAAAACCCGCGCCCAAGGGCGCGGGTTTTCCGGTTTTCTGGGCTGGCCTCTCAGCCGATGGCGGCGGCGCGGACCTCGTCGTCGATGGCGTCCAGATATTGTGCGAAGTTGTCGCAGAACATCTGCACCAGCTTGCGGGCCTGCGCGTCATAGGCGGCAGGATCGGCCCAGGTCTGGCGCGGGTCCAGCAGCACGGCGCTGACGCCGGGCACGCTGACCGGCACCTCGAAGCCGAAATTCGGATCGCGGCGGAATTCGGCATCGTTCAGGCTGCCATCCAGGGCTGCGGCCAGCAGCGCGCGGGTCGCGGCGATGGGCATGCGCGCGCCGGTGCCGAAGGCGCCGCCGGTCCAGCCGGTGTTCACCAGCCAGCAGCTTGCCCCGTGCTGGGCGATCTTGGCTTGCAGCAGCTTGCCATAGACCTCGGGGCGGCGGGGCATGAAGGGGGCGCCGAAACAGGTCGAGAAGGTGGGCAGCGGCTCGGTCACGCCGACCTCGGTGCCCGGCGTTTTCGAGGTGAAGCCCGACAGGAAGTGATACATGGCCTGCGCAGGCGTCAGCCGTGCGATGGGTGGCAGCACGCCGTAAGCGTCGCAGGTCAGCATGATGACATTGCGGGGATGGCCGCCGAGGCTGGTGGGCGAGGCGTTCGAGATGGCGTCCAGCGGATAGGCGCAGCGCATGTTGTCGGTGATCGAGTTATCCTCGAAATCCAGCTCGAGGCTGTCGGGATCGAACACCATGTTTTCGACCACGGTGCCGAAACGCGAGGTGGTGGCGTAGATTTCCGGCTCGGCCTTGGCCGACAGGTTGATGGTCTTGGCGTAGCAGCCGCCCTCGAAGTTGAAGATGCCGGTGTCGGACCAGCCATGTTCATCGTCGCCGATCAGCACGCGCGAGGGATCGGCCGACAGCGTCGTCTTGCCGGTGCCCGAGAGGCCGAAGAACACCGCCGAATCGTCGGGATTGCCGGGCGCGTGGTTGGCGCTGCAATGCATCGGCATGATGCCGCGGGCGGGCAGCAGGTAGTTCAGCAGGGTGAAGACGGATTTCTTGTTCTCGCCCGCATAGGCGGTGTTGGCGATCAGGATCAGTTTCTTCTCGAAGTTCAGCGCGATCACGGTTTCGCTGCGGCAGCCGTGGCGGGCCGGATCGGCCTTGAAGCCGGGGCAGTTGATGATGGTGAATTCGGGGGTGAAGGTCGCCAGCTCGGCCGCCTCGGGGCGGCGCAGCAGGTGGCGGATGAACAGACCGTGCCAGGCCATTTCGGTGATGACGCGCACATCGAGGCGGTTGTCGGCATCGGCGCCGCCGAACAGGTCCTGCACGAAATAGTCGCGGCCCTTCATATGGGCCAGCATGTCGGCATGCAGCAGATCGAAGGCCTCGGGGGTCATCGGGCGGTTGTTGTCCCACCAGATGCTGTCTTCGACGGCAGGGGTGCGGACGACGAATTTATCCTTGGGCGAGCGGCCGGTATGGGCGCCGGTCGTCACCAGAAAGGCGCCGCCAAGCCCCAACCTGCCTTCGCCGCGCGCGACCGCTTCGGTCATCAGAGCCGGTTCCAGCAGGTTGTAATAGACCTGGCCCAGCCCCTCGATGCCCTGATCTTCAAGCCGGCAGTTGGGGTTTACGCGCATCGTCATCTTCCTCTGGCTCCGTAACTGTTGGGACGGCTGCGACGGTTTCGTGACGCAACAATCGCGGCTATAGCACGGGTCCGAACTGTGGGAACAAGACAGCGCAAACGGTTAGCGCAAACAATAAATGTTATCGCAAACACGCTGTCTGAAGGGCCGTGAGGGGATGCGATTGGTGCAAAATTTACCGAAACGTCGACGAAATGGCGCAAGAGGTGATTCGCATGATCCAGCTGCATGGCAGCACTGTTGCATTGGGTGGGGTGGGGCTGATGATTCTGGGGCCGTCGGGCGCGGGCAAGTCCAGTCTGGCGCTGGAGATGATGGCCGCGGGTGCGATGCTGGTGGCCGATGACCGCACGGATCTGAGGCGCGACGGTGGCGCGCTGATCGCGTCGGCGCCCCAGCCCCTGCTGGGCCGGATCGAGGCGCGGGGGGTCGGTATTCTGGCGGCCGACCCGTCGCCGCCGGTGCCGCTGGCGCTGGTCTGCGATCTGGGACGCCCTGAGGATCAGCGACTGCCTCCGCGTCGGGCGGCAGAGTGGCTGGGGGTGACACTGCCTCTTGTGTTGGGGCCGTATCGCCCGCATCTTTATTCTGCACTGCGGCAGATGCTGCTGGCGGGGCGACTGGACTGAGGCGCGGTGACCGAAGCCTGTGACCGAAAAGGGGTTCGCAATGAGCGGGCAGAACCGGGACGACGACGGGCCAGACCCGCAGGGGACCAACCCGCAGGGGACCGGCCCGCAGGGGCCAAACACGCTGGGACCCGGCGGGCACGGGCAGGCCGTGCAGCGGCTGGTGCTGGTGACCGGGCCATCGGGGGCCGGACGCGCGACCGCGATCAATGTGCTGGAGGATCTGGGGTTCGAGGCGATCGACAACCTGCCGCTGTCGCTGATCCCGCGTCTGCTGGACGGGCCGCCGCGGCCGGTGCCGCTGGCTCTGGGTCTGGATGTCAGGAACCGCGACTTCTCGGCCGCCAACCTGATCGAACTGATCGACCGGCTGACCCGGCAGCCCGAATTCTCGCCCGAGGTCCTGTTTCTGGACTGCGATGCCGATGTGCTGGTGCGCCGCTATAACGAGACGCGCCGCCGCCATCCGCTGTCGCCCGACCGTGCGCCGCTGGCCGGGGTCACAGCCGAGCTTGACCTGCTGGCGCCGATCCGGGCGCGGGCCGATGTGCTGGTCGATACCAGTGAGCTGTCGCCCCATGATCTGCGCGACGAGCTGACGCGCTGGTTCGACAGCCGCGCGACGACGCGGCTGAGCGTGTCGCTGCACAGCTTCAGCTACAAGCGGGGCGTGCCACGCGGGCTGGACCTGATGTTCGACTGCCGGTTCCTGTCGAATCCCCACTGGCAGGCCGGGCTGCGATCCATGACCGGGCTGGACCCGGCGGTACAGAATCATGTGACCGCAGACCCACGCTTTGCGGAATTCTTTGCCAAAACACGCGATCTGGTCGAATTTCTGTTGCCTGCACATATGGATGAGGGCAAATCCCACCTGTCGGTCGGCTTTGGATGTACCGGCGGGCAACACCGTTCTGTCACTTTGGTGGAAAAGATGGCCGTCGCGCTTGCAGATGCTGGCTGGCCGGTGTCAATAAGACACAGGGAACTTGAGCGGCGGATTGCCGCGCTGCCCCCCGATACTGAGACGGCGCATGTCAGC
Source organism: Paracoccus sp. (in: a-proteobacteria) (assembly GCF_046289755.1). Lineage (GTDB taxonomy): Bacteria > Pseudomonadota > Alphaproteobacteria > Rhodobacterales > Rhodobacteraceae > Paracoccus. Next base: position 3,045 of record NZ_JBKBVD010000015.1, on the reverse strand, counting down.
AAGGCATTGCTGGACAAAAAACGGGCGCCGGCATGATGTGGCCTGCAGGACGTGGTGGAACGCGTTGATTGGAATTGTGATCGTAGCCCATGGCGGATTGGCGAGGGAATATCTCTCGGCGGTCGAGCATGTGGTCGGGCCGCAGGCGGGCATCGCCGCCGTGGCGATCGAGGATGACCACGACCGCGCCGCCAAGACGGCCGAGATCAAGGCCGCCGCAAACTCGGTCGACCGGGGCGAGGGCGTTGTGGTGGTGACCGATCTGTTCGGCGGCTCGCCCTCGAACCTGTCGCTGCCGGCCTGTGCGGTGCAGGGGCGCGCGATCCTGTATGGCGCGAACCTGCCGATGCTGGTCAAGCTGGCCAAATCGCGCCACCTGTCGGTGCCCGATGCCGTCACCTTTGCCAAGGAGGCCGGGCGGAAATACATCAACTCGTACAACGTGCCGCCCGAGGCGGGGCTGGACAGCGGACCCCATCTGAGATGAGCGGTCCGGTCACCCGTGAACTGACCATCATCAATATCAAGGGCCTGCACGCGCGGGCCAGTGCGAAATTCGTCGATGTGGTCGAGCAGTTCGACGCGCAGGCGCAGGTCGCGAAAGATGGCGTGGAGGTGTCGGGCGATTCGATCATGGGGCTGCTGATGCTGACCGCGCCGCGGGGCAGCCAGATCACCGTGACCACGCGCGGCCCGGATGCGCTTGCGCTGGCCGATGCGCTGGAGGCCCTGATCGGGGACTACTTCGGCGAAGGCATGTAGTGCCCGACACACCGCCCAACGAGCGCAAATCCTATCACCACGGCAACCTGCGGCAGGCGCTGGTCGAGGCGACCGCCGCGCTGATCGAGGAACAGGGGCCGCAGGCCTTTACCCTGACCGAGGCCGCGCGCCGCGCGGGCGTGTCGGCAGCCGCGCCCTATCGCCATTTCAAGGGCCGCGAAGAGCTGCTGGAAGAGGTCGCGCGGCAGGGGTTTGTCGAATTTTCGGGGCGGCTGGAGGCGGCATTCGACGCGGGGCGACCGCGCGCGCTGACCGCCTTTCTGCGCATGGGGCAGGCCTATCTGGATTTCGCCGCCGAGCGGCCCGGCTATTACATGGCGATGTTCGAATCGGGCCTGTCGATCGCCGGGAATGCCGATCTGTCTGCCGCCTCGGGCCGGGCGCAGGGCATGCTGGTCAATGGCGCCGAGGCGCTGGCCGCGCGGCTGCCGCCCGATCGCCGCCCGCCCGCGCGCATGGTCGCCAACCATATCTGGGCGCTGAGCCATGGCGTGGTCGAGCTGTTCAGCCGTGGCAAGCCCGGCAGCCGCAGCCCCGTCGCGCCCTCGGAAATGCTGGAGAGCGGCGTCATCGTCTATCTGCGCGGGCTGGGCCTGATCCCCGAGTGAATTTTTCGGCCGGATTGTCTTGACGGCGGGAGAATCCTGCCCATCTATGTAAATGTGATTAACATTAACATTGGGAGATGACGGATGACCACTGGTTCACAGGTGCTGCCCCCGGCCCCGGCCGGGTCGCGGGTGACCGATTTTCTGACCCGCTGCCGGGACTGGCTGGACGGACATGGCCGGATGGCCTGGATCGCGGCCATGGTGCTGGGTTTCATCGCGTTCTGGCCGGTCGGCCTGGCGCTTCTCGCTTACATGATCTGGAGCAATCGCATGTTCGGATGCAGCAACCGTACCAAACGCAGCCACGCGCCGCGCTATAGCGCGCCCACCACCGGCAATGCCGCCTTTGACGCCTATCGCGAGCAGACGCTGAAGCGTCTGGAGGATGAGCATCGCGAGTTCATGGATTTTCTGGAGAAACTGCGCGAGGCCAAGGACAAGGCCGAGTTCGACCAGTTCATGGACAGGCGCGGCGCGAAGGCCGATGCCTGACGACATGCGGGGCCGGGATGACCGGCCCCGCGCAAAGATCTGTGCAACCGCCCGAGGGCTGATGATCAGCGGGTCGGAACGGGCGTGTCGCCGCGATAATCGTAAAAGCCGCGACCGGTCTTGCGGCCCAGCCATCCGGCCTCGACATATTTCGTCAGCAGCGGGCAGGGGCGGTATTTGGTATCGGCCAGCCCGTCATGCAGCACGTTCATGATCGCGAGGCAGGTGTCCAGACCGATGAAATCGGCCAGTTCCAGCGGCCCCATCGGATGGTTGGTGCCCAGCTTCATCGCGCTGTCGATCGAACTGACCGAGCCCACACCCTCGTAAAGCGTATAGACCGCCTCGTTTATCATCGGCATCAGGATGCGGTTCACGATAAAGGCGGGGAAATCCTCGGCGGTGGCCGGGGTCTTGCCCAGTTTCGCGACCACGGCCAGCATCGCCTGATAGGTCGGATCGTCGGTGGCGATGCCGCGGATCAGCTCGACCAGTTGCATGACCGGGACCGGGTTCATGAAGTGAAAGCCCATGAATTTCTCGGGGCGGTCGGTGCGCGAGGCCAGACGGGTGATCGAGATCGACGAGGTGTTCGAGGTCAGGATCGTTTCCGGTTTCAGATGCGGCAGCAGGTCGGCAAAGATCGCCTGCTTGACCGTCTCGCGTTCGGTGGCGGCCTCGATCACCAGATCGCTTTGGCCCAGATCGGCAAGCTGCATCGTGGTGCGGATGCGGGCCATGGCGGCGGCCTTGTCCCCGGCCGAAATCTTGTCGCGGCTGACCTGACGTTCAAGGTTGCGGTCGATCAGGGCCACCGCCTTGTCGAGCGAGTCCTGGCTGATATCGGTCAGCAGCACGTCATAGCCCGCGACCGCGAAGACATGCGCGATGCCGTTGCCCATCTGGCCTGCGCCGATCACGCCGACTGTCTGAATTGTCATGTGACACCCCCCGGTTCCTGTCGGCGCGACGATAGGCGGCGGGCGGTCATGCTGCAATGCAAAACCGCCCCCGGTCGGGGGGCGGCGCCTGTGTCTTTGGCGTGGGTTGGGGGGCGCTGCCCCCCATCGCGCTTTGCGCGATTCCCCCCGGGATATTTTTGTGAAGAAGAAGCGGTTACAGCTTTCCGGTCAGTTCGGGGAGGATCTGGAACAGATCG